>JBJFGE010000021.1:0-3907 GCA_051892435.1 Eubacterium sp.
GAATCCCAGCCTTCCAAGCTGGTCGTGTGGGTTCGATTCCCATCACCCGCTCCAGAAAAACTCTTTCTGTGAAAGCAGAAAGAGTTTTTCAGTTATATTCGCCTTTGGTGAGTAATATTGCTTTGCAGTTTTATTATGCTACGCATAGTTTCACCCAGCTTCGCACAGTTAAATTGGCGAATATAATATAACTGAAACCGTTGGGTTTCAATAATACTTTTACGAAGTAAAAATAAAACTCTGCACGAAGTGCAGAATAAAACCAAAAAAACAAGAGTTTTCACTCTCCCGTATATTCGGGATTTTCGGGAGCAAATCGGGAACAAAACGGTAATTTAATTTCATTATTTTCTCCTGATTTGACGTGGCGGTTTTCTTAAATTATTATTGACTTTTCAAACGGCGTGTGTTACCATAGTTAGGCAATATATTTGACTTGCGGTATGTAACGCAGAGGATGCATTTTCTCTGTGTTCTGCCGTGTTTTATGTTTCCGTAGCTCAGCCGGATAGAGCGACCGCCTCCTAAGCGGTAGTTCGTTCGTATCCATTTAACTTGGAGGAACGCATAAAAACCACATATTTATTCATATGTCCCAGTAGCTCAGCTGGATAGAGCACCGCCCTCCTAAGGCGGGTGTCGGGGGTTCAAATCCCTTCTGGGACGCCAGCAAATCACGCTGCAAGCCTTTGTTTTCAAGGGTTTGCAGTTTTTTTATGCTTTCGCCCCATAGAATAGACCTCTGAAAAACCACATGAGTTTTTATACACTATCCAATGAATTTTTTGCTAATAGGATTCGAACATTTTTTTGAAATTTGCTAATGAAAAACGCATTTTTGCTAATTTTCCATTAGCAAGCCGATTGAGCTGATATGATCGAAGCCAATGTATTAGCAAGTTCAGGTGATTTCTGAAGCTGTTCAATCAGAGCATTCAAATCTATCTGAGCCGGCTGCGGTTCCTCCTGTGGCGGCTTCACATTCCTCAGATCAGTGTTGGAGTAAAACGCGCTTTCAAATTTCTGCGCATTGATTTTTCTGTCCTCATCGAGTATATGAGCATACACTTTGGTGATCATATCAATCTCCGCATGTCCGGTATCACCCTGAGTAGCTTTCAAATCCCCGTGGTTCAGCTTTAACTTGTAGGTAGTACTGGAATGTCTTAGTGAATGGAATACTACATTCGGGAGACCGGCTTTTTCCTTCAGATTCAAAAATTCCTTCTCGATGATCCTGTTTTCACAAGGTCTGCCATTCGGTAATGCGACGACAAGATTGTAATCCTGATATTCGTCACCAAGAAAATCCCGAAGTTCATCCTGTGCCTTTTTCCATTCCCTTAAAATATAGGCAACCGTTTTCGGCAGCCATACCTTGCGGATACTGGAATCCGTTTTGGGCTTTTTGAGGACTATCCGGGTGCTTGTGTTTGACAGAAGCGGAGTGAAAATATGGTATATATCCTTTTCTCCGATCATTTCGATTGCCTGTTTCGAGCATCGGGAGAGTTCTTTGTCGATGAAAATGTAAGCATCATCAGCTGCAATATCTCCATCATCAATATGAACATTGTCCCAGGTCAATCCAAGTATCTCTCCCATACGCAGCGAACACGCAAAAGCGAGATTCATTGCAATGTAAAGTTTACTGTCGGTACACTCGTCTAACGCTTTGCGTATCATATCAGCGTCCCAAATATCACGTTTGGCATATTCTGTTTTTGGAAGCACTACATTGTCGAAAGGATTTTTGCCGATCAGTTCCCACCGTACAGCCTGCTTAAAGGCACAGCGAAGGAGCTTAATGATTTTGACGATAGTTTTATCCGTTACATATTTAGTTCTCGCTTTTCGGGTGTTTCTTGAAACGGCAGGTGTCTTTTTCAGCGTTTGAATATACTGATCCACGACGCGTGCAGTCACTGCCTGAACTTCCATATCACCTATAATGGGGTTGATGTAATTTGCAATAATGGCTGTGTTGCTGTCATACATAGAAACGCCCCATTTATTCACACCGTATGTACGGACAAAATCCTCTAAGAAACTTGATACGGTCTGTTTATTGGGTGGCAGAAAAGTCCCGTTGAACTGTTGGTTTTCAATTTCGGCTTTTCGCTTTAACGCTTCTTTGTGCGAATGACAGGTTTCCCATTTTTGCTTCGTTTCACCCCTTTCGTCTGTGTAGCTGTAAACTACGGAATAAGCCTTTTTTCTTTTAATAATAGATGCCATAACTGTATCTCCTTTACTGATTTACACTGTCCAGCCATGCATCAAAAGAAGGCTTAGAGATTCTGACATACTTGCCAACTTTCACAGTCTTAAATGGAGCGTCCTTACATAAAGAATACGCCATACTTTTGCTGATCTGCAAAATATCGGCTATTTCCTGAACCGAATAAGTCCTTTTTTCTGCAGTGGCGTGACAAGAATTATTGTTTGATTCAACTGCCATATTATGCTCCTTTCCGGACAGTTGAATATATACAGTCTGGGCTCTATCACGACACTTATATTATACGACTTCAGGCCGGTTTTTTTCAACAACTGTCCAAGTTATATTTTTAAGTTATATTTTACTATTTGTAATAAAGGCGCCCTTCACACCGAACCATTTCCTATGCTCATTCCGACCATGTATTTGCAGGTTTCCGCTGTGCGGCAATTCTTCTGTGGGCGAGCTCATATCATGGCACACTGTCCGCAGATCCTGTATAACTTCCGGCGGGGGCTATTTAGTTTTCAAGGTGCACAAGAGGACAATACTCTTGGTTTGTCCTTTCATAAAATAAACACGGCGGTACCCCGTGTTTTTCTGCAAAAGATTTCAAAAAATCTATATATAGTTCTGTTGTCTTGACAAACACAAGATATTGTGTTATAATTCCTCTGTAATTGATTTTTGTGCACCACCCGTATGGGTATTAGCAGTATGTTCTGCATTGCACAGCTTGTTAAGTTTGTATGATGTCAGTAGTGTAACTGCGCCGTGAGGCCGGTTATGTACTGGCACTTTTTTATTTTATAGGATTTTATATCCTCTGCGAGAATGACACCGGTTCGTAATGCATTTACGGACGCTATTGCCTTAATGGTATGGTTGTTGTTCTCGCTTTTTTTATGCCCAAAAAGCTTTCGTGCTTTTGGAATATATTTTAAGAAAGGTGGAACCCGAATGAAAAGACGAACCTATCGACATTCGCGTAAGCGAAGGTCAAAACCTGCTGTATTCAAGCAGCAGATCATCAGAAAGGAGGCTCAGAGACTTGCAAAGTACCCGTTAAGGACGGTATATGTTCACCCTGCAAGGCTTAATCAAGCCCGGAAACGAGGTGCATAATATGCCGGAAATAACGAGTACCTACGAACCGTTGGTATTGGTTGATACGGCGGATTTGCCGGAGGATGAATGGCTGGAATACCGCCGCAGAGGTATCGGCGGAAGTGACGCAGCCGCTATTTTAGGTGTATCTCCCTTTGCTACTGCCCGTGATCTTTACTACGACAAACTCAAAGTCATATCGTATGAAGACGGGGAAAGCAACTGGGTGGCAAAAAAGGTCGGGCATTTGCTTGAGGATTTAGTAGCTGAGATTTTCCATGTGAAAACAGGCTTTGAAATCTATCAGGTCAAGAAGATGTTTTATCACCCGGTCTATACCTATATGTTGGCGGATGTAGATTATTTTATCCGATTGCCGAACGGTAAGACAGCGATTCTTGAAATCAAGACCACAAACTACAATGCGAAGGACCATTGGTGGTGTGACGGACGGGAAATTGTTCCTGTCAACTATGAAATCCAGGGACGCCATTATATGTGCGTTATGAATGTTGACGAGGTGTATTACCGCGGAACAGCAGGCTCAGATCACCGCTGTTATTGACGCTCAAATGGAGT
>JBJFGE010000022.1:0-15622 GCA_051892435.1 Eubacterium sp.
CAATGTTATGTATATCTCCGCATAATATTCATTGTTCATACATAAAGTTAGTTATTGCCCACTAATAACAAACAGAAAATTATAACACTGTTATAATATAATTATATGCGCGTATAATATGGTAGAAAAATTTTCAAAAAATTTTTGAAAAAACTATTGACAAATAAGTAAGCCTATGTTACAATATGGACAGTCAAGGGAGACCGCGACAAATTCAATACAAAAGAGGTAAAACAATGAAGACAAAACTTTATCAAATTTTAGGGCTGTACGTTTCGCCCGTTGCAGTTGTAGCACATTCAGACGACACCACGAAAATATATTGCGCTGACGAACGCGCCGAACGTATGGCATACGCGCATTTATCCTATTTAGGTAGCACGCCCGAAATTAGCGTTGTATATGGCGCATTTGCAACGACAATCAATAGAAAAATCCGCAATATTGACATATTCTATATTGAAACAATTGATAACATTACAGTGATACATATTTAACACAGAGTGACCGCCGAAAAATCGGCGGGTAATGTGGGACGGCGTAAGCCGTGCGGTCACAACCCCGTCAAAATGCACAAATTAAAATTCCAAAATTTAGTCACTTTGACAGTTGACAAGCCGCTCACATTGTGGTACAATAAAGCCACAGTCAAGGAGGGGCGCGCAAGGCGTGGCAAGACGCGGCGCAGACTCACGCCCCGAATTGACAAAATGCTCATTCAAAATTAAATACTTATTACCAGCACTTTTGCCGCCGTAATATCGTCTTAAATATTTGCCGAAATAATGTTACCGTTTATTGAGTCTACAAACAGTATATCATCATCGTGCGTTATATAGATAACTGCGTTTTTGTCATATGCGTACTTGAAATCTTTATATGATAGCCCATGCTCTGCCGCATATGCGCTAATGTGCTTGCGCGTTGACATGCTATATAAGCCCGTAATGTCGTAAGTATCCGATGTTGTGCAATCAGCATTTAAATAACTATGATGAATAATTACATCCGTATCATATGACTGTAACACATCACCGTCACTATATTCACGAACGATTGCCTGTGCATAGGGCATTTTTTCCAGTTTTCTTTTTCCAATAAGTTTGTCAAGCATTTTTCAATTCTCCTTGTTTAATTGATTTGAAACGGCGGCAAAAGTGCTGGTAATAAGTAAAACAGGAGGTTAAATCAAAATGAAAAACGAAAAGCCCGAAATTCTCTACACATGGAATATTGACGAAAACGGATATATAATCATTTCGTCAAAAAATCGTAAGTTTACTCCAGTGCCGTATAATTCTCTTACGGTTGATTTATTGCTTACGCTCAATAGTATGTATGCCATGTTACATGAGGTATGCAACAGAAACGCGCAACTGGAAATCGAATTAGACAGACTGAAAAGACGCGTAAACGCAAACACCGCAAGCATAGGCGTATTATGGGCGGGAGTTTTTGACAATGAATAAAGAAAATATCGAATTTTGGTTTACGCTTATTCTTTGTTGCGCCGCGTCCGCTTGGACAGGTTGGTATTTTATGGAGGTACTATTTTCATGAAAACTATATTAAAAATGCAAAATTCCGACGGTATAACCGTTGAGATATGCGGGGAGACGGTCGCAAATCCTACCCTCCCCGCCAAGGGATTAGAAAAAGTGGTGTTTAATTTTTACACAAGCGACACACACCCCGATTTTATCGACTTGTTAAGTGATGGTTTTTACCCCGCAAGACTTATATTTTTATCTTAATAGCAACGCGCAAGCGTTTCTATAAATCAATTTATTTTAAGGAGGTAGCTAAAATGGCTACAAAAATTACACGCACCGTTACAATCACAAAAATCCCCGTTGACAGGATTATACGGGACGAATTGGGTAATATGTGCACCGAAAAATCACCTGACTATATCGTTCAGGGTGCTGTCGACCTTGCCGACCCTAAGGTTCGTGCAAAGATTGAAAAAACCATGGGACGCGGTTATTATCCCGATTACGACCGCTTTACGGTTGAGTCCCACACCTATGTAATGCCGCTTGAAACTTTTGTGGCAAATGCCGAAATCATTGACTAATTAAAGAAAAGAGGTAAAAAGAAATGACAAACGAAAACATGACTGCAGTATCGGTATACGGCGAAAACGGCGAACACTTTATTGCTGACCTTACATCCGCGACATCTTCTTACTGTTCTATGAAAGCAGAGAGTCCCGACGAACAGGCTACGCTATTCAATGCAATGAATAATCCCGATGAACGCTTAGCCGACCACATCAACGAAACTATCAAGGCAAAAGACCTGTTTTGTGAGGTTGTGGACTGCGTGAACACCGAAACGGGCGAAGTAAGACCCTGTCCCCGTATTGTTATCATTGATGACAAAGGAAAGTCATATGCCTGTGTTTCTCTCGGTATATATTCGGCGTTCAAAAAGCTTATGAGCATTTACGGTGAGCCTACATGGGAGACCCCCATCCCCCTGAAAGTTATACAGGTAACTAAGGGTGCGCGGAAAATGCTCTCTTTGAAACTTATGTCCAAGTAACGAACATAGGGCGGGGCGGGAATTTACCCGCCCCTCCCACATCACTCCCACAGGAGGTTAAAATGGCTGGTAAAAATTGGCTTGAATTTGACCCTGAAAAGCAACAGGAAATCAGGGATAAGCTTACAGAATATAATCAAAAAGTCAAAGAAGTCAACAAGGCAGGGCGCGAAGAATACGGTGATGAATATAGTTCCGTAAAAATGCACGATGTCGATAAATTCATCGAAAAAGCAATTGACCGTCAGGCAACACCAAATCAAATAGACAATATACTCAATGAGTTTCAGGATTTTATCGACGCTGACATTGAATTTGTTAAACGCCCTGATGACGAACTTTCAAAGCCGTATGTCGACAAATGGCATTATGAGCGAAGCGAAAGTTATACGAAAGCCGCTAATGCTGTAAGGGCAAGAGCGCGTGCCCGCTATGGTGTTAAATCTTCCGAAACTGAGAGCAAGCTATACGATAATCAATCTGTCGGTTGGGGCGAAAGAAAAGATATTAAGGAAACTACCTCGGATTTCGGACGATACATGAAGCGACTGGAAGAAGCTATGCTGTTTTCGGAGAAGGGTATGGCGGAACAGTACAAAACAAATATGTTAAAAGCAATTGAAACCCAGCTATCGCAGATACAAAATCAGGAACTATACCATAATATCCGAAAAGCCGTTGAGTCTCTTACTCCTAAGCAATTGATTGAAGCATATCAAAACGGAGACTTATACCTTAATTTTGATTTTATATACGGAGCAGAAGACGCTCCGATTATTGCAGAGCGCGTTAAAATGAGCCTTGATGACATAATTGAAACGGTTGAAGTAATAAAGGATAAGAAATATCAAGAGCAATTGGCTAAACAACGAGAACGCAGAGCCGAACAAAGAGCGGCACAGCCGAAGCAAAAACAGTCAGTTAAAATCAAAACACCGCGCCAACACACTCCACCTGAACCTGAACCGCAGAAGCGCAAGAGAAAAAAGAAGAAAAAGACAAGGCGAACACCGCCTAAGTCATGAAAAGGTTACTGTATACTGCCGACTTTGAAACAACGACAGACCCCGACGATTGCCGTGTATGGGCATGGGCAATGCAGGGTATAAATGACGATGTATTCATGTATGGCAATTCTCTTGATAGCTTCATGGAACAAGTACAGCAAGCGCAGTATACTTTATATTTCCATAATCTAAAATTTGACGGTGAATTTATCTTGCATTATCTTTTAACACATAATTATACATGGGTAAAAGATAAAAAGAAAATGAAAGCAAATACTTTTACCACTTTAATCAATGATATGGGTGCATTTTATTCAATTGAAATTTGTTTCGCCGTCACTTCGGAGGGTAAACGGAATGTAATCATAAACGACTCTTTGAAACTTATTCCGCTATCGGTTGCGCAGACTGCCAAAGCGTTTGGACTAAGTATCAGCAAGCTCGACCTTGATTATAAGCAATTCCGACCAGTTGGACATGAACTTACCCCTCATGAGGTTGATTATATTAAAAATGATGTTTCAATTATGGCACAAGCTTTGCGCTTTATGTTTAATGAGGGGCTGACTAAAATGACAATAGGCTCAAATGCTTTGTCGGAGTTCAAACGCTTATACGGAAAGAAAAGATTTGAACACTCATTTCCTCCGCCTGAGGAGTACGACAAATATCTCAGGAGTGCATATCGTGGCGGATTTACTTATGTAAACCCACGATATAAAGATAAAGACATAGGCGCAGGTATTGTACTTGATGTTAATTCCCTTTACCCGTCTGTCATGTATTATTGTCCCATGCCTTACGGTGAGGGCGTGTTCTATGAGGGTAAATACGAGACTGACGAAGAATACCCGTTATATATTCAAGTAATAAAGGTTTCATTTGACATAAAAGAAAATTGTATTCCTACATTACAGATAAAAAATTCAGTAATGTTTCAGGCTAACGAATATCTTACAACAAGTGAGGGCGAAATCGTTACGCTGTCGCTAACAAGTGTAGACTTAAAGCTATTCTTAGAACAATACGACTGCGAATATATTGAATATATAAACGGTTGGAAGTTTCGCTCATGTGAAAATGCGTTCAAGGAATATATTGATAAGTGGATGAAAGTAAAAATTGAAGCGACGGAAACAGGTAATAAAGGTATGCGACAGATTGCTAAACTTATGCTTAATAATCTATATGGAAAATTCGCAACAAATCCATTGGCGCGGAGTAAAATTCCGTACCTCGATACAGATGACAATAAAATCCATTATTCACTTAGCGAACAGGAAAAGCGGAAAGCTGTGTATATTCCTGTCGGGTGTTTCATTACGGCATGGGCGCGTGATAAGACTATACGGAGCGCACAAAGTGTATACGACCGTTTTATCTATGCGGACACAGACAGCTTACACTTAATAGGGACAGAAGTTCCTGCACAGCTTGAAATTTCACCGACTGACTTGGGAGCATGGAAACACGAAAGCACTTTCAGCCGCGCCCGTTTCCTGAAACAGAAAACATACATAGAGGAAATAGACGGAGAATTGAAAGTCACTTGCGCGGGTATGCCATATAACTGTCACCAGTATGTGACATGGGATAACTTCCACTTCGGTGCAGAGTTCGCAGGAAAGTTAAAGCAAAAACGCACACAGGGCGGTGTTATATTAGAGGAGGGGTTTCACACCTTAAAACAATGAGTATTAACAACGAAGATATGACTAAAGCGGCATATGCTTATTGTCCATTTTATAAAGCCGCGTTACGGAAAAAACGCACTTGTACTATTCGCTGTGAGTCTCCCGTCGAGGGCAACGATGTCCGCAAAGGTTATACGGACTCAATAGATTTGCGATTTATGAGCACAACAGAATGGAACAAATATTTTGATACATTTTGTTCTAACAAGAATTGCGAAAACTGCTTTATTTATGCTACAAACATGGATAAATACCTGAAAGATAATGAAAATGATTAGTGTTTACAATTTGTTTACGTTTATATTCCTTTGTGGGTGGAAATTTTTCGTTAATTTTGTTATAATATAAATACGAAAGGCGGTGGTGGTTAAAGGTTGTGCAGTTTGAGGGAGGAACTACGGTTGAAAGATACCGCTCTCCGACTATTGCCTTAGTTAGGCGTATAACTACTGCCGCCGCTTTTCTTATGTATTGGGATATTAACAAGCCTTTATCATATGATTGTCTTTTCAATTTCATTCTTGGGGCGCGGGGTGTCGGTAAATCTTACGGTGCAAAAAATTGGGCAATAAAAGATTTTCTAAAAACAGGAGCGCAATTCGTTTATGTTCGGCGTTACCGTGAAGAATTAAAAAAGACCGACCACTTCTTTGATGACATTTCATCAGCATTTCCTGAATATGAATTTAAGGCGCGAAACAATCAGTTTCATATCGACGGTGTCCTTGCAGGGTGCGCTCTCCCGCTAAGTACAGCAAAGATAGAAAAATCTACCCCGTTTCCTAAGGTAAATAAAATAATCTTTGACGAGTTCATACTGGATAAAGGCTATCATCATTATTTACCTGACGAGGTAACGAATTTTCTTGAACTGTATTCTACAATTGCCCGTGACCGTGATGTCCGAGTTTTTTTCCTCTCAAATGCCCTATCAGCATTTAATCCCTACTTTACATATTTTAACATTGAAATTCCCTATCAAAAGGATTTCAAAAAGCAGGGTGATATACTGGTACAAATGGTACGCGACAATGAATATTCGGAACACATGAACAAAACGCGGTTCGGACAATTGATACAGGGTACGCCCTATGGAGCATACGCTGTGGACAATAAATTCTTACGCGATAACAAAACCTTTATTGAAAAGAAAACTGTCCGTTCAAGGTACGCATTTTCTTTAAGATACAAAGGCGAAATATACGGAATATGGGTCGATTATGACAGCGGAATAGTTTACTTTTCCGCAGACTCACAAGAGGGCGGACTGATATATTCCGTAACTAACGACGACCTTGAAGTTAATACTTTATTAGTAAAGGGGGATAGAGGATTATTCAAGTCTATATTCGTTAAGGCTTATAAAATGGGGTGTTGCAGATTTGAAACTGCCGCCCTGAAAGCTGTCGGACTTGAAATAATTCGTTTAACATTATGACAAATGAAGAATTTCGTGAAAGACTGAAATCAATTTCGGCTATGGGTGGGGACACCGAAGAACTTGTGCAGGGTCTTTCCGAACTGCAAGCAGAGTTTGAAAAAGTGAATGTCCAGCCACAGTATACTGAAAGTGATGTGAAAGCTGGTGACGGGGAAACATGGAAAGACAAATATGAAAACATGAAAACCCGTTACAGGGAAAGATTTTTCAACGGTGACGGAAGTGAGCCGCCCGAGCCTAAGAGAAACGAAACCCCGCCCGCTTGTAGCATAGATTACAAAGATTTATTTGGAGGTAACTAATGCCTACTTACCCTTACACAGGAAACCTGACTGGCACAAGTGCGGATATACTTAATGCTATCCGTAATCATGGTACAGCTTCTTATCAGGAGCGTGTTCCCATTGCCACGCAGGACACAATCCGAGAAACAGGAAACGCTATTCTTAGCACAGAAGCGACGCAGAATGAATTTCTCAATGCTCTTGTAAACCGTATAGCTTTGGTGCTTATTACATCAAAGAGTTATACCAATCCTCTCCGTGAGTTCAAAAAAGGTATACTTGAATATGGTGAAAGCATTGAAGAGATTTTCGTTAACATTGCAAAAGCGCACCAGTTTGACCCCGCTGTCGCAGAAAAGGAAGTATTCAAGCGTGAAATCCCTGATGTAAATGCGGCGTTCCACCGTCTCAATTCTAAGCAGTTCTACAAAGTAACTGTTGAGCAGGAACAGCTTGCAACTGCATTTATTTCCGCTAATGGGCTTCTTGACCTTGTGGGTAAAATCGTTGACAGTCTGTACTCGGGTGCAGAACTTGACGAATTCCTTACCATGAAACAGCTCATCGCGGAAAGTGCAAACAATGGTATGTTCTATCCCATTGGTGCGGGTGAGCCTACTGCTGACAATGCAAAGTCTATTGTGACTGCTATTAAGCAGTATTCCAATAAACTGGAATTTATGTCAGGCAAGTACAATCCCATGGGAGTGCAGACGCACACGAAAAAAGCAAATCAGGTGCTTTTCATTGACGCCGCTCTTGACGCGCTGATTGATGTAGAAGTTCTTGCCGCCGCTTTCAATATGAGCAAGGCGGAGTTCATGGGACGCAGGGTGCTTGTTGACGAGTTTACTAATCTTACAGGCGTATATGCGGCGCTTGTAGACGAGAACTACTTCATGGTATTCGACAAGATGATAAAGACCACCGAGCAGTACAACGCCGAGGGACTGTATTGGAATTACTTCTACCATGTATGGAAGATTTATTCCACTTCGCCTTTTGCCAACGCTATCCTGTTTACTTCCCTTAACCCGAAAGTAACTATCAGCGCAATAAACGGTAATAAAACTGCAACGGTCGGAGAGACCAAAACATATAGCGCAAATGTCACATCTGTAGGCTATGCACCTACTGCCGTGACAATGTACTATATAGACTTGACCGAAGCGCCTACAACTAAAGTACCGTTTGACGGTGCGATTACATTTACCCATGCGGGTAATTTTGTAATCGGTGCAACAGCCGTTTATGATAAAGCGGACTCCAGTATTTCTGTTGTTGTAAGCGACGCATAATTAAAATAAACGGGAGGGCGAAACAATCCCCTCCCGTTTCGCAAAAAGGAAGTGACTATTATGTGGATAGCACCTAACGGAAAAGTTCTCATATTGAGCGGTGTTCCCGTGGACAACAGTTATACTGATGTGCCATGGTTTGAGAGTAAAGGTGCACAGAGTTCCTATTTTCAGGGATTTTTGCTTTCAGGGCAAAGCTATTCAAAAGTGGGATTTATGCGCACTAATACTAAACTGCCCGCTACATCACAGGGAAACACTTCTACGCCCCGTGACGAGTGCACTATTCGCATTCCTACAAACGCTTCAAATCTTTACACAGCAAATTATTTGATGTTCCAAAATACAGCCTATTCCGATAAATGGTTTTACGCTTTTGTCAAGCGTGTCAATCCTTTAAGTGACAATGTCACAGAAATTGAATACGAACTTGACGAAATTCAAACATGGATGTTTGATTTTGAGATAGGGGCATGTCCCATGGAGCGGGAGCACATTCCAGTATCACAAGACCAAATAGGAGCAAATGTTGAGCCTGAACCTATTTCCCCTAATCTAACATCAACAGCTTTAATTAAATTATTCGGTGAAAGTGAAACAAATCGAAAGATATGCTTTTTAGCCGCAAGTGACCCTGACGGAAAAACAATTACTTTGCCAACACATGGCGCAAGTTTTCTGTTGCCCCGTCTTACTGTGAGACAGGAATTTGATTACGAAGTGCAAACAGATTTGATAGCACAATGGATAGATAGCTACGCAGGAGCAGGAAACTTAAATGCAATAATTGAATGTTACTGTTATACAGATTTGCCCGCTCTATCAGAATTTACTATATCACAAGCAAATTTAATAAATACAGCCTTTAGATACGGTGCAAGCGACGGCGCGGTTGCTTCTAATTATAAGCCTAAAAACAAAAAACTATATACTTCCCCATATTGTATGTTGAAAATCTTTGCCCCTGATAATTCAAGCGGGGATTATTACCCTGAACTGTTCGTAAACGGTGAAGATTATAAATTTTCGTTTAATAAAGTAAACCGAGACGGTGACTATTTACTTACTCCCTTAAACTACAATCTAAACCGCGATACAGTAAATGGTGACTGGACTGGCGCTTTTACGTTCTCAACAAGATTTTATATCCCTTGGGGTGGTACACAGTATTCAGCTATAATGAGCGCGGCAATGACAAAGGCGGAACTTGGCGCGCTTGCTTCTACAATTACTGGTGCAATAAGCGGCGGTGCAATGGGCGGTATACCTGGGGCAATAGCGGGCGGCGCTGTCGGCTTAATCTCGGGTGGAATAAATGTTACGGCGACGGAAAAGTCAAAAGCATTAGCATTGAACAAGACCGTTTCACAGCCCGCTGTTGCGTCTGATAATCTTAACGGTGCGGCAATTTCAGTCAATTATTCAAATGTGAGATTATGTGTTGAGAGTGTATTTGGAGAGGACGCTGAACGATACGACAGTTTCTTTACCTATTATGGATATACTGTTGACAGTACAAAAATACCTAACGGCATTAAAAACAATAAACGCCCTGTATTTAATTTTATCAAGACAAAACAGACCATTTTCAAGTCATGCAATTGTCCAGTAGAAAGTGCACAGAAAATCAAAGAATGTTTTCAAAACGGTATAAGGCTATGGCATGATACATCAAAAATAGGTAGCCTTGTTACACCCGAGGAAAACTACGGCTAAGGAGATACACATGGCACGACGATATTACAACAAAGACTATATGTCTTTCCGCACTCAATGGGAGGCACAGCAACTTAATTCCCTAACCTATATGGACTATTTTCTTAGGCTAAAGGAACTGGCTCTCAATATGTATGAGTGGAAAAATCTACCTGATACCATTGACCCTCGTTTCATTGAACTTGGACTTTTCAACAACGGCTATATGCTTTATTTCAATGACGATGTTCTCGGCAATCTTTGCCTTGAAGCTATGATAGCGGGACAGCTCGATGTATACAGAATACCCCGCTATCGCAGAGCATATTCCGTAAACGGTTATCAGGCTGAAAAGACCGAAAAGGATAGTGTATTGATTTTCAATAACTATCTGCATACACCGACTGCAATGACAATACAGCTTTATGCAAGACGATTGTATGAAATCGAAAGAAGCATTGATGTAAATGTAAAAGCACAGAAAACCCCTGTTGCTATTGCTTGTGACGAAACCGAGGAATTTTCAATCAAACAGATTTACAAGAAGTTCGACGGCAACGAGCCTGTCATCGTCATACCCCGTAAAGCTATGCAGACATTGCAACTTTCTGTACTTGATACTAAGGCAGACTTCATTTCAATTGACCTGAACAATTTGAAAAAACAGATATGGAACGAAGCACTCACTTTCCTTGGTATTGAGAACGGGAGCACCGAAAAAGCAGAACGGCTTATAAACCGTGAGGTCCTTTCAAATCTCGGAGGCGTTCAGGCACAGAGATATGTCATGCTCAACAGCAGACGCGAAGCGGCTGAAAAAATAAATAAAATGTTCGGAACAAATATCGAGGTTGACTTCCGTCAGCAACTTGCAACATTCAATGTTGAAAGTGACAGCACAACTGCTAATGCTCCACTTAGCGACGAAACGGAGGGAATAAATGAGTGAGTATTTCCCTTTAATCTGTCAGCTTATTGTTTCCCTTGCGGGAATACTTGTGAGCAATAAACTTTCTAACTATCGCATACAGCAGTTAGAAAAGAAAGTGGAGAAACACAATACTATAATCGAGCGCGTCTATAAACTTGAACAGCGCGTCGAAGATATTATAGGAGGTAAGAAATGAAACTTGACGGAAAGAGAATTTTGCGCACCGCAATACAGAGCGCGGCGGGCGCGGCGGCGGCTTTGGTGACAGCACTCTCCGCTGATTTCTCAAAGGAAAGCCTTGTTACGGCGGCTATCCAGTTCGGGTGTACCGTGATTATAGCTGTCCTTATGAATATCAAAGAACAGGCAGGTGAATAACAATGAGCGACAGCCCTCTTAGTTCGGGTCTTATATTGGCTGACCCTCATAATTATTATGGCGAAAGACTCTGTGATATTGACGGCATTATCATTCATCATGCCGCAGGCGTAATCAGCGCAGACTCTCTGTGTGCTATGTTTCAAAATCCTACCCGTTATGCGTCAGCTAATTATTGCATTGGCAACGACGGAGTAATTAAAACAAGCGTCCCTGAAAAACTTTGCGCAGGAACGACAGGCGGATTTAACATTGACTGTCATAATGTCACTATTGAAGTCTCCAACTGCGAAACTGGCGGCGACTGGAAAATCTCTGACAAAGCGCTTGAAAGTCTCATAAAACTTTGCGCAGATATTGCAAAGCGAAACCCGAAAATCGGTGTTCTTATATCAGGTGTAAATCTTACATGGCATAGTATGTATCAGGCTACTACATGTCCTGGAAATTATCTCCGTAACAATATGGAGAAGATTGCAAAATCGGCAAACGAGATAAACAACAAGACGGGCGCAAAGGGGTATTACGCAGGTTTTAATATCGGGCGCGCTGAAAACACCTTGTGCGTTTATATCAATCCCTTGAAGAAAGCGCCCACCAATAAATGGGGAACGGAGGTCGCTTGTGACCATAACGGTGTCGCTATTTGTGATAATGTATACGGTAAGGGCGGCATGGCTATTCCCGACGGTGGACGGGTCTTTTCAGCACACGGCGAAGCAATTGCTTTTCTTGACCACATCAAAGAGGGTATGTTGATATGGATTCAGAACGGAAGAGCCTACTACAATACTGATATACACCGAAGCTATGACGGAGTCAATGTTTCCCGTCAGAAAGACTTCCTTATTCTTTATCAGAACAAATCAAGAACGGGGACAAATAAATGGGGAACAGAAGTCCCCATCTCCAAAGAGGGCATCGCAGGAAAGCCCGTTTATGGTGTGGGAAACATGGCTATTCCGACTGGCGGAGCAGTTCTTTCAGGGCATGGCAAAAATTCAAAGTGGCTACTTGCAAACATCAAAGAGGGACAGCACATAACGATAAAGGCTAATATGCTGATATTGAGGTAAGCCCATGGCAAAATATACAATTGAATTGGGAGACCTTGTTTCAAAAGGTTATCACTTAAAACTTGATACCTACCCGATATTTGATGAACGATACCGTCCAATACTCAACGATAAAATTATCGACCACTTTTATACCCGTGAAATATGCACACCTGCACCTGATAGGTTTAACCGTTTCCTTGAACGCCGCATGAATGAAATTATGCCATATTATAATCAGCTTTATCATTCAGAGCGTATCAAGTACAATCCTCTTAATACAAATGATTATACTGATACATTTGAAGAGTTTATCAAACGAGAAGAATACGGAACTGGAACAGGCGGGGAAACATCAGCGGAGCAGAGAGACGATGTTTACAGCGGCATTGAGCGCGGAAAGTCAAACGAAAAGACAGACGGCACACTAACTGATAATTTCGGGAAAACTGAAAACCGAATTATCAAAGATACGACTGTCGATGACAGAACAACTGACGACGACCGTACAACAAATATTACATCAAAAAATACTAAAACAAATAATCTAACCGATACTACTGATACAGAACGAGACGAAAATCTCAAAAAGAATACAACTGATAATCAACAATATTGGGATTTGCCACAGACCCTTGAAACAGGGACATACGCCGACGGTAATACAATATATTCTAATGGCGCACCGACTACATCTACAAGCACCACAGGAAGTGAAACTGATGTCAACAGCATTAAAGAAAATGTGGTAGCTAAACATACGGGTACTGTGACTGATGACGGAGTATCAAATGAAGTAATGGCGGACAAAATCATTATGAAAGATACAACTGTCAAAGATAGAAGTGATAACAGCACCGAGGGCGGAAGTACGGCTCATATTACAGATAATTCTGTAAATACTTCCGATGAAAAAACAAACGACTCGTCAGCGCTGTCACGAAATAAATCGTCGTCAACTTATGCAAATGAAAATGCGCATAAATTGAACGACGAACACAAGACTACAAGGCATACCGAGGGTAGGCAAATGATGTCACCCGCAAGGCTCATACGGGAATTTAGACAGAATTTTCTAAACATTGATATGCTTGTAATCGATGAACTTAACGACCTATTTATGGAGGTATTTTGATGAAGTCTTTCAATCCTAACGACCCGCACGCGCATTGTCCTCCCGATAACGAGGGAAAATTCCCTCCCTTTATTCCTGAACCGCCTTGTGACTATAAGCCTAAATATCCACCCATACGCCCCGTAGCTCCTATCTGTGAGGGTGAAACCGAAACGGAAATGCTGAACGAAATGGGACGCAAAGTAAATATGTGTATTCACGCTTACAACAAGGTAATGGCAGAGTGCTATAAAACCCTCGACAATTTACAGAACGCGGCTTTAGAAAACGGCGCATATTATCATAAGCCAGCTGTATGGATAGAGGAGGGATATTCCGCTGATGACGGAAGCGTTTACAATATCATACACAAAAGCTGTGTTGATGAACGAAACGAGCCTATACATATGGAGCTCAAACTTGCCTATGACAATACTACCAACAGTATGATTGAAATGGGCATAAGCGACGCAAGCCGTGTTGAATATGCTGATAAAATCATTCCTGCTATTCCGCTGACAGGTGAGGGGTGGTACGGTAAAGCGTATTACAAAGGTGCCCCCATTGCAACGCAGGATAAAGCAGGGTATTACACTATGGGCTTTACAAAGAGCGGCGTGATGAAAGCTTATTCTAATGCGATAAGCAATTCACAGCTTGAAAGCGACGGCATAGAAAATGCTATCGGGTGTTCAGGTGTTCTTGTAAGAGACAGGCAGGAAACAAGTGGCGCAGATATTGCTAACATTCCCGAATACGGAAACAAGGTTAGCCGTGTTGTAATCGGTCAGAATTATACTACCCGTGAGGTATTTATTCTTACCACACAAAAATCAGATGAAGTAAATCATCAGGGTATGCTTGCTTCTACTTGTGCGCAAATCCTTATTAACTACGGTTGTGACATTGCCGTCGAAGTATGTGAGGGTGCACACACAGCCGCGCTCGACAAAGGCATACCTATGGTAGAGCCTACTGGGGCAGAAACTGATAAGTTCTACGCCTACTGGTTAATCACGCGTAAGCGTTTTTATGCCGATGATTATACTTACGAACTGTCCGAACTTACGCAAAATTTCGGTGCGACTCTGAGGAAAGAAACGAAAAATTCAAGTGCTATTGCCATTCTTCAGAGTGAACTTGATACGGCAAAAGCACGAATAGAAGTAAACGAGGGTAGTATAGCAAGAATAACCGAAACTATTACTACAATAGGAGCTTCTATCAGTTCAATCACAAATACGCTTAATGAACAGGCGCAGGTTATTTCAGAAATAAATACGCACGCTACAGAAATAGTCGCACTAATTGATAGTATACAGGCAAACATAACTACAATTCAGGGCAACATCAATGCTATCAACGGTGAAATCGCAGGCATAAAAGACGGCAGCACTACCTTGCCCTATCTGAAACTTGACGGTGGTACTGTTAACGGCAACACAACATTTGCAAGCGGAATTTCAACCCCCGTTGAAGCTACGCAGAAAAATGATGTTGTGAATGTCACCACTCTCCGGAAGATATTCTCTCCTGCCTATGGCGAATATGATGATGCTGAACACGGTTGGAAAGCCTATGTAAAATTTACTGGCGGCTCTTTGTTTGTAAGAATAGTGCCTTATCAGCCGAGTGGAACATCCGCTAACCAGTCATTTGCGTTTGCAATAAATGGCACAAGTGACCCTGTTGCAAAAGCTATCAATGCCTATGTGTCATTGTTCGGTAAAACTTCTTTTGTAGATGTCGGCACAAGCACCGGATTTATATGGTTTTGTAATGACACAAATGGTGGCACAGTTCCTACTGTAAGATTTGCTAAATTGAGTGACGGTGATTTTACCCTTTATGGCGCAAGCACAGTAACAACTCATACAGACAATATAATCGGTTGCGCACCTATAATTCCTGAATAAATAAGTGCCCCTGTGAAGCTGGAAATTATGGCGTATTCTTAAGGAATTTTATCGGCGATAAATGCCAAGAAAAATACCGTAGAATATGTGTGAATTTTTCACAACGGTTATATGGAGGATTTCATAAAATAAGTGACGACTTATTCGTTTACATAGCGTGATGATTTCGATGTGAGTATACGCGGAGATTTCGTAACGAGTGTAGCGAAACGATTTCTTTCCTTAAATAACGCGGCTATCCCACCCCACAGGGGCTATTACC
>JBJFGE010000023.1:0-15393 GCA_051892435.1 Eubacterium sp.
AAATCTCCGATTTGGAAGAAAAGGTACAGTGTACCTTTTCGTAGCGAGTGACGGTCTCATAAAATTATAATTCGGCTTTAATGAAGTTTTTGATAAATTTTATTTGTCCTTGATGTCTTAAATACTTGATGTTCATTATTCATTATGATAAAATAAACATTGCTAATTAACAAAAAGAGGTAAAATTATGAAAAAGTTATTTTCAGCTTTTTTAAGTATTGTAGTGGTATTGGTTTCCTGCATAGTTGCACCTGTCGGTGTGAATGCAGAGACTGTTGAGACGACAATTAAGCTCAATGAAAAATACCAAACTATGAAAGGCTTTGGTGCATCTGCATGCTGGTGGAGTCAAGACGTGGGCGAATGGGAAAATGCACAGAGCATAATGTCATTGCTTTATGATAAGGAAATCGGTATTGGACTTAATATTTACCGATATAATCTCGGTGCAGGCTCTAAGGGCGACCCTGCAATTTATATTGCAAATAGAAGTACTGAGAGCTTTATCAATGCTGACGGAAGTTATGATTGGAGTAAAGATGCTAACGCTCAAAAATGCCTTGAATATGCAAGGAATGCGGCAGGTGACGATTTGCGAGTTACATTGTTTTGCAACAGTGCTCCTGTGATTTATACCGTAAACGGAAAAGCTTACTGCGATGCTGTTGATAGCGATGACGCCCCATGGACATCAAATTTATCATCTGATAATTACGTAAATTTCGCTGAATACTGCTATAATTGTGCGATGCACTTCACAGAAAACGGATATAGAATTACCGACGTTTCTCCCATAAATGAGCCTCAGTATACTTGGAGAGGTTGGTATAATTCAGAAGGTTCAGTTTCTATGAGCCAGGAGGGCTGTTATTATTCTAAGACAGAGGCAAGAGATTTGCTTATTGCTTTTGTTGATAAATTCAGCGGATCTGAGCTTGATAAAAAGGGCTGTAAAGTTTCTATGTTTGAGTCAGGTGCTATAGAAGGTGAGGATACTACCTGTTCGGCATATGTTGATTGTATTATCGGAACAGGATTAAAATATCTTGTTAAAAATGAAAAATTGAGAAATTATTTTGATTCAATCAGTATGCATTCATATTGGTCGGGTACTGAGCAGAAAACTAACGCAGCAGACTACTACTCAAAGAATTATTCAAAGTATGATATTGCTGCAACTGAATACTGTCAAATGGCAAATGACGGAAATAACGGCGTGTATGATATTATTCAGGAAAACGGTATGTCAAGTGGCTTGACTATTGAATATGGTTTGGCAATGGCAAACATAATTTATGATGATTTAACCATTTTAAATGTTAACGAGTGGGATTGGTGGACTGCATGTGCTTACGGTGGATATACTGACGGCTTAGTTTACTTGAATCCCGATAATCATTTAGATGTTCAAACATCAAAAAGGCTTTGGTGTCTCGGAAATTTCTCGAAATTTACTGAAGAGGATTCAGTTAGAGTTTCAAGCCAAGCCTCCTCTGATTCCCTTAAAAGCGTTTGCTTTGCCAACCCAGACGGAACTGTAAGCGTTGTGTATATCAATTCAAGTGCAAATGATGTCAGTACAAATATAGCTCTCTCAGGTTATGATAAGAACATAACAGGTTATACCTCATATGTAACTGACAGTACAAGAGATTTACAAATGTATCAAAACGGAGCTACACTTGACAATATAACCGTTCCTTCAAATTCAGTAACAACTGTTGTGATAAGAGGGGAGAAGCCTGTTCTAACAAACGTGACTACAACTGAGCCTACAACTGAGACTGCAACTGCTTCAACACAGCCTGAAACCACTGTAACGCAGCCGATTGTAACTGAACCGACCACAACAATATCACCTTCTCAGTCGTTGCAGACAACAACTGCTCCTGCCGTTGAGGATACCACTACTACAACGCCTACTACTGCAAAGGCAGCTGTAAAAAAGCCAAAATCAACATCAATTAAGAAGCTGACGAAGGGCAAAAAGTCATTTAAGGTTGCTTTCAAGAAGGTTACAGGAATAAGCGGATATCAGATTCAGTATTCAACTGACAAGAAATTCAAAAAGGGCGTTAAAACTGCTAGTGTTAAAAAGGATAAGACCTCTCTAACAGTAAAAAAATTAAAGTCAAACAATAAATACTATGTCCGTATTAGAACCTACAAATCTTCAAAAGTCAATGGAAAAGTGACTAAGACTTATTCCTCTTGGAGTAAAGTAAAATCAGTTAAAGTTAAATAAAATTAAAAGGCTTGGAGATGAACTGCCCCAAGTTGTGCAGACAGCACAAAAAAAGGCACACCTACGGTAGAATGAAAGAAACTACCATAGGGGGTGCCTTTTTTCTATTGTCCATTTTTACGGACTTGTTCAAAATCCAAGCCTTTTTAACATTTATAATTAAATTTACATTTTTGCAATTTCTTCTCTGAATGCTTCTGCACTGTCAAATTCTTTATAAACAGATGCGAAGCGAACATATGCAACCTCGTCAATAGCTTTAAGCTTTTCCATTATAAGCTCGCCGATACGTGCAGATGTAACCTCACGGTCAATAGCAGACTGGAGAGTTGTTTCAATTTCGCTGATAGCAGTCTCAAGCTCAGATACCGTTACAGACCTTTTTTCACAGGCACGTAGCATTCCTTTAAGAATCTTGTTTCTGTCAAATACCTCACGGCTTTTGTCCTTTTTGATAACAATAATCGGTACATCCTCGATAATTTCATAGGTTGTAAACCTCTTACTGCATCTTAAACATTCACGACGACGTCTGATACGTTCATTTTCATCAGTAGGTCTTGAGTCAATAACCTTGCTTTCCTCATAACCGCAAAACGGACATTTCATAGCTTCAACCTCCAATCAGTTGTCTGTTTAACCTTGTTTTTAGATTATATCACAACATATAGTAAAATGCAAGTGTTTTTACTTTACAACAATATGTTGATAAAATCAATGCTTTTCAAGGATGTGTTCCTTTTTATTGTATATGAACATCCAAATTGCCATTGAACAGATAATTATATATCCGATAAATGACCACAAGTCAGGAATTTGTCCACCCAAGAAGAAATAACCGCTTATAGCAGTAAAGATAACATTTGAGTAATCGTATACGGAAATTTCTCTGCTTGGAGCGAATGTATAAGCTGCTGTGATTGAGAACTGACCTCCTGCGGCACAAACACCTACAAGAATAAGATATATCCACTGCATTTTTGTCATCGTGTGGAAATTAAAAATAAGATAGGGGCAGGTGACAATACAGCTGAAAAGGGAGAAGAAAAATACAGTAAATCTTCCGTTTTCGCCTTTATTGCCCATATGCCTTACGCAAGTATAGGCGGCACCTGCACAAACACCGCCGATAAAGCCGCAGATTGACGGAAAAAGCTCAACATTAGACATAGTCGGCTTGATAACAAACATAGCCCCGATAAACGCAATGCCAATCGCTGCTGCTTGCTTTGGCTTAACCTTTTCCTTTAAAAATATTGCTGAAAAAATCAGCGTGAAAAAAGGACTCATTTTGTTAAGTATTGCCGCATCGGCAGTAGATGCCATTTTTGTGGTGGCATAGAAATTACCGAAAACACCCACAAGTCCTGCAGTTGACCTTAACAGATGATATTTTATGCAACCCTTATGGGGTTTAAAGCTTTCTTTATTTTTTATAAGAGTTATAGTGGCGAGAAATAATGCGACAAGATTTCTGAAAAAAACCTTTTGTGCTACCGGTACATCACCTGAAAGGTTAATGAAGCTACTCATTCCGCTGAAGCAAAGTGCTGACAGCAGAATACATATTATTCCTTTTGTTCTGTTATTGACTTTACTCATAATTTTTTTAGATATTCCTTGCTTTCCTTTAACTCCTCGTAAACGTCAAGGTTTCCCGAATATATTTCAATTATGTAGTTGCCGTTATAATTTGCACTATTTAAAATGCCAAATAGCTTTTCAAAATCAAAGGTACCCTTACCGGGAGGCAAGCAGTCACTATTCACGCCGTTATCGCTTATATGAACGTGTGAAATCTCGTTTTTGAATTCCTCTAAAAATCTAAAGGTGTTTTGTCCTGCTCTGACAGTCTGCTTGATGTCGAAGACCATATGATAATTATTGCCTAAAGCATCTCTCATTTTTCTGCAGAAATCAATGCTTTCGCTTTTGAATCTGTTGACATTTTCCTGACAAACGGTAACTCCCTCTCGTTTGCCGATATTTATAAGCATTTCAAAGCGTTCAAAATATCTTTCGTCGGGAATAGGTATTTTCGGCTTTGCAACTGCTCCGTGAATTACTACTATTTCTGCACCCAGCTTTGCAGCGGCGTGACAGGTCTTTTCATAAATTCCAATGAAATCGTTAAATCTTCTTTGATAATCGCCGAAAATACAGGAGGATTCAAGAAAGCTTGAAAAGGGATGAACTGATACAATTTTCGTGTCGTTACTGTCTGCGATGCATTTTAGTTCCTTTACAAAGCTATCTTCAAGCTCACTGGGAGAATTCATAAAAACCTCTGTTGTCTTAAAGCCTAAATCACAAACTCTTTGTAATGCCTTTTCTGTTTCAAGGGGATAGAAACAGGCAGTTGATGCACCTATTTCCATTATCCTAAAAGCTTTTCAACACAGGCAAGACGTACACAGATGCAAAGAAGCTCTGCGGCAACGTCAAGCTCTGCTACAGGTGGGTATGACGGAGCAATACGAATATTGCTGTCGTTAGGGTCAATGCCGTACGGATATGTTGCACCAACGGTTGTAAGAGTAACGCCTGCTTCCTTGCAAAGCTCTCCGGTCCTCTTTGCACAGCCGTTCATAACATCAAGGCTGATGAAATATCCGCCGTTAGGCTCAACCCAGCTGGCAATACCTTTTTCCGAAAGCTCCTGATCGAGATGCTTGAGAACGATATCAAACTTTGGCTTGAGGATAGTTGCGTGTTTTTTCATATGCTCTCTGACACCGTCTGCATTTCCGAAGAACTGAACGTGGCGATGCTGGTTCATTTTATCATAGCTTATTGTCTGAGCGTTAAGACGCTTCTTAATAGCCGCAATGTTGTTGTCGCTGGCAATAAGTGCAGAAACACCTGCACCGGGGAAGGTGATTTTTGATGTTGAGCAAACCTCAATTACCATATCCTCGTTATTGTATTTTGGAAGAATATCAAAGATATTTAAAAGTTTGTCCCCATTGTCGTTAAGGTCGTGGATAAAATAAGCATTATCCCAAATGATTCTGAAATCCTTTGCCGCAGGCTTTAATGCCGCAATTCTTTTAACTGTTTCATCTGAATATGTGATTCCCTGAGGATTTGAATATTTCGGAACACAGAACATACCCTTAACATTTTTATCCTTAACAAGCTCCTCAATAGCGTCCATATCAGGACCCTCATCTGTCATAGGAACATTTATCATTTTAATGCCGAAATGCTCGCAAATTGTAAAGTGTCTGTCATATCCCGGAACAGGGCAGAGGAATTTAACCTCATCAAGCTTGCACCAGGGTGTGTCTCCTGCTCCGTGAGTGTAGCACTGGCAAATGTAATCAAACATAAGGGTAAGACTTGCGTTTGGACCGATTATAACGTTTTTAGCATCAACATCTAAAAGGTCTGCAAAAAGCTTTTTACAGCTTGGAATACCGTCAAGCATACCGTAGTTACGTACGTCAAGACCGTCCGCAATATAGTTTTTAACGTCGTAAATTCCTGTTGATAAATCAAGCTGATCTCTACCCGGCTTGCCTCGGCTCATATCAAGCTGAAGTCCTCTTGCCTTGAAAGCGTCGTATCTCTTTTTAAGCTCCTTTTTTTCTTGAAGAAGCTGTTCCTTGTTCATTTCTGAATAAAGCATATTTTGTCCTCCATAGCATATATTGAAAGTATTTTACCACTTTTAATGTGTTATTGCAACATCAATATATTTACAAAAACAGCCGACTTTTTCAAGTCGGCTAAATCATTATTCTTTCTCGGAAAGCTCTCTGCCCATTAGTACACCCATAACACTCGCCATCATAAGACCTCTTGTCCAACCTGAGCTGTCGCCGAGGCAGTAAAGTCCCTTAATGTTTGTGTTGAGATGCTTGTCCATTCTAACCTTGTTGCTGTAGAATTTAAGCTCAGGGCTGTAAAGCAAGGTTTCTGTTGATGCAAAGCCGGGAACAACTACATCAAGCATTTTAATAAATTCAATAATGTTAGTCATTGCACGGTATGGCATAGCGGCAGTAATATCACCTGCAACAGCGTCTTTGAGGGTTGGCTTTACATTGCTTTTTGAAAGCTCGTGCTGCCATGTCCTCTTGCCGTCGAGAATATCACCGAAACGCTGTACCATAATGTGACCTGCACCAAGCATATTTGTAAGCTCGCCAACCTTTTGAGCATATTCAATAGGCTGATTAAATGGCTCTGTAAAATTGTGGCTGACAAGAATAGCAAGGTTTGTGTTTTCACTCTTTTTATCCTTAAAGCTATGGCCGTTTACAACGGCAAGGTCATTGTCATAGTTTTCCTGTGCAACAAAACCACCCGGGTTTTGACAGAAGGTACGAACCTTGTTTTTCCAAGGTCTTGGATATCCGATAAGCTTTGACTCGTAAAGTGCTTCGTTTACCTTTTCCATAACCTCGTTTCGACATTCTACACGAACACCTATATCAACTGTGCCGGGCTTATGAGCGATTTCATGCTCTGTGCAGAGCTTTTCAAGCCAGTCGGCACCTCTTCTGCCTGTTGCAATAACAATTTCAGGTGCAGTTATAGTTCTGTCAGAGCCGTTTTCATTAATTATTACGCCCTTGCATACCTTATCCTCAATGATTATGTTCTTACATTCTGTTGAAAACATCATATCAACGCCGTTATCAGAAAGGAAATTTTGAATTTTAAGGTAAAGCTCCTGTGCCTTTTCTGTACCTAAATGACGGATAGGGCAGTCAACAAGCTTTAAGCCTGCCTTGATAGCATTCTTTCTTATCTCCTTGATTGCGTCGCCTGTGTTGATGCCTTCAATTTTTGTGTCTGCACCGAATTCAAGATAGATTTTATCTGTATAGTCAATAAGCTCCTGAGCAAGCTCACTTCCGATAAGGTCTGGTAAATCACCGCCTACCTCATAGCTAAGGCTTAATTTACCGTCAGAAAATGCACCTGCACCGGAAAATCCTGTTGTGATAGCACAGCTTGGCTTACAGTTTACACAATGACCTATTTCAGCCTTTGGACAGTGACGCTTGTCGACAGGCTTTCCTTTTTCAATTAAGAGTATTTTCTTCTTAGTATTTTTCTTAATAAGCTCAAGTGCAGTGAAAATTCCGGCAGGACCTGAGCCAACGATTATTAAATCATAATCCATATTAGTTCTCCTTTGCAAACAAAAAAGCCGAACTATGCAATAGCTCGGCTTTTATCTCTTATCTATTGCATACTATATTAACATATATTTTTCTATTTGTCAACATAACTATTTGTTTGTTGCAATGTCAGTATTTATCTGTTATAATTTTACTGTATTATTAAAATTAGAGGTGCAGCTTTGGAAGAAAAGTCAATAAAAGAAATCCTCGATACCTATGGACAGTATACAGGATTGACTATGGGTTCATCTATGGAACCTCTTATTCATCAGCAAAAAGATAATATCATTGTGGTAAAAAACAAAGACAGACTTAAAAAATATGATGTTCCTGTTTACGTAACCCCCTCGGGAAAATACATAATGCACAGAGTTATTGAGGTTTGTGACGACCATTATGTTATCGTTGGTGACAATCTTCTTAATAAAGAGTATGTAACGGACGATATGATTTGCGGAGTTCTTGTAGGCTTTTTTAAAAACGGAAAGCATTATGTTGACTGTCAAAAATCCGCTCTTTATAAAATTTATTCAAGAGTATGGGTTGCACTTTTACCGATAAGACCCTTTATTCTTTTGTTTCCACGTGGAGCAAGATGGATAAAACGACATATTTTTAGACAAGGAGATAATGCTGTTGAAACGAAGTGATGCAGGCTTAAAACACAAGGATTCGGAAATTATTAAATGGCTTTGCAGAATATGTCAAAAGCAAATACCTATGCTGGTATTGCTTGTAGTTCTTAATGCTGTTTATGGGGTTTCATCAGTATTCTTTGCAAATTTTTCAAAAAAAATTATAGACGGCGCCACAGAATTTCAGAGTATGAATGTGGTTGTTAAATATTCAATTGCTCTTTTAAGTCTTGTACTTTTTCAAATGCTTATGGCAATCATAAAAAACAGCCTGTCTGAACGAGTTTGTGCAAGAATTGATATGATATTGAAGCGTTATCTGCTTGATGTTGTTATGAGAAAGGATTATTCCGAAATAACGTCATATCATACCGGTGATTTGCAAAACCGAATGTTTAATGATGTTTCGGTAATCAGTGACGGTTTTACAACAATTATTCCACAGGCTGTGTTTTTCGGTGCAAAGCTTTTAAGCTCACTCTTATACTTAATTATTATTGATAAGATTTTTGCACTCGTTTTTGCTATTGGCGGACTTCTTGTGTTTATTATTACACAGTCGCTTAGAAAAATTATGAAGAGTCTTCATAAGCGTGTGCAGGAAACAGAGGGAAAAACCAGGTCTTTTATTCAGGAAATCATTATGAATTTGCTTGTGATTAAAGCTTTTTCCGTGGAAGATAAAATTGACAATAACACAGACGAGCTGCAAAATGATAATTTCAAAGCAAGAATCAGAAAGAGAAATTTCAGCATCTGTGCAAATGTGGGACTTGGCACTGTTTTCAATGTAGGAACTGTATTTGCAGTTGCTTTTGGAGCGTGGAGCATTCTTGAAAACGGTATGTCCTATGGTACTGTAACCGCTATTATTCAGCTTGTTAATCAGGTTCAGTCACCATTTGCATCTCTTTCAAATATTATGCCAAAATATTTCGCTCTTCTTGCCTCTGCAGAAAGACTTATTGAAATTGATGAGCTTCCTGACGAAGATGAAATTAATAATCATAATATTGATTTGAAAAAAGTCTATGATAATCTGTCTGCAATTTCATTTGAAAATATCAATTTTAAATATGATAGAGATACTATTTTTGACAATACCTCTCTCTCCGTAAAGAAAGGGGATTTCGTCGTTATTATGGGTATTTCCGGTATAGGCAAAAGCACCCTTTTAAAGCTCCTTTTAGGTGTGTTTAAGGTGAACAGCGGTAATATTTGTCTTAAAACATCAGAGGGTGAAATACCTATTGATAGAAACACAAGAAAGCTATTTTCCTATGTACCGCAGGGTAATATGCTGATTTCCGGTACTATAAGAGATAACCTTACCTTTATGAATGATAATGCTACCGATGAGCAAATTGAGCAGGCAATTACAATAAGCTGTTCAAAGCAGTTTATAGACGAGTTGCCATTAGGTCTTGATACTGTTATTGGTGAAAAGGGTATGGGACTGTCAGAGGGTCAGGTGCAAAGGCTTGCAATAGCGAGAAGCCTGCTTGCAGATTCTCCGATTATTCTTCTTGACGAGGCAACCTCGGCACTTGACGAGGAAACTGAAAAGCAGTTTTTAACTAATCTTAAATCTCTTGATAATATCACCTGTATTATTGTTTCTCATAAAAAAGCTGCAGTGGAAATCTGCAATAAACGTATACAAATACTTAACGGCAAAATTATAAGCGAGGGATAATTATGCTGATGACAAAATGGGGAAGAGAGCTTGATTTGTCAAATCCTCTTCCTGAATATCCGAGACCGCAGTTTGTTCGTGACAGCTTTATTAATCTTAACGGACTTTGGAACTGCTCCGTTATGTCGGCAAAAAAAACTGACAGAACGGTTGAAAGCTACGACAACATCAAGGCAGTACCTTTTAAATTCAACAGCCGTATAAATGTTCCTTTTTCTCCGGAAACAGAGCTTTCGGGTATGAACAGACGTGTTATGCCCGATGAGTATATCGTCTATGAGAGAAAATTTACAATCCCCGAAGGCTTTAATAAAGGCAGAGTTTTTGTGAATTTCGGAGCAGTTGACCAAATTGCAGTTGTTTATATAAACGGCAATAAGGTAGGCGAGCATAAGGGCGGATATACTCCCTTTAAGTTTGAAATAACAGATTATATAAACGACGGCGAAAATCAGATAATGGTCTATGCCTTTGATTATACAGATACAAACGAATATTCAAGGGGCAAGCAAAAGCTTAACAGAGGCGGTATATGGTATTCTCCTCAGAGTGGAATTTGGCAGACGGTTTGGCTTGAGTCAACACCTGTTAAATTTCTTGAAAGAGTTAAAATTACTCCCGATTATGACAGGGAGCAGGTAAGCTTTGAATATTTCGGTACTGATGATGTAGAGGTGCTTATCTATGATGGTAAGGAACTAATCGCAGACACCACGGATAAAACAGTGAAAATTCCCGATTTTAAGCCATGGAGTCCCGAAAATCCTTTCTTGTACGACGTAGTGTTTAAGGCTCACGGAGAGAAGATAAAATCATATTTCGGTATGAGAAAGTTTAGCATCGGCGAGGATGAAAAGGGGATAAAGAGGCTGTTTCTTAATAACAAGCCCTATTTTCATAACGGTCTGCTTGACCAAGGCTATTATCCCGACGGCTTTTTGACACCTCCATCATACGAGGCTATGGAAAATGATGTTAAGTTCGTTAAGGACAGTGGCTTTAATATGCTTCGCAAGCATATTAAAATTGAGCCGTTGATGTGGTATCATTACTGCGATGTAAACGGAATCCTTGTATGGCAGGATATGGTAAACGGAGGCGGTAAATACGGTGCAGAGGTTTCCGTTATACCATTTGTTAATATAACTCTCGATGACAGAAATTACAGATTGTTCCACAGAACTGATTTAGAGGCAAGAAAGCTCTATTATCAGGAAATGGAGGATACTGTCGAGTATCTTTATAATTGTCCCTGTATTGCAGTTTGGGTGCCGTTTAACGAGGGATGGGGACAGTTTGACAGCGAAAAGGCTTATAAAAAAATTAAAGCCCTTGACCCTACAAGAATTATTGATACAACGTCAGGCTGGCACGATATGGGACACTCCGATGTTATTTCAAAGCATATATACTTTACTCCGATTAAAGTAAAAAAGGGCAGTCGTCCGTATGTACTTTCTGAGTTTGGCGGTCTTGGTTTAAAAATAGCAGGCCATACCTTCAACGATAAAATGTTCGGATACAAGGTGTATTTCGGTAAAGAAAGTCTTACAAAGGCTTATTCAAGGCTTTATAATAATGTAATTATCCCACAGATTAAAGACGGTCTTTCTGCAACGGTTTATACTCAGGTAACAGACGTTGAGGACGAGCTTAACGGACTTATGACCTATGACAGAGAGATTGAAAAAATTGACAGGGAAGAATTAAGAAAAATAAACGAAAGGGTTAAATACTGATGATTACAGCAAAAATCAAAACAAATAAAGGTGATATGACCTTTGAGCTTAATGGGGCAGCAGCACCAAAGGCTGTTGAAAATTTCACTACTCACGCAAAAGAAGGCTATTATGATGGATTGATTTTCCATAGAGTTATCAAAGACTTTATGATTCAGGGCGGCGACCCAACAGGCACAGGCTGTGGCGGCGAGTCGATTTGGGGTGAATCCTTTGAAGACGAGTTTGCTATTGATGCAAGAAACTATTATGGTGCTCTTTCAATGGCTAACAGCGGACCAAACACAAATGGCTCACAGTTCTTTATTGTTCAGGCAAAGACAGTTCCCGATAATCTTCTTGCACAGATGGAGCAGTTAAAGGATAATGGCTATCCGCAGGAGGTTATTGATAAGTATAAAGAGGTTGGCGGAACACCTTGGCTTGATTTCCATCACACTGTTTTCGGTATGCTGACAGACGGTGCAGACGTTCTTGAGGATATCGCATCAACAAGAACAGGTATGGGCGATAAGCCTGTCTATGACGTTGTAATTGAAACAATTGAAATAACAGAGTAAAAAAACATCCCTTAATGACTTAAAACAATCATTAAGGGATATTTTTATGCGTTCATATTATCGGCGTTTTGTGTCGGCATTTGAGGAGTGTTGCTATCAGGTGCTTGCTGTTCGTTTTGGTTATCCGGTGGGGTACCTGTGGGCATTTCTCGTTCGTTTTGGTTATTAGGAGTATTGCCGTTTGGTACAATATTTTTTCTTTGCTCACCGTTCATTCTGCCTTTTCCGCCGGGAGTGCCACTGCTGTTTCCGAAGCTTTCGGCTGTTGATGTCAGTTTAATTGTAATTTCGTTATTTCCTGCAATAGCGGAATAAGTGTTGTCGACTGATAAATCCTTACTGCTGAACATAACACTGTTATATTCTTTTTCGGGTTTTACTGAAGCTATTTCGTTACCGTCACTGTCTTTTAATGTAAAGCTTTCGTTTGTGTAGCTATCAAAATTAATCAAAACAGAGCACTGTGTTGAAGAATTAGTATAGCCTTGACTCATTGAACTATATCCAAATGCAATAGCAGTTCCTCCTGTAATCTTTGCAGATAATCCATAATCAAATGCACCGTTACCGCCGTTTTCGCAACCGTAAACCGTAACGCTTCCGCCTGTTTGACAAATATAGCCGTTTGAGTCTATTCCGTCACCATTTGCATTTACTGTTATTTCTCCGCCTGCAATATTCACATAGCAGCTTTCATCGGAATCAAATCCTCCGAAATTACCGCCCTTCATCGGATTTTGTGTGTTATTGTCTGTTTGCGTATCATCGGAGTCTGAAGAAGCAGCATTTATTCCGTCATCATCAGAAACAATATTTACATTAGCAGAGTTAAACTCTATTCTTTTAGCCTCAATACCCTCGTTGCATTTTTCAATATTTATTTTTCCGCTATCAATGATGGCATAATTGCTTGCGTGAATTCCGTCGTCGTCTGCGTTAATAGTTATGTTGCTGTCAGCTAAATAAATATATCCTTTTTCTGTGTCCTCATCGTTATCGCAATGAATGGCATCCTTTCCCGACATTAAATCAAGGGTTGCATCTGTTAGTAAAATACTGTCATTTGCTTTAACACAATGCTTTTTTGCATCGGCAGTTATATTTGCACCTGCAATTACTAAATCATCGTTGCACACTATTGCGTGAGAATATGATGAGTTGATTTCGAGTGCACCGTTTCCGTTTACGGTAAGGTTGTCCTTGGAATAAATTACACCGTCTTCATTACTGCTTGAATCAAATTCTCCGCTTGTTTCTAAATAATTATCAGTATTCTCCTCACAGGTAATAAACACCTTTTTTGCATTTATTACATTGATTGCAGGATGATTGTTGTTTTTTACAGAAACGTTATTTAATGCAAGCTGTATTTTATCAGTATCAGAGGCATCAATTATGATTTGACCGTTTGAAAGGGTACCGCTGATTCTATAAGTTCCTGTTTTTGTAATTGTGATATTATCTGAATTAATGTCAACAGTTTCGCAATCGGAAGTACTGCCGTTGTCCTTTAATTCGATATTGTATATATTATCATCATAAGAGCCTGATTTATCTCTTGATGTGAAAATGCTTGAAGCATCAATGCTGTTTGATATTAGCTCAAGCTCAAAATCTTCTCCCTGAATTTCCTGACCTGTTTCTGTTTGAGTTGACTTTGAACAACCAAACAATGCAGTTATAATTCCTAAAGCTAAAAATAATGCAAGAGTTCTCTTACTGACAGTCATATAATCATTCCTTCCAGTAAAAAATTACCACTTAATATTATAAATATGATGAATTGTTTATGAACTAATTAATAATTATTTGTCTAAATATAATCCTAATTTGATAGAGTAATTGTGACAAAATTACCCATTCCCATTGATTATAATTGTAATCGGGGAGGGGTATTTTTTGGTTATATATGTTGATGTGCTGTTTGTCATAAACTTTTTCATAACATATCTTCTGCTTTTGCTTACATCATTATTACTCAAACGTGACAAAAAAATTATACGTTTGCTTTTTGCCTCTGCTGTGGGAGGACTTTATTCATTGGTGATACTTGCAGATAATCTAAACTTTTTTGTGACAGCAGTGGGAAAAATTATTGTATCATTTGTGATAGTATTTATCGCATTCGGATTTAATAGACTTACTGTATTTCTAAAATCAGCATTGCTTTTTTATTTTTCAAATCTTGTATTTCTCGGGATAATTGTTGCAATTCAAATGATATTCAAATCATCGGCAATAGCACTGAATAACGGCACGGTATATTTTGATATCTCTGCGAAAATACTTCTATTAAGTGCATTATTTGCTTATTTAATTTCCGTAGCAGTTATAAAAATATATAATCACACAATAGAAAAAAAGCAGATTTATTCTGTGACAATAGATAAAAACGGCAGGACCACTCATTTATATGCTCTGTCAGACAGCGGAAATAAGCTAAAGGAGCCATTTTCCGACTATCCCGTAATAGTAGCCGATAAGAGTAAAATATGCTATGACACCGAGAGAGTTGTGCCGTATAACACGGTTGGAGGTGAGGGAGTATTGCAGGCGTTTAAGCCTGATAAGGTAGTTGTATCAAATGGGAAAAAATCCTTTGAAACGGATAGGGTATACATAGCGATGTCATCAGTGGAGGCAAAGGATTTTTCCGCAATAATAAATCCCGAAATATTAAACATCTGAGGTGCTGTATGATTAAATTTTTAAAGAAATTATTTTTAAGACTGTTTAAAAGACAGAAGTGCTATTATATCAACGGTCCTGAAACTCTTCCACCGCCATTATCAAAGGAGCAGGAACAGCAGATAATCGATGAGCTAAGGCAGGGAATAGAGGATAACAGAGAGCTTTTGATAATTCATAATTTGCGACTTGTTGTGTACATATCAAAAAAATTTGAAACGAAGACAACATCAACCGAGGACTTGGTGTCAATAGGAACAATCGGACTTATGAAAGCGGTTAAGACCTTTAATCCCGATAAAAACATCAAGCTTGCCACCTATGCCTCAAGATGCATTGAAAATGAAATACTTATGCATTTGAGAAAGGTGAACAGTATGAAAGGCGAAATGTCCTTTGATGAGCCGTTGTCTGTTGATTGGGACGGGAATGAGCTTACTCTCCGAGATGTTCTCGGCACAGAGCCGAACGATGTTTACGAAGAAATAGAGTATGACGATGAAAAAAGAGTTCTAATGAATACGGTTAATGCCTTACCGGAGAAGGAGCGTAATCTTATGATAATGCGATTCGGACTTAACGGACAGCAGAGCCATACTCAAAAGGAGCTTGCAGACGAGCTTGGAATATCTCAGTCATATATAAGCCGACTTGAAAAAAGAATACTGACAAAGATAAAAAACGAAATGCTC
>JBJFGE010000024.1:0-15392 GCA_051892435.1 Eubacterium sp.
TCAGTGGCTTTTAGCCCTTGTGCAAACCACCCGTTTGACGGGTGGTTATGATTGTTTATTTCTTTGTTGTTACGGTTTTTACTGCAGACCAATCAGAGTAAGCCTTCTGGTTTGCAACAACCTTATAGGTACGTACTCTTACATAATACTTCTTATTTTTCTTCAGACCTTTAAGAGTTATGCTTGCTTTGGCAGCACCGGTTACCTTTACAGTTTTTGTCTTTGACTTTGTAAACTTGCTTGAGGTTGAATACTGAACCTCATATCCCTTAACATCTGAAGTCTTTTTCCAATTTACAGCTACAGAGCTTTTTGTCTTCTTTGTAAACTTTGTAATACTTGATGCCGTAGGTGTGCTTATTCCGATAGTAGTAATATTAAGACTATCGTCTGTTCCTACAAACTGACCGATATTGAGAGAAGCTTTTATATCGCTAATATTTGTAGGAGTTTTTGTTGTTACTAAGTCTGCCACAAAATTACAAGCACCTGAGCCATACCAAAAGCCCATATGTTGAACACCCTTCAAAAACCAAGTGTTATCAGGGAAAGCACAGGTTGATGCATCCACAATCTCATCAAGTGATGCATAGCTATTATTTTCAATTTGTGACAAAGGAAGTGTCTTTCCGTAATCTGCAGTAGTTGCACCGATAGACGCATATTTTGTCTCAATCAAAACATCTGACTGAGCTGCATAATCTGACGTTACCGGAATATCAGGGATACCGTAATTCGCAACAATAGCAATTTGTACGCCCTTGTTTTTAAGCTCGGTTATATTCTGAACAAGTCTGCCCTGAACTGCATGGTAGTTTGAAATTTTAGCATAAAGACCGCTGTTCTTGTCAAGGAAGCCGATAGCACTCATTTTTTCAACAGCAGTATCAAAGCAATCATATGGAATGAACTCCCACATAATAGGTAAGCATCCGAGAGCAGGCTTGAGAACATTCAAATACAAATGATTAAGAAGAGCAGGGTCATCCTTAATCTGATTAAGCAAAGCGCAAAGATTGTCAACAGTTGCAGTTGCTGTCTCTGAAATCCAAGTAAGTCTTGATAAATCAAAGCTGTTATTTCTTAAAGTGCTTGTAAGATTTGCAATATAGCTGATAATAACGTCTCTGTCAATTACAAAATCCTGAGCGAAAAGTCTGGAAATTCCTACGCCGTTAAACGCACTGTTAAGATATACAATCTTTTCAACCTCATTATCATTTTTATGAGCATCAACATAAGCAGAAACTACAACAGTACCCTCTGAAGCACCGATAATAGTAACCTTGCTTTTACCGGTCTGCTGTTTAACGCCCTCAATAAACGAATCAAGCTTCTCACCGTTTTCACAGGCATCTAAACGCCAGTCATAGTTGAATGCGTAAACATTTTCAGCACCAACTCTGTCTGCTATAGATTTCCATACAGCAGGTTCGCTTGACTGCTCACTGTCAAGGAAATCCTTATGATTTGCAAGACTATCTGTCCAGTAATTTGCAATTCCTGTATCAGGTGCAGGATTACCGTCCTCGTCACATGCCATTTCAGCATATCCGCCTAGAAGTCTACCAACCTGATCCATAAACTTAACAGGGTCTTTTACATTACCCTGTGTTGCATCAAGCAGAGCATGGAGAACATCATTATTTGAAGTAAATAATGAACCGATATCAAAATTTCCAAGCTGTTGTCTATCATCAGAGTCGGGATTTCTGTAAATCGGAGAACCGCCTACACCGTGTACAACAACAACAGGAGTTATACCATTGTCAGCAAATGCAACTGATGTACAGGAAAATACCATTATAGCAGCAAGCACTGCACAAATGATTTTTGTAAAAACCTTTTTCATAAACCTAACCTCTCATAAAATATATTTGCAATTCAATTATATTCCTCTCACTATTGTTTGTCAAACAGTTATTGTTGCCTATTCTTATATAAATTTTGCTTTTTGTCAAATATTCAGCGGCTATCCGATGAAAATACACTTGCAATGTATATGAGAAATAAGTATTATATAATTATAGTTTAGGTAAATAGTACCTGTATTAATTTGCACTACCTATCATTATTGCGGAGATAGTATTATGAACAACAACTCTTTTTCAAATCAAAAAAATGAGCAATACGCAAAGGCGTGTCTTATTTTCGCCAAAAGGCTGGGTCAAATTGATGATGACAGCCTTGAAGCCGTCAAAAAAAGATGCGATGCCGAAAATGCAAAAATAGATGCTCAAATCAAAAACGGTGAAATCTTTTACGGATTGAGTCATTACTCTTTTCCTGTATACTTACAGCACGAGCTTACAAAGCTAAGGCTTGACTTTGTATCGGAAAACGAGGAGATAAAAAAGGTCTACAATTACAGGGAAATTTCCCGTAAGGATGCAAAAAATTTCTTTAAAAATAACAGAGATTTATTTACAAGATACAACGGCGACCGTTTCACCTTTAGAGAGGTTGAAATGATTATTGAAAAGAAAATAAGGGAGGAGGAGTATGAAAATGAAATCAACAGCATATTACGTCAGCTCGCTGACAGGTAATAACCAAAACAGTGGTTTAACACCGGACTCCCCGTTTTTAACTCTTGATAAAATCAATGGAATACCCCTTTGCCCCGGTGATAAGGTTTTACTCGAAAGAGGCTCTGTATTCAAGGGTCAGTATCTTCACATAAAAAATTGCGGGGATTATAGAGAGGAAGAAATTGAAATCGGTGCATACGGTGATAATTTCGACCTGCCGAGAATTGATGCCGACGGAAGCGGAATATGGTATCAGGATTACGGAGTCCAACTTGACTCACCCGGTCACATCTACAAGGGTAATGTATCATCTGCAATTCTGCTTTATGATACCGAGAATATTTTAATACACGATATTGAAATAACGAACTATGAGGAATTTACAACAGCCGAAAGCTATTGTTCCGCAGATAAAATGGACCGCACAGGAGTTGCAGCTGTTGCTAAAAACAGAGGTACGCTTCACAACATTACGCTGAGCAATCTTTACATTCATGATGTCAGCGGAAATGTTTACAACAAGCATATGAACAACGGCGGTATTTATATGACTGCATTCAAGCCTGATGACGAAGAAAAAACAGGTGTTGCAAGATATGACGGCGTTACTGTAAAAGACTGCTTTGTTCAAAACGTCAGCAGATGGGGTATTGCAGTGGGATATACATATCGTCACAATGATTTCAGCAGTACCGAGCTTCAGGAGGACACCTTCAAAAAATACGGTAACGAAAACATTTTAATGACAAATAATTTCGTTAAATTTGCCGGTGGTGATGCTATCACCCCTATGTACGCACTCAGACCACTCGTAGAGCACAACACAGCAGATTCCTGTGCTATTGAAATGAACGACCGTATTTACCGTCATCCGGGAAAGCGTATGGGCAAGGTTGCAGCGGCAATTTGGCCTTGGAAATGTAAGAACGCCTTGTTTAAATTCAACGAGGTTCTTGACACAAAGCTTAATCAAGACGGTATGGCTTATGATGCCGACTCAGGTGACGGCACGGTATACGAGTATAATTACAGCAGGCAAAATGAGGGCGGTTGCATTATGTTTTGTATGCAACAGGCTATCCACAATAAATTTGTTAATAACGTGAGTTATGATGATTTAGGCGGAATTATCAGCCCTGTAAAAAATCCCGATGCTTATGTGGCAAACAATCATTTTTATATCCGTGACGGTGTTCCTCTTAAACGCAAAAGGATGCGTAACGGCAAAATAGTTTTAAAGGATAACATAATTACACCTATTGAAAAATAATGAACAGTTGAGGTAAAAATTTATGGATAACAAAAAAGGCAGAGTAACAATCCCGACAGATATAGACGTTGTAAAGGAAACCCTTGAAATTATGGACGAATGGGGTGCAGACGCACTGCGTGACTGCGACGGAACGGAATTTCCACAGGAATTACGTGACACAGGTGCAAAGGTTTACGCCACATATTACACCACAAGAAAGGATAACGAGTGGGCAAAGGCAAATCCCGATGAAATTCAGCAGATGTATATTATGACATCATTTCACACCGCAGTTGAAGATACCCTTGAAATTCATCTTATGGACCACCTTTATCCCGATATGCTCAAGGTAAATAACCGTGATGACATCAAAAAATGGTGGGAGGTTATTGACCGTACTACAGGCGATGTTGTTCCCTATGGTGAATGGTTATATAACGAGGAAAGCGGAAATGTCATTATCTCCCCTGCAAAGAAATTCCACGAATACACGGTAAGCTTTCTTGCCTACATTATGTGGGATCCGGTACATATGTACAACTCAGTTGTAAACGATTGGAAGGACGTTGAACCTCAAATTACATTTGATGTTCGTCAGCCTAAAACAAAAGCACATTCTCTCAAGCGTCTGCGTCGTTTCCTTGAAACACACAAATACGTTGACGTTGTAAGATTCACAACATTTTTCCATCAGTTCACCCTTGTTTTTGATGAGCTTGCAAGAGAAAAATTTGTTGACTGGTTTGGATATTCAGCATCAGTCAGTCCATATATTTTAGAACAATTTGAAAAAGAGGTCGGCTATCCTTTCCGTCCCGAGTACATCATTGACCAAGGTTATATGAACAATATGTACAGAATTCCGTCAAAGGAATTTAAGGATTTTCAGGCTTTTCAAAGAAGAGAGGTTGCAAAGCTTGCCAAGGAAATGGTGGACATTGTTCATGAATACGGCAAGGAAGCTATGATGTTTATGGGCGACCACTGGATTGGTATGGAGCCCTTTATGGACGAATTTGCATCTATCGGTCTTGATGCAATAGTGGGCAGTGTCGGTAACGGTTCAACCCTTAGGCTGTTCAGCGATATTAAGAATGTTAAATACACAGAAGGCAGATTTCTCCCCTACTTCTTCCCTGATGTATTCTGTGAGGGCGGAGACCCTATTTATGAGGCAAAGGTTAATTGGGTAACTGCAAGACGTGCTATTTTAAGAAGCCCTATTCAGAGAATCGGATACGGCGGATATCTTAAGCTTGCTCTTAAATTCCCTGAATTTGTAGATTACATTAAGGATGTATGTAATGAATTCCGCACTCTTTATGACAACATTCAGGGCGTTACTCCTTACTGCGTTAAGAGGGTTGCGGTCCTTAACTGCTGGGGCAAGATGCGTGCTTGGAGCAACCATATGGTGCATCACGGTCTTTATTACAGACAGAATTATTCATACTTTGGTGTTATCGAGGCACTCAGCGGTGCACCCTTTGATGTATCATTCATCAGCTTTGACGATATTAAAAATGACAGCTCATTTCTTAAGAATTTTGATGTAATTATCAATGTGGGTGACGCAGATACTGCACAATCAGGCGGCGAATATTGGGCTGATGAGGAAATCATTACTGCTGTAAAGGAATTTGTTTATAACGGTGGCGGCTTTATCGGTGTAGGTGAGCCTGCTGCTCATCAATGGCAGGGCAAGTTCTTCCAGCTTGACGATATTCTCGGTGTGGAAGAAGAAAACGGATTCACTCTCAACACTCGCAGATACAACACAGAGGAGCATAGAGACCACTTCATTCTCGCTGACACAGACGGAAATGTTGACTTTGGTGAGGGCAAAAAGAACATTGTTGCACTTGAGGGCACAACCGTTCTTATTCAAAATGCAACAGAGCTTCCCTTTGCAGTAAGACACGCAGAAGAGGTGCAGATGGCTGTTAAATCATTTGGAAAAGGCAGAGGCGTATATATCAGCGGTCTCCCCTACAGCTTTGAAAACAGTCGTATTCTTTACCGTGCAGTATTATGGTCTGCAAATGCAGAAGACGAGCTTAACCGTTGGTTCTCAACTAACTATAATGTTGAGGTTCACGCATATGTTAAAAACGGTAAATACTGCGTTGTAAACAATACCTACGAGCCACAGGACACAACTGTATATGTAGGTGACGGCAGCAGCTTTGACCTCCATCTTGACGCAAACGAAATCAAATGGTATCAAATATAGTTAATTTTTAATTAAAGCATTATAAAATCAAATCTCTCTGCTAATAATAAAGGCAGAGAGATTTTTTCTGTGCTCAACTATACATAAACAGTAAAAAGGATGATATGTTTGCAGTACAGTAAAGTCGAAATTTGCGGTATTAACACAAGCGAGCTAAAGGTTTTAAAGGAGAAAGAAAAAATTGAACTATTAAAGAAAGCTCATGCAGGCGACAAAAAGGCACGTGACGAGCTTATTCAGGGAAATTTACGACTTGTACTGTCTGTCATTCAGCGTTTTGCCAACAGAGGAGAAAATATGGACGACCTGTTTCAAGTAGGTGTAATAGGTCTTATAAAAGCCATTGATAATTTTAATTTAGATTTAGATGTTAGATTTTCCACCTATGCAGTTCCTATGTGCATAGGTGAAATACGTAGGTATTTGCGTGACGATAATGCTGTTAGGGTGTCAAGGTCAATGAGGGACACGGCATACAAGGCAATGCAGGTTAAGGAAAAATTAACTAATAAGTACGGCAAGGAGCCAACGGTGGAGCAAATTGCAAAGGAGCTTGATATGAAAAAGAGTGACGTTGTCCTTGCACTTGAGGCAATCGTTGACCCTGTGAGCCTTTATGAGCCTGTGTATTCCGACGGTGGTGATACAATTTATGTAATGGACCAGGTGGGCGATAACAACACCGATACCGACTGGATAGACGAAATTATGATAAAGGACGAAATCAAAAAGCTTGACGACCGCGAGAGAAATATAATGTATCTTCGCTTTATGCAGGGCAAAACTCAAATGGAGGTTGCCAAAGAGGTAGGCATCTCCCAAGCTCAAGTCTCCCGTCTTGAAAAAAACGCACTCAAAAGAATTAAAGGACAGTAAATAACAGCACCGTCAAAAACGGTGCTGTTGTGCTTTATTCGGTCATTTACTTTTCTTTGCTTCAAATATTTTCATTGCTACAATTACAACTGTAAAGCTGACGATACCGCCCATTGCTACATCACTTAAATAATGAGCACCCATAACAAGTCTTGTAAAGGCTACAATGGAAGTATAGACGCAGGGTATCCAAAAGCAAAGCTGAGATTTCTTTTTCCATTTCTCTGAAATATAAGGAAACAGCATCATAAGATAGCTCATTCCTGCACCGGCAGTATGACCGCTGGGAAATGACTTATTGCCGTTTATTCCATTAAGGTGATACCAAGGAGTAAAGGCGTCATAGCTTCCCTGTGCGAGCAAATCTCTGAATCTTACACGTCCCCAAAGATATTTCATTCCCTCAATGGCTATTATCTGGGCAAACATTACTGCTATGCCTATTATGGCAGTTTGGCGTAAAATGTCTCTGTATTTATCGGGTATGGTAATAAAACTACCGACAATCAGACAAACCACACCAAAGCCTACGCCGAAAATAATACTGAAAAGCATTTGATTTTCTTCAACAAAGAAATACTTTCCGATATAGTATCCGAAATAAGCAGAGCCGCCCATAGCTATCAAAAATCCTGCAATCCTTTGCAACTTGTTTTTATATGTATAAAACAAAACCGTACCTGCAATAGGACAAATCAGCCTTGAGGGTATTTCTCCCGTATTTTTAAACCAATTTGCAAAAATATCCTCCGGATTATTAAGAATAATATCAAGCTCAAGGTCAAAAAAAGCCGCCGCAACAAGAGCAATAACCGCTGCTATGTAAAACAGTATTATATTTCCCTTTTGTTTTTTTAACATAATAATCACCTAAAATCATTTTAGCATATAGAGTTTTTTTATTCAAGAATATGTTTAAATAACAAGAAAAAGACTGTGAAGACGGATAAAATCTTCACAGTCTTTGGAATTTACACTTTATTTTTTTACTGTTTTAGCCTCTTCGAATTCCTTGATGATTTCAGCCTCGGGAGCAGGTGTAAGAAGTGAAACAACCACATTCACAACAAGTCCGATTATAAATGCAGGAAGAAGCTCGTAGATATTGAGAACATCTGCAAGTCCTGCAATAGCGTATTTCCAAACGAATACCATAACACCGCCTGCAATCATACCTGCGACAGCACCGTACTTGTTTGAACGCTTCCAGAAAAGTGATAGCAAAACCACAGGACCGAAGGCTGCACCGAAGCCTGCCCAAGCAAATGAAACAATACCGAATACTGATGAATTTGAATCCCAAGCAATGATAACGCCAATCACAGAAATAATAACAAGGGTTACTCTTGCAACAACCATTTTTGAAGTTTCTGAAAGGTTAAGCTTGAAAACACCGCCGAGGATATTTTCACTTGCTGATGAAGAAGCGGCAAGAAGCTGGCTGTCAGAGGTGGACATTGTACTTGCAAGAATACCTGCAAGAATAACACCTGCAATAAGAGCAGGTAAAATACCCTGTTGTGAAAGCAAATCGGAAATTCTAACGATAATTGTTTCGCTGTCCTCAAGAGGAGCAAGAGCACCGTTATTAACCATTCCCAAGCCTACAACACCGATAAGAATTGCAAGTCCCATTGAAATAACTACCCAAACAGATGCAACACGTCTTGAAATTTTAATCTTATTCGGGTCCTCGATAGCCATAAAACGAAGAAGAATGTGAGGCATACCGAAATATCCAAGACCCCAAGCAAGAGTTGAAATAATAGTCAAAAAGCCGTAAGGCTTACTTGTTGCCGTTTCAGCAATAAAGGTATTTGTCATTGAAAAATATCCCGGAAGTGCCTTAGCATTTTCAATAACTGCTTCCATACCGCCTGCCTTTGAAACACCGAAGATAAGCACAAAAACAAGGGCACAGGTCATAATAATTGACTGAACAAAGTCAGATACAGACGCTGCATTAAATCCGCCAAGTGAGGTGTATCCAACAATGATAATTGCAGAAAGAATCATCGCAATATGATAATCAATGCCGAAAAGAGTACCGAAAAGCTTTCCGCAAGCAGCAAAGCCCGATGCAGTATACGGAACGAAAAATACAATTATAACAAGAGCCGCAATGCCCATAAGGATTTTTTTACTGTCCTTATATCTCAGGGAGAAATAATCAGGTATTGTAATTGCATTTATATTTGCAGAATAATTACGCAAACGTTTTGCAACGATAAGCCAGTTAAGATAAGTACCGACAGCAAGGCCAATTGCAGTCCAGCCAACATCTGCCACACCGGAAAGATAAGCAAGTCCCGGCAGACCCATAAGCAAATAGCTTGACATATCCGATGCCTCGGCACTCATTGCAGTAACAAGAGGACCTAACTTTCTGCCACCTAAATAGAAATCACCGACATTTTTTGTTCTTTTTGAAAATACAACTCCAATCATAAGCACTGCAAAGAGATACACTACAATTGAAATCATAATACAGATTTGTGCTTTTGTCATAATTCTACTCTCTTTCTGAAAAAAATAAGACATCACAGAAAAACTATGATGTCCTATTCTAACATAATATTTATACAATGTCAAAATTATATTTATACATTTTAATATTATTTCTTTTTAAATCTGATAACATTCCAACTAAATGGCTGTAAATGTGCCGTTACAGCAGTACCGTCAACATCGGGAAGCTCATTTTTATGAGGCTTAACAGGAGAATCGTCAAAGCTGTTTTCTTCCTTTGCACTGCAACCGTCCATTGAAATGAATTCAAAGGGCTTATAGCCTTCAAGGTCAAGAAGATTTATTTCAAGCAAAGCGTCGTCATCAAGAGATTTATTAACGCAGAAAAGAGTCATTTCCTCTTTTTCCTCGTCAACAGTTGCTATTGCCTCAAGATAAGGAACATCTGTAAAATCCTTGCAATCATATTTTGGGCAGGAAATAATAGGATTTAACGCCACTCCCCTACCGAAATTGCTCAAATGTTCAAAGGGATAGTAAATGGTTTGCTTAAATATTCCACCTCCTGTTTGAGTAAAAATAGGAGCAATAACATTTACAAGCTGTGCAAGGCAGGCAATCTTAATTCTGTCGCAATAACGAAGAAGTGTAATCATCATTGAGCCTACAAGTAAAGCATCCTCAAAATTATAAATATCCTCAAGCCTTGGCGGGGCCATAGACCATCGTTCATACGGTGCATCATTGGAATGATACCAAACATTCCATTCGTCAAAGGAAAGATTTATTGTTTTCTTTGTTCTTTTCTTTGCCTTTATGTAGTCGCAGACACATAAAACAGAATGGATAAACTCGTCAAGCTCAAGGGTAAGAGCCAAAAAAGACGGTGTATCGTCATTATGATTTCCGTAATATTGATGGAGGGAAACGTAGTCAATGCTATCATAGGCAATATCAAGAGAGGTTGCCTCCCATTCACCAAAGGTTGGAGAATTTCTGCTTGAAGAGCCGCACAAAACAGTTTCAATAGAGCCATCTGTCCATTTCATCATTTTAGATGCCTCAAGTGCCGTTCTGCCGTATTCCGCCGCAGTCTTTGCACCCATCTGCCATCTGCCGTCCATTTCGTTTCCGAGACACCAAAGCTTAATGCTCCAAGGCTCCTTGTATCCGTGCTTTATTCTCATATCAGACCAAGCAGAGCCACTCTTATGATTAGTATACTCCACAAGATTTCTTGCCTCGTCAGGACCTCTCGTTCCGAGATTTACAGCCATCATACATTCGGTATTTGCCTTTTGACACCATTTCATAAATTCATTAGTACCAAAGGTATTAGGCTCAGTTGTTCCCCAAGCCAAATCAAGACGCTTCGGTCTGTTTTCCACAGGTCCTACGCCGTCCTCCCAGTTATAGCCTGAAACAAAATTGCCGCCCGGATAACGAACTATGGGAACATTCAGCTCCTTTACCATATCAATAACATCAGTTCTGAATCCGTCACTGTCAGCAAGGGGATGAGACGGCTCATAAATACCGCCGTAAACCGCTCTGCCCAAATGTTCAACAAATGAACCATAAATTCTTTTATCTATTTCACCGATTTGAAATTCTTTTGCTAAAGTTATTTTTGCTTTCATAATTTCTTATCTTAACCTATCACTTCAAAATCTGCTGCTGTGTGCTTGCATATAGGGCAAATGAAATCCTCAGGAAGCTCATCGCCATCGTATACATAACCGCAAATCTTACATACGTAGCCCTTTTTCTTTGGCTTTTCGGGCTTTGGCTTAATATTATCAAAATAGTACTGATAGGTTACTGACTTATCGCTTGAAAGAGTCTGACTTTCCGTAATTTCAGCAATAAACATTGTATGAGAAACGCAGTCAACCTCTTCGACTACCTTGCAGGAAATAAACGCATTTGCAAAGGCATCAAGATAAACTATACCGTTTTCGCTTCTCTTCATTTCGCCAACAATTTTTTCTTCATTTCTACCGCTTTTAAAGCCGTAATGCTGAAATACAAAAAACGGTACATTTTCCGTCAGAACAGATAAATTAAACTCCCCTGTTTTCTTAATCATATCGTGAGTATAATTTTTCTTGTTTACGGAAATGGCAATTTTTACAGGGCTGTCGGCAACCTGTATAGCAGTATTGATTATACAGCCATTGTCCTTTTCACCGTCCTTTGCAGTAAGAACAAACAGACCGTAGCTTAATTTGTGAACAGCAGTTTTGTCAATCATTATTAAGTCTCCTTTGAAAATTTTTTGATTTTGAATTAACGGCATAAATACCTATGCATACAAGCAGAAGAGAAAGAATTATCTGAAATGCAGTCTGCGTTATTTCTTCGCTTAGAAAGAGTGCCGAAAGCAGACATCCGAAAACAGGAGTCATAAAGCCGTACACGGCTACCCTTGAAACATCGTTGTATTTAAGAAGAATACCCCAAAGCGTATATGCGGCAGCGGAAACAAAGGCAAGATAAATCAAAAGAATAACACCATTAAAATCATTCTGTGAAATTTTACCGCCAAGCACAAGACCGAGCACCACCATAACAATTCCGCCAAGTGCAAACTGATATCCGCTTAAAACAACTGTATCTTCACTTTCGCTGAATTTTTTTAAAAACACGGAAGAGAAAGCATACGACAGGGAAGAAATTATAATAAAGCCTTCCCCTGAAAAATTAAAATTAAAATCCAAGCTTCCTACACTGTTGAAATTAATAATAACGACTCCGAGAAAGCCTACAATACAGCCTATTACCTTTTTCACAGTCAGCCTGTCATGCTTAAATAAAGCAGCTGAAATTATAACAGCGAAGAAAACGCTTGTGCTATTTATTATTGAACTTTTAGTGCCTGTTGTATTCGCCAAACCCAAGTAGAAAAAAATATACTGCAATATAGTCTGAAACAGGGATAAAACAGGGATTTTCGCAAAAGAACTTTTCTTAGGCAAAAGAAATTTTTTTGAAATTATACTGCCAAAGACGATAATTAAAAATCCTGCAAGAGTAAAACGAACACCGGCAAAAAGTATCTGAGACGAATAGTTCCCGCCTGCTATGTCAAAAAATGAATATCCGATTTTAATACACGGAAAGGCACTGCCCCAAAGAGCACAGCAAACCATGGCAAGCATGCATACATTTAAAGGCTTTGATAAAATTTTTTCTATTTTATCCATTATTTCTTTGTTGTTGAGCCAAATCCGCCGTCTCTTACACCGTCTGCATTATCATCATATGTAATACCAAACTGTGTGAAGATACCCTGAGCAAATCCGTCTCCTGCCTCTACAACAGCAGTATGTCCCTCATCATGAGCATCACAGCTGATTTTTATCATAATATGTCCCTCATTTGAGGAATTGTAATAGTCTGAATCAATAATACCAACAGTGTTATCAAGCTGACATCTGTGCTTAAATCCAAGACCTGAACGAGGATAAATTGAAAGAACCCAGCCCTCATCAATCTTTGACCTAATACCTGTCGGAACGAGAGTTGATTTTCCCTTTTCAAAGGTAATCTGTGCAGGTGTATAAAAGTCGTAGCCAGCAGAGCCTGATGTTGCTCTCTTAGGAAGCTTTATGCTGTCATAAATTTCTCTGACATTTTCCGTTTCGGGAAAATTTTTAATCCAGTCCTTTTCAAATTGCTCAAAGGATACCTTTTCAAATTCTGCGATTCTGTTCATATGAAATCTCCTAAAAATATTATTACATTGCTATAATATCACAGATAAAAAAATAAAACAATCCTTAATACTGCATAAATTACGCGGTATTAAGGATTGAAACGAAAAATTGCAAAGCATTTATCCGTTAAAGTCCGAAGCTGACGCTTAACGCCTGATTAACCTTTCCCATATCGTCGGTATCAAGGCTTCCCATTTTTTCACGCAGACGGCGTTTATCAATGGTTCTCACCTGCTCTAAAAGCACAACGCTGTCCTTTGCCAAGCCGCAATTCACGGCGTCCACCTCAATGTGAGTAGGCAAATTCGTTTTATCTCTCTGTGAGGTAATGGCGGCGGCAATTACCGTTGGGGAATATTTGTTTCCCACATCATTCTGAACGATAAGTACCGGTCTTACCCCGCCTTGCTCCGAGCCGACTACAGGACTTAAATCAGCATAATATATCTCGCCTCGTTTAATAAGCAATTAAATCACCTTCATATAAGCATCTGATATTTCACATCTCACAAATATGATTGCCATATCATATTGAATTTAAACATCATATTCCATTATATGTAGAAAATTTTTCTTGGCATTTTGTCAAAATAAAAAATTGCTCATAGTATGAAACATAAAGATATGAAAGGAGCTTATATATGGAAGATTATGTTGACCTTTTCAAGCCAAGCTTTCTGAAAAGAGATAAACGACCGGCACTTCCCGAGGATGCCACTGTTACAATGGCATATGTACCTTTACAGCTGGAGCTTGTGACATATGACTCGGATAAAGCACTTCAAAACGGAACGTTGTTTCCTGCACTTAATAAACCGTTTATGGGAAAGATGGTGAAAAGGGTATGAGTAAAAGCAAGCTTTTAAAAAGACTTTCGGCTTTAGGCTTTGCTATGTACGAATGCCGTCTTTTCTGTGACACACACCCTGATGACCAGGAGGCACTTGAGCTTCTTAATTCCTATAAGAAAAAATACGAAGCCGTCAAAGCAGAATATGAAAAGGAGTTCGGTCCTCTCACCTTAAACGGCTACAACAGCGATGAATGGCTTAAAGACCCGTGGCCTTGGGATAATTCGGAAAATTAGTATTTGGCAGGCTGAGCCTGCACGCAAACGAGAAGATAGACACTTTAATAACGGAACACCTTTTCCCGACAATAAATGAGTTTTACAAATTAGTATTTGTCAATCTAATTTATTGTTCCGCTAACGCGGGGTCTTTCATTTCTTTCGTGTTGCGAAAGAAAGATTCGTTTGCGACTGCTCGCAGTGCGAGATAAAAGGAGCAACAAGAATTGGCAGTGGTCAAAATTTTAGAATTGCTTTAGCAATGAATGAAATTTTGGGTACCACAACTGTAGATTACAAATCAGGGGGAAGCATCAAAGATGCCCATTCCCCCTAATAACCCCCTCTGCTACATCGGCACGCGCACAATGTGCACTGTGCCGAGGGAACGCATCTGTAATTACTAATTTTCACTGAAAAAAACCGCTTGAATTTAAAAATTCAAGCGGTTTTTATGAACTAATTTAGTCGTCTTCTCCCTGCATCATTTCAATACCTGTAACAGGAGAAATTGTTCCTGTGCTTTCAGATGCAGGAATTACTATCGTCTCGTTACTGAGGTCAACACCTGTCATACTGATTTTAACAGTTACATCGCCTTTGATTTTACCAAGCTCATATGTTTTAACTGTTTTTCCGTCAAGCCTTACCGTTTCATATGTCAGCTTTTCTTTTTTATCTGTCGGATTTTCAAATTCAAGCTTAGTATATTTTTTATCTTCAGCTGCCTTATAGCTTACGCTTAATTTTGTTTCCAAATCATTATAAAAGGGAAGCTCTATTTGAACAGTTACCTCACGTTTTTCGGACTTTTCTGTGGTTGTTTCCGTGATTGCTGATGTAGTTGTTTGTGTTGTTGCTTTGCTATCGGAATTTGCAACAGTAGTTTCTTTACCTGATGCCACAGCGTTTTCAGATGAGGACTCGGAATTTGAAGAAGAAGAAGAAGAAGTACTTACATCGTTTTTCTTTGATGCTGCTGTGGTAGTTTTAGAGGATTTATTTGTTGTTTCTTTGCTGTTCTTTTCAGTTGAATTGTCGTCGTTTTCTGCTTTTGATGAAGCCTCTGCGGTTGAATTCTCTGTTACAATTTCTGTTACAACCTTGCCTTCCTCATCGGTAACCTCTTCTCCGTTTTCGTCAGTTACGGGAATTGTTACAACTGTATCCTTGTACTCCTTTGAAGCACAGGCAGACAAAGCAAAAATCATTGATAAAACCATTAATACAGCTAATATTTTTT
>JBJFGE010000025.1:0-14258 GCA_051892435.1 Eubacterium sp.
TACCTGTTTCCTTATCAAGCTCATATTTATTTTTTCCGCCCTTTGAAATTTCAATAACAGCGTAAAATCTGTCCTTTCTTATTCTTTTAGGCGATATATCGTGCCATATATTCATAATGCACCTCCAAAGCTTTATGTAAATATAATAGACTATTTTTAACTGTCAGTCAATATGAACTGTTATAACTTTCATTGCAAGAACACAGTCTAAAATAGGATTGCATAAAAAAATGTTTTGTGTTAGAATAAAAGTGCCAAACAAATTTAATAGTAATATTGCACTAAAGGTGTGTCTTTTTTTCTCTTGATAAAAATGCATACTCTTATTTCACATGCTTTTATTGCAATATGTGTTAAATTTGTTTGGCGACAGTTTGGAGCATGCATTTTTTATGCGTGGCTTCGGCTGCGCATTTTTTATCTCGCTTGCTTATGGAGTTGGTGCATGTTATGAAAAAAATACTTTCAATTATTCTTTCTGTGTGTATTTTAGTTGCGGTAATTCCGTTTTCGGTTTACAGTGCAAATGAAATGAGTGACATAACCATCGACGAATTTGCCTGTGAGCTACGTGAAATGCAAAAGGAATATCCGGATGAATCGCTACGCTTAATTGTAAAATCAAAAAATGATATTAATACTTTTGATTGTGTATCAATAACAGAAGGATATAATGATTTACATATTATACAGTTTGATAATTCCTCAAGCTACAACAAGGCTTTACAGTATTATCAAAAGGATAAGGGTGTAGAGTATGTTCAACCCGATATGATTGTATCAACATGTGAGGCTACTGTTAAGGATATATGCCCAACATACGGCAATCACCTTTCATGGGGCAGTGAAACAATCGGAACAGATGACTACATTGATACTCTTGAAAACAAGGACAATTTGCCGGAAATTATTGTTGGTGTTATTGACACCGGAATTGACCTTGACCATGATTTTCTAAAGGACAGAATTATTGAAACGGGATTTAATTCCGCTAATACAGGTGCTTCGGATAGTGAGGATGACGACGAGGGACACGGCACTCATGTTTCAGGTATTATTGCTGATAATACAACAAATAATGTAAAAATCAAAGGCTTTAAATGTTTAAATAGTTCAGGTCAAGGTACATCTTCGAGCGTTACTACAGCAATCTATGCTGCTATTGAAAGCGGCGTTGATGTAATCAATATGAGCCTTGGCGGAAAAGGTTATGATTCTGCTGAATATGATGCTCTTAAACTTGCTTACGACGAAGGAATTGTATTATGCGTTGCTGCAGGTAACAGCGGTGCAGATGCATCAAAATATTCTCCGGCATGCTTTGATACAACAATAACAGTCGGTGCTATTGACGAATACGATTCACAACCATATTGGACAAACTGGGGAGATATGGTTGATATTGTTGCACCGGGTGTTTCAATAAACAGCTCCTATAAAGGAAACATATATGCCGAAAAAAGCGGAACATCCATGGCTTCTCCGTTTACAGCAGCTTCATCGGCAATGCTTTTAACAAAAACGCCTACCCTTAATACAGAGGGAGTTAGAGAATTGCTTGTATCATACGGTCGCGAATGGAATGGAGGTACATTCTTTCCTGACGCACCAATTCTATATATTGGGACAACTCCTGACAACGTAAAGAATAGAACTGTTGCACCTGTTTTATCTGTAAAAAGCGGTGACTTTATAGAAGCATTTGAGCTTGAAATTACATGTAGTGATGCAGAAGCAGAAATATTCTACACCACCAATGGCGAACGTGCTACCCCTGAAAATGCAACGCTGTATACAGGTCCTATTACCATTGATAAAGTCACAACCGTGCACGCCTTTTCTATTGCACCGGATAAATATAAAAGCCCTCAAAGAAGTGAAAAATATAATGTGGTTTCATATGATTTAGAGGAAAACTTTGAAATTGATGAAAATGGTATTATCACAGCCTACAATGGTACATCCGACTATCTTGGAGTACAAGAAAAAATAAAGGGCGTTACAGTTAGAGGCATTGGAGATAATGTCTTTAAAGCATCTACATTAGCAATAATTATTTTACCAGATACTTTAGAAAGCGTTGGTGATTACGCCTTTTACAAATGCAACAGTCTATACATTTGTAATTGCAAAAATTTTAAAAAAGTCGGCAAATCCGCATTTAGAGAATGCCTGAAGCTCAGGCAGATGGATTTAACGCAAATTGAAGAGCTTGGCGAATATTCGTTTTATCGTTGCTATGAATTCAGAGAGTTTGTAAATGACAAGGTAACTGTTATTCCGCAATACTGCTTTTCACATTGCAGAGGTACATATGATGGATTAAAGGCTGTATCCTGTCCTAATGTTACAAAGGTAGAGCGTTCAGGATTTTACAACAACATTTCTATTGAGGTAGTAAATATGCCTAACCTTGAAGTATTAGGACCTGCCGGATTTATGTCGTTAAGTAGCTTAAAGGAAATTGATTTTCCAAAGCTTAAAACTCTTGAAACCTTGAGCGGAAGTACGGTAGGCAAAAACTTTAGCGGTTGCAGGTCTGTCGAATACGTAAATCTGCCAAGTCTTGAGGGTGCAATTCCGGGCAGCTGTTTTAGCAACATTTCTGCAGAAATCAGACTTGATAAAGTAACAGATGTCTACGACCAAGCTTTTTATTACTGTGAAAGCAAAAAAATAATACTGCCAAAGGTAACTACTATAGGAGAACAGGCTTTTTACTGCAGTGAAAAATTAGAGTTTTTATATCTCCCATCTTTAATATCGACAGGAATAAGTATTTTTGAAAGAACGACAACAATTAAAACTTTTTATGCACCTAAGCTACAGTCATCATATGAGCTGTTCGGCGGTTCCCGTGATATGTACCTGTCGGGTGACTATATCCAATACGTACCAAGGAGTGAAACTATCAGCTCTCCTACAATAATCGGCTTTAGCAATACTTATGCAGAAACTCTGTCAGAAGGAACAGATGTGAATTTTATCGCCATAGATAAGCATAATTTTGTGTATGATTATTGCGATGGTGAAAGCTTGATTTTCAAATGCTCTGACTGTGATTGCACGCACAGTATTTCTAAAGAGCTGGTTGAGCTAATGTGGGAATACGAGGACTATGTTACCCAAAGGGTTAATAACGACGACTATAATGTTTTCCTGGATTTAGTGCCTGACAGAGTAATCAATGCAAAGGATTTTGCAGTATTAAAAAAGATATAGATATGCCTCCTTATATGAGGAGGCGTTTTCTCATAATTATCTTGAAAGAGCGGAAAAAGTGTTGTATATTATCAGTAGTAATATTTTTACAGGAGATACATATGGAATACAGGACAGAACACGACTCTATGGGAGAGGTTAAGGTGCCTGCTGACAAATACTGGGCAGCACAAACACAGAGAAGCAGTGAAAATTTTAAAATAGGTGTTGGAATTGAAACAATGCCGAGGGAGATAATCCACGCATTTGGTATTCTTAAAAAGGCGGCGGCTATTGCAAATAACAGGCTAAAGCCCGAAAAAATGACAGATGAAAAGCTTTCTGCAATATCAAAGGCTTGTGACGAGGTTATAAGCGGTCAATTAAACGACCACTTCCCTCTTGTTGTATGGCAGACAGGCTCGGGCACTCAGTCAAATATGAACGCCAACGAGGTTATCGCAAACAGAGGTAATGAAATTGCAGGTAAAAAGCTTCTGCACCCAAACGATGACATCAATATGAGCCAAAGCTCCAACGATACATTTCCAACTGCAATGAGCATTGCGGCGGTTATAGGAATTGAGGACAGTGTTATACCTGCTATTGACAGGCTTGTTTCCACCTTTAAAAAGCTTGAGGAGGAAAATCAAGGCGTTGTAAAAAGCGGCAGAACTCATTTACAGGACGCTACGCCGATTACTTTTTCACAGGAAATAAGCGGTTGGAGAAGCTCTCTTGAAAAGGACAAAAGACTTTTGGAGATTGCTCTGCCCGAGCTCAAGGAGCTTGCTTTAGGCGGTACTGCTGTCGGTACAGGACTTAACACACCTAAGGGATTTGACATAGAGGTGGCAAAGGCTGTATCTGAAATCACAGGCAAAGATTTTATCACTGCACCAAACAAATTTCACGCTCTGACATCAAAGGATGAAATTGTATTTACCCACGGTGCATTGAAAGCACTTGCAGGCGATTTGATGAAAATTGCAAATGATATCCGCTGGCTTGCATCTGGTCCAAGGCTCGGTCTCGGTGAAATTACCATTCCCGAAAATGAGCCGGGCTCTTCAATAATGCCGGGTAAGGTAAACCCCACCCAATGCGAAGCAGTTACAATGGTTGCCGTTCAGGTTATGGGAAATGACGTTGCAGTAGGTATGGCGGCAAGTCAGGGCAACTTTGAGCTAAACGTATTTATGCCTGTGGCAATTTATAATTTCACTCAGTCTGTAAGGCTTCTCAGCGAGGCTATGATTTCATTTAACAACAACTGCGTAGTTGGCATTAAAGCAAACAGAGATAAAATGAAGGACAATCTTCATAACTCTCTTATGCTTGTCACTGCCCTTAACCCTTATATTGGCTATGAAAATGCAGCAAAAACTGCAAAGTATGCTTATAAAAACAACGTTTCATTAAAGGAAGCCTGCATTACCTTAGGCTTTTTAAACGAAGAAAAATTTGACGAGGTTTTCCACCCTGAAGAAATGGTTTAACAAAAAGATTAAAGCTGTATCATTCCTAAAGGTTTGATACAGCTTTTTTTATTTGATTATTCCACGATTAAGCTTTAGCTTTAAAATTCTTGTCACAGATTTATTTACCTGAGATTCTTTAATTCTTCCCTTTTTAACAGCATCTAAAACAGCTTTATACTGAGTTTTATAATCATTGGCACAAATCATATCATTTCCTGCAAGAATTGACCTGACAGCCGCTTCACTTTTACTTCCGCCAACAAAGTCCACAACGCCTGCCATACCCAGACCGTCGCTGATAATTACTCCGTCAAAGTCCATTTCATTTCTAAGATAACTATGCACTTTTTTTGAAAGTGAGGCAGGATTTTTCTTATCAAAGCACTCAACTATATTATGGCTGACCATAATCATATCACAGCCTGCATCTATGCCTGCTGCAAATGGCAATAAATCTCTTGTTTCAAAGGTCTTTTTACTGCGTTTGTCGTGGATTATATTACTGTGGGTATCTCCGTTATTTCCATATCCCGGAAAATGCTTTAATGTGCTGACAAGATTTTTCTTACCCATTTCCTTAACAACGTATTTAATGTACTTCGACGTTGACTTTGCACTTGTTGAAAATGAACGACTGTAAATATAATTTTTTGAATTATAGGCAACATCTGCAACAGGAGCAAGATTTATATTTATTCCAAGGTCAAGAAGCAAATCTGCCTTTTCTCTCGTATCCTTTTTTATCTCGCTATAGCCACCGTTTTTATATAATTCACGAGGAGACAGAAACGGTGAAGAACGATACTGCTTATAAAGCGAGACTCGATTAACAATTCCGCCCTCCTCATCAACAGCTATGAGCATCTTTATCTTAGATGCCTTTTGATAATTCTTTATCTGAGATTGCTTTTTCTTATAAGAATTATTTTTAAAATTGTTTGCAAAGAGAAGATATCCGCCAAACTGATACTTCTTTTGGATATCCGTAGCATTTTCAGAGGGCATATAAACCATAAACATCTGAGCAACCTTTTCCTCTAAGGTCATAGTGTCTAAAATTTCCTTTGCTCTTTCATTTGTAGTTTTCTCTTTTTTTGTTGCTTCTTCTGTTGAAGCAACCGTTTCGCTTGTGGATGCATTTTCACCGGCAAACGCTGATATCGGTGCACTTAACAGCAACAGAAGAGTTAAAGCTATACATACTATTCTTTTCATAATTATCACTCAAAGTATATTTTATATTTATATTAAACCATATCCATATGCTTTCTTCAAGTGCTTTAACGAATTTAATTTTAACTCTTTTTATTCATATAGTTGAATATTTTTAAAAAATAAGTATAATTAAGACAGTATTTACTTTTCGGAGGAGCTATGAATATTACAATAGTGGGTTCAGGAAAGCTGGGAACAGAGCTTGCCAAGAGCCTTAGCAATGAAGAGCACAACATTACTTTAGTCGACACTAATGCACAAAGACTAAGCAGTCTTGTTGAAAAATATGACATTCAGGCCGTATGCGGCAGCGGAACTCATATTGATATTATGAAGGAAGCACAGGCTGACAGTGCAGACCTTGTTATATCAACAACTCATTCTGATGAAAACAACATTCTTGTTTGTCTAATCGCAAAAAAGCTGGGAGCAAAAAACACTATTGCAAGAGTAAGAAATCCCGAATACAATGACCAATTTGAATTTATGAGAAATGAGCTGGGAATTTCTTTTATGATTAATCCTGATTTTTCTGCGGCTCTTGAAATAAGCAGAATTCTCCAATTCCCTGACGTTTCAAATATTGAAACCTTTGCAAACGGTCATATTGATATGGCAGAATACAAAATCACCGAAACGTCCGGGCTTTGCGGAAAAAGCATCAGCAGTATATCAATAGGTAAAAACAATGATATGCTGATATGTGCTGTCGAAAGAGACGGAGATGTTTATATTCCAAATGGTGATTTTATACTCAACGCAAAGGACAGAATACATATTACCGGCAAGCACAAGGAGCTTGCAAAAATAGGGCGTGCCTTCAGCAATACAAAAAGACATTCACTAAAAAACATAATGATTATCGGTTGCTCAAGAACTGCTATCTATCTTGCCGATATGCTGGTGGCAATGGGAAAAAATGTCATTATCGTTGACAAAAGCTTAGACAAGTGCAACCAGCTTTTTGATATGGTTCCTGATGCTACAGTTCTTAACGGTGACGCAAATGACCACGAATTTCTTATAAGTGAAGGTCTCGGAAAAATGGACGCCGTTGTAACTCTTACCGATATTGACGAAACCAATTTTCTCGTTTCTCTCTATGCCGATAAAATCGGAGTATCAAAAACCGTAACCAAAATTAACAACAGCAATCTTTCAAGGATGCTTGACGATATAGGACTTGACACAATAATCAACGTCAGCGACATCTCCGTTTCAACAATCACGCAGTATGTCAGAGCGCGTAAAAACGTCAGCTCCTCATATATGAAAACATTATACAAGCTTGTTGACGGTAAAGTTGAGGCAACTGAATTCCTTGCAGGAGATTACGTTTCCTTTTTGGGCACTCCGCTTTCAAAGCTCAAGCTCAGAAAAAATGTTCTTGTTGCCGCAATTAACAGAAAAAACCGAACAATATTCCCAAGCGGAAATGATACAATAGAAAACGGTGATTTAGTAGTTGTTGTATCAAAGGACACAAGAATAGCTAATCTTAATGATATTCTTCAATAATCGGAGTTTTTATGAATTATAGGGCAGTAACTTATTTTTTAGGAAAAATATTTCTTATTTTGGCAGCACTTTTATGCCTGCCGCTTAGTGTCGCTGTATATTACAGTCTTAACGGTTTCAAGGAGACAGTCTACAATTCTTTCCTTATTCCCATCGCACTGTTGATTGCAATAGGATTGATTTTCACGTATAAAAAGCCGGAAAATCTTGATATCTACACAAAGGAAGGCTTTGTAATATGCGGATTAGGCTGGATATTTATGTCACTGTTCGGTGCATTACCTTTTGTTATAAGTGGCTGTATTCCGAATTTTATCAATGCTTTTTTTGAAACTGTTTCAGGCTTTACAACAACAGGTGCTTCCATTCTTTCGGAAATACATTCACTTCCTAAATCCATACTTTTCTGGAGAAGCTTTACTCACTGGATAGGCGGTATGGGTATTCTTTCATTTATGATTGCAATAGTACCTAAATCAAAGGGTAATTCTATGTACATAATGAAGGCTGAGGTCCCCGGTCCTACTACAGGCAAGGTTGTTTCAAAAATAGGAAGCAGTGCAAGAATTCTCTATATCATATATTTTGCTATGACGATTGCAGAAATTTTTGTGCTGTATTTCGGTACAAAGCTAAGCGGTGACAACATAAGGTTTTTTGATTGCGTTGTAAACGCATTTGCTACAGCAGGTACAGGCGGTTTTTCAGTTTTAAACGATTCAATTAAAGGCTACAACAGCTCCTTTACCGAATGGACCCTTACTGTATTCATGTTCCTTTTCGGTGTAAACTTTAATCTCTATTATTTTGTGCTGACAAAGAAGATTTCTTCAGTATTCAAAGACGAAGAATTAAGAGGATATATTATCATAAATCTTACTGCTGTTGTTCTCATAACCCTAAACATTATGAATATGTACGATAATACAGTGGCTGCAATCAGAGATTCATTTTTCAGCGTAAACTCCGTAATGAGTACCACAGGCTTTTGCACAGCCGATTTTAACAGGTGGCCCACATTTTCGAAGGTAATTCTTATGATTATTATGTGCTGCGGCAGCTGTGCCGGCTCTACTGGCGGAGGTCTTAAAATTGTACGAATTGAACTTTTTGTTAAGCAGATGTTCAGAGATTTCAGACAAACTGTTAGACCTAATTCGGTTGTAAAGGTAAGAATGAACAAAAAGACTGTTGATTCAAAAATTATGACAGGAGTTAATTCATATCTTAATGTTTACATCATTTTTCTTGTGCTTTCTGTATTTTTGATTTCCCTCGATAATTTCGACCCGACCACAAGCTTTTCAGCTGTAATCGCTTGCTTTAATAATATCGGTCCGGGACTGGAGGTAGTGGGACCTATCGGAAACTATTCGGGCTTTTCAAATTTTTCAAAGCTTGTACTCATCTTTGATATGCTTGCAGGAAGACTTGAAATGTTCCCTATACTTCTACTATTCAGTCCTAACACTTGGAAAAAAACAAGATAAGAAAGTTAAAACAAAAATCAATGCTAAAGGCACCGAAAATTCGGTGCCTTACTTTTTACATTACTATTTAGTTGTAACTGTTTTTACCTTTGACCAATTAGAATAAATCTTAACCTTTTTGCCGTTTGATTTAACAGTCTTATATGTACGAACACGTACATAATATTTTTTTCCTGATTTAAGACCTGAAACAGCATTACTCTCTGTCTTATTATTTGAAACAGTTATTATTTTTGCGCTTGTAAACTTAGAAGAAGTATCATATTGAATTTCATAACCGTCTGTATAAGAGGTCTGCTTTTTCCACTTCACTGTAAACTTTTTCTTTTCAGCTTTAATAGAAGAAATACTTGTGCCCTTAGGACCTACTGTAAATGTTACATAATTAGCAGGATTGCCCTTTAAAGCATTTTTAAAGGTGATTTTGATTTTATATTCACCGATGTTCTTTCTTCCCTTTGGATAAGTAACAGTATAATTTTTAGAGCTGATTTTTTTACCGTCAAAGCCATAAAGAGTTACTGATGGCTTTTTAGCTTTACCGTCATATACATAAGTATCTGTTGAAAGAACTGCCGATTTAACCTTATCAAGCTTGATCTTGATATCGTACTCAGGAACATAAACGCCCTCTTCAAAGTTTCTTGCTCTGAAAACAACCTCGTTATCGTAAACCTCGGTTATGTATCCAAGTCCGTTTTTATTATATGAACCGGAAGCATTATCAACACCTATTGACGGAAGATTTACAGAATTGATATTTCCGATTTTTTCGTAATTGTACTCACCGAATCCTGTATGAAGATGACCTGTAATCAAAATTACGTTTTTGTATTTGTTGAGAATATCCTTAATATCATCAGATTGGTCACCTACTGAGCCTGCTGAATCGTCAGAGCTTCCCCAAGTATCAGGCAATCCGTGAGTATCCTTTAACGGCTGATGCATAACCACAAACACAGGCTTTCCTGTTTTAGTTGAAGATGAAAGCTGTGAATCAAGCCATTTAAGCTGAGAATTGCTTATATATGATTCTTCAAACTCAGTATCGTCGCTTCCCAAAATTATAAACTTATATCCCTTTACAGTACAGCTATAGTGCATACCGTCGATATTTAATGAACTACCTACTGCAGAATTAATCTTATTCGTAAAGGAAACAAACTTACTTTTAGCATCACTGTAATCGCCCAAGCGGATATCGTGATTTCCCTCAGCAGTAATAAATACACCAACACCTGTTCCCACAAGGTCATTATATATTGCATCGTATTCGCTTTGTGATGCATTTTCGGTAATGTCTCCGGCAAGAACCATTGCATCAATTTTGCTCTGTGAATTTTTCAAATCATCAGCAGCGGCAATAACGTGCTCCTCTCTTGAGGAAATATAATTTGCAACCTGTGGGTCACCCCAAGCAGCAAAGGTCATTTTTGCACCGCTACCTGTTGTTATAGGCTCTGCACCTGCAAAAATACTGCAAACGGGAGATACGATGCAGGTTACAGCCAAAACAGCGGATAACAAAACCGCTCCGATTTTTTCTCTAAACTTTCTCATAATCAGTCACCTTTCAGTTAGCAATAAACAAAAGGCATTCCATTAAAAGAACACCTTTGCCTCTTTACTAATAGTATCATTTTTACAATTATATGTCAACATTGGAAAAAGCAAATAATTTAGCCCTGTTGCTTTTTATCAGCTATTTGTTCACTCCACTGTTTTGAAACAAGAAAAACAAGCTCGCTCATTTCTTTAGGCGTTTTCATAATGTCGCAAAGAAGCCACTGACGAATCATATGGTATGTTCCGTTTGTCAAAAAAGTAATAATTAACTTTCTGCTTTCATCATCATCAATGTATGAGAGCTCCTGTTCGTATATTGATATAACGTGGGTAGCATTAAATAACAACGAAGGAAACTCCGAATTTGTATCACTGTCACGAAATAATAATTTAGAAAGCTCTCGATGCTCAAAAAGATAACTGCAAAAAGCCTCCATCCTCTTCTGCACAGTCCGTTTTTGTATTGTAGTTTCTTTTGATTGCATTTGTTCTAAGTCGGAAATGACTTCTAATTCCATTTCCTTTAAAACATCTGCAGGGCAGCCGTAATGATTATAAAAGGTTGAACGGTTGATTTGGGCGGTTTCGCACAATTCCTTTACAGTAATATTCTGTATGCTTTTGCTTTCCATCAGCTTTAAAAGACCTTCTTTAAGCAAACGCTTTGTTATAGCTATTCTTTGATTTTCTCTTTTTTCCAAAAAATCACCTCATTATTTTTAAAAATCAACATTTTATTCCGAGATGTTGTCTTTACATCATTATCAAATCATCTGTCTGTTGTAAATTAAACATATGTTGATTATAATTGAAATGGGATTAATTTGTCAATAAAATAAACATAAGAAAGGAAAAAAATTATGAACGAAGTTAAAAAGCCTAAAAAACCGTTGATTTATTACTATCTTATTGTACTGCTTGTTATACTCTTGTTTAATATGTTGCTTGTTCCTAAAATAGCACAGCATCAAATTCAGGAAACAGATTACGGTACTTTTATGTCTATGACCGAGGAACAAAATATAGGTAAGGTACAAATACAGGATAATAAAATATTATTTACTGACAGGGATAATTCAAAAATATATAAAACAGGTCTTATGGAGGACCCGAATCTTGTTGAAAGATTAAAAGCGTCAGGTGCAGAATTTTCAAGTGAAATTGTTGAGGAAAGCTCGCCGATCGTTTCATTTCTGCTGACATGGATTTTGCCAATGCTTATCTTTATCGGCATAGGTCAACTTCTTTCAAAAAAGATGATGGACAAAGCCGGCGGCTCCAACTCAATGATGTTCAATATGGGTAAAAGCAACGCAAAAGTCTATGTTAAATCCTCAGACGGAATTAAATTTGCAGATGTTGCGGGCGAGGATGAAGCCAAGGAAAACCTTACGGAAATTGTAGATTATTTACATAATCCCGACAAATACAAGGAAATCGGTGCATCAATGCCGAAGGGTATTTTACTTGTAGGTCCTCCGGGTACAGGTAAAACAATGCTTGCAAAAGCAGTTGCAGGCGAAGCAAATGTTCCGTTTTTCTCAATGTCCGGCTCGGAATTTGTTGAGATGTTTGTTGGTATGGGTGCGTCTAAAGTGCGCGACCTGTTTAAGCAGGCAAAGGAAAAATCACCCTGCATTGTTTTCATTGATGAAATTGATGCAATCGGTCAGAAACGAAGCTCAGGCGTAGGTGGAAATGATGAAAGAGAACAGACTCTAAATCAGCTTTTAACGGAAATGGACGGCTTTGAAGGCAACAGCGGTGTTATAATTCTTGCCGCAACAAACCGTCCCGAAACATTAGACGCCGCATTAACACGTCCCGGCAGATTTGACCGCCGTGTTCCTGTTGAACTCCCCGATTTAAAGGGCAGAGAAGAAATTTTAAGAGTCCACGCTAAAAAGATTAAGGTTGAAAAAAATGTGGATTTCACAAGAATTGCCCGTATGGCATCAGGTGCATCGGGTGCTGAGCTTGCAAATATTGTAAATGAGGCGGCTTTGCGTGCTGTCCGAGACGGAAGAAAATGTGCCACACAGGCTGATTTGGAGGAATCCATCGAGGTGGTTATTGCAGGATATCAAAAGAAAAATGCAATTCTCACAGACCGTGAAAAGCTGATAGTAGCATACCACGAGATAGGTCATGCTCTTGTTGCCGCCAAGCAAACTCACTCTGCACCTGTTCAAAAAATCACTATCGTTCCCAGAACATCAGGTGCACTCGGTTATACTATGCAGGTTGAGGACGGAAACCATTACCTTATGACAAAGGAAGAGCTTGAAACAAAAATTGCAACTTATACAGGCGGTCGAGCCGCTGAGGAGGTTGTATTCAACTCTGTAACAACAGGTGCGTCAAACGATATTGAACAAGCCACAAAGCTTGCACGTGCTATGATTACACAGTACGGTATGAGTGATGATTTTGATATGGTTGCTCTTGAAACCGTAACAAATCAATATCTCGGCGGAGACACATCTCTTGCCTGCTCTGCTCAAATGCAGGCTCAAATAGACAGTCAGGTTATAGCTCTTGTTAAAGAACAGCATGAAAAAGCAAAGCAAATACTTTCCGAAAATCGTGACAAGCTTGATAAGCTGGCTCAGTATCTTTACGAGAAAGAAACAATTACAGGCGAAGAATTTATGAATATTCTTGATGAGCAATAATCAATTTCACATTACACAATATGGAAAATAAATCTTCAATACCGTCAAAACTGAAAAATGCCTTTTCACTTCACGGCGATACTGCCGATTATTTAGAAATTCGAAAAAGAATTTTAGTCTCAGGTCAGGTTACAGGCACAAATTTATGTATTCTGATGATGGCAATATTAATTGCGTCAATCGGTCTAAATATGAATTCAACTGCTGTGATAATAGGTGCAATGCTGATTTCTCCCATTATGGGCAGTATTCAGGCAATGGGATACAGTGCGGCAACAAGTGATTTTGCACAGCTGAAAAAATCAAGCTTAGGCTTTCTCTTTCAAATCGCAGTTTCGCTTATCACATCAACAATTTATTTTCTGCTGTCTCCGATTTCAACTCAAACATCGGAATTGTTGGCAAGAACTCAGCCGAATATTTGGGATGTACTGATTGCTTTCTGCGGCGGACTTGCAGGAATGATAGGAATAACAAGAACCGAAAAATCAAATGTTATTCCCGGTGTGGCAATTGCAACAGCACTTATGCCGCCCCTTTGCACCTGCGGATACGGAATAGCAAACGGCAGTCCACGTATTGCCCTCGGTGCAGGATATCTGTTTTTAGTTAATTCTTATTTCATTTTTCTTGCATCTGTTTTGGTTTTAATTGCGTTAAAAGTTCCGCAGAAGGGTATTTTAAGCGAGCAACAGCGCAAACGAGTTAAACGACGTCTTATCTGTAACACAATATTAATTTTAATTCCCTGTCTGATTGTTGCGGGATTTATGGTACAGCAGGCGAATACCAACAGCGAATCAGTAACAGGATTTGAAGAAACGGTTTCTGTTCAGGAACTCTCACAGGAAATTAAAGTCCTGTTTCCCGAAGTTACAGATGTAAAAGCAGGCACATTAGACTCTGTGGACAAAGACGGCAAGACTATTTCGGAAACAAATGTAGTCATTTATCTACAGGAAAAATTAGATACTGAAGATGCATCCCGTTTGGAGCAATGGATTGAAAAACGTTATGGTAAATCCTGCTCGGTAATATACATCACTAAAAACAGTAAGTAATCATAACCACTAGTAAACTAGTGGTTTGCACAGACCCTAGAAGGGTCGCCT
>JBJFGE010000026.1:0-3435 GCA_051892435.1 Eubacterium sp.
ATTTCTTTTTTATCTATCATTCTGATTCCTCCTTTAACCCGCCGAGAATATCGGCTATCATTTCAATTACATTGAGTAACTCATCGTCCACTTTACTACCTGCCTCAATGCGCTGTAATTCCGCAAGCACATCTGCAAGCTGATTCCGTAAGGCTTTGAACACTCTCGGATTTCCTCGTACCACCACATCACGGTTCAGACAGCGGCGGTAACAATATTCCTGTTTTGGAAGCCCCGACAGTGCAACGGCTTTGTTGATAAGTTCGTTTTCTTCGGGCGATACTCGAAAACCTACGGTTATATTCCTCCAGCGGTTATGCTCATCTCTGTTTTTCAGTGACATTTTACTCGCCCCTTTCCATATCTAACTTATCTGCCATTTCAGCTTGCTTTGACGGGAACAAATGCGCATAGTTGTAAGTTATATCAATACTTTCATGTCCCACACGGTCTGCAATAGCCGTTGCAGAGAATCCCATATCAATCAGCAAACTAACGTGGCTATGGCGAATATCGTGAATGCGAATTCTCTTTACGCCTGCTTCTTTTGCGCCTCTGTCCATTTCTCTGTGCAGATAGCTTTTTGTAACAGGAAACATTCTGTCCTCCAAACCTACATCGTAAAGCATTTTCAGATAGTCCTGCATTTCATCACAGAGGAACTTCGGCAGCTGAATCGTGCGGTTGCTCTTCTCAGTTTTCGGAGAAGTAATAATATCTCTGCCGTTTAAGTGCTGAAACGATTTATTGATTGTAACCGTTCGCTTTTCAAAATCGAAATCAGCAGGGGTAAGAGCTAACAGCTCGCCCTCACGGATACCCGTCCAATATAGCATTTCAAACGCATAGTATGACATCGGCTTATCCATCATCACATCAGCAAACTTCAAATATTCCTCTTTCGTCCAGAAAAGCATTTCACGATTTTTCTTTTTACCCATACTGCCAGCCTTTTGACAAGGGTTTTCTTTCAGGTTGTAGTACCTGACAGCGTGGTTAAATATCGCAGATAGCTGATTGTGAATTGTTTTCAAATATACGGGAGAATACGGTTTGCCGTTATCGTCCTTATAATTGATAAGCTCATTTTGCCAAGTGATTATTTGTTGTGCGGTTATGTTGCACATCTTCAGCTTCCCGAAATAAGGAATTAGTTTTTTCTGGATAATATGCTCTTTTGTTGCCCAAGTGTTTTCCTTAATACGAGTTTGCATATCCTCGGTATAATGTTGTACAAAGCTCTTAAAGCTCATATCCAAATCACCGCCAAGCTTGTTAAGCTGTTCTCGCTCCCAAGCCTGCGCTTCACGCTTTGTTTTGAATCCTCGTTTCTGCGATTGCTTTCGTTCACCTTTCCAGTCAGTGTAGCGGTAAATTACACGCCAAGTGTTCGTTTTTTCTTCTTTATATACTGCCATTGTTTAATCTCCCTCTTTCTTAGTTACACCGTAGCAGGTGCGTTCCATAAAATATTGCTTATTTACTCGCCCTGAAATTGTCATAAACCCTTTTTCTTTCAGTTCAGCATTTAGCTTTTGGACAATTTTGTAAGCGTAAGATTTTGAGATACCCAGTTCCTGTGCTACTTCATCTACTTTCATAAAGCTTGTACTTTCCATATAATCACCCCCTTACTGATTTTTGACAATTCAATTATTTAGTGTCGGAGAACTTTCTGACCGCATTCCGATTTGCCCGAGCGGATACACCATTACCGTGATGTATGACGGATATTCAGTTTTTGCAAACAGCTTAACGCTATTTGCTTAATGATTATACTAAACATATTCCGTTATGTCAAGTGGTTTTCGCAAAAATATTAAACTTTTTTGTTTTATGTCACTTGACATATACTAAACATATATGATATACTGATTGCACATTACATAAGTAAGGAGCGTATTTTATGGCAATCGGAGAGAGAATAAGATTCTTTCGTAATCTTTGCGGAATGACACAGAAATATTTAGGACAGGTGGTCGGATTTCCTGAAAAGACCGCTGACATTCGTATGGCACAGTATGAATCCGGAAGTAGAACGCCTAAGGCTGATTTAACAAATAAACTTGCAGATGTTTTCGATATATCTCCGCAGGCGCTTTCTGTTCCTGACATCGACAGTTACAACGGCTTAATGCACACGCTGTTTACTCTTGAGGATTTATACGGTTTCCGTATTGATAAACTTGACGACGAGCTTTGCATACGCCTTGATAAGGGTATGGGAACAAACTATCTTAAAATGTTTGATATGTTTTCCGCTTGGCAGGAACAAGCCGAAAAGTTCAAAAACGGAGAAATAACAAAAGAAGAATACGATAACTGGAGATATAACTATCCAAAGTTTAACGCTTTTAATTCCAATAAATAAGGAGCTACTATAATGACAATTAAGGAGTTTATGAATTTATTTGATTTAAAAAACGAAAGTACTGTGATTAAATGGATAAAAGATGGATATATCCCAGGAGCTTATATAAATGAAGAATCAAATGAATATTTTATTCCAGATCTTGCGCGTCCACCATATACAAAAGCAAGAGCCAAAACCACAAATGCAATCTATAAAAGTATAGTTAAAGCTTGTATTAACAGAGAAGGCGTTTGTGCAAAGCTTTATAAATTAAATGAAGTCGAATTTCAGGTTTATATTAAAGATTTAGCCGATGCCGGATACATACGTATTGAATTACATAATAATATTGAATATTATTTTGCAACAAACAAAAGTAACGAGTTCCTAAAAAGTAAAAAGCCTCAAGAATTAGTTAAAAGTTGTATTGGTCTTATTACTGAAAGTGCAGTAAAGGGTATTACAAGTGCTTGCCTCGAAAAAGTAATTGCTTAATAAAAAGCAAAAAAGAGCTAACTGACTATAAAAATCAGTTAGCTCTTTACTTTTACAATAATTCAAATAATGTTGCCATTTTGTTGCCACGAAAGGCATCAAACCCTGAAAAATGGCTTAAAATAAGGCTTTTTATACCTTATGAAATTATTCCCACTCAATCGTCCCAACAGGCTTCGGTGTCAGGTCAAAGAGCACCCTGTTGACCCCTTCAACCTCGTGGGTGATTCTGTCGGTGATGTGCTGAAGCAGTGCAAATGGCACGTCCTCAACAGTTGCAGTCATAGCATCCACAGTATTCACCGCACGGATGATAACAGGATATGCGAAAGTGCGGGCTCCGTCCTTTACGCCTACAGACTTGAAATCAGGCACAGCGGTGAAATACTGCCAGACCTTGCCCTCAAGACCATTCTTTGCGAACTCCTCACGAAGGATAGCGTCGGACTCACGAACTGCTTCCAGTCTATCGCGGGTGATTGCACCCAAGCAGCGAACGCCAAGTCCCGGACCCGGGAACGGCTGACGATAGACCATGCTGTCAGGAAGACCGAGAGCCTTGCCGACTACACGAACCTCATCCTTAA
>JBJFGE010000027.1:0-56360 GCA_051892435.1 Eubacterium sp.
ACATACAAGCCTCAGTACCTGAACCGAGCATACGGAACATTTCTACTGAAGGAACGCACTCACTGATCTTCTTTGCAAGCTTATACTCGTAAGGATGGAAAAGACCTGTCGAAGGACCGCAGTCATCAAGAAGCTCCTTAACCTTTTCCTTAACAACATCATCGTTTGAACCGATAATTGTAGGGCCGCCTGCCTGAAGGAAATCGAAATACTCATTTCCGTCGATATCATAAAGCCTGTTGCCCTTTGCCTTTGTCATTACGATTGGGAAAGGATAATTGAATGCAAGGTTATGCTGAACGCCACCGGGAATAACCTGCTTTGCTTCTGAAATCATTTCCTTTGACTTTGCACATTTCTTCTCAAAATACTCTTCCTCGTATTCTTTAAGAGCTGCACGATTGATTGAATAAATTGGCTTTTTGATGAGAGCGTCAAGACGAGCTGTAAGCGCTGCTGCATCGGGATACTCTGAAATAGCAAATCTTGTATCCATTTTAAAATCCCCCTTATATTTTACCGTGAGCGACTGCTCACCCTTTGGGTGTGAGCCATTACTCACAAATTTTTACACTTTTAGTATACCACTTTTTTACGATTTGTCAATCGAAATTATAGGGAAATATTGTTATATGTGTTGCAAAAATGGAGGAAAAATGTTAATATGGTTAAAAATTAACTCAATATCTAGAAGAGTAATTGAAAAAGAAGAGGGAGATTTGTAATCTTTGCACAAACAAAATAATCATGTTTTGTGCAAGGCTACAAAATTAAAAAATATGGCAGAAAAGCATTATTATAAGGATGCCTTTGAACGTGCCTCGGAAGAAAGAAAAAACGTAATTCTCGAAGTTGGAATTGAAGAATTTGCATCAAAGGGCTACGAAAATGCAAATGTAAATGTCATTGCTAAAAAAGCAGGTATTTCAATCGGTCTTATGTATAAGTATTTTTCCACCAAGGAGGATTTGTTTATCACCTGTCTTCAAAGAGGTACGAAAGTACTTGAGGACGCACTTTATGATATTATGGACAGTGATGATAAGCTTCTTGTAAAGGCCGAAAAGCTTATTCGTGCAATGGTAAGACATTCAAAACAAAATTCAAACTACATAAAAATGTACAATGAAATAACTGCCGAAAAGGATTTAAAACGTGCAGCAGCAATGGTTGACGAAATCGAAAGCAAAAGAAGTTACATTTATAACACATCAATTAAGCAAGCTCTTGAAAAGGGTGACGTTAGAACCGACCTTGACCCCGGTATGTTTTCATTCTTTCTTGATAATCTTCTAACCTCTCTTTTGTTTTCCTACACCTGCGACTACTATAAGGAAAGATTCAGAGTATACACAGGAATTGACATAAATGAGGCTGAGGACGAGGAAATTGTCAGACAGCTTTTAAAATTTGTTGAGTCTGCTTTCACCTTTGAAAAAGACTAAGCTTATCATAAATTTTCAAATAATAAATAATGGATGTTGAAGCTTCTCTGAATGAACTTTCGGCATCTGCAACGGAGGATAGATTATGAAAAAATACGTAATCACTTATGACATCGGAACTACGGGAATTAAAACCTGCCTTATCGAAATTGACGAGGCTATGAGAATTCTCGGCTCAGCTACGGCAGGCTACGGTCTTTACGTAGATGATGAAACAGGAGTAAAAGGCGGTGCAGAGCAGGACGCTGACGAATGGTGGGCTGCTATGTGTTCAACCACAAGAACTGTTTTTGAAAAAGTGCCTACTGTTAAAAAGGAGCAGATTGAGGGTATCAGCTTCTGCTCAGCTATGCAGGGACTTGTTCTTGTTGACAAGGAAGGCAACTGTATCCGCAGACCGATGACATATATGGACCAGAGAGCAAGAGATGAGCTGAAAAAGGGTATTGCTCACGGCTTCCAAATTGCAGGTGCTGAGGTTACAAAGCTTCTCAAATATTTGAAATACACAGGCGCTGTTTCTTCATCTGTTAAAGACCCTATTTGGAAATACAAGTGGGTTGAGGCTCACGAGCCTGAAAACTTCAAAAAGATTTACAAATGGCTTGATATTAAAGAATATCTCATTTGCCGTGCCAGCGGTGAATTTGTTATGACCACCGACTCCGCTTTTGCCACACTTCTTTACGATACAAGAAAAGGTCACGAGGGCTGGTGCAAGCCTATCTGCGATATGGTAGGAGTAAAAATCGAGCATCTTCCTGCTATCAAAAAATGCACTGAAAAGGTTGGCGAAATCACAGAAAAGGCTGCAAAGGAGCTTGGACTTGCCGCAGGTACTGACGTTTACGGCGGCGGCGGTGACGCTTCACTTATCGGCGTTGGCGCAGGTGCGGTTGAAAACGGCGACACACATATTTATTCAGGTACATCAGGCTGGGTAGGTACTGTCTGTGCAGAGCAGTGTGTTGACGCAGGTGCTATGATGGCGGCTATTGTCGGTGCTGACCCTGAATCATATAACTATTTCGGCGAGCTTGAAACCTCAAACAAATGCGTAGGCTGGGTTAAGGATCACCTTGCTCTTGATGAAATCGGCGTATTTCTCAAAAAATACGGAAACGCAACCGACAGCCTCGAACAGATGGAATTTAATATGTACGATTATCTTGAGGAGGTTATCGACACTGTTCCTGCAGGCTCTAACGGTGTAATCTTTACACCTTGGCTTCACGGTAACCGTTGTCCCTTTGAGGACCCCAATGCCGCAGGTATGTTCTTTAACATCAGACTTGAAACAGGCAAAACCGAGCTTATCCGTTCTGTTGTTGAGGGTATCTGCTTCCATATGAGATGGATGCTTGAAAGACAGGAAAAGAAGGTTAAGACCTCAAAGGTAGTTCGTTTCTGCGGCGGCGGTGCTTTAGGTGCTACAACCTGTCAGATTCTTGCCGACATTCTTCAGAGAGATATACTTGTCGTTGAGTCTCCTCAAAATATCGGTGCTGTAGGTGCGGCTGCCTGCATAGCAGTTGGTATGGGAGTTATACCAAGTATGAAGGATGTTAAAAAGCTTATTCCTGTTGATAAGGTTTACCGCCCAAATCCATCAACAAAAGCAGTTTATGACAAGAATTTCAAAGTATACCAAAACCTCTACAAGTGCAATAAGGAAAACTTTGCAATTCTTAATGGTTAATAACATACATAAAAAAACGGCTTGCGTTTGTTTTCGCAAGTCGTTTTTCTGTCTGTAAATTTTAATTATCAACTGAAGCCTGTAACTTTGTATGTAGCTTTTCAAGCTCTTTTTTAGACAGCTTATAGCCAAAAAAGAGGATTACAAAAAGTAATGCTAAAATTATTGCAGGCACTAATGTGGCAACTGAGTAAAGCTTTTCTATAACCTCTGCAGGCTGTGAGGCAAGAGTACCGTCATAGCCGATTAATCCAAGTATAGCAGGAACACCCGCACCTGCTGCAGTCTGACCTAACTTTCTTGCAAAGGAATATAATGAATAGGCTGTTCCCTCTTCTCTCCTTCCTGAGAGAAGCTGGTGATAGTCAATAACATCCATAACCATCGCCCATATTTCCAAAACAAGAAATGTCTGACCTGCTCCTGAGAAGAAGAGCAAAACAAGGAATAAATACGGATTAGAAGAAAGAGAAGTTAAACCAATCAAATACATAATAACGTTAATTACCACTGCAAAGGCAATACCCACACTGCAAATTTCCTTTTTACCGAATTTGCGTACAAGCTTTCCCATAACAGGCAAAAAGAACGCCATCGGAAGATATGTACATATGGTAACTACGCTGTAAAGTCCGGGCTTTTCAAAGAAGTTTTTGAAAAGATAGTTATATACAGTCTGTGTATACATCTGAAAGCAAATCAAAAGCATTGATACTCCGCAAAGAGCAAGAAACGGCTTGTTTTTCAAAAGCATTCTGATACTGCGGAAGAAATTATAATTGCCTTCATTCTGATTTTGGGAAACGATTACTCTTTCCTTAGTCAGCTTAAAATGGGCAAAAAATGTTATAACCGTGATTACCGAAAGGCAGCCCACAGCAATGCTGAGCTTTTTACCGTCAAGCACCTTAACAGAACCTCCAACGCCCTGAACAGTTGAGTATACAAAAAGCGGTAAAAGAATTTGTGCCGGCAGACCGCCCACACCTGCACCTACAGATCTCCACATTGACAGAGAAGAACGCTCAATATCATCATCGGTAATTACCGAGGCAAGTGAGCCGTAAGGAATATTAACACCTGTATACATCATGCCGTAAACAATATATGTAATATAAGCGTAAATTAAATACTGCTTATCCGTAAGTCCCGGTATTTTAAAGAACATAAAAAATGCTGCTACAGCTAACGGTATTGAAGCTCCGAGAATATAAGGACGAAATCTTCCGTGCTTTGTCGGTCTTCTTGAGTCAATAAAGCCACCCCACATAGGGTCATTAACTGCATCCCATATTCTTGCAACAAGCATCAGCACCATTATTGATGCATTTGCAATACCGAGAACATCGGTATAAAACATTGTCAAAAATGAATTCACAAGAGAAAAGGTCAGTATTCCGCCCATATCACCAAGGGCATAACCAAGCTTATCAACTGCTTTTATTCCGTGAGTTTTCCGTGCTTCACTCATAATAATTTCCCCCTCAATTCCAATTATCCTCTTATCATAAGTCTTCTATTGTCACCATTACAAAGACGTATTTCAGGAATAAAGTTCATTTTTCCGTCATTTGAATAATCTACCTTAACTGTGCTTTCGTCACAGGTAACTGCAAATCTCAGTTTAACACATTCGTTATTTCTATAACCAAATGTCAAGCCGTCGTCAGTGAAAAAGCCACCTTCAAAAGTTCCCTTTTCCACAGGATAAACAGTAAATACGGTTTTATCCTCATCAGTGGGAATAACACTTCCCGCTTTAACGAAATATGGCATTTCTTCTGTCAAGGGAATATTAACATTTACCCATTGACCGCCCTCATAAGCCTTATCGCTTAAATACCATTTTTCTTTACTCGGAAGATAAATTTCCGTGTGTTCCTTCCCCTCATCAAATATGAATGGAACAAGAATATCAGTACCTACCATCATACTGTCGTTTTGACTGTAAAGCTCTTTATCATCATAATACAGAAGAGGCGGAGCATTCATCGGTATTTCCTTTTCAACCGCATTATATGCACAGCTATAAAGATAAGGAATAAGTCTTTTTCTCTGAGAAAATAATTTCTTAACAGACGGCATTATATCAGGATAACTCCAAGGCATTGTGGCAGAGCCGTCCTCATTCCAGCTATGGATAGTAAACCTTGGTTCAAAAATACCGTGCTCAAGCCAGCGCAAAAGAAGCTCTCTTGACGGCATTTCACCGCTAAATCCGCCTAAATCGTGGCCGTAAAAATAAAGTCCCGATATTGACATCGTAAGTCCGATGTTGTGACAGTATCGCAAGTCATTAAAGCCGGTGCGGTTATCTCCCGACCAGGTTTGAGCGAGGCGGCGTATTGCAATATTTCCGCTTCTTGTAGAAAGAAACGGTCTTAATTCAGGTCTTTTTTCAGTCTGTGCCATATACGATGAAACAACCATAAGATAGGTTAAATCCGGTCTAATTCTGCTTGCCTGAACCTTGCCCTTTCCAAATCCCTCAGCAACTGCGTCTAAATCTTGAATATCAAACTCGTTATTGTCATTCCAAGTTGATGTAATACCAAAATCAAGCAGAGTATCATTTACCTTTTGCTTCCAAAACTTAAAGGCATCAGGATTTGTAAAATCAATATAACTGCCAATACCGTCCCAAAATTCAGTAACAAAAGGAGTTCCGTCAGAGTTTTTTACAAAATAACCCTTTTCGGCAATTTCATTATACAACGGGTGACTGTCCAAAAAAGCAGGCTTGATATTAGGTATAATCTGAATATCACGGTCTGCAAATTTTTTTATAAACTTTGCAGGATTTGGAAATTTATCGTAATTCCAGTTGAAAACATATCTCCTGTCGCCGATAGATGTATAGCCTGATGACAAATAGAAGCCTTTGCAGGATAAATCATATTCGTCTAATTTATCAAGAAAGCCGTTCATCTGCTTTTCAGAGTCAGGGGCATCTGTATAAGCCATTGTGCTTGCACAGTAGTCAAAGCTCCATTTGGGAGGAAATGCCTGCTTTCCGCAAAGATTTGCAAACTGCTGCAAAATGGAAAGCTTTGTGCCGAAAAACACATAATATACAAGGCTATTATCCTCAGTTTTAAAATATTTATATGCAGGATAATAATTATTGATTTCCTTGCCTAAATCTATGTAAGAGGTGTCAGTGGTATCGTAAAAAACACCATAACAGCCCACACTGTTTTCACAGATATAAAAGGGTATGTGCTTGTAAAGCGGGTCGCTGCTTTCTGCGTCATATCCCATAGCATCAGCAGTTTCTATACGAAATGCCCTGCCTGCTTTATTAAGCAAACCACCCTTGTCACCAAGCCCGAAAATATATTCGCCTTTTTCTCTTGTTATGTAGTGGTAGCTTTCCCTGCCGAATTCTCCTGCAAAGCTATATGCAAGAGGCTTACGGTCGGAAAACAGAATTTTGCCGCCTTTTTTGTATTCTAAAATGAAGTTGTCCTTTTTCAGCTCAATCTCAATACCGCAAGGTAATAAAAACTTTTCTGTACCTTCATTAACTTCAACCTTTGGACTGCACATTTCAAAGCCGTTAGTGCTGAGTCTGTCTCTGCCTTGAGTCAAAAATTTATTGTCAGGGTCAACAGAAAAGGTCGGCAATATATCATTTTTATCCTTAAATACAGCAACTCTTATGCAGCTTTCGCTGACAAAATCAAGCTGCACAAAATTGTCATCACAGTTATAAATACGGCAGGCTTCAGTGTTTTCTGACAAATTGAATTGATGCTTAAATTTCCCCATTATACTGTTTTTCCCTTTCCTGTAAAAGTATATTTCAAGTTATCCCTTGTTTTCCATCTGTCACATTTTGAGTTCTCGCAAAAGGACATAGGCGTTCTGTAATCTGCTTCCCATTTTGAAATGGAATCACAGTTAGGATTACCGTCCTTTGCAAAAGCAACTATTGAGTCAGATATCTGCCCGGAAATTTTGTAATCAATATCCTCAAATGGACGCCAGTTGAAATCAAGTGTTGAGAAAACGTATAACAAATCAGATGCGTGCCAAGCACCGTTATCGTCACCTGGCAAAAATCTGTTTAGGTTAAAAAAATAACAGGGCTTCTTGTTGTGCTTTTGAGCATATTTCCCCCATTTTTTATCAACGCCCTCAAGAACAATAGGTATCATATCGGTACAGGTTGAGCCGATAATATAAGGCATATCGGGAATATTGTTGAGCTTAAAGCTATCCTCACTGAGAATTTTACCATCGTATACAGGAAAGGTAAAAGGCATACTGAATTTACTTTCCCGGCAAGCTTTAAGCCAAGCATAATAAAGTGTTTTTTCGTCAACGGATTTTAATTCTTCTATGGAAGACACTCCTGCATTTTTGATTATACCATCCCAGAAAGGAGTTATCCTTTCGATGCTTAACGGCTTGAGCAGGCATCTCTGTAATCCTGAGCCACTGAGCATTATCGCTCTTCTGAATTTGCCTTTAAGTGCAGGATTATTCAAGTGAATATCAACGCTCATTGCTCCGGCACTCTGCCCCATTAATGTGATATTATCAGGATTTCCGCCAAGAGCCGATATATTGTTGATTACCCAATTAATTGCAGTAGCTTGGTCATAAAGTCCAAAGTTTGCCAAAACCCCGTTTTTGTCTTTTAAATCCTTGTGAGCACAAAAGCCATAAGGACCTAAGCGATAGTTCATTGCAACCATAATCATTCCTTTTTCAGCAAAGCGCTCACCCTTAATATGACCCTCATCAGTGCTTCCGCCCGTAAAGCTACCGCCGTGAATAAATATAAGTACGGGACAATTCTCAGCATTCTTAGGTGCCCAAATATTAAGATAAAAACAATCCTCACTATATGTGAATTTTAATCCCTTGCGAAATTCAATATGATAAAAAGGATTAACCTTGGCATCATCCTCAAATGCTCTGTGCTGATAACAGCAATCCTTAAATTCCGTTGCGTTATACACACCCTCCCAAGACTTTTCCTCGGTAGGATATTCATATCTGCCTGCACGGGCATAGCGTATACCTCTATACTCAATACATCTGTCCGTTTCCAATCCTTTTATAATTCCGCATGGTATTTCTCTTTCAATATATTTCATAGCACAATTCCTATCTTTGCCTATTATCTATATACAGTCTAACAAATTTTAGAAACTATATCAATATTAATTTATCTGCAATGCTACTATTAGTTACGACATTTGATTTGCAAAAATGTCGGATATGTGATAAAATTTCAATGGTGACAATATGATTAATTTTACTTGGAACGGCGTTTTATTTGACATAACGGATATAGGCGGAGGTCCTCTCGGAAAGGATATTCCCCGTCACAGCCACGCAAAAAACAGCTACGAGCTTCATTTCATTACAGGCGGGACAGGTGAGCTTGTTACAGACACAAAATCCTACAAGCTTAAAGAAGGAGATTTTTTTATCACCGGACCGAGCTTTTATCACGCTCAAAATGCAGATAAAAAAGATCCTGTTAAAGATGTTTTCATTATGCTTCAGACAGTAAATTCAGATAAATCGAATGCAATTTCATCAACATTTCTTAACACACATTTTTATTTCTGTGAAAGCTTTAAAAATGAAATTGCAAGGGAAATTTTATGTGAATACAGGCATAAACAAACTGACTACAAAAGTGCAGTCAGCGGTCTTTCTGCCAAGCTCCTTACTGATATTGCAAGACTTCTTTTACCGCCGTCATTCAATGAGGTACTGTCAGAGGAAGGACTAAATGACAGGCGATTTATTATAATCGAGCAGGCTTTTTTATACACTCCCGAATTGACTTTGACAGAGCTTTCGGAAAAAATAGGCGTTTGCGAAAGGCAGACCGAAAGACTGCTGAAAAAATACTATGGAAAAACATTTCGTGAAAAGAAAGCAGAAAGCAGGCAAAAGAATACTCAGTCATAATGCCTTATTGAAATCGTTTCTTTATATGCTATAATTAAATCAGAAAAGTAAAGGATTGATTAAAATGTTAAATTGTTTAGCCGTAGGATTAGGCGGTTTTATCGGAGCAGTTATAAGGTATCTTATCGGATTGATACCGATTAAAAATTCCACAGCTTTCCCGATTAACACATTTATAATAAACCTTGCAGGTGCTTTTGCCATCGGGTGTATTGCCTATACAATGTCAAAAAATCAGAATATTGATTCTCGACTGATACTGTTTTTAAAGGTTGGAATTTGCGGAGGCTTCACTACCTTTTCAACCTTTTCTCTCGAAACGGCTCAGCTTATAAAAAACGGTTCGGTTTTAACTGCTGTTATATATGTTATCCTAAGCGTAGTATTAGGTGTCATAGCAGTAATGCTGCCACAGCTTGTATTTGACAGATAAATTGATTAAGGGGAATTATTATGAAAAAGAAAGAGCTCACAGCCACACAGCTGCAAAAGCGTGCCGAAAAAAAGCAAAAAGAAATTGCAAAATGGGAAAAGCAAAAGGCCAGACCAAAGAGAAGCTACTATTTGATATATCTCGTATTTCTTGTCAGTCTGATATATGTCACTGACGAAATAGCCTCACAAATAGGCACACTTATGAAAACAGAAATAGCAAATGACCTTATGGCAAAATACGGAGAAAGCTCTGTAGGAGCTCTTGACATAGTCAGCTTTATTGCCATACCGTTTCAGGCTCTTTCAATCTTTTACAAGCCTCTTTCAGACAGATTCGGCAGAAAGATATTTCTCGTTATTAACACCCTGGGTATGAGCATGGGTATGTTCATTATTGCAATATCAAACGGTCTGATACCATACATTTTAGGTGCAGTAATAATTTTCTTTTTCGTACCTCACGATATGCAGGTTGTATACATAATGGAGTCCGCCCCGGCTAAGCACAGAGCAAAAATCTATTCCACTATAAAATGCATCGCTACTGTGGGAATTATGCTTGTTCCGCTGTTTAGAAAGCTATTTATGCACGATGCATCCCAATGGCGTGCAGTATATTTAGTTCCGGCTATCATCGGTCTTGTTTCATCATTTATTGCTCTTCTCCTCGCAAGAGAAACCGATGCGTTTATTGATTCGCGGCTTGCATATCTTCGTATGAGTGATGAAGAGCTTGCGGCAGAAAAGAGTAAAAAATCAAGCAAAAATTCACAGGGTGGATTTTTTACAGGATTAAAATTTGCAATGAGCCACAAGCAGCTTCGCTGGGTATTTATCGTAACTGCACTATGTAATTTCGGCGTGATTATTACTATGCACTATCAGGTTGTACTGTCCTATGGCTTTGCCTCCAATTATATTTCAACCGGAGCATATGAAAATCTTGAGCAGGCACTTAATGCTGCCAGTATAGGTCCTGTAACAACAGCACTGTTTATGTTTCCAATCGGCAGTGCCGTTGCTCAGCTTTTAGTAGGATATTTTGCCGACATACTCGGCAGAAAGGGCTCGGCAATATTTATGACTGCACTTACAGTAGCCTCTTTTGTACTGTTTACAATCGGTGCAAACAACGCTTGGTCGCCGTACCTTGTAGGTATTCTTTGCGGTGCGGCAGTTGGCGGATACTGGGGAACATCTGATTTAAACGGAATCATTATTTCAGAATCCTCCCCTACAAATCTGCGTTCATCTATTCTGTCGGCACAGTTTCTTGCAATGGGTGTAGGATATGTAGTGGCATATGCAATAGGACTTCCGCTGATTACCAAGCTTGGAAACAGCTATGTTCCTACTGTTACACTTTGCCTTGCCGTTCCGGGTATGGTTGCATCACTTATCGCTCTGATTGTAAAGGTACACGATACAAAGGATGTAGATCTTGATAAAGTAACAGGATGTGAATGGGACTGATATGAAAATTGAAATTACAGAAAATACACCGTTAAAAGCCTTCAATCATCATTGGAAATTCTGTGTAGGAAGTGCCCATGCGGCATATGCGTTAAGGCATGATTACACAAATCAGCTTAAAGAGTTACATAATGACTTAGGCATTGAAAGGGTGCGATTTCACGGAATTTTTAACGATGATATGCACACCATTCATAAAGCAACAGACATTATTCCTTTGCCCTTTGGCAGTAGGTATAAGGAGCAAAGCTTCAGACAATGTGCCAATGCATATGACAATATTCTATCTGCAGGTATGAAGCCATTTGTTGAGCTTAGCTTTATGCCAAAGCATTTTGCAAAGTTTAAATTAGCTAAGGGAATGTTCTTCTATAAGCCTATTATTTCTATGCCGAAATCCCTTGAAAAATGGCAGGAATATATCAGAGCCTTTATTTCATTTTTAATTGATAGATACGGCAGAGATGAAATTGAGGGGTGGTACTTTGAGGTATGGAACGAGCCTGACCTGATTATGCCGTTTTTTGCAGGAACTCAAAAGGATTACTTTAAGCTGTATACTGCCACGGTAAAGGCAATAAAATCTGTTGACAAAAGCATCAAGGTTGGCGGTCCTGCAACCTCAGGCAGTAAATGGATAAAGGATTTTCTTTCGTATTGCAAGCAAAGCAATACCCCTGTTGATTTTATATCAACTCATCAATATGCCGGTGACCCTATAGGCGGTATTGAAAACGTCGACGAAGGTATTAATCTTAAAATAGATATTTTAACGGGTTTGAAAAACAGTAAATCGTTAAATCACAATAGCATTTTAGAGCTTTTTCAAAGCTTTATGGACGTTGAAAATGCACCCAATACTCTAAACAATAATGCTCTTTGCCAAAGCGCAAGAAACATAAAAAAAGATGTTGGAGATTTGCCGATTTACTATACTGAATGGAATATGTGTGCATCATTTTCAGCTCCCTGTAATGACACCTCTATGCAGGCGGCATATGATTTGCACAGCATAATCAATTCACAGGAAAGCATTGACGGCTCGTCAATATGGTGCTTTTCTGATTTATTTGAGGAATTCCATCAGTTTCCCGAGGAATTTCACGGCGGATTTGGTTTAATGACTCAAAGCGGAATTAAAAAGCCAACATACTATATGCTGAAATTTTTAAATGATGCAGGTGAAGCTGTCTATGATGTTTTCAAAAATGAAAATGTAGACTGTGCAGTTTTCAAAAAAGAAACTGAAATACACATTTTGCTTTCAATGCTTGATTTCAAATCAGCCGATAAAAGCGAAGATGTATCCATATCCATAAATTCAAACAAAAAGCCTTCCGTAATCATTTTAAACAGAATTGATGACAATCACTGCAACCCATTAAAGGAATGGAAAAATATGGGGAGTCCTCAAGTCCCCACTCCTGCACAAAAGGAGAAAATGGAAAAAGCATCTGCTCCCGTAGACGAATTAATTGATTTTGATTACGGCGACGGCAAATTAACAATCAACACTACTATTTCATCAAATGAAATTAAGAGAATGATTATAAAATTTTAATAGATAAAAAAGCAACCGCAGAGAAAAGCACTTCTGCGGTTGTTCTATTTCAGATAAGGTATTAAACCTCGCTGTATTCCTTACGTTTTTCAAGAACAGCGTTATGTATATCCTCTTTAGTTTTGCCTGTCAGCTTGTAGAAAAAGAACGGAACGCCTGCAAGGAACATCATTAGGCCATGGAATATTGTGTAGAAGAAGAGCATCCAAATTTTTGTTTTAAGGCTCTGTCCTGTTCCGTCCTCCATACCTTGAACATATCCGCAAATTGAATTTTCACCGTATAAGATTTTCGGAGCAAGACCGCTTGCGATTGTACCGGAAATCATTGTGCCTATTCCGATAACAAACGGCAGTGAAGCATCAAGGCGTTTACCTGTTTTAAGCTCGATATCCTCAAGAACATCTGCCTGGAACATTGTTGGCAGAAGATTTGAAGCACCGAACTGCAAGCCGATAAGGAACAAAAATACTACAAACAAAACCTGAAGAACGGTACTTGGAGTTTTGAAATAGATATAGCCTACAACAAATGCGGCAGTATTGATAATTACAGAATAAATACCACTGGCAATATAAAGCACCTTAGAGTTGAATTTCTTTAGCAGGAAATTGATAACAAGCATACCTACTGCTGTACCGATACCTGTTGGCAGACCGAAGAGAAGGAACTTGCTTGAGCTTCCTAAAAGTGCTGCTGCAAGGAACACGCCCATATATGTTGCAACACCTCTAAAGCTCTTCAAGAATTCAGAAATGATAATCGTCCAAGCGTATTTATTTTTGAGTACATCCATATATCCCTCAAGAGGATTTTTCTTTTCGTTATCATAGGAAATACGCTCTCTTGTCATTTTCATACCGAAAATCATTGTAAGAATACCCACAACACCGCAAAGTGCCGCACTGATGATGTACTGTGTGCCCGCATCTTTAACGAAGATTGCAATTACAAGAACTATTACAAGCGGAGCAGAGTTACCGACGGCAGATACTATACCTCTAAAGGACATAACCGTATCTCTTTCTTTTAGGTTAGGTGTCAAAACTGCCGCCATACTGTTGATTTGATTGCCGAAGTTTGTGGCAACAGACCAACCGATTGCGATTGTAACAAGATAAATCATTAAAAGAGTGCCTGACAAAGCCTTTGGAGTCCAAAAGCTGAGTACGAGCAAAATACCGGCCGGTATTGCAGCAAGCAATACAAGCGGTCTGAACTTTCCGTTCTTGCCAACAGAACGACCGTCAATATACATTGCAATAAAGAAATTGAGTATAAACGGAATTATACTTGTTAATACATTAAAAAGTGACGCTTGGTTTTCATTTATTTTCAGTACATCAACAAGATATGCATTTCGGTATGAGCCTACCATACCTGTCATATTTGTATAGAAAAATACTGCCACAAGATACGCAATAAATTCCGCCATTTTCACATGCTTTTTGTTCTGAGTCTGTTCAGATACTAATACTTTTTCCGACATAAGTTTTATCCCCTTAATTTATTTTTTTATAGTGGCTTCATAATCCCTTTGCTTTTCGTCTCCTATCATTGAAAGCACAAAGCTGTCAATATCCGATAGCACAGGATTTTTTGAACCCAATTTCTTTTCTATTATATGAGTAATGGGATGCAATCTTTTAAGTAGTTTTTCCATAGCCTCATACATCGGTGTGCCTTTAACATATGGCTCATTGCCCACAAAAATATTCCTTACAAGCTCAACACCCACATCCTTAGCAAGCTTTTTTTCTATGCTTTTGTCAACCTTAAAGCAAAGCAGTCTGCCAAGCTTTTTAAGTGTAAAGCCATTAAGTATTTTCATTGCAGGAGCAGGCAGGATTTCATCCATTTTCCAATTAATCATTCTGTCAAATCGCCACTGAAAGTACTCCTTAGCGGTTTTTCCCTGCTTGTCATAATCAAAATCTTCAATGGTATATGATTTGACATTTATTTCATCATCGTCAATAGTAACCTTTCTGTATGCACAGGGACATCCTACAAAACATCCTGTCTGAATATCGGTTATTGTATTACCCTTTTCGGTGGTATAGTCTGTTATTGCCTGTGCGTGCATATGACCTGTGAAAATTAAGTCAAGTCCTGCATCTGCAAACTCATTTGCCCGCTTTTCCCAGTCGGTCAGCTTTGCATCACCAATCAAATTCATTATGGGCGAAAACGGCAAAAGAGGATAATGAGTCATGGCGAATATGTAATCTCCTGCTTCGTGAGCCTTTTTGATTTCATCAAGTGCCCATTCCATTTGATCATCCCATAAACCCTTAAAGCTCTTGCAGTCGCCATCACAGTTAAGAGCAAGAAGCCGTACACCGTCACCAAGCTGAGCAACATAGCTCATACTCTCCTTATGCTCGCTTATGGCATCGTCAAAGCCAAAATCTTTGTAAAAATCTCTAAGATGTTCACGAGGCATTCCCTTTACAGGTATCTGTTTATCTTCCTCAAATTCAACCGGCTCTCCATCCTCACAATAATCGTGCCTTGCTGTAATAAGATAGATTTTCTTTCCCTGCTCCTTGAGCTTATATAGCCTATCTCTAAGGCCTACATGGCTTTGATATTCACCACGGTAAACTAAATCACCGGGAATAAGAATAATATTCGTTTCCTTATCCTTTGCAATTTTTTCAAAGCCTGCGTCAACTATTGCAGGCGTTTCGGCAACGCATTTTTGATCGGTTACGCTTCTTTTTTCATAAGCAGGACCCGTTCTTTTAAATGAACTGTCATAATAATGTGTGTCTGTCACAAGATAAAAGCTTAATTTTTCCATAATTTTTACCCCTGAATGTACTCAACTTTAATTTTGCCGCAATTATTTTTCTTGACAAAATTATCCTGTTAAGTCAAGCACAAATTTGTTTATCTCCTAATTTATTTCTCGTCAAAGGACATTCGATAATCAAGTTGATAAACTAATTCTATTTTAACTTTTCTTTCCATTCTTTTTCACGAAAGCCTGTTAAAATCACATTGTCGGAAACTATAATCGGTCTCTTAACAAGCATACCGTCGGTAGCAAGAAGCTTTAGCTGTTCATCCTCTGTCATAGTGGGCAACTTATCCTTTAGGTTCATTGATTTATAAAGCAAACCGCTGGTGTTAAAAAACTTTTTGAGTGGCAATCCGCTTTTTTCATACCATTCTTTTAACTCATCATAGGTAGGGTTGTCCTCCTTAATATGCCTGTCGGTGTACTCAATTTTGTTGTCATCAAGCCACTTTTTTGCTTTCTGACAGGTTGTGCATTTTGGGTATTCAATAAATAACATTTTTATTTTCCTTTCTATTTTAAACTTAACTCCATATATCCACATGTAAATGGAAAAAAGTCATATTTCACAGAATGTGTATAAACAAATCCAAAGGTTTTATACCAAGTCTTAAGACGCTTATTTTCATCAACAATACTTATTTTTATTTTGCTTACACATAATTTTTTCGCCTCATCCAAAGCAAATTGCAATAAGCTCTCCCCTATTTTTCTGTGTCGGAATTCAGGAAGCACACAAAGATTATTTATCTCGCAAATATCGTCATAAACATCAAGAGAAAAATATCCTGCCATAACACCGTTTTCAAAAGCGGCAAACATGGGCTTTCCTAAGTTAAATTGTTCGGCAAGCTTTTGTACTGTTGTTGAAAAAGCCACGTATTTCGGTGCGTTATCCTGTGTTATATTAAATTCCGATGCAACTGTTAAAAAACTCTCTTTTATAAGATTAACACACTTTTCAATCTCATTTTCTTTTATTTTTCTGATAACCATATTATCATTTTCCTTGTTTGCATTTTCATTAATGATTATATCACAGTGCTTACAACACACGCAATACTAAATAACAAAGCACAGAAAGGAATCTGTGTTTTTGCTTTAGCTTAAATCGGATATAGTGATTTGCCTCACACAGAACAAGGTCGGCAATAAGCGGAAGAATAATACTGCGGATTTTTTTGATAAAGACACTGTTGGTAGTAGTAAAGCCTGATTTTAAAACAGTTCATTATATAAATCATCACAAACACAAAACCGCCTGCTTGATGCAAGCGGCTTTGATATATACAATAGTTTATTTGTAGAGTGGTCCGTATGTACTGCATGCACGGTAATCTGCTGCCTGTGCATCCTCTGTACCGAATGCTGCCCAAGCGTGAGGACGGAAAACTCTTTCCTCAGGTACATTGTGCATATTAACAGGGATACGAAGCATTGAAGCAAGAGTAATAAGCTCATCACCCTTATGACCGTAAATTGTTACGCCGTGGTTTGCACCCCAATTTGCCATAACGCTGTAAACATCCTTGAATGCACCCTCACCTGTAAGGTTTGGAACAAACCAAGTAGTTGGCCAAGTTGGGTCTGTACGCTTGTCAATAGTGCAATGGATTTCATCCGGCAAATCAACAGTATATCCCTCAGCTATCTGAATTACAGGACCTACGCCGTCAATCATATTTACACGAAGCATTGTAACCGGCATTTCTGCTTTGCAACGGAAATGGCTTGAGAATCCGCCGCCTCTGAAATACTCATAGTTTGCTCTGCACCAATCAGTAGCGTTAAGGCAAGCCTTGATATCCTCATCTGTCATATCCCAGAACGGCTTCATACAGCCCTCGCCCTTATCGTTCTTACTTGCACCGCTACCGTCAAGAGCAGTAGCACCTGAATTGATAAGGTGGATAAAGCCGTTTGCGGCTCTGCCTGTTGGCTTTACGCCTGTAACTCTTTCACAAGCATCGGGACTCCAGTATGTACGTACATCGTGGAAGCAAGGAGCAGCGTTTGAAACAAGTGTACCAAAAAGCATTGAAACACCGTTGAGAGTATCATTCTCTGTTGCAAAGGCTGTGGGTGCTTTTTTGCCGTTCCAGTCAAATGAGCTTGCCATAATTGCCTCGGTAAAGTCTGCGTTGGGAAGCCAATCTGTCCAGTTACGCTGACCCTGGAAGCCACCTGCAACAGCGTTTTTGCCGAGAGCCTCCTCGTGCCATCCCATTTCGTCAAGCTTTTTGTTGCCGAAAAGAATATCACGGAAAATGATTGTCATTTTAGTGATAAACTCCCAGTCCTTATCGGGAGCAACAACCTTTGATTTTCTGATGATTTCAGGCAGATTCTTACCTGCGTTACAGTCAAAGCCCTCTTTACAGTTTTCCTTAACCCACTTAATTGCTCTTTCATATTCATCGTGGTCGTAAATCTCAAGAGTAATACGGCGGATAATTTCACTCATATCAACCCATTCTGCACGGATACCGAGATACTTTTGGAACATTTCGGCATTACAGAAGCTTCCTGCGATACCCATAGCAATACTGCCGAGATTTACGTATGACTTATTCTTCATCCAGCCTACTGCAACTGCACAGTGAGCAAAGCGAAGAATTTTATCTGCAACGTCCTGAGGAATTTCCTTATCGGTCATATCCTGAACGTCGTGACCGTAAATTGAAAATGCAGGCATACCCTTTTGAGCATAAGCAGCCATAACTGCGGCAAGATAAACTGCACCGGGTCTTTCGGTACCGTTAAAGCCCCAAACTGCCTTAATAGTAGTGGGGTCCATATCAAAGGTTTCGGAACCGTAGCACCAGCAAGGTGTTACGGAAAGAGTAGCAACAACATTTTCCGATGAAAACTGCTCTGCACATTTAGCAGCCTCTGCACCGCCACCGATTGTAGTATTACTGATTACACACTGAACAGGTGTTCCGTCAGGATAACGAAGCTTTCCTTCAATAAGCTCCTTTGCGGCTTTAGCCATTCCCATTGTCTGCTCTTCAAGGCTTTCACGAACACCGCCCCATCTGCCGTCAATAACAGGTCTGATACCTATTTTTGGATATAACATAAATTTTTCCTCCTAATTGTTTTCAATAATTTTTACGTATCTGTCATACGCTTTATCCCAAGCGTCTGAATGATTTGGATTATATGTAGTGATTTTTTCCGATTTTAAAATCAACTCTCTCCCCTGTTCTACCGAGTCAAGCTCACCGAGAGCAATAAGCTGAAGAACGATATTACCAAGAGCAGTTGCCTCAACAGGACCGGCAACTACGGGGATATCAAGGCAATCGGCAGTCATCTCGCAAAGGAAATTATCCTTAGTTCCGCCACCTAAAAGATTAAGCCTTGCAAAGCTTTTGCCTGTGCATTTGCTTATCTGATTTAAAGCATATCTGTATTTTAAGGCAAGGCTTTCGTATACCGCCCTAACTGTTTCGCCCACGGTTTCAGGAGCTTCCTGACCTGTTTCAATACAATAATTCTTGATTTTATCAGCAAGCTGACCGTGCTTTGAAAGCGACGGAGCATCAGGGTCGATAAAGCATTTAAATGGCTCACTTTCCCTTGCAAGCATTTCAAGGTCGTTATAGCTGAATTTCTGTCCGTTTTGGGCATAATTTCTCTTTAGCTCCTGAATAAGCCAAAGTCCGCTGATGTTTTTAAGAAAATTAATCTTACCGTTTGCACCAAGCTCGTTTGAAAGCTCAAGGCTATTGCTTTCCTCTGTCAAAATCGGCTCATCAAGCTCACATCCGATTAATGACCACGTACCGCATGAAAGAAATGCACAATTTTCGTCAGAAACACAGGGCATTGCCGCAACGGCACATTGTGTATCGTGACCTGCAACAGTTACAACGTCAATTCCCTTATACCTTCCAAGAACTGTTGATGCCTTCGTAAGAGGTGAAAAAATATTCTCGTCTATACCGAATTCATCAAGAACATCACCGTCCCACTTTTTGCAGGCAGGAGAAAGCATCTGAGATGTTGAGGCAATAGTATATTCGCAAACCGCATTACCTGTCAGAAGATATCCAAACAAGTCAGGCATAAAAATAAGCTTTTTCGCACTTTTCAGATTACCGTCTGTCATAATCTGAAAAAGAGTATTTATCTCCATAATCTGATTACCTGTCTTTGAGTACAGGTCAGATAATGGCATAATTTTTTTTGCTTTATCAAGCACACCCTCTGTTCTGCTATCACGGTAATGGAATGGCATTTCAATAAGCTTGCCCTTTTCATCAATGAGTCCATAGTCAACACCCCAGGTATCAAATGCAAGGGTATCAACCTTACCTGCCTTATCAATGGCTTTATTGATTTCGGACATAATCATATCAACATTATGATGAATATGACCGTCCTTTTCAACGGGGATATTATCAAAGCGGTGAATTTCCTCATATGAAATCTTTTCACCATCAAAGGTGGCTTTTATTGCCCTACCTGATGATGCACCGAAATCAAAGGCTAAAACTGTTTTCAAACAACCACTCCCTTTTTAAGCAGAATGTTTGCATAAAGCGCCTGCTCGCTTGTGGCAATTATGAGATAGGCACCCTTTGCCCTTTCATAGAAGGCAAAGCGTTCAATATATTCAATATCGTGATGTGACGGCTCATATTTTTGAAGGAGCTCGTTATACTTATCCCAAATAGGAGTTTCAACGTTATCCCCTTTTACAACCTCCATAAGCCCTACAGGCTTTTCGGTATATGTATCAAGAGGGAAAACCTGAAGAATAGCATCGAGAATTTCAGGAACGCCGTGGCCGTCTGCATGAATTACAATACTGTTTTTACCAACTGAATGGCAGGGAAAATTACCGTCGGCAATAACAAGCTCATCGCCGTGTCCCATTTGGCTCAATGCGCAAAGAAGCTCGGGAGAAAGAATACTCGGTATACCTTTAAGCATTTACTTCTCCTCCTTTTTATGCAGCATTTCATCATCCTCGTTGAAAAGCTTGTAACCGGGATGACGTCCTGTAACCTTATAAAAGCCTCTCAAATCAATAAGCTTTTGGATATTATCTCTGCTGATATCAAAGCTACCGCCTAAAATTACGGCGTTAATAGTAATCTTTGCCCAAAGCTCAAGGCTTTCCATTCTGTAAAATGCAGTTATAACATCACTGCCGATAGCAAGTGCTCCGTGATTTTCAAGAAGCATAACATCGTGCTCATCAAGATACGGTTCAATAGCGTTAGGTACCTCTATTGTTGACGGTGTTCCGTAAGGAGTAAGGGGTACACTGCCGATAACTGCAACGTCTTCAATCATATTGTACATATCCATTGCCTTGTGTGCTACGGCAAAGCCTGTCGCTCCCGGCGGATGTGCGTGAATTACACTGAAAACGTCATCTCTTTTTTCATAACAACGCAGGTGCATTTTAATCTCGCTTGACGGTCTAAGTCCCTCTGCACCCTCAAGAACATTGCCGTCCTTATCAATAAGTATCAGCTTTTCAGGTGTGATAAATGATTTACTCATACCTGTAGGAGTGGCAAGAATATTGCCGTCCTCCAGCTTTACACTTACGTTACCGTCATTGGCGGCAACCCAGCCAAGCTGCCACATTTTATGGCAGACATCGCATATCTGCTCTTTTACTAAATTAATATCTTGCATTTGTAAACCTCCGTTGCAATCTATTTATATACTATTTAGAAATTTTTTTACCGTTTTTAAAGGTATAGGAAATTTCCTCATTACCGTAGGCTTTAATACCTTTGATTTTTCCCGACCATTCCTTCGGTAACGCTTCGTTTTTAAGCATTTCGGCAATACCTGCCGTTACACCGAAGTTTCCGTCAATTTGAAATGGTGGGTGAGCGTCAAATAAATTAGGATATGAGCCGCCACCTTTATGATACTTAACAGCAGGACTGATGTATGTAAGCTGCTGCTTAATAAGTCTGTAAGCGTTCTCTCCGTTTCCGAGTCTTGCCCATAGGCAAACCTTCCAGCCGAGCGACCAGCCTGTACCGCCGAAGCCTCTTTTTTCAAGAGATTTTTCAGCAGCCCTGTTAAGCTCATCACTTTGAATAAATCTTGACGGATAGATGCAGTACAGGTGACTGACATGTCTGTGCTCAATCTCTGTTTCCTCAAATTCCTCTGCCCATTCGGGAATTCTGCCGTCAGAAGCAGGCTTAACCTGACTGATAACAGGAGCATCAAGCCCAAGCTCTCTGCAATTTTCAAAGAAATCAAAAAGTATTTCTCTGTCCATAGACGGCATATAAGTGAGAGCAAGGCTCATACCGTTGTCACGGAAATTATTTTCAGGGCTTATAGACGGACAGGTAACAAGCTCTCCGTCCTTTTCAACAAGAAAATCCTTGTAAAAAGCAAGACATTCTTCAAACAAAGGAACAAGCTCATTTTTATAATCCTCATCACAGGTGTAAAGATAATGCTCATAAAGCTGATTTAAAAACCACGGCGAGCTCATACACCAAGGGGCATACTGACAGGAATCACCGTCACCGTCAGGATATCCCGCAGGGTAGGTTGCACCCCAAATATCGCTGTTATGATGAGAACAAAAGCCATTTGAATTATAGTAATCCTTTGCAGTAATCTTACCGTTTACCGAAAGCTTTTTGACAAAATCAACAAGAGGTGTAAAGCACTCAGAAAGATTTGTTATATCTGTACACCAATAATTCATTTCTGTATTAATGTTTGTTGTATAGCTTGACGACCACGGTGCTCTAACCTTAACATTCCAAATACCCTGTAAGGTCATTGCATTTGTACCCTCTCGAGAGCCTGAAATCGTCAAGTATCTTCCAAATTGGAAGAGTAAAGCAACAAGAGAATAGTCATCGGCTTTTTTATTCATTCTCTTTATTCTCTTATTAGTTGGCATATCGTCATAGCCACCCTCAAGTGTAAATTCAACACGGTTGAAAAGAGATGAAAAATCAGCAATATGCTCTCTGTAAAGCTTATTAAAGCCCTTTATGTTTTCAAAACGGGAAAATGCTCTTTCCTTTGCGTCAGCAGTAGGCATTGACTGAAAACCAACAAAGGATGTTGCAAGGGATACAAGAAGAGTGACATCCTTTTGATTATCAACATATATTGCCGAGCCGTCAAATTTTGCATCGCCGAGAACCTTTACAACACCACAGAATTTCATTCCCTTACTGCCCTGAATAATTCCGTCACCCTTGCTATGATAAGGAGGCATACAAACCTCGGGAGCCTGACCTGTCATAATGAGACTATCCTCTTCGGTAATGCAGGCATGCTCAAGCTGACTGTTAAGAGTGACCTTACAGCTTACACCACGTTCACTTCTGATATTTACAACCATAAGCTGTGCAGGATGGGACACAAAAACAGTTTCCTTAAATCCGTCGGCTTCTACACAGGCAACACCTGTTTCAAGATTAAGGGTACGGGAATATCCTCTTTTTGAAACACCTGAATACTCAATTACAAGGTCACCAAAAGCAAGATATGCCTCCGACCAATGACCGTGCATATCCCTATTCATTATTTCCTTGGCTTTCTTATAATCTTTGTTAAAAATTGCTTCTCTTACAGAATCAAGATATTTTCCGGCGTCCTTTTTGTTTAAATCCTTTGGAAATCCTGACCAAAGGCTGTCCTCGTTTAGTGCAATTCTCTCCTTTTTCAGATTGCCGAATACGAGACCGCCAATACGACCGTTTCCAACAGGTAATGCCTCTTCAAAATATTTTGCTTTTTTAGTATAGTAAAGTAAATTTTTCATATTTTTATTGTACAATATACACAATAAAATTGCAAGTATAATCATTTTATGATATAATATATACACAGATGTAATCCGATTATCTGTTTACATAAATATGTAGGGGGGTTATTTTATGCAAAATTACGTTATTTCTATAGGCAGGCAGTTTGGATGCGGTGCACATGAAATCGCCCAAGAGCTTTCAAAAATACTTGGTATACCTTATCTTGACAAAGAAATTATAAAAAGAGCCGCCAAGGACAGTGGCTTTGATGAAAACATATTTTCCTTTTACGATGAACGACCAACAAGAAGCTTTCTTTATAATATGTCAACAGATGGCATTACAGGCGTTACGGGAAACGGCATTTCTTTAGAGGATCGGGTATTTCAATATCAGTTTGATACTATAAGAAAGCTTGTACAGGAGGGCAGCTGCATTATCGTCGGTAGATGTGCAGACTATATTTTACAGGATCATCCTAATCTTTTTACCGTGTTTCTTCACGCTGATGAAGAATTCAGAAAACAAAGAATTAATGAGCTCTACGGTCTCGACGGAAAAAGTGCCGCAAAGGAGCTTAAAGCAGTTGATAAAAAGCGTGCGAGATTTCACAATTTCTATAGCGACAAAAAATGGGGAGATGCATCTACATACGATTTGTCAATAGATGTATCACGTATCGGCATTGACGGTACAATTGATTTAATTTCCCATTATGTGAATACCAAGTTTAAATAAACAAAAATCAAAAGCTGTCTCACTTAAATGAGGCAGCTTTTGACTTAAAAATAGTGTAGAATAAAAAAATGAAAACATATTTAAACTGTATAACAGATAGGCTCTCTTTCATACTCATCAATAACCGAAAAATGAAAATCTACACCCGTACGGTCTGAAAGCTTTGATACTATCTCCATAAAGTCGGTTATTTCTGTGTCCTTGTTTGAAATAAGTTCAAGGGTAGAATCGACAAAAACATCTGTTAAATCATAATCACTTACACAAAGTCCGACTAAAAATCCGTACAGAGCCGAGGCACTGCCGATTTCATAATCCGACGCATTAATTAGCCTAATTGATGCAGGAAGTGCAAGCGAAAGCTTATCTGATGAGTCAACATAAATCACATTACCCTTACTGCTCATAGCTGTACACATTGCCGCTTCCGACAAAATTTTCGATTTTCCCGTACCGTTAATTCCTGTGATATATTCTACCATATCAGCATTACCCCTTCTTGTTTTATTTTTACTGTAATTCAATATTATCCCACAAATAAGAATTTGTGTGAAACAAAATGTAAAAATCGCATTAACATATTTTGAACATTACAAATATTATGTCGAATGAACTGTTTTACTGTAAAAACCGCAGGCTGTCTCAAAATAACAAAAAACAATTTTATCCGTCGAAAAATAAATTGTTAAAATTATCTGTTCAGTATTGACTGCTGTTTAAAAATATTGTACAATATGCACAAATAGAAGTTTTTTATAAGGGGATTTTATTATGAGCAATTATGCGGATAATATAAGAAACATTGCAGTAGTAGGTCACGCCTCTAAAGGTAAAACTACTTTATGCGAGGCTCTGCTTAATGTAGCAGGCACAACAGAAAGAATAGGAAAGGTTGCAGACGGTAATACCGTTATGGACTTTGACCCTGAGGAAAGAAAAAGAAAGGTTAGTATTAATAGTGCAGTTGCATCTGCATCTTACAAAAATAAGACTGTAAATCTCATTGACACTCCCGGTCTTTTTGACTTTGCAATGGGTGGCGCAGAGGGTCTTAGAGCCGCTGACACGGCAGTTATTGTTGTTTCGGCACGCTCAGGTCTTGCAGTTGGTGCTGAAAAAGCCTTTAAAAATGCAGGCTCAAGAGGTCTTGCAAGATTATTTGTAACTACTAAAATGGATGATGAGAGAGCCGATTTCTACAAGAGCTTTAACGGCATTGTTGCAAAATTCGGCACTCAGGTATGCCCTATCGTTGTTCCTGTTGTTTCCGGTGGTAAGGTTAAAGCTTACTATAATATGATTGACGGCAAGACCTACGAATATAACGGCACATCGAAAAAAGAAACTAACCTTGCCCACGACGACCAAGGCAGATTTGAAGCTATCAAGGCTGTTTTTGCCGAGGCAGTTGCATCCACCGACGAAGAGCTGATGGAGAAATACTTTGAGGGCGAGGAGCTTACAACAGAAGAAAAAATCAAGGGACTTAGAATCGGTGTTGCTGACGGCTCTATCATTCCTGTATTTGCACTGTCAGGTATTACAGGTGAGGCCTGCGATTTGCTTCTTGATTTCATTGCAGACGTTTGTCCCGCTCCTGCATCTGAATATGCAGCTGATGCAAATGGTGAGCCTGTCGAGCTTACTCCCGACGATAACGGACCGCTTGCTGCAGTTTGCTTTAAGACAGTTGCTGACCCGTTTATCGGAAAGCTCAGCTATTTCAAGGTAATAAGCGGTAAAATCACATCTTCAGTACCTGCTTACAACGCTTCTACCGGTAACGAAGAAAGAATGGGTAAGATTATAAAGACATTCGGTGCAAAGCAGATTGATGCAAGCGAGCTTTGTGCAGGTGATATCGGTGCTATTACAAAGCTTGGCGGATTTGAAACAGGTGATACTCTCTGTGCTCCTAACTGTATAGTTAAGCTTGACGGTGTCACAACTCCTGTTGCTACATACAAAATGGCTATTAAAGCTGCAAAGAAGGGCGAAGAAGAAAAGGTTGCATCAGGTCTTTCAAGACTTTGCGAAGAAGACCCATCTCTTACATTCACTAACAACACAGAAACTCACCAGCAGATTATTGCAGGTCTCGGCGAACAGCAGCTTGACGTTGCCGTTTCAAGACTTAAAGATAAGTTTGGTGTTGACGCTGAATTAGAAGCTCCAAAGGTTGCTTACAGAGAAACTATTACAAAGAAGGTTACTGCTCAGGGCAGACATAAAAAACAGAGTGGCGGTCACGGTCAGTTCGGTGATGTATTCATTGAATTTGAACCATTTGACACAGAAAAACTCGTATTTGCCGAAAGAGTTGTTGGAGGTGCAGTTCCTAAAAACTTCTTCCCTGCAGTTGAAAAGGGACTTAACGACTGTATGGAAAAGGGTGTACTTGCAGGATATCCAATGGTTGGTGTTAAGGCCACACTTTTCGACGGCTCATATCACCCTGTAGATTCAAGCGAAATGAGCTTTAAAATGGCAGCTGCTCTTGCGTTTAAGGAAGGTATTTCAAATGCTATGCCTGTTCTCCTTGAGCCAATCATTACACTGAAAGCAATTGTTAATGATGAGGCTATGGGTGATATCATAGGCGATATCAACAGAAGACGAGGAAGAGTATTAGGTATGACACCTAATTCAGACGGCACTCAGGAAATTCTTGCTGAGGTTCCGGATTCTGAAATGACTACATTCTCCACATCAATGAGACAGATTACTCAGGGCAGAGGCTCATTCACAACCGAGTTTGCAAGATACGAAAGAGTACCTGAGCATATCTCTCAGCGTATAATTTCAGAAGCAAATAACGACTAAAATATCAGCAAAGGCTTGCGTATCACAATGATATGCAAGCCTTATTTTATGTGCCAAATTAGTATTTGCAGGCTGAGCCTGCACGCAAACGAGAAGATAGATAGTGTAATAATGAACACCTTTTCCCGACAATGAATAGTTTTAAAAGTTAGGGTTTATCAGTGTGTTTCTGCAACAAACTTTCGTAGGGGCGTGCAGTGCACGCCCGAATATAAGCGGGCGACCATTGGTCGCCCCTACGGTCGTTTCGTTCAACAATATCTCGATAAACCCGAATTTACTCAATGAAAACAGCCACCATAAAGGTGGCTGTTTTTTATATTATTATTTATTTTGCTAAACCGCCTACAAGCATCATATAGTCACCTATCTGAACACCGAATTCAGGAGCGCCCTCCATAATGAGCTGTTTATTTGCAGTCATCTGGAACATATCGCCTGTACCAAGCAAAATCATAAGTGCAGAGGTTGCACAGTCAAACTTCATACAGAAGAATGGCTTTGATCTCTTATATTCTCCTCTGCCTGCCTTTGACTTACCTGCCTTAACTCTCATATAAGCAGTACACTCGGGATGTCCCTCTATTGCCCACTGATAGCAACGGTCAGGACTCTTTGATGTCCATTCCTTAACCTCAGGATGTCCCATCTTATTAAGCTGAGAAATACCTGATGAAAGCAGATAGAAATAAAGCTTGCAAAGAAGCAATGACAATGCTTCGTCGTTCTCCGGCGGCTCTGTGATATTAAGCAAAGATGACATCTTGAGAAGCACCATCATAAATTTAATAAATTTGCTAAAGGACTTGATTTTCATTTTTGGAAGAGAGGTCATCTTTCCTTTGAAAAATTCATTCATCTTCTCAAGAGAAGAAAATTCAAGCTCTGCATCAATTTTTTCCTGTCCAAGATACTCGCCTAGCTTAACAGTCCACTGACCATTTTCGATAATGAAATGGGTAGCTTCCTTTTCCTCAGCGTTTTTCTTGGCAGAAACCTGATAAATAGCGTCGACGCCTTCAAACTTTTTTCTCATTTCGGGGACGTCCTCAGCTATAGTTTTAAGCAGTGGCAAAGCAGCTGCCATAAATATTTTATTCGTATAACGGGTTGTATCACTTGCCATAAAAGCACACTCCTTTCAGTTGATAATGTTTAGTAATGATATTTAGAATTCATCATCCCAAGCATCGTCAGCCTCAAAGTCTGCGTGCATCATTTCCTGAATTGCTTCCATAATGCCGTTAGCATCACACTTAGCCATAGCAAGCAAATCTTCCTGAAGACCGATTGTTGAGAAAGAGTCTTGATGACCAAGCATCTTGAATGCACAAGCCTTACCTGACTTTGCAACAACCTCTGCAACAGCAGAGCCAAGACCGCCCATAACCTCATGGTCCTCAACGGTGATAATTCTTCTTGTGTCCATAATAGCAGACATAATAGCTTCTTCGTCAATAGGCTTAATTGTGTGCATATTGATTACACGAACCTTTAAGCCTGCATCAGCCTCTGCCATACGAGCAGCCTGCATTGCTTCAAATACACAAGAACCGCAAGCAATAACAGTGATATCTGTACCGTCATTCATAAGTGAAGCCTTGTTCCACTCAAACTTGCAGTCGTCAGGGCTCTTATAGATAACCTGGTCAAATCCTCTGTTAATTCTGATATAAACAGGGCCGGGGATATCATAAGCAGCCTTAACTGCGTGATATGTTTCACTACCGTCGCAAGGACAGATAACAGTCATATGAGGAAGAGTTCTCATACAAGCCATATCAATAAGTGAATGGTGAGTTGAACCTGCCTGACCGAAGGATGTACCTGCGTGAGTAGCAATAATTTTTACAGGAACGTTCTGATAGCAGATATCTGTATGAATCTGGTCAAGAGAACGAGCAGCTGTAAAGATAGCGAATGTAGAAGCGAAAGGAACAAGACCGTTCTTAGCCATACCTGCTGCTACACCGAAAAGGTTCTGCTCAGCAATACCTACGTTGAAAAACCTATCCGGGAAATGCTCACCGAACATACCGATTTTAGTTGATTTTGCAAGGTCAGCAGTAAGGGCAACAACGTCCTTATGCTCCTCGCCAAGCTCGCAAAGAGCGATACCGTAACATTCAGCTGTTGAAAGCTTTGTGGTATCGGTCATTGTATATGTCATTCCACCCATACTTATGCCTCCTTCTCTGCTCTTGCGCAGCGTTCTGCGTAATATTTATCAAGGCTTTCATTAGCCTGCTTAACCATAGCCTCATCAAGTGAGCCGTAATGCCACAGGTAGTTGTCCTTCATAAAGTCAACACCCTCGCCCTTGTATGTATCCATAACAATAGCTGTTGGCTTGTCGCCACCGTCCTGATGATTCTTAATAGCAGCCTCGATAGCGTCATTAAGCTCTTTGAAGTTGTGACCGTCAACACGGATAACATTGAAGCCGAAAGCCTCAAACTTCTTATCAACAGGCTCAACCTTCATTTCGTCGTCAACACGACCGTCAATCATACATTTATTGATATCTGCGAAAACAACTACATTTGAAAGCTTAAACTGAGCGGCACTCATTGCAGCCTCCCAGTTAGAGCCCTCGTTAAGCTCACCGTCACCTGTAACAACATAGTTCATATAGTCAATGCCATTAACTCTGCCTGCAAGTGCAAAGCCTACAGCAAGAGAAATTCCGTGACCGAGAGAACCTGTTGAACAGTCAGCGCCCTTAACCTTATTACAGTCAAGGTGCATACCTACCTTAGCACCGGTAAGGTTGAATATTTTAAGCTCATCAACCGGGAAGAAGCCATAGTCACAGAGAACAGGTGCATATCCTACAGCAACGTGACCCTTTGAAAGAACAAAACGGTCTCTGTCAGGCATATCAGGATTGTTTGCATCAACCTTCATAAAACGATGATAAAGAATTGTCATAACATCCATAGCGCTCATCGCACCGCCAAGATGTCCTGAACCGCCCCAAACAGAAGTCTGGATAGTCAGTCGTCTAAGCTCGTCAGCCTTTTTTTCAAGGCGAAGCCATTCCGCTTTGTCAAACGGTTTGTAATCAGCCGGCATAAATTTACCCCTCCAAATAAATTAAATTTTTATTTTAAATCCAGCTCAGGATGATTTGCGGCAACAACACCGAAAGCATCCTCTGCAATTTCAACAGCGAGTTTAATATCCTCGTCTGTAACTGAAGCATTCATAAAGTGGTTGTGGTGAGAAGCAAGGAAAAGTCCTCTTGAAACGCACTCTGCAATCCACTCCTGATGAAGCATAAGGCTGTCATCATTAGCTATTCTGAGATAGAACAATGCAGGCTCACCTGAAACGACAAGATCAAAGCCGTGCTCTGCACCTGCTGCCTTTAAGCCGTCAGTAAGCTTTGTTCCCATTTCTCTGAACATCTTAGGTGTATCAAGCTTCTTCATCTTAGGAATACAAGCAAGACAAGCGGCAAATGGCTCTGCACTCATCCAATAAGAGCCTGTATAAACAACAGATGAAGCTGTATTCTTCATATGCTCCTGACCGCAAACAGAAGACATATTATAGCCGTTTGCAAGTGCTTTACAGAAGCAGATTAAGTCAGCTTTAATACCATAGTAATGGTCTGATCCGGCAAGGTCAAGGCGGAAGCCTGTACGTACGTCATCAAAAATAAGTACCATACCGTGATCGTCACAGAACTTACGAACCTTTGCCCACTGCTCTTTAGAAGCACATTTGTTATCATAGAAATTACCATGGTCATATGGCTGTGCAATAAGACCTGCTACGTCTCCACCGCAAGCATCATAAGCCTCTTGCATAGCATCAAGATCAAACCAAGGAACAACGATATTGTTTGAAACATCCTCTGGAGTAATACCCGGATAGTCAATCTTCTGAGCCCACTGGAAATCACCGTGATAATATCCCTTGAAGAACATTATCTTTTTCTTACCTGTATGAGCTCTTGCACACATTACACTGAATGTTGTTGCGTCAGAGCCATTCTTCATAAAGAATGCCCAGTCAGCAGTTGCAACTGTATCCTTAAGCATTTCAGCACACTCTACCATTTTGTATGACGGAGATGTGGTGCAGTTACCAATTTTAAGCTGTTCCATAGCGGCAGCATCAACATCGTCGTCACAGTAACCCAAAACGTTTGGACCGTAAGCACACATAAAGTCAAGATACTTATTGCCGTCAACATCCCAAAAATATGTACCCTTAGCGTGATCAAGCATAAGAGGCCACTTTGTTATAGGAAGAAACAATCCCTCTGAAGGACCGAGATGTCCGTAAACACCGGATGGAATAGCCGCTAATGCTCTGCTGAACCACTCCTGTGATTTTTCATGCTTATATTCAGGAAATTTACTCATTATCCATTATCCTCCTTAACCTAAATAAACTGCTACTCTGTCAAGAATACGGTTTACGTTATCAAGCATATTACACATACCACGCATATAGATGTTACCTGCACAAAGCTCTGCCATTGTTGAAGCAGTACCGTTGAACAATCCTGATGCAAGGTCAATAGAATTGAACTCCATAATTGCTCTCGGAGTATCAGGCTTTTCTTTAATTGTTTCAAATGTGTGATTGCGTATTCTTAAAGTTGCATAGCAAACGTCTGTAATGCCCATCTGAATATCGCCGTTATCAGTATAGAAAGCAGAATGCTTTGAAACTGAATCGTGATTTGCAAGAGCAGAAAGAGCACCTGCTATTGTATAGAAGGTAAGGATAGTAGATTCCTCAAAGAATGCTCTGTCCTTCAAATCCTCTCCACTTGGCATAAGGAGCTTTGTGAGTCTATCTGTAAGCTTTGTGAAAGGTCCAAGCAGGAAAGAAAGCACCTGAGCCACACCCTTAACAGGAATACCCGGCTTGCTGTCATCTATAAGTGCATTGAACTTTTCAGGACTTGCAAAATTCATCTTACAGGAACAGCCATAGCTTCCCTCAGACATAGTACATCCCTCTTTTGAAAAGTGGAAGGTACAGCAAGGTCCGTTTGTAACATCGAAGCAGATTGATACAGGCTTTTTAAGTCCTTGGCAAACTGCCTTTGCCTCCTCGTCAATCTCACAGAGATTTTCAAGGGTTGCAAGAACGCCGTACATATTAACATATGCCATTGCTTTTGCTTCTTTCAAAATAATTCCTCCTTAGTAACGCTGAATTTATGTATCTGCATATATAATATACAATCGTATTATAGCATAATACATAAATTATAGCAATAATTAACAATAAATAAATTTAATATTTTTGTAATAAAAAAAACGACGGAGGATATATTCCTCCGTCGGATTTGCATTACCTGTATATTTTATCACGTAAATTCAAGTATATCAACTGTCAATATAAAAGAATTGTATAAATTTATTTCAAAAGAAAGCCGATTTTTTTCATTGCCTTATCAAGAGTACGCTGTGATACTCTCTGAGCAAGGTCAGCACCCTTTGTCCACTGTTCCTGAAGATATGACTTGTCCTGCATATACTCATTATATTTTTTCTGAACAGGCTCAAGCTCTGCAATAACTGCCTCTCCTACTGCTTTTTTGAAATCGCCGTAGCCCTTGCCTACGAAATCACTTTCAATCTTATCAAAGCTATCCCCTGTTATAGCAGAATAGATTGTCATAAGATTATTAATACCGTCCTTGCCTTCGCCGTAATGAACGCTTGTTTCGCTGTCGGTAACGGCAGACTTAAATTTCTTCATAATAACGCTTGGCTCGTCTGTAAGATAAACAGTACCCTTTGGATTAGGGTCGGACTTACTCATTTTCCTTGTTGGGTCTGCAAGGCTCATTACTCTTGCCCCTGCCTTTGGAATATAAGCATCCGGAACTGTAAACACATTACCGTAAACACCGTTAAAGCGTTCTGCGATATCTCTTGCAATTTCAAGATGCTGCTTTTGGTCAGCACCGACAGGAACAATATCTGCCTGATAAAGAAGAATATCGGCAGCCATAAGACAAGGATATGTAAAAAGTCCTGCGTTGACATTATCTGAATGCTGCTTTGACTTATCCTTAAACTGTGTCATTCTGTTAAGCTCACCGAACATTGTGTAGCAGTTAAGAAGCCATCCAAGCTGTGAATGCTGCGGCACGTGTGACTGAATGAATAATATGCTCTTATCAGGGTCAAGACCGATTGAAAGCAGTAAAGCATAAAGCTGTGTAGTCTGCTGTCTTAATTTCTGTGGGTCCTGTCTAACAGTGATTGAATGTAAATCGGCAATACCGAAAACAGTATCAAAATCATCCTGAAACTGTGGCCAGCCCTTCATTGCGCCAAGATAGTTTCCCAAGGTTGGAATTGATGTGGGCTGAATGAGTGAAAGACTCCTTTTTTTACGTTCTTTTTTAATTTCTTCTGCCATTGCTGTTATCCTCCGCAGTTACTTTTTGTATTCCTTTGCTACCTCTCCAAGTGCTTTTACACCATTAACAATACCCTCGTCTGACGGTGTTGAAAAGTTAAGTCTTATGTACTGTGTCGAAGCCGTATCATCCATAAGAAATGCATTTCCGGGTACTACGGCTACCTTTTTCTCAACAGCCTTTTGAACAAACTCAAGCATATTCACGTTATCGGGAAGCTTGCACCAAATAAAGAGTCCGCCCTCAGGGCGTACATAATCCACAAAATCTCCAAGTTCCTTATCAATGCAGTCGCACATAAGGTCGAGCTTTTTCCTGTATATCTTCTGAATTTTTGAAATATGAGCCTTAACATCATAATTCTTAAACCACTCGTCAACAATCATCTGATTAAGGCAGGGTGTATGTACATCCGAAGCCTGCTTGCCCACAGTCATTTTAGCAACAATCTGCTGTGGTGCAATACCAAACGCTACACGAAGTCCCGGAGCAAGAATTTTTGAAAAAGAACCTGCATAAATTACAATTCCGTCCTCATCCATAGACTTAATGGTAGGAACATTCTCACCCGAAACTCTAAGATATCCGTACGGATTGTCCTCAAGAATAATTACGCCGTATTCCTTTGCAAGCTCATAAACTCTTTTTCTCTTTTCCAAGGACATTGTTGCACCTGACGGATTTTGAAAATTAGGAATAGTATATATAAACTTCACATTAGGTGTAGTTTTCAAGGCTTCTTCAAGAGCATTTACATCCATACCGTCGGCTTCAACGGGAACGCCTTTAAGCTTACAGCCATAGGAACGGAAGCAGTTAAGAGACCCGATAAACGACGGCTCTTCACAGATAACAGTGTCCCCCTCATTACAGAGAACCTTTGTAGTCAAATCCATTACCTGAGTAGCACCCGAAACTATCAAAACGCTGTCAAAATCACGTCCGATATTTTCGTCCTCTTTCTGCCACTGCATAATTGTATCACGCAGAGGCTGATACCCCTCTGAAACACCGTACTGAAGTGCATCAATCGGTCTTTTTTCAAGAATGTCCTTTGCTATTGCTCTAACCTCGTCTACAGGAAACGCATCAGGAGCAGGATTACCTGCTGCAAGAGGTATTATAGATGGGTCTGAGGTAGCCTTTAATATTTCTCTTATAGCACTTGGCTGAAGAGAGGATATTTTATTTGAAAATGTATATTCCATTTGTATCACCTGTCTATTATTCACTCATAAGCATAGAAACAAATTTTGCTAAAATTTCGGTATTATTTGCTTTTGAGCTTTCCACATATTTTGACTTAAATTCGTAAAGCTTATTTAAGTCATAATCACCTGATTTTATCGAATTGCAAAGCTCCTCTGCACTCTCAAAGGTAAGCCCGCAAAGCTCCTCCTTGAGATTTATATTAAGTCCTCTTTCTTCCCTATATTCTTCAAAATCGGGAACGAAGAAATAAAGAGGCTTCATTAATACAGATGCTTCAAAGGCACAGGCTGAATAATCGGTAATGATTATATCGGCAACCTTCATCAAATCATAGGTGGAAAACTCACCGTTATAGAAATATTCCGGGTCTCTTTTAACCTTAGAGAAAAGAGGATGAGGACTTACAATAAGGTGATATCCCGCCATATCCTGAAACTCTACCTTCAGCTCCTGAGCAACATAGGGCTCTCTGTCTCTGAAGGTTGGAAGATAAAGTACTATCTTTTTATCTCCGAGGGCAGGATTTTCTTTAAAAAATCTTGCGGAGGCTTCGTTATCCGTAAGTATTTCATCAACCCTCGGCAAAGAGCAAATTTTCATTTTGTCAGCCTTGTATCCGAAAGCCTCCATATAAAATTTTGCAGTTGCCTTGCTTGGTGCTAAGATGTAGTCATAATTTTTATGCATACACATAGCCTTGCTGACCTTTTCGTCTCTTCCCTCTTTAGTGCCTACACTTTGCAGACCAAACTTTTTTATCGCTCCCAATGCATGCCAAATCTGAATAACCTTTAGACTTTTCTTATGATTAAGGCAGGACACAGTAATGGAATACGTATCGAGAATAGCAACCCTTGATGTTGCAAGATAATACATATCACCGATTACCGAAAAGCAATATTTAAGCTTTGGGATAAGTCCGTCAGGTATCATTTTAAGCCTGAAAACCTGCTCTGTATCGGGACATTTCTCTTTTAACGCCTTTTCAAGCAATATCATATCCACGCTTTTACTGTTACTCTGGCGTGAAAGGTAAACTATTCTGTCCTTCGTCTTAAACAGTTTTATAGGAGCATAAATAATTCTGAGACCTAACTTCAGTATTTCAAAAAGAATAACCTTCATATTTTACTCATAAAGAGGATACTTAGCACAAATTTCTGCTACGCCCTTTGTGATATACTCCTTTTTGTTATCAAAATCTGTAACTGCAAGATAAATATATTCTGCAATTTTATCCATATCGTCAGTATTAAGTCCTCTTGTTGTTGCCGCAGGTGTACCGATACGTACGCCTGATGTAACAAACGGTGAAAGAGGCTCGTTAGGAACAGTATTTTTGTTAAGAGTAATATGAACCTCGTCAAGTCTGTGCTCAAGCTCCTTGCCGGTTACATTTGTTCCTCTTAAATCAAGGAGGCAAAGGTGATTATCTGTACCGCCTGAAACGAGGTTAAGTCCTCTGTCTGTGAGTCCCTTTGCAAGAGCCTTTGCATTATCAATAACTCTCTGCTGATATTCCTTAAACTCAGGCTTGAGAGCCTCGCCGAAGCATACAGCCTTGCCTGCGATAACGTGCATAAGCGGACCGCCCTGTGTGCCCGGGAACACTGCTGAATTAAGCTTCTTTGCAAGATACTCGTTATTGCAGAGAATAAGACCGCCTCTCGGACCTCTGAGAGTTTTATGAGTAGTTGTTGTTACAACGTCTGCATAAGGGATAGGTGACTGATGAAGTCCTGCTGCAACAAGACCTGCAATATGAGCCATATCGACCATAAACATAGCACCGTTTGCGTGGGCAATATCAGCCATTGTCTTAAAATCAATCTCTCTCGGATAAGCAGAAGCACCTGCTACAACAAGCTTAGGCTTAACCTTATTAACCTGCTTTGCAAATTCCTTTAAGTCGATAAAGCCGTCCTCATCAACACCGTATGGAACAAAGTTAAAATACTTACCGCTAATATTTGCAGGTGAGCCGTGGGTAAGATGGCCGCCGTTATCAAGGCTCATACCCATAACAGTATCACCGGGGGTAAGGAGAGCAAGATAAACAGCTGTATTTGCCTGAGCACCTGAATGAGGCTGAACATTAGCATAGTTACAGCCAAAAAGCTCACAAGCTCTCTTAATTGCGATATTTTCAACTACGTCAACATACTGACAGCCACCGTAGTAACGCTTTGCAGGCAAGCCCTCAGCATACTTATTTGTAAGAACAGAGCCCATTGCCGCCATAACCTGTGGTGAAACAAGGTTTTCGGAAGCGATAAGCTCAATATTATCTCTCTGTCTTTTAAGCTCCAAAGACATTGCATCTGCAACCTCTTTGTCGGTTTCTGCAACCTTAGCTATTGAATCAAAATAATCAGAATACATTTTAGTCCTCCATAATTTTATTTTATTCTGATATATAATATCACAAATAAAATAAATATACAACTATATTTTATACTTGAAAGCAAGAATAATATATGCTAAAATAACAAAGTTAGATATGAATTGTTAAGCATAAAAAGGAGTGGCACAAATGAGCGGACATAATAAATGGAGCACAATTAAGAGAAAAAAAGGTGCTAATGATGCAGCACGTGCAAAGGTATTTACAAAAATCGGCAGAGAGCTTGCTGTTGCAGTTAAAAACGGCGGTCCTGACCCTAACAATAATGCAAAGCTTCGTGACGTTATTGCAAAGGCAAAGCAGAATAACGTTCCTAACGACAACATTGACAGAATGCTTAAAAAAGCCGCAGGTGATACTGACGGTGCAAACTTTGAAGAAATCGTATATGAGGGATACGGTCCATCAGGTGTTGCAGTAGTAGTTGAGGCTTTGACCGATAACAGAAACAGAACAGCATCAGAGGTTCGTCACTATTTTGACAAGGCAGGCGGAAATATGGGTACTCCCGGCTCCGTAACCTTTATGTTCGGCAGAGAGGGCGTTATCATTATCGAGAAAGAAGATGTTGACGCAGACGCTCTTATGATGGATGCACTTGAGGCAGGTGCAACAGATTTCCTCACAGACGACGAGGACATTTACGAAATCAGAACAGAGGCAAACGATGTTGGTGCAATCCGTGACGACCTTGAGGCTAAGGGCTATAAGATTGTTTCATCCGAGCCTGCTTATATTCCGCAGACCTACACACGTCTTGAAAGTGAAGACGATATGAAGGCTATGGCAAAGATGATTGAAATGTTTGAGGAAAACGACGACGTTCAGGAAATCTGGCATAACTGGGAGAATGAGGACGAATACGAGGGCTAAACCTCATAAAACAAAATTAAACCACAAGACTTCTTTTTTTGAAATCTTGTGGTTTTTATTTTTAGTAATTTTCTGCTTTAAGCTTAAAATATGCTTTGGGGTGCTTGCATACAGGGCACATATTCGGTACTTCCTTCCCCACAACGATATGACCGCAGTTTGAACAAATCCAAATTTTTTCTTCATCACGGCTGAAAACAAGACCGCCTTCAACATTTTCAAGAAGCTTTAAAAATCTTTTTTCGTGCTCTGCTTCAATTTTAGCCACCTCGTCAAAGAGAAATGCAATATGCTCAAAGCCCTCCTCCCTTGCTTCCTTTGCAAAGGTTGGGTACATATCCGTCCACTCGTAATTTTCACCCTTTGAGGCATCCTGCAAATTTGTTGCTGTATCCTTAATTTCTCCGCCGTTTAAAAGCTTAAACCAAATTTCAGCATGCTCACGTTCATTTTTTGCAGTTTCCTTGAAAATCTGCGATATCTGAACAAAGCCGTCCTTTTCCGCCTTATCGGCAAAATAGGTGTACTTGTTTCTCGCCTGACTTTCTCCTGCAAATGCCGCCATAAGATTAGCTTGTGTCTTTGTACCTTGTAATTCTTTCAAAAAGGCTCACTCCCAAAAATTAAATTCCAAGCCTTTTTATTTTTGACACAATTTCCATAAATATACACCACACAGCCTGAAAAGCCACAACGCTCACTGCACTTAACTGAGCATATCCGCCTACAGCACCTAAAAGTGCAACAACGCCAAAGCCTATGGCACTGCCAAAGGAAATTAAAACAGAAAGAATTTTTCTCGTTTCCTGCAGATTTTCAGCCGCACTCATTGCCGATACAAAGCCAAGTGCCGAGCCGTTGTGCACCACATATGCAGGTGATTTTTCCACGCTCATATTGGAATACTTTTCAAATGCTCTGCCATTTGATGAATTCATAACTCTGACATACCCATCAGGAAGAGAGAAAAGCTCTGCAATGCTTTCGTCATTGATAAATGGGTCAGCACTTTTCACAAGTATTGTCATACCGCTTTTTTCAAGTCTTTTAAGAGACCTTTTCAGCTGAGGATCAGCATTATATGATACAACAAACATTGCCATCAGCTTGCCCGTAACGGCAAGATAAAGAATTTTTCTGCCCTTTCGCGTATACCTCTGCTCGTATTCCTCTCGTGGAACCTTTACACCGTGGTGAATAAGCATTTCCCTTGTGCCAACAAGAATTTTCTTCCTGTAAATCCAAGCAGACGTTCCCATTTTATCCTCGTAAACTATTCCGTCAACCTCAGGAAGAATAGTCTGCTTACCTATTATTACATCATCAAAAACAGATGCAAGAGGACTTTTTGTATTAATAATAACAGCGGCGGTCTTTAAAATCACATCGTCGGCTTTAGCACCGTTAAAGGTTTTAATACCGTGAATTTCACAGCTTCTCGGACCGAAAAGGTCCTGTGCCTCAATAACTATTGCGTTAGTATTATCAACTATTGACGCACCCTCAAAGCCGTTTATCATTGCACCACTACGGCTAAGCTGCTTCGACAAGCCTAAAAGAACGCTGTTGACATTATAGCCTGCTATACAAGGAACTGAAATACACATAGCACAAACAGCTATATTTAGTCCGATATGCCAGCTTTTATTGATGAATGAAAATACACCAAATGCAATTAAGCTCAGCACAAGCATAACAGAGCCTGTAGTTTTCGCTATGGAGTCGGCAGGGCTTGAGCTGCCTGCAATATCAAGAAATTTTGTAGGCTCATCGGTTTTTATACTTGTTTTAAGGTTCGTTTCTCCCGTAAGAAGACCTCGACTGATTATTGCGGCATCTACCTGGTTTATAATGGTTTCCACTGAATACATTTCCTTGCGGTTGACTAAGAAATTAAAATTAGTAATAATTCTTGTCAGCATAGTATATTTACCTACTCCGCCGATTAAAAATGCAAACGCAATGGCAAACGGATACGGCGTTCCGTTATCAATCATCAAGTCGCTGTCTACAAGCAGTAAAACAGTATGCACAAAAACAACTATTGCCGAAACGGATATAGGAAAATCGCTGTTTATTCCGCCCTTGAATTTTAAGCCGTGGATAAACGAACGGCAGTTAAAAAGAATAACCGCAAAATATATTACAAGAACAGTTACCATATACGGCACGCTGTTAAGAAGAATTGACGGCAGATATGAACTGTCCTTAAAAACAGTGAGCAAGCCAAGTAACGCAGTCAGTACAGCAGTAATAATACAAACCGACTTTTCTGATTTTCTTGCCCTTTCAAGCTTTGAAAGAAAGCTTGTTTCCTTATCATCGTTATTATATTCGTCTTTAATTACAGTGTCGCCTGAGGAATCCTCAATATCGTCAGGACTGAAAAGTCGAAATTTATTAACCTTATCCTTACGCCTTTCCTTGAGCTGCTTTTCAGCAAGCTCCTCGTCAATCTTTGAGATTTCTTCTGTTGAATCCTCGAATCCGTCAAGAACGATTTGATATCCCTCGTCAATATCTTCCGAATTATTTTCCTCTGAATTATCAAGATTTGAAAAGCTGATTTTCGTCTTTTCAAGCTCCTCAACTGCCACAATAGTTGGTATTTCCTCCAAGTCAAGAGTTTTGTCAAACTTCGATTTGCTTCTTATTGTGGCAGATTTTTCAATGATATCCGGAGGATTTTTTGAATACAAGGGTTCGTAAGAATTTGCACTGTCAAAAAAGCTCTGCTTTTTAGGCAAATCCTTCACACTGCTGATTACCTCTGTTTTTTCGCCTACGGAAACCACCCTTGTTTTAGATGACACAGGTTCTTTTTTCTGAGCTTTAGCAATCTTATTCTTATCCACAACAGCCGTTTTCTGAGAAATGTCAGCAGAAGCATCGCCTGACTTTTTATACTCCTTTACATATTCACTTTTCGGCTCAAGCTTTATTTCTTTAACATCCGCTTTAGGTACTTCAATCTTTCTTTCCGTAATTTCCTGAGCAGAAGTATTAATTTCCTCAAGAGCAGACTTTGCCTGTTTTACAGTCTTTTTTCTGATTTCCTCAGCCTGTCTTATAATTTCATCAACCGATAAATTCTCGTTCATAATTCACCACTTATAATTTAAGTCTCTGTCTTGTTACTTCATACATAATAATTCCTGCCGCCACCGAGGCATTAAGAGAATTAACCTCACCGCACATTGGCAGAGAAACCGTCACATCACACTTTTCCTTGATAAGCCTGCCGACACCGCTTCCTTCATTGCCGATTACAACTGCACAGCCACCGGAGAAATCGGTTTTGCACCAAGGCTGCCCCTCCATATCAGCACAGTAAACCCAAATGTTTTTCTTTTTAAGCTCATCAATGGTTGAGGCAAGATTTCCAACTCTTGCAACTCTCATATACTCAACAGCACCGCAAGAGGTTTTAGCAACTATAAAATTAAGGCCTACACTTCGTCTTTTAGGAATTATTACCCCATGAGCACCGCAAGCCTCTGCAGTTCTGATAATTGCTCCTAAATTATGACTGTCCTCAATTTCATCGCAAATAATGATAAAAGGCAGTTCATTTTTACTTTCGGCATATTCAAGAATTTCATCAACTGTCGAATAATCGTGTGCCGGAACATTTGCGGCAACGCCCTGATGATTACCTCCTGCGCACATAAAATCAAGCTTTTTTCTGTCAACCGTCTTTATTACAACCTTATTTTCCTTACACATTGCAATAATTCTGTTAATTGAACCCTCGTGCTCACCCTTGGCAATCATTACGTTTTCGATTTCTCTACCGCTTTTTAAAAGCTCTATAACCGCATTTCTGCCGATTACGAGATTATCGTTTGTTTTGTTATCTTCCTTTGGCATATTTTGTATCTCCGTATATTTTCTTACAGTAATTATAACATCATATAGTGCTTTAATCAATACAAAGAAAAAATTTCCGTAAAACAAAAAGACTGCACTAAGCTCTCATAAGCTGTGCAGTCTTTAAAATCAAATTAAATTAGTCAGCTGAATAAGGGAGAAGTGCAAGATGTCTTGCTCTCTTAATAGCTGTGGTAAGCTCTCTCTGGTGCTTTGCACAAGTACCTGTTACTCTGCGAGGGAGAATCTTTGCTCTCTCTGAAACAAATCTCTTGAGCTTTGTAACATCTTTGTAGTCGATTTCTTCAACCTTTTCTACACAGAAAACGCACACCTTTTTGCGACCCTTACGTGGACCGCCGGCTCTGTTATATGCCATCGTTAGTTTCCTCCTTTAAAATGGTAAGTCGTCATCATCGTCAACAATCTCTTCAAAATCCGAATTATCAGCACTTGCATAGCTAGGTGCAGGCTGAGAAAATGCAGGATTTGTTGTTGCACTTTCTGCTTTTGAACCGCAGAAAGAAACGTTGTTGGCAACGACAGTTACAGATTTTCTCTTATTTCCGTCTTTATCAGTAAAATTATCCGTCTGGATACTTCCCTCAATAGCAATCATTGAGCCTTTGCGGAAATAGCGAGAAATGAATTCAGCAGTTTGACGCCAAGCTGTTACATCAATGAAATCAGCCTTTCTTTCCTCTCCCTTTGCCTGATAACTTCTGTCACAAGCAATCTGAAAGCGGATAACTGAAATTCCGGTTGGTGTAGTTCTAAGCTCGGGATCATAAGTCAATCTGCCCATAAGAACAACTGAATTAATCATCTTGTGCCCTCCGATTACTCGCCCTTAGCGACGATTAAAGAACGAAGAACACCGTCAGTGATGTTAATTACACGGTCAAGCTCTGCAGGGAATTTCTCATCACTTGCAAAATTGATAACCATGTAATAGCCCTCTTTTTCGTAGTTGATAGGATATGCAAGTCTACGCTTACCCCATGTTTCAACTTCGCCGAGAGTGCCATTCTTCTTAATGAGCTCGGTAAACTTCTCCTTGAGAACTTCAACCTGCTGGTCTCCGTTAGCAACTGAGAAAACCATAACGATTTCATAATTTTTTAATGCCATTCTTCAGCACCTCCTTTTGGTCTTTTGGCCTATGCCCTTAGCATAAGCAAGGATTGCCCTTTTTCAAAGGCTTAGATATTATAACAAAAAAGAATTGCTATGTCAAGAAAAACATTGCAATTCTTAATTTTTACACATTTATACATATCTCAGCACATCTATGATATCGGTTATCACAGGAACATCGGAGCGTAAATCCTTATCTTTAAACCAACCCCAGTTCATTCTGATTGCGTTCATCCCCGAAGCCAAAGCACCCTGAATATCATTTACAGGGTGGTCTCCTACATAAACACACTCATTAGTTTTAAGTCCTAACTTATTTGCCGTATATGTAAAGAGTGCAGGGTCAGGCTTATGAACTCCCACATCACCGCTGACAACAACTATGTCGCAATAGGGTCTTAGTCCGCTTGTGTCCATCTTATGATTTTGAAGATATGACGGACCGTTTGTAACAACTCCTGTTATATATCCTCTTTTCTTCAACTCCTTTAAAAGAGGCAGAGAATTAGGGAAAATAACATTGTGGTCGCCGAATTTCGTATCGTAATGGTTGGCAAGAACTGTCTTTGAAGGAGCATTTTCCCATCCCCACATATCAATAAGTCCCTGATACCATTCTTCACGATTCACATATCCACCGTTACCCGTAACACGCATATCATTTTTTCTTTTTTCTCTTTCAGCACTGTCAATATCAGGACAAAATTCCGAAAGAAAGGTATCCATATATTTTTCAAACGCCTCTGTTCTGTCCTGAAGCGTTTCATCAAAGTCAAACAATACTGCCTTTATCATACTCAAGCTGTTTTTTTAACTCCTCCACAGATGAAAATTTCTTTTCTTCTCTCAAATATCCAATTAGCTCTATGCGAACATTTTTATCATATAAATCACCGTTAAAGCCGAAAATATGAGTTTCAGCCAATGGCTCATCCAGCTGCCAGGTGGGACGCAAGCCAATGTTAGTAAAGGAGGAATATTCATTCCTGTCTACAAAGGCTTTACTTTCATATACGCCGAATTTGGGCACGATAAGTCCATCAGGCAAGTGCTGATTTATAGTCGGGAAGCCTATTGTTCTGCCTCTTTTATCGCCCTCAATTACAGGTGATTCAAAGGTAAAATTATAGCCAAGCATTTTATTTGCCAGTTCAATTTTACCGTCACTGACAGCTTGGCGTATTCTCGTTGATGAAATCGGCTCTTTCTCAAAATCAAGATGCTCGAGAATTCTTACCCATACATCCCTTTTCTCAAGATATTTTCTTAAATCCATTGCACTCCAAGAGGCATTTTTTCCAAATCGAAAATTGTAGCCGCAAAGAACTATGCCTGCACCGAATTTTTCGAGAAGAATTTTATTTATAAATTCTTCTCCGTCCATATTTTTTATTTCATCAAAATCGGCAAAAACCGTATTCGGATAAAGCTTTTCAAAAAGACTTTTTTGAAGCAGGGAAAATTTGTTGTTTACGCTGTAAATAACAGTGTTTTCCGCACCTGTTATAACCGTTTTATGGGCAAGGTGCATACCGTCAAAATCACCCAGTGCAACTGCCCTTCTGTCCTGCCAAATATTTACATTATTGTTATCTGCCATATATTTTCAATCACGTCTTACCAAAAGTCGTTTTACTGAAATTTCCTTCTTTTCTTCGTCACATTCACCTAAACCGAGAAATGCCCCATCAGGTGAACAAACTCTGCAAATCCCATGCTTCGGGGAATTTTTTATTCTGTCCAAATCCAAGGCACCGCCGTTAGAAAACCGCTTAGCCTGAGCAGAGGAAACATACACACGCTTATAAGCCTTAAACATTTTTTCAACATTTATTACTATATCGTCAAAGGGGATATTATTGTCCCTTCTTTTTTGAAGCTCATCAAGGGTTACGCAGTCGTCAAGAGTAAAACCCATTGCCTGAGTTCTAACAAGTGCAGTCATAACCGCACCGCAGCCAAGCTCTCTTCCTATATCATCTATGAGTGACCTTATGTAAGTACCCTTTGAGCATAGTACATCTATGACATAACAATTTTCGGATTGATTGCAAAGCTCCTTTACAAGCTCTAAGTTTTTAATCTCAATCTGCCTCTCTTCACGCTCTATCTCAACACCCTGACGTGCTAAATCGTAAAGTCTTTGGCCGTTTACGGAAACAGCAGAATACATAGGGGGAAGCTGCATAATCTTCCCTCTGAATTTCTTCAACACTGCTTCAACAGCATCAATATCGCACTGAACATCATACTTTCCCGTAACCTTGCCTGTTATATCAAGAGTGTCAGTGGTTCTTCCAAGCACAAAGGAGGCTCTGTATCCCTTATCACTGTCAGGAAGATGGTCAAGAAATTTGGTAGCACCGCCAAGCATTATAGGCAAAACTCCTGTTGCCATAGGGTCAAGCGTACCCGTATGACCTGCCTTTTTCTCCCTGACAATACCTCTTACCCTTGCAACTACACCGAAGGAAGTAATGTCCTTATCCTTGTTTACACAAATGATACCTGTCATTTAAGAAACTCCCTGCACTTTTCAACAAGCAGTCTTCTTGCCTCCTTAACGTCACAGTCAAATCTGCACGCTGCCGCCTGAGCATGACCGCCGCCGCCAAAGCATTTTGCAAGCTCCGCCGCATTTACTGTTTCAAAGGTACGCAAGGACGCTTTACAGGTACCGTCGGGTTTTTCACGAATAGTAATTCCTATTTCAACGCCCTCAATCTGTCGGGTAAGCGGAGCAATCGCCTCTGTTTCCTGCTCGTTTGAGCCTGTCAGACGGTACATATCCTGTGTAATAGTAATAACCGCAACCTTTTCGTGCTCATAAAAACGCATTGACTCAAGAGCAAGTCTTTCAAGTCTTGCATAGGTCTTACTCTTGGTTTCAAACATAATGCGGTTTATTTTTCCGTTCTCTGCACCGCAGTCTATAAGCTCAGCCGCAACTCTGTAGGTTTGAGATGTGGTTGAGTCATAACGGAAACAGCCCGTATCTGTAGTCAGTCCCGTATACAAGCAGTTTGCTATACCCTTATTTATCTTAACACCAAGAGCAAGCACTACATCATACATTAATTGGCATGCCGCCGGTACATCTTCATCAATAAGAAGATAGTCAGAATACTCTGTATTTGAAGAATGGTGGTCGATGCATAAATCTATATGGGGATATTCACTTTCATACGCCCCAAGCAAATTTGTTGTTGCAACATCCACAGAAACAATATATTCCGGCTTAAACTTGATAGGAACTATGTCCTCATAAAGATAACTGTATTTACTTGGAATTTCATCTGCATTTACAACAGCACAGATTTTTCCTATTTCCATAAGTGCTCTGCACAAAGCAAAACCGCAGCCGAGTGTATCTCCGTCCGGATGGGCGTGAGTTAAAATGACAATATTGTCGTGCTCTTTAAGAAGCTCGGCACATTTTTTAACATCAATTCTCATTATTTATTTCCTTGATTTTCTCAAAAAGATTCATACCTTTTTCAATGGAATCGTCAGCAATAAATTTCAATTCCGGGCTTTTACGCAAATGAAGCCTTGTACCTAACTGTTTTCTGATAAAGCCCTGTGCACTTTCAAGTCCTTTAATAGAGCTTTTAGCAGTTTCAATACCCTCCATTGCACTGATATATACTTTAGCGTAGCTTAAATCATTGCTGACCTCAACCTTAACAACAGTCAGCATACCGCTTATTCTTGGGTCTTTTAGCTCACGCATTATTGATATAATCTCTCTTTTAATATCCTCGGATATTCTGTCAATATGAAAACCTGCCATAATTAATCCCTGTATTCCTCAACAATATACGCCTGAAGAATATCGCCTGCCTGAATATCGTCCCAGCCGTCAAGACTGATGCCGCATTCATAGCCTGAAGAAACCTCTTTAACCTCATCCTTGAAACGTTTAAGGTTTGCAAGCTTAACATCAGCAATCTGCTTACCGTTTCTGATAACTCTTACCTTACCTTCACGGCGGATTGTACCGCTTGTAACAAGAGAACCTGCAATAGTGCCGGCTGAAGAAATTTTATAAACCTCTCTAACCTCAACCTCACCTGTTTCAACGTCACGATACTTAGGTGCTCTCATACCTCTCATAGCGTTTTCTATATCTTCAATAGCGTCATAAATAATATCATATGATTTAATTTCAATACCGTCACGCTGGGCATTGTCAGCGGCAATCTGGTCGACGCCTGTATTAAAGGCAACGATAATTGCATTTGAAGCGTTTGCAAGCATTACATCACTTTCGTTTACAGCACCTACTGCACCGTGAACAATCTTAACCCTAACCTCATCATTCTCAATCTTGAGAAGTGACTGCTTAACTGCTTCAACAGAGCCCTGAACATCAGCTTTAACGATGATATTAAGCTCCTTCATTTCACCCTCCTGAAGAGTATCGAAGAGAGTGTCAAGTGTAACCTTCTGGAAGAGCTTGAATTCCTCCTCCTTAGCCTGAGTTTTTCTCTGTTCAACAAGTGCTCTTGCGAGCTTCTCGTCGGAAACTGCATTAAACTCATCACCGCTCATTGGAGCAGAATCGAGTCCCATAATTTCAACAGGAACAGACGGACCTGCTGACTCAATAGCATTTCCGTGATAGTCACTCATTGCTCTGATTCTACCTACTGCTGTACCTGCAACAATGATATCTCCAGCGTTAAGAGTACCGTTTTGAACAAGAAGTGTTGCAATAGGACCTCTTCCCTTGTCAAGCTTTGCCTCAATAACAACGCCCTTAGCGGTTCTGTCCGGATTTGCTTTAAGCTCACCCATTTCAGCAACAAGAAGTATTGTTTCAAGAAGCTTATCAATACCCATTTTTGTCTTTGCGGAAACAGGTACACAGATGATATCTCCGCCCCATTCCTCAGGAACAAGCTCATGCTCTGTAAGCTGTTGCATAACTCTGTCGGGGTTAGCTCCCTCTTTATCCATTTTGTTAATAGCAACAATGATTTCAACACCTGCTGCTTTTGCATGGTTAATAGCTTCTATTGTCTGAGGCATAATACCGTCATCAGCAGCAACAACAAGAACTGCGATATCGGTCGCCATTGCACCTCTTGCTCTCATAGCGGTAAATGCAGCGTGACCGGGGGTATCAAGGAAGGTAATTTTCTCACCGTTTACCTCAACCTGATAAGCACCGATTGCCTGAGTAATACCGCCTGCCTCGGTAGCTGTTACATCTGTATCACGAATAGCATCAAGTATAGATGTTTTACCGTGGTCAACGTGGCCCATTACGCAGACTACAGGAGGTCTTGTGATTGCGTTCTCATCGTCCTCAACCTCTTCCTCAATAATCTGCTCTTCAATAGTAACTACTACCTCGTGTTCTACCTTTGCACCAAGCTCTGTTGCAACAATTTCGGCAGTATCAAAATCAATAACCTCGTTTACTGTTGCCATAACACCGAGAACCATAAGCTTTTTAATAACCTCGGTGGCAGTCATACGAAGAAGACTTGCAAGGTCTCCGACAGTGATTTCGTCAGGGACCTGAATAGTGATTTGCTGTTTCTTTCTCTGCTCTGCAATACGTGCAAGACGCTGAGCCTCTGTTTCCTTCTTTGAACGGGCGTGAATACCCTGAGGCTTCTTCTTTCTGTACTGCTTTGATTTTTGGCTAAGCTTCTGCTTCTTCTGATAATCATTCATCTGTGAAGCAGGAGCAATGTCCTCATATTTTTGGTTATACTTTTCAAGGTCAACATTATTTACACGTGTATCAACGTGTCTTGCCTCGCCCTTTGTTCTTGCCTGAGGAGTACTGTTAGCTTTTTTCTTTGCCTTTTCCTCAGCACGCTTTGCGGCCTGCTCAGCCATCTGAAGAATAGCCGCCTGACTCTGATGCTTTTTGTTTTCAGGCTTCTTTTCTGCAGGTGCTTCCTTCTTCTTCGGGGCTTTCTTTTCAGCCTTCTGTCCTGCTGCAAAATATGAATCAAAGCTTTCAACACTGTTGTCGGTTGTAAGCTTATCAAAAACTATGTTAAGCTCATTCTCCTCAAGAACAGTATTTGCTTTTTTTGCAGGACCTTCACAATATTCGGAAAGAAGATTTATAATATCCTTGTTATTTTTTCCGAAATCATTTGCGATATCGGAAACCTTAACCTTAATTACCATACGCAATTCCTCCTGTGTTAAAAGTTATCGCTGTTAATCAATACCGAAAAATGATAAATTGTATACACAGTCATCAATCAGTATCAGTTAAAAGTGAAATTATTTTTTTTGAAAAATTCTCATCATTTACGGTAAGCACACCTGCTTTATATCCTACAAAATGATGTATTTCTTCGATAGTCAGCTCTGTTTCAAAAAACGGTATATCAATGCTGTGAAGCTCAAAGGTTTTTCTAAACTCCTTGATAAGTCTCGGCGAAACATTTCCGCAAAACATAATCATCCGAGCCTTTTTATTCAAAACTGACTGAAGCGCCATATCGTGCCCCATTGAAAGCTGACCTGCTCTTCTGGCAAGCCCCAGCATTGAGAGTATTTTATTCTTGTGCATTTTTCATTTCTTCTTCCATTTGATTGTAAATTTCATCGCTTATCTGCACTGCCAATTCACGCTCAAATGCTTTTTTCTTTCTTGCCTTTGCAAGACAGTCGGGATTTTTGCAGACATATGCACCTCTGCCTGATTTCTTTCCTGTCAGGTCAAGTGAAACCTCACCCTCAGGACTTCTTACAACTCTGACAAGAGTACGTTTGTCAAACATTTCTCCGCAACCCTTGCACATTCTTAAAGGAACCTTTTTAGCTTTCATATTGTTCCCGTTCCTTCAAAAAATCCTGACTCAGGCTTAATATCTATTTTCCAGCCTGTCAGCTTTGCAGCAAGACGAACATTCTGTCCCTTATTGCCGATTGCAAGTGAAAGCTGGTCGTCAGGAACAGTAGCACGGCAGGATTTTGCATCCTCGTCGATAATTTCTACAGAGCAAACCTCTGACGGTGCAAGAGCCGCACCAACATACTCAGCGGCATCCTCACTGAACTTAACGATATCAATTTTTTCTCCGCCAAGAGCCTCAACAATATTTGAAACTCTCTGGCCTCTCGGTCCTATACAAGCACCTACAGGATCAACGTCCTCGTCCTTTGTAAGAACTGCAATCTTTGTTCTTGAGCCTGCCTCACGTGATACCGATTTAATTTCAATAGTACCGTCAAAAATCTCCGGAACCTCCTGCTCAAAAAGACGACGTACAATTCCGGGATGGGTTCTTGAAATCATAACCTTTGGTGACTTTCCGCCACCGTCCTTTACGTCAACAACGTAAACCTTAACATTGTCGCCCTCTTTAAATGCTTCGCCGGGTACCTGCTCTGTCTTTGGAAGAACAGCAGTATTTTTACCGATTGTAAGTATTACATTACCGTTAATCGGGTCAATTCTTTCAACCTTACCTGTGAGAAGCTCCTGATTTTTTGACCTAAACTCCTGAATCATCATTCCTCTTTCGCCCTCACGAATGCCCTGACGGATAACGTGCTTCGCTGTCATAGCGATAACACGGCTGAAATCCTTTGTTTTAAGAGGGATATCAACAGTTTTGCCAACCTTTGCAGACTTACGGATAAGCTGTGCCTGCTCAAGAGTTAAATCTGTATCCTCATCCTCAATTTCTTCAACAACATTCTTTGTAACGTAAAGCTTTATTTTCTGCTTATCAGGGTCGATATCACAGTGAACAATATCCTTACCGTTGAATTCGTGCTTTGCGGCAACAACAAGAGCCGCTGAAATCTTTTCATAAAGATATTCCTCCGAGATTCCCTTTTCATTTGCTACTGCTTTTACTGCTTCAAAAAATTCCTTACTCATTTTCCTATCATCCTTTCATATCAAGGTTTTATATTTCTTTACTGAAATCATTAAAATCAAAATCGTCAAGCTTAACATATGACGTATCTTTTTTATTTATTCTCAGTTCTTCGCCGTCGGGAAGCAAAACGGTTATTTCGCCGTTTTCATAGGCTGTAAGCTTTCCTTTAAAATCCCTAACCTTTTCAATAGGGCGTATAAGCCTAATCATTACGTCGGCACCGACATATTTTTCAAAATGTTCGTCAGAAACAAGCTCTCTTTCAACCCCCGGTGAACTTATTTCCAAAAGATAACTTTGGCTGATTGGGTCAGCCTCATCAAGAGGCTTTGTTATTGCGTGAGTCAGGTCAACGCAGTCGTCAATAGACACTCCGCCCTGCTTATCAATAAAAATTCTCAAATACCAATCCGTACCCTCTTTGACAAACCTGATATCCCATATATCAAGTCCCAGCTCCTGTGCAAAGGGTGTAACAATCTCTCTTACCTTTGAGACTGTATTTCCTTTTCCTGCCAAATAAAAACCTCCCATATTCAGCCATTATTGAAAATACCAATCAATAATAACAAGAGAGCGGACCCTTCGGTCCACTCTCATTGGCTGATAATCTTACACAAATATAATAGCATAAAAAACTATTTTGTCAAGATTTATTTTATATTATATTAAATTATTATAAAAGCTTTTCAAGTCCCTTTGAAGAATACTCCTCGCCGTTACGCTTCTTAACAAGCTGCAACATAAGGAGATTTACGTTCTTTCTTGTCATAGGATAGAAAATAAGGGCAATAAGGCAAATACCTATTGCAACAGCAGGAAATACAGTTGAAATATTTTCCATACCGTCGATTATTGCAGGGTCTGTAACCTTTGTGATAAGAGACTCCTTGCCGGCAATATCCTTTGAGGAGTCGTAGCCGTAAAGTGAAAGAAACTGTCCTGCCATAAGAATACCGAAGGCAGAGCCGAATTTTTGAATAAGCTGTGGCAGAGCAGTAATAATTGATTCGTGGCGTTCACCTGTCTTGAACTCGTCAAGCTCAACCAAATCATAGCTCATTGAATAAAACAAGGTCCAGAATGTACCTGCGCCGATACCTAAAAGTGCGGCACAGATTACTGCCATAATTTCAAATCCGCCAACAGTAACATCAAGTCCTACAAGCTTACATATTATTTCTCCTGCAAATGTGAATGACAGGAAGATTATACAGGCAAGACGTCTGTCGGTTTTAACAGCAACCTTTTCAACAATAGGTACGATTATACCCATTGATACTACCATTGAAATAATAACATAAACTATACCTGTATCGTAATCCATACCTATGCAGTCAACAACCATATAAGTGAGATTTGACTGTATCATAGAAGATGCGGTAAGGAAAAAGAATACAAAAATAAGGAATATTCTTGCGGCTCTCATATTGAGAATTGAACCAAATGCCTTAAATGTTTCCTTAACAGAGATTTTCTTTTCACCCTGAACAACAGGCTTAGGTGTATAAATTCCGTTAAGAGATTTTACACAGATAAATCCAAGCACTACTGCCATTATGCTTATTACAGCGGCGATAACTGCATATGAATTGCTTGAATATTTTTCTGTAAGAAGAATTGCAATAGTAGGAACAAGTGCCGGAAGAACATTACCGAGGCCTACTGCAATAGCGTTTACAAGAGAAGCTGTTGAACGTATATTAGTTCTTTCGTCGTAATCCTCTGTAAGCTCGGGAACGATTGCATAATAAGGGATTGTGTACATAGTATAGAAAACCCAAATGCACATTGATATTACTGTGTAAAGTAAAATCTTTGCAAGCTGACTTGAAAATCCTGCACCTATTGAAGTCCAAGCAACGATAAACACAAGTCCCAGGGGGATAAGAGACATTTTCATTACACGTCTTTTATCCACTCCGCCCATGTCGGTATAATTACCTATAATCGGGTCGGTAACAGCATCCCATGCTATAGAAATAAAAATTACCAAGGAGCTGTATTTCGGCGAAATTCCCACTATCTCATTGAGAAAAGTAAGATAATAGGTATAAAACATATTGTAAATGAGCGACTCGGTGAATATACCAAATGCATAGCCCATTTTCTTTTTCTTTGTCAGTACACCTGCCACAGCGGTCACCTCTTAAAAGTAAAATAAGGAAGAAAAAATATCTTCTTCCTCGAACAAATTAATTATACGCCGAAATAATTTGTTTTTCAACTGTAAAATAATATTTCAATCAGGTTAAATATAAGTTAAATGTTTTCCCTCTTTGTTGACAGCGAAAAAACCGAAGGATAAAATTAATTCAGAACAAATAAACCCATATCTAAAGGTGAAATAAAAATGAAATTTAATTCCGACGGCAAATTTAAAATTATGCAAATTACGGATATGCAGGAAATTCCATCAATATCCATTGATACACTTAACTTAATAGAAAAGGCAGTTGAAGCCGAAAAGCCGGACCTTGTTGTTTACACAGGCGACCAAATTAAAGGCTACGGTGTAACCTACAAGGGTAAGGGTAAAGAGCTTGAAAATGCTGTTGCTAAAACAATAAACACCCTTTTAGAGCCTGTTACAAAAAGGAATATCCCCTTTGCCGTAACCTTCGGCAATCACGACAGACAGGTTGGCATTTCAAATGCAGACCAATTTAATAATATTTACAAGGCTTTGTCCAACTGTATCGGCGAGCAGGCAGAGGGTATCGACGGTGGCGGAACATATAATATTCCTATTAAAGCCTCAGACGGCTCAGACAGAGTTATTTTTAACCTTTATCTCTTTGACAGCGGTACTGATGCAAAGGGCGGCGGATATGAGCCGTTTAACAAAAGCATTATTGAATGGTACAAAAAAACACGTGATCATTTATATTCAAAAAACGGTAACTACGTTCCGTCAATAGTATTTCAGCACATTCCTATGCCTGAGTATTACAACGTATTAAAGCGTGTTAAGAAAAATGAAAAGGGTGCTATAAGAGCCTTCCGAACTCATAAAAACGAATACTACAAATTAGGTGACACCTGCCGTAAGGGCGATATGTTTGAAGAGCCACCGTCAATTCCCGACATCAACAACGGCGAATTTGACGCAATATCGGAAAAGGGTGATGTGCTTGCAGTATTTGTAGGTCACGACCATAAAAACAGCTTTGTAGGAAGATATAAAAATGTTGATTTAGGCTTTACGCAGTCATCAGGCTTTAACGTTTACGGCAACAGAACAAAGCGAGGAGTTCGTTGCTTTATTCTTGATGAAAATAATCCAAAGAATTATAAAACATATACACGTACATATGAAGAGCTTGTAGGCAAAAAGGTCAGCAGACCTGTTTTCGACTATATTTCAAGCAAAGCACCTGCTACTGTTGACGCCGCAATACCTATGATTATCAAAGCAGTTTCCGTTATTGCATTAACAGTAATTCTGATTATTCTGCTGACTCATCTGATTTAGTGTTTTTTTACTTGACAAATCAAAAAGCATAGAATAAAATGTAGATAACTACAGAAAGGAGAACGAAAATGCAGAAAGAATATTTCGGTCCCATTATGAAAAAAATCAGTGAAGAAATGGACCGCAGAGCAAATGGTGAAATTAAAAAATATCGGCTTACCCTCACACAAACTAAAATAATTCTGTACTTATCGGAATACCGCAATAAAACAGCAACGCAAAAGGAGTTAGAGGATTTCCTTCAGGTTTCCCACCCTACTACCGTAACGATTGTAAAAAGTATGGAATCAAAAAATATGGTTAAAACTTATTTTGACAATACAGACAGGCGAATGAAAAAGGTGCAGCTGATTTGGGGAAACAAAGAAATATATGATGAATTGCACCAAAACGCCGAAAATATGGAAATAAGGCTTTTAGAAGGATTTTCAAAGGAAGAAAAGAAACAATTTTATTCATATCTGAAAAGAGCATATAATAATGCTGTGAAATAAAATAAATTTTACGGCGTAATTATTTTTATATAATTATGTAGTTATCTACACTTTTTGATAAAGGAGAAGTAAGATGGAAAAATCATTGGAAAAATACAACAAAATGCCTGTTTCAAAAGCAGTTATTCAAAATGCGTTGCCTGCTGTTGCTGCAATGCTTATGGTGCTTATATACAATTTGGCAGACACTTTTTTTATCGGACAGACAGACGATGCATATCAGGTTGCGGCTGTATCGCTGGCAACCCCTGTATTTTTGGTGTTTATGTCAATCGGCACTGTTTTCGGAATAGGAGGTACATCTGTTATATCAAGAGCCTTCGGTGAAGGCAAGAAGGAATACGCAAAAAAGGTATGTGCCTTTTGTATGTGGAGCTGTATTGCAATCGGAATACTGCTTACTGTGGGATTACTGCTGTTTATGAATCCTATTCTCAAGCTTATAGGTGCAAGTGCTGATACTTGGGATTATACAAAAACATATCTTACTATAGTAAGCTTTTCAGGAATATTTGCTTTAATCTCCGGTTGCTTTTCAAATATTTTAAGAGCAGAAGGACAAACAACAAAAGCAATGAACGGTCAGCTTATCGGAAATATTCTTAATATGGTGCTTGATGCTGTTCTCATTATGGTATTTCACTTGGATATAGTCGGATGTGCATTAGCAACACTTTTCGGTGAAATAGTGGGAGCGGCATATTACCTGTATTATTATATAACAGGAAAATCCTCATTAAGTGTAAACATAAAGGATTTCACATTAAAGAATAAGGTTGCAAAAAACGTGCTTTCTATCGGTATTCCTGCGGCTTTAGGCTCTATTTTGATGAGCGTCTCGCAGATTATTATGAACAGTCAAATGTCCGCATACGGAGATATGCCTGTTGCAGGAATCGGAGTTGCAATGAAAATCGTTATGATTACGGGAATGGTATCTATGGGAATCGGACAGGGTGTACAGCCCCTTCTCGGCTACTGTGTAGGTGCAAAATCATGGGTAAGGTTTAAAAAATATATGAAATTTGCACTTTTCTTTGCAACGATTTTAGGAGTGTCACTGACAATCCTTTGCTATTTATTTACAAAGCAAATCGTAGGAGTATTTCTCACAGACAAAAACGCATTTGATTATGCAGTAGAATTTGCAAGAATTTTGCTTTCCACAGGACCGTTATTCGGAATTTTCTACGTTATTACCAACGCATTACAGGCAATGGGCGCCGCAATGCCTTCACTTATTATCAACATCAGCAGGCAGGGACTTATATATTCCCGTATTATTCCTGCTGAATAAATTGCTCGGTATTACCGGTCTTGTGTGGGCTCAACCCATTGTAGACGTAGCTTCATTGATCATTGGTATCATTTTGTATGTTAAGGTTTCAAGAAAAATGATAAAGCAAACAAACTGATTTGAAGTTACAGATAACATATGATATTCTAAAAGCACAGATTTTTTTGTGCTTTTTTCAGCCATCAGGCATAATCGTACAAAGCAAAAACAGCAGGTATGACCTGCTGTTTTTTAACGGAGTGTTTTCCGTGCAAAGTATGAAGCAACGGATTTTTTCTTGGTGAAAGAGGGTGGATTTTATCGCAGGCACAATTGCCTTTGAACTAATGTCTAAACAGTCCACAGGACTGTTTCTTTGTCGCTCCTTACCTCGTTTCACTCGGTGCTCGCTCCCATTAGTGGTTCGAATCTACATATATAAAATAATAATCGGATACAGCAAGTGTATCCGATTATTATTGGTGGAAGAGGGTGGATTCGAACCACCGAAGTCGTTGACGGCAGATTTACAGTCTGCTCCCTTTGGCCACTCGGGAACTCTTCCGAATTATTAAATTTCAAACTACCGTACCAAAATGGTACGGTAGTCTGCTGGAGCTGGTGAACGGACTCGAACCCCTGACCTGCTGATTACAAATCAGCTGCTC
>JBJFGE010000028.1:0-54301 GCA_051892435.1 Eubacterium sp.
ATTGAATTTTTACTTTTCACAGAGGTGGCGTTACCTGAATCTAGCGCGTCTGCCAATTCCGCCACCTCCGCATATTTAATTTGTCATCTAAATTTTCCACGGCGAGAACATCCGAGGCGGAGCTTTTGCTTAATCCGCTATGCCGTTTTTGCAGTATAAGAATAATAACACAATAAAGGATAAATGTCAATTAAAAAGAATTTTTCGGATACTCACATTGCTTTTCCTGCCTGCTTATTCTTTTTCTTATTGTTTACCACTGCCAAGGTGGCACAGTAAACCTCCTTTGCACCGTAGATTTTCAGCATTTTAGCACATTCGTTAATTGTTGAGCCTGTTGTTTTAACGTCATCAATTAAAAGTATGGTTTTGCCATTTACGTATTCCTTATCAATCACATCAAAAGCACCGAAAACATTCACCTTTCGTTCTCTTGCAGTACTGCTTTTTTGCGGCTTTGTTCGCTGTGTTTTAACAAGCAAATTCATTATCGGTACATTTATATTATCTGACACATATTCCGCTAAAATTTCAGACTGATTATATCCCCTTTTTCTTTCGTCCCACTTTCTCATAGGCACAAAGGTTACTGCATCAAAGGATATATCAGAATACTGAGTATTGACACTATTTGCAATATCTCTGCTAAAACGCTCAGACAAAAATCTCATTTCTGACTCTTTATATCTATGAACTGCTTTAACAACCTTATCCTCATAGTAATAAGGTGCAACAATCCTTTTATACTCATTTTTTCTGTTTTTGCAATCACAGTCGTCTTTACTCTTTCCGCAGTTTTCACAGGTGGGAGGGACAATTATCGGAAGATTTTCGCAGTCGTGGCAAACAGTTTTATCAAACTCGATAACATCGCCGCAAAATTCACATCTGTTAGGAAAAAACAATTTCAAAAAGCGTTTAAGAGCAGCTGCAAAATCATTCATACTGTCAGATACGGGGCAATTTTTTCATAAATCTTGTCCCCTATCCCTTTAATATTTTTTATTTGGTCTACACTTGTATAGCCGCCCAAATATTCCCTGTACTGAATTATCGCATCTGCCCTTGACTCACCTATGCCATCTAATGCAGTAAGGTCCGATGCTGTACAGGTATTAAGATTGATTTTGCCACTAAACGTACTTTTAGTTTGAACTTCGGAATTTTCTGTTTCCTCTGTTTTGTATTCTGTTGCAGAAGTCTCCAATACTTGCTCACTTACTGCGTAGCTTGAATTCTCCGTCACTGTTTCTGCCATCGATGTACTGCTTTCTATATACGTTTCGTCAGAAACCTTGGGTTGAGACAGCGCAAAGTACAATATGAGTGCTGAAAGTAAAATCAGCCCCACACCTGTCATTATTATACTTTGCCGTTTACTGCTGCTCATTTCCTTTTACCCTTTTTTGAATTATTTTTGTTTTGCGTATTTCGTTTAAAGTTATTTTTGCCCTGCTGTCTTTTCTGCTGAATTTTCATACTTTGAGCTGTGGGTCTCACAAGGCATTTATTATCAAATCCGATTAAATCAAAGCGTTTTGCTTTCTTTAAAGCCTCCTCAACAAGAGTCTGATTTTTAGGATTGTAATACTGAAGGAGTGCTCTTTGAAGAGCCTTTTCGTGTTCGGTCTTTGCCACATAGACCTCTTCCATTGTATATGGATCAAGCTCGGTATAAAACATACAGGTTGAAATTGTACCCGGTGTAGGGTAAAAATCCTGCACCTGCTCAGGTCTGATATGGTTTTTCTTTAAAAACAGTGCAAGCTCTATAGCATCATCAAGTGTTGAGCCGGGGTGAGACGACATAAGATAAGGCACAAGATACTGCTCCTTATTAACCTCTCCGGTATATTGAAAATATCTTTTTGAAAATTCAATATACGCTTCAATATGAGGCTTACCCATCTTGTCAAGAACTGCGGCGGAGCAATGCTCAGGTGCAACCTTCAACTGACCTGATACGTGATTTTCAACAAGCTCTCTGAAAAACGTATCGTCCTTATCCTGAAGAAGATAATCATATCTGATACCGCTTCTGATGAAAACCTTTTTAACACCGTCAAGCTCTCTAACCTCACGAAGTATATCAAGATACTCCTTATGATCGGCGATAAGGTTCGGACAAGGCTTAGGTGCAAGGCACTTTTTGCCCTTGCAAAGTCCGTGCTCAAGCTGAAAATCACAGGAGGGCTTTCTGAAATTAGCAGTAGGTCCGCCGATATCGTGGATATACCCCTTGAAATTCGGCATTTGCGTCAGCTTCTTTGCCTCAGCAATAATACTCTTTTTAGACCTTGAGGTAATATATCTTCCCTGATGAAAAGCAATAGAGCAAAAATTGCAGGCACCAAAACAGCCTCTGTTATGGGTTATTGAAAACTCAACCTCTCTGATACCCGGAACTCCGCCAAGCTTTTCATAGGACGGATGATATGCCCTCATATACGGCAAAGAATACACCTTGTCGAGCTCTTTTTGAGTAAGGGGTGGCATAGGAGGATTTTGAACAAGCATAAGCCTGCCGTGCTTTTGCTTTATAAGACGTCCTCTTATGTGGTCCTGCTCATCCTGCTGAATACGGCAGGATTTCGCATATTCCTTTTTATTGGTCAAAACATTATCATATGAGGGGCACTCAACGCCCTCATATGGAGTTTCTGTTGTGGGACAAAGATAGCATGTGCCGAGAATATTATGCATATCTGAAATGCTTTCGCCCTTATCAAGACGATGTGCAATTTCAGCCGTCTGCTTTTCGCCCATACCAAAGGTCAGCAAATCTGCCTTTGAATCAAGGAGAATACTCGGTCTTATTGCATCGTCCCAGTAATCATAATGGGCAAAGCGACGTAATGACGCCTCCAAGCCACCAATTATAACAGGAGTATCGGGATAAAGCTCTTTTATTATATTGGAATAAACTATAACGGCTCTGTCGGGTCGTTTACCTGCTATGCCGCCTGCCGTATAAGCATCATCGTGGCGAAGTCTTTTTGCGGCGGTATAATGTGCCACCATAGAATCTATATTTCCGCTTGTTACCATAAATCCCAAACGAGGCTTTCCGAATTGCACAAAATCAGCCGTGCTTTTCCAGTCAGGCTGGCTAAGTACGGCGACTCTGTAACCCTCATTTTCAAGGACTCTTGATATAATAGCAGCACCGAAAGAGGGATGGTCAACATAGCTATCACCTGTTACGCAGACAAAATCCACATCCTGCCAGCCTCTTTCAAGCATTTCTCTTTTATTTATTGGGAGAAAACCACTCATAATCAATACTCCCCATCTTCATCATCGGGTAAATTCACTCTATCATAAAATTCTTCCATATCAAGAAAATCATCGATTTCATCGTCTTGGCTTCTGTATTCATCTCTATTGTAATTTTCGCTTACAACACCGTCATCCTCAATTTCAAAATTGTCAATAACGTCATCATTTTCAAAATCATCATTGCCGTCATCAAATGACATCTGCTCTGTGTTTTCAGCGGTAAAATCATTACCTGAGGAATATGCCTGCATTTCAAGCCATTGCTGACGATTTATAAGAATTTCTCTTGGCTTTGAGCCGTTTTGAGCACCGATTACGCCCTTCTCATGAAGCTGGTCCATAATCTTTGCTCCTCTTGCGTAGCCAACTGACAGCTTACGCTGAAGGAATGATGTTGAGGCCGTGCCTGATTCAAGGACAACATCAACTGCCTTTTCAAACAATGGGTCAAGATTTTCACCTTCTCCTTCATCCTCAAAGGGTGATGCTTTCTTATCCTGTACTGCCTTCTTTTCAATTTCCTTTGCGATTTCATCATCGTACTGGCTTTCGCCCTGATTTTTAATAAATTCGCAAAGCTCCTCAACCTCTTCGTCGGAAATGAAGCAACCCTGAACTCTTACAGGCTTTGACGCACCGATTGGTGCATAAAGCATATCACCTCGACCTAAAAGCTTTTCAGCTCCGCCTGCATCAAGAATAGTTCTTGAGTCAATCTGAGAAGATACCGTCAGGGCAATACGCGACGAAATATTAGCCTTGATAAGACCTGTAATAACATCAACAGACGGTCTCTGTGTTGCGATAACAAGGTGCATACCTGCGGCACGGGCCATCTGTGCAAGACGACAGATAGAATCCTCTACCTCTTTAGGTGCCGCCATCATCAAATCGGCAAGCTCATCGATAAATATGCAGATTTTCGGCATAGACTCCATATCGGGATGTTTTTTCACGTATTTATTATATCCCTCGATATCACGAACACCTGTCTGAGAAAATCTCTGATATCTCTGGAGCATTTCGGAAACAGCCCAGCCTAAAGCACCTGCGGCTTTTCTTGCATCAGTTACAACAGGAACAAGAAGATGAGGAATACCTGCATACTTTGAAAATTCAACCTGCTTAGGGTCAATCATAAGGAATTTAACCTCGTCAGGCTTTGCCCTATATAAAATAGACACAATAATTGAGTTCATACATACTGATTTACCTGAGCCTGTAGTACCTGCAATAAGAAGGTGAGGCATTTTTGCGATATCGCAGAAAACGCATTTACCTGCTATATCCTTACCGATACCTGCAGAAAGCTTTGACTGCTGCTCATCAAACTCGGGAGTATCTACAAGCTCTCTCATAGATACTGTATTTTTAACAGTATTAGGAACCTCAATACCTACAGCCGCCTTGCCCGGAATAGGCGCCTCAATACGTACATGTGTGGCGGCAAGGTTGAGGGCAATATCATCTGAAAGATTTGTAATTTTTGAAATTCTGATACCTGCCGCAGGCTTCAGCTCGTAACGTGTAACAGTAGGTCCTCTTGAAATATCGGTTATAGTTGCGTCGACATTAAAGGAATGAAGCGTATCTATAAGCTTCTGAGCATTATCTTTAAGCTCTGAGCTGACATCCTTTACAGAATGCTTTTTAGCTGATTTCAGTATATCAACAGTCGGAAGCCTATAGTCGTCAACCGAGGACTCCATAGCCTCCTTTGAAACAGTAAATGCTTCTTCTTTTTTTACAGGCTTTTTATCCTCCTCAGAAGCATCGTGAACAATCTCGTCGATAGACTTTTTCTTTTCCTTGGCCTTTTCTCTTTCCCTTCTGTTTTTATCGGTGGCCATATTAATTTCGTCAATAATATCCTTAGGGACTTTTGTCTCCTCTTCCTGTGGCTCTGTTTCCTTTTTCTTTTTGGTCTTGTGCGAATTCTCCTCCACAGGCGGCTCGTCATCAAGAGGAACATCAATATTTGCCTTACTCATTCTACGGCGTTCAATTCTATCCTCAATTGCGGGGGCAACCTTATCATATGTTGCTTTTGCAGGCTTTGCAGCACCTGAAAGAAACTGTATAATCGTAAGTCCTGTAATTAGCAGAAAATCAACAATCAGTAAAACAATACTGATGATTATTGCAGGAGCTTTACCTAATGTCAGCAACAACCAACCGAAGGCGGCACCTAAAAAACCACCGTTAAAGGTTGTTGCCGCAGACTGATAGCTTTCTGTTATAGCCTGCGAAAAATCTGCTCCTGTTTGATTTTGGACAATATGAATTAATGACGCAATTATTAAAACAAGCACGGCTGTTTCAATGGACTTTGCGACAAAATTTACATTTTTTCCTTTTTTTACGGAATAAATCAAAGTAACTGCAATAGCTATAAGGGGAAAAATGCAAGCGGCAAAAATACCGAATATGCCAACATATACTCCGTGAAGCACACTCCAAGCTCCGTCGCCGCTGATTACTGCAAGGAAGAAAAATATTACAGATACGGCAACCACCGCAATCTCATAAACCCTTACCCTATCTGTGTAATCCGACTGTGCTCTGCGGTTGTCAGACCTTCTTGCTGTGCTATTGCTTTTATTCGTTTTCTTAGTAGTCTTTTTACTTGCCATATGTACCTCTTATGATTAATGCTTTATGACTATTTCAAATATACCGATAACTGCTATTATCAAGCCGATTGCAATATCGTAATATGCAAAATACTTCAACGCCTTGTTTTTTATTACAAACACAAACAGCTTTACTGCAAAAAATGAAACGGCGGCAGAAACAATAAATCCGATTATCCCTGCCACAACACCAACAGGTGTAACAGCTGTACAAAGCTCAATAATACCTGCTGTTACGAGTACAGGAACAGACAGCACCATTGAATATCTCAGTGCATATTTTTCGCTCATACCCAAAAGAATTGCAGTGGCATAAATACCAAATACAAAGGAACATCCGGCAAACGGCAATGCGAGAAACGCAACTAATCCTATAACAGCCGCCTGAACAAGCTCAGGTATTCTCTTTGTATTTTTATTTACAAGACTTGTTACTGCAATTATCAGTGCACCTGTAAGTGCAAAGCAAATGCCCTCACCTAAAAGATTGCCGTTATAGGAAGTTCTGTGAAACATTTGAAAAACATTGCCGTATCTTCCTGTTGGGATAAGATAGAACAGGAAAAATATGAATGAGAAAATCGTCATAAACATAAATTTTCTCTGGGATGAAGCGTTTTTCACATCAAGTCTTTTATGAAACAGGTCATTCCAACCACCGAAGAAATTTTTAAAAAGTCCTGCAAAAAGCTTGAAAAACGCTATAAAAATACCGACTGCAATACCGATATGTATAACACCTGTCAGCTGAGAGCAGGCATTAGTATACCTGCCTGACAGGTCGTGAAAAATTGCTGAATGACCGCTTTCAGATATTGGAAATATCCAAGTCAGTGCCTGAAACAGCGCCTGAAATATTGATTTTATAACCGACATTATCTTTACCTCCGAAAAGAGACCCGTTATCTAAATAGTAGCCGTTTCTGATATAGTCATAAGGATTACTTGACCTGACAGAATTTGTCACATTTGCAGAAACGTTGGGAGAATAAAAAATGTCTTCTTCATTAATTATTGTCCAGAGCATTTTCCCTCTCCGCCTCACTTTTTTCATTTCCCTCTATCATTCTGTTAAGAAAATCAAGAGCATTGCTAAGACCTCCAAGCTCGTCAATCAAACCGCTTTTGACAGCCTCCTCGCCGTCAAGAACAGTCCCCACATCCATAACAAGCTCCCCTGTTTTCATCATAAGCCTGCGGAAATCATCACCGCTGATATTTGAATTATTTGCAACAAAATTTACTATCCTATCCTGCATTTTTTCGAAATAGGACAGGGTCTGCGGAACTCCTAAAACAAGCCCATTCATTCTGACAGGATGAACAGTCATCGTAGCACTCGGCACTATAAAGCTACGTTTACAGCTTACAGCCAAGGGAACTCCTATTGAATGACCTCCGCCGAGAACAAGTGAAGCAGTGGGAGTTTTCATGGTTGAAAGAAGCTCCGCAATGGCAAGTCCTGCCTCAACATCACCGCCAACTGTGTTAAGAATAATTAAAAGTCCTTCAATTTCCTTACTTTCCTCAATAGCTACAAGCTGTGGAATTACGTGCTCGTACTTTGTAGTTTTATTCTGACTGGGCAAAATATAATGGCCCTCAATCTGACCTATTATTGTCAGGCAGTGAATAAAATGACCATCCTTTGAAACAGTTATTGAGCCTGTTTCAAAATCCGTTGTGCTTTGAACATCATTTTCCTGCTGTTCCTTTTCATTCTCGTTTTCGTTATTTTGCTTTTCTTCATTTTTGTCGGACATAAAAACACCTCTGTTTATTATGCCCGAAGATACTGTAAATATCTAACTTAAACATTTTATCATAAAATACACTATATTTCAACATCTATAATTTTAATATTAATATTTTAAAAATGTTACTGATTTGTAATTGACAGAAAAGAGTGTTTGTACTAAAATATGTTTGTTAAAATTATAAACAATTAGGAGGATTTTTTATCAATGGGACTTACACTTGCACAAAAGTTGATTAAATCTCATCTTGTTGAGGGTGAAATGAAGGTCGGCACTGAAATCGGTCTTAAAATCGACCAGACTCTTACTCAGGACGCCACAGGAACTATGGCTTATCTTGAATTTGAGGCTATGGGTGTTGACAGAGTTAAGACAGAAAAATCTGTCGCTTATATTGACCACAACACTCTGCAGACTGGCTTTGAAAATGCCGACGACCACCGATACATTCAGACCGTAACAAAGAAACACGGCATTTATTTCAGCAGACCGGGTAACGGCATCTGCCATCAGGTTCATCTTGAAAGATTCGGTATTCCCGGAAAAACTCTTATCGGCTCTGACAGCCATACTCCTACAGGCGGCGGTATCTGTATGCTTGCTATGGGTTCAGGCGGACTTGACGTTGCTGTTGCTATGGGCGGCGGAACATACTATATTCCTATGCCGAAAATGACTAGAATTAATCTCACAGGCTATCTCAAGCCTTGGGTTTCCGCTAAAGACGTTATCCTTGAGGTACTCAGAATAATGAGTGTTAAGGGTGGCGTAGGCAAAATCATTGAATACGGCGGAGAAGGCGTTAAGACATTAAGCGTACCCGAAAGAGCAACTATTACAAATATGGGTGCTGAGCTTGGTGCTACAACATCTATCTTCCCTTCCGATGAAATTACTCTTGCTTTCCTTAAAGCACAAGGACGTGAAAATGACTGGACAGAAATTCTGCCTGACGCTGACGCAGAGTATGACGAGGTTATTGATATTGACCTTTGTTCTCTTACTCCTATGGCTGCCTGTCCTCATATGCCCGACAACGTAAAAACAACTGACGAAATCGGCAAAATCAAGGTTGACCAGGTTGCTATCGGCTCTTGCACAAACTCCTCATACGTTGATATGATGAAGGTTGCCGCTATTCTTAAAGGCAAAACCGTTTGCCCATCTGTTTCGCTCTGTATTGCTCCCGGCTCTAAGCAGGTACTTAATATGCTTGCTTTAAACGGTGCACTTTCAGATATGATTAACGCAGGTGCAAGAATTCTTGAATCTGCCTGCGGTCCTTGCATCGGTATGGGACAGTCACCTAACTCGGCAGGTGTTTCTTTAAGAACCTTTAACCGTAACTTCGAAGGCCGTTCAGGAACAAAGGACGCCGGTATCTATCTTGTATCTCCTGAGGTTGCAGCTGCATCTGCTCTTACAGGATATCTTACAGACCCACGTGAGCTTGGCGAAGCTCCTGTTATTGAAATGCCTAAGGAGTTCATTATAAACGACAATATGATTGAGCCTCCTGCTTCTCCAGAAGATGCTAAGGACATTGAGGTTCTTCGTGGTCCTAACATTAAACCATTCCCTGAAACCTCACCTCTCCCTGAAGAAATTACTGCTAAGGCTGTTCTTAAAGTTGGTGACAACATCACAACCGACCACATTATGCCTGCAGGTGCTAAAATTCTTCCTTACCGTTCAAATATTCCTCACCTTTCACAATACTGCTTTGCTGTATGTGATGAAACATTCCCTGAAAGAATTAAGGCAGAGGGTAAAGGAATTATTATCGGCGGCTCAAACTACGGTCAGGGCTCATCAAGAGAGCACGCTGCTCTTGTTCCCCTTTATCTTGGTGTTAAGGCTGTTATCGCAAAATCCTTTGCAAGAATTCACGTTGCAAACCTTGTAAACGCAGGTATTCTTCCGTTTACATTTGCAAACGAAAGCGATTATGACAGAATTGACCAAATGGACGAGCTTGCTCTTCCAAACATTAAGGACTGTATAGAAAATAAAAAGGATGTCGTTCTTAAAAACATCACTAAGAATGAAGAATACAAGCTTGATTCATCTCATATTTCAGACAGACAGAGAGCTATGCTTGTATGCGGTGGCCTTCTTGACTACACAAGAGAAATGAACAAATAATCAATATCCAAAGGAGCAAATTACTATGTCAGATGAAGCAAAAATGATTGATGAAGCTGTTGAAAAATTCCGTTCACTTATGGTTTCACAGCTTGCACGTGCAAAAAAAATCAAAGAGGATAAGGACTTTACAGACTATGACGCCCTTGATACCATTGTAATCGGTATCTGTGGCGGCGACGGTATCGGTCCTGTTATCACAAAGGAAAGTGAAAGAGTTCTTGCATTTCTTTTAAAGGACGAGGTTGCAAGAGGTAAGGTTCAGTTCAAGGAAATTGACGGACTTACCATTGAAAACAGAGCTGCCTGCAACAAAGCAATCCCTGACGACGTTCTTGAAGAACTCAAATCCTGCCACGTTATTCTTAAAGGTCCGACAACTACTCCGAGAGCAGGTGACCCGTGGCCAAACGTTGAATCTGCAAACGTTGCAATGAGAAAAGAGCTTGACCTCTTTGCTAATATGAGACCTGTTAAAGTACCTGAAGAAGGCATTGACTGGACGTTCTTCAGAGAGAACACAGAGGGAGGATACGCTGTAGGCTCTCACGGTGTAAACATCACAGACGACCTTGCTGTTGACTTTACAGTTGCAACACAGGAAGGCTGTGAAAGAATTGCCCGCCTTGCTTATGAATACGCAAGAAAGAACAAAAAGGGCAAGGTTTCTATTATTACAAAGGCAAATATCATCAAAACTACCGACGGTAAATTCCTCAAAACAGCTCAGAAAATCGGCGAGGAATATCCTGAAATCGTTACAGACGACTGGTATGTTGATATCACAACTGCTAAGCTTATTGACCCAATGAGAAGAAAGGACTTCAAAGTATTTGTTCTTCCTAATCTTTACGGCGATATCATCACAGACGAGGCTGCTGAATTTCAGGGTGGTGTAGGCACTGCCGGCTCTGCAAACATCGGTAAAAAATATGCTATGTTTGAGGCTATCCACGGCTCTGCACCGAGAATGATTAAGGAAGGCAGAGGACAGTATGCTGACCCTTGCTCGATGCTCCGTGCTTCTGTAATGCTTCTCTCTCATATCGGATATCAGAAAGAGGCTGACGCTCTTGAGGCTGCTCTTGACAAATGTATGTTTGATGAAAAGAAGCTTACAATTACAGGCAGAAGCGACGGATGTACCTGCAGCGAATTCGGTGATTATGTAATGGAAACCATTACCGAAATGACAAAATAAGATGATTTTGAGAGGGTAAAATTATGTCAGGAAAAGAAGATATATCAATTTCTGTAATAAAGAGACTGCCCAGATACTACAGATTTCTCCAATCTCTTAAAGAAAACGGAATTGTGCGTATTAGCTCAAAGGAGCTTGCCGCAAGAATGGGACTTACTGCCTCACAGATAAGACACGATTTCAACTGCTTTGGTGGCTTTGGTCAGCAGGGCTACGGCTACAACGTGCCTGAGCTTCATAGTAAAATAGGTGAAATTCTCTGCGTAAATACAGAAATTAAGACTATACTTATCGGTGCAGGTAATTTAGGAAAAGCCGTTACAAACAAGATTTTTTCTAAAAAAAGCGGATTTAAGCTTATAGGAATTTTTGATAAAAACGAGGCACTTTGCGGAAATATGATAAAGGGTATTCCCGTTAGAAATATCAACTATCTTGAAAATTTCTGCATCGACAATTCCCCTGTTTGTGCTGTCACCTGTATTCCGTCAACAGATATGAGAGAGATTACAGACTTGCTTGTTAAGGTGGGAATTAAAAGCTTTTGGAATTTTTCCACCTATGACATTGCAATGGAGCATCCGGACGTACTTGTTGAAAATGTACACCTTACAGACAGTTTGCTGACCTTAGGGTATCTGACAAACACTTCATTTCAGAAATCGGAGGACTGACCCTTGCAATTAATCAGTACAAAAGAAATTGTTGATGTAATCAAATACGGCGACCATTCCGCCATTTTGGTTGAGAAGCTTCCGCTGACTAATTCTAATCAGTACAAGGTTCAGTATTCAGTAGTCAATTTTGAAACAAAAAGCATTGATGTGCTGACAAAAAGTGCATATCTTTTAAAAAAATTCGGCTCAGGTTTTCACAGGATTAGTCAGATTATTCCTAATTTTGTTCAGTGTGACGCTGCTGTTTTATATGACAGAAGAGTGCTTACAATTTATCCAAACGGTGAAGCAGGAATATTTGACCGTGAGGGTGAGCTTGAATGGAGCGGCAAATTTGAATATCACGGCAAAACGGTAAAGTGTCTTGCTTTAGAGGGCAAGTATTTTTGGAGTGTTTGCCCTGAGGAAAATTGCGTTATCCGATATTCCAGTCAAAATATGAATGTTGATTTAAGAATTGGCGGAGTTGATGCTCAGACCTTTGTCAATCCCACCCACATATGCTATGACTGCGGTGACATTTATGTTTGCTGTGACAGCAACAAGGTTAGGAAAATTGACGGCTCAAACTACACCGTTTCAGATTATTTGAACTTTACAGACAATATTAAGCAATACTACCGTTTCGGTAGTTACGCTGTAGCTGTTATGTTAAGCGGTACATATGTTTTAGAGGATAATCAATAAAACAATACGTAAAAAGCGTTGGAATCTTTTAAAGACTCCAACGCTTTTAATTTTATGAATATTATTTCCACAAAGACTTGTAGATTTTTACAACGTCCTCTTTTTTTATTGGCTTAATTGTATTTGCAGGAGATCCCGATGCAATGGCATCATCTGCCATTTTATCAATAACGGCGAAGAATTCCTTTTTGTCAATTCCATACTGTTCAAGTGTTGGAATTTCGCAAAGCTGACAAAGTGACTGACACTTCTTAATAAATTTCATTGCCGCATCTTTATCATGGTCCGTAGGAGATGCAACACCGATTGCTCTTGCCATATCGGCAAAGCGGTCATATGCTCCGTCATAAACATAGCTGAAGCATTCGCCTAAAAGCATTGCATTACTGATACCGTGGGGAACGTGAAACATTGCACCGATAGGTCTGCTCATACCGTGAATTATAGTTACAGACGCATTATTGAAAGCAACACCTGCTTCCAAAGCCGCCAGGGACATCTGTGCTCTGGCGTTTACGTTGTGACCTTCGTTATAGCAGAGAGGAAGATACTGAAAAATCTTTTTTACTGCAGAAAGGGCAAGCTCGTCTGTAAGAGGCTGAGCCTTACGAGAGGTGTATGCCTCTGCAGCGTGACAAAGGGCGTCAAGTCCTGTTGCGGCGGTTACTGACTTTGGAGCAGTCATGGTAAACGCAGGGTCATCAATAGCAATATCGGGCATAAGAACTGCACCCTTGAGGAGCATTTTTATATCCTTTTCGGTGTTTGTTATGATTGTAAACTGAGTTGCCTCCGAGCCTGTACCTGATGTGGTGGGTACGGCAACCATTGGCGGTGTAGGTACGGTAATTACTCTGCCTAGGAAATCGTCAATATTTTCTCCGCTTGAAGTAACAGCACCGATAGCCTTCATTGAGTCTATGGGCGAGCCGCCACCGACGGCGATAAGAAAATCACAATTTTCGCTTTTATAAGCCTCTACGCCTGCCTCTATCATTTTATCGGTAGGCTCCCCTGTTATACCGTCAAATACGGCATACGCCGTTTCGTTTCTATCAAGAATATCGGTTACAAGCTTTACATTTCCAAGCTTAACCATCATAGGGTCAGTTACGATAAGCGCCTTTTTACCGAGTTCTTTAAGGGCAGATGCGGCGTCCGGCAATGCGTTTTCACCGTAGAACACCTGCTTTGGCATTATAAAATGATTTCCCATATCCATACCTCTTGTATCAAAATATCTATTATATTTTAGTAAAAGAAATTCAAATGTCAAGAGGTTAGGAAAAGAAATTGATAATTTTTTATCAAAAAAAGGGTGCGAAGATTTCGCACCCTTAGCATATTAAAATGAATAACGTAGCATAACGGAAAAGAATACGATTTAAAGGAGACCGTCCCATGTATCTACTTCTTTAGCCTTCTTTTCTTCCTCGTCAAACCAATGCTGTGTTACTGATTTACTCTCTGTGAAGAAGCGGTATGCGTCTTTACCAAGGCAATGAAGGTCACCGAAGAAGCTCTGCTTATGACCGCTGAAAGGAATAAATCCAACAGGTACAGGAATACCTACGTTGATACCAACCTGACCGCCGTCTGTATGACGTGCAAACTCTCTTGCATAATAACCGCTTTGGGTATAAATTACAGAGCCGTTTGCATACGGGTTATCGTTCATAATCTTTAGTCCCTCATCGAAGTCCTTACATCTCTTAATGCAAAGAACAGGACCGAAAACCTCATCTCTGCCGATAGTCATATCCTCGGTAACATTATCAAAAATAGTAGGACCTACGAAATAACCGTTTTCGTATCCCTCAGGCACTTCAGGATTACGTCCGTCAAGAACAAGTGTTGCACCCTCGTCAATACCCTTCTGAATATCTGCAAGAACCTCTTTATAATGCTTTTCATATGTAATAGGACCGAGACGTGTGCCCTTATCCCAAGCAGGACCGCAGTTTACGTTTTTAGCCTGAGCCTTAAGCTCTGCAACAAATTTATCTGCGATAGACTCCTGAACTACACAGCAGGAAAGTGCCATACATCTCTGACCGGCACAGCCGTATGCAGAGTTAATTACACCTGCAACTGTTCTTTCGAGAGCACAGTCCTCAAGAACGAGTGCATGGTTCTTAGCCTGACAAAGAGCCTGACATCTCTTACCGTTAGCGGCAGCCTTTTCGTAAATTTTAAGACCTACAGGAGTTGAACCTACAAAGGTGATACCCTTAACATCCGGATGCTCGAGAATAGTATTAATCTCATTTCTTGAGCAGGTAACAATATTAACTACGCCGTCGGGAATACCTGCTTCCTTATAAAGCTCGGCAATTCTCATAGCAGTTCTCGGAGTGAGAGATGCAGCTTTAAGAACAATAGTATTACCGCAGGCAACGCATACGGGAACCATCCATCCGAAAGGAATCATTGCAGGGAAATTGACAGGAACAATACCTGCGAAAACGCCCATAGGCTCACGGTATTTAACTGTATCAAAGCCTGTAGAAGCATCCATAAGGCTTTCGCCCATCATAAGTGACGGAGCCTGAATGGCAAGCTCTGTGCCCTCCTGAGCCTTTCCTACGTCTCCCTGAGCCTCACCCCAGGTCTTACCGTTTTCCTCGCAAACAAGCATAGTCAGCTCGTCCATATGAGCAAGAAGAAGCTCTCTTACCTTATAAAGAATCTGTGTTCTTTTTCTTGCAGGAGTTGCACGCCAGGAAGGATAAGCAGCCTTTGCCGCCTCTATTGCCTCAAGCACCTCGTCGTTAGTACAGCACGGTGCCTGTCCTGTTACTTCTCCCGTTGACGGATTGTGCAGGTCGTACCAAACATCTGTTTTAGACTCCTTGAACTCTCCGTTTACAAAATATTTAAGTTTTTCCATAAAATTTTACCCCTTTTATGAATATTTTTATTCTTTACTACTATACCACATTCAAAGCAAAAAGACAATACGCAATTAACAATAATTCCTTCCTCTTCATAGAATGACATTAACGAGGTGATTTATATGCTTCTTTCTCAAATGAAAGAAAATCAGACTGCTACTATCACCGCTTTAGATGAAAATTTCGACCTTTCAAGAAGGCTTCACGATATGGGCTTTGCCCCAGGGCAAAAAATCCATTGTAGTGACATAGGGCTTTGCGGCTCACCTATTGCTTATACAATAAGAGGTACTAAAATTGCCCTCAGAAAAAAAGATGCGGATAAGATTGGAGTGGTTTTGTGAAAAAAGAAAAAACCGTGGTACTTATGGGAAATCCCAATGTAGGAAAAAGCACTGTGTTTAACGAAATAACAGGCTCTCATCAGCATACCGGCAACTGGACAGGAAAAACGGTAGATACCGCCACAGGCAAATATTACTACAAGTACAATAACTACAAGCTTGTAGATTTGCCCGGTACATACAGTCTTATAACTATGAGTGAGGAAGAAAGAATTGCTAAAGATTATCTGATGAAAGAAAAATACGACTGCGTGGTTATGGTGGTTGACTCAACAGCACTGTTAAGAAACCTAAATCTTGTTTATCAGGTTCTTGAAATTACAAACAAGGTTGTTCTCCTTCTCAATCTTAATGACGAGGCAAAAAAGAAAAATATTATTATAGACCGAAAGGTATTGTCAAATCTTTTAGGCATTCCTGTTGTTAAAGCAACTGCAAGAAGCGGTAAGGGAATCAACGAGCTACTGGAAGAGGTACATTTAATCTGCACAAATTCAGAGGACTATTACACGAGAAAAAGCATTGACCTGAATGATATTAACACAGAATTTCTACTCGAAAAGGCAGAATTTGTCGTTGAAAAAGCAGAAACCTCTCTGCCTTCAAAAAAGGAACAGTTTGAAAAAAGACTTGATAAAATACTCCTTGGGAAATATACATCTGTTCCAATTATGCTGATGCTTTTCGGCATAGTTTTATGGCTTACTGTTGCAGGGTCAAATTATCCGTCTGAATTTTTAAGAGGTATTTTTGACAGCTTTGAGGTATGGCTTGCAGAAGCTATGAGAGATATAGGCATATCACAAACTACAATCAGCTTGGTGGTAAACGGTATTTTAAAGGTACTGCTTTGGGTTGTTGCAGTAATGCTACCGCCTATGGCAATATTTTTTCCGCTTTTCGCAATTTTGGAGGATATCGGAATTTTACCCAGATTTGCCTTTAATCTTGACAGACCGTTTGAAAAATGCGGTGCTTGCGGTAAACAGGCTTTGACTACCTGTATGGGCTTTGGCTGTAATGCTGTGGGTGTTACAGGGTGTAGAATTATTGACTCGCCCAGAGAAAGATTAGTTGCCGTTATCACTAATTCTCTTACCCCCTGCAACGGCAGATTTCCGCTGCTTATTGCAATTATAACAATGTTTTTCTGTCAAAACAGTTTAGGTGCCGCAGGCATACTTTTGTGCTTTATTGTTTTATCTGTACTGATGACCTTTATCTGCTCAAAGGTGTTGACATCTACTGTTCTAAAAGGCGTTAACAGCTCTATGATGATTGAACTACCGTCATTTCGAAAGCCGAGATTTCTTCAGCTTATAGGCGATACAATCAGGGAAAAAATACTATTTGTACTGATGCGTGCAGTTGTTGTAGCTGCTCCGGCAGGTTTAATAATTTGGGTGCTTGCTAACATTGAAATAAGCGACACTACGCTTCTTTGCAAAATTGCAGAGGTATTAAATCCTTTAGGATACCTGATAGGTCTGGACGGAGTTATGCTCCTTGCGTTTATTCTCGGATTTCCTGCTAATGAAATAGTAATTCCCATTGCTCTAATGGCATATCTCGCAACAGGAGAAATGACCGATTATTCCTCACTTAATAGCCTTAAAACAATACTTGTTGACAACGGCTGGACCTGGGTAACAGCAATATGTACCTGCATTTTTTCAATGTTCCATTTCCCCTGTTCGACTACCCTGCTGACAATTTGGAAGGAAACAAAAAGTGTTAAATGGACCTTGCTTTCCGTAATTACTCCGCTGACTGCGGGATTTGTACTGTGCTTTATCGTAAATTTGATATTCAAGTAAAACAATTGTAACATTTTTGTGACTAAATTTTAATTGATATCATTTGCCAACCACATTATAATATTATATCAACTATTATTTTTGGTGAATGAGATGGAAATAAAAAATAGTTATTCAAAATTATTATTTTCAATATTACTGATATTTCCTTTTTTTGTGGGAGGATACTATATTTTCACCTGTTCGGCAGTCAGCATAATCCTTACCATAGCATTACTTGTGTATATATTAAAAAACAAAACCGTAAACATTAGCAAATCATATGGAGCTATATTTTTTTCGGTTATTACGTTCTTTTATCTAATAAATCGTTTTTGGGCGGTAGACAGCTCAATGGCACTTGAGGGATTTTTAAAATATCTTTGCATCTTTTTATTTGTCATAAGTTTGTGGCAAATTGACAGCAATGACAGAGAAAGACTTTTAGATGCTGTTCCTCTGTCTGCCGCCATTATGACTTTTTTAGCCATTATACTTGGACTTTTTTCAGATTTACATTTGCGATTTTATGATGCAAATGAAGATTTGCACGGCTTCTTCGAATATGCAAATGCATATGCCGTTTTTCTTCTTGTAGGGCTCATTATTCTTATTTTCAGGCACAAAAACAAAATCCTTTCTGTCATTTGTGCAATTCCATGCATTTATGGTATTTATGCCAGCAATTCAAGAGCCGTATGGATTTTATCAATATTTATGTTGATAATTATCGCCGGATACTTTACATTAAAAAAGACAGACACAAAAAAGAAAAAAATTATATTCTTTTCAGTTGTTTCAGCCGTATTAATTGTCGGTGTAGCAGTACTTGCTTTTACAGGATATCTTGAAAAAATATTTAACTACATTAACACTGACGGCTCTGTGAATGAAAGATATCTCTACTACAAAGATGCTTTGCTGTATTCTATGAAGCATCCATTTGGAAAAGGGGCATATGCATTCTACTTTGCTCAGCCTCAGTTCCAAAGTGCATATTATTACGCTATGGACGTACATAATGATTATTTGCAGATAATGATTGAAGCAGGAATCATACCCTCATTAATGTTTATTGCGCTGTTGGTTATGCAATTCTTTTTAAAAAAGAATACGCCTGTGAAAAAATTTGTCCTTATGGCAATAGCTATTCACTGTGCGTTTGATTATGATTTACAGTTTGCATCAATTTTCTTTATTCTCACTCTCTGTATTGATTATCCGAGAATAGAAGAGGTAAAAATAAACAGCAAGCTTATTGCAATAGTTATTACTGCCGTAATAATCGGAATGAACTCAATAATCGGTATTTCAAACTTTCTCAACTACACTGGCAAGCACGACAAATCAGTATACTTTTATAAAAACACTCCGTCTATGCTTATTCTTATGGAAAGCACCAATCAGCAACAATCCGGTTATGACTATGCAACAGATATACTAAGTATTAACGACTCTATTTTTGAGGCTAACAACGTATTGTCAAATATCTATGCAGAAAATCAACGATACGAGGAAGCCATCGAACAAATGGAGATAGTTATAGAAAAGGATCCCAGAACAATGCAGCATTACAGAGATTACATTGATCTGTGCGTTGAGGCTGAGAAGTATTATAAGAAAGAAGGTGAAAATGAAAAATCCCAAAGCTGTATTGAAAAAATCTTATCTGTTCCAAACAAAATAAAAGATTTAAAAGACAATACAGATGAACGAGGAATTAAATACGGAAGAAAGCAAAAATTCAATTTGGGAAAAGAATATAAAAAGATAATCAAATCCTATAAATAATACGGAGGTAATTATGGAAAAAGGAACTCAAAAATTTTTAGCAATTATTTTAAGCGTAGCACTTCTGTTCTGCTTCCCTATCGTGTCGCAGGCAAATGAAAACGTCTACAAAGAAACATTTACGGGAACATATACTGCTCCCGAATCAACAAGAAATGTACTCGTCAGCGGTAATGACGCAACTGTATCTGAATGGTATGGTGACAGAGTTAATATCGGCGGTCATACATATTCAGTACGTCAGAACGAATACGGTCTTAATAAGGATGGTAATATGATTAAAATGGAGCTTGGAAAATCATATACCGTTTGGCTTGCACAATATGGTGTTGCATCATTTGCTTTCACAGCAGATGAAGATGGTACCTATGCTTTCTCTGTTTCTGAAAACAGCACTTATGCACCTTATCTTGAAAGCTTGAATAATAAACAATATTACAGCATCTTTACACCTCAAATAAGACTTGTCGACTATCAGTACGGAGTTAACCAAAGCGTTACTTATGGAGAGCATTTTTATCAGACCGATTATAATGAAGAAGCTCAGCCTGTTGTTTGTACCGTCAAATCCGGTCAAACCGTAAATATAGCTCTTTCTGATATAGAAAGGCAGGCTGATGTTGTTTACAATATTACTGCGACTAAAGCTTCCCTTGATAACTGTTCACATCATTGGTATTTCTATGATGGTAAATACAACAGCATCAATAATGAACAACATAATTTGGAAGAGATTTACAAATGCACCATCTGTGGATTAACTAAAACCGAAACCTCCACAGAAGAACATAATTGGGATTGGATAGATTGTGATTATGACTATGACAATTGCACAAAAACTACTTACTATGAATGCTGGGAATGTGGTGAGGAAAAAACTGTTGTAGAAGAATATCACGATTGGGAATATACATATAATCAATATGCTCAAAACTGTCTCGAATCTTCTACCGGAACACGCACATGCTACAATTGTGACAAGACAGAAGACTTTACAGAAGAAAATGCCGGTCCTCACACTTTGGCTTCCAAAACAGTAGACTACATTGGATATTCATATATCGACTACAAGTGTGTGTGTGCTGTTTGCGGCAAAACCTATTGGGATTATGAAGACTCACCGTGCTATGATGAAGAAAGCGATGAGGTTTATCATTCCTTTGGAGACATAGAAAGTCTCAATCTTCCCTGCGAGCAGTCTGTAACATGCACTGACTGCGGTTATACATATAATAATTATCACGATTACGAATATACAAGAACTGAAACACCGATATCAGAAAGCGGTAATTGTTATACAGTAACATATACTGATACCTGTACAAAATGCGGTGATACCACCACCGAATCATATACCCACCACAGAGCTTGGGAATATGTTCAGGTAACACCACAGCATGATAATATATGCGGAACATATAACTACGCTTGTGCAGACTGCGGTGCATTAAAATTTGACGAGCCTCTCACCTGCCACAGCTATGCCAGTGTTGAATGCGGTAGCAAATGTAGAAGATGCTCAGACGAAAGAACCTATCACTCTTACGATGATGGAGTATACTTTGCACCTACCTGTACCGCAAATGGCGGAACTCTCTACACCTGTACTGATTGCGGTAATACAAAAATTGAAAATGTTGTGCCGTCAACAGGCCACAATTTTGGAAGCAACTCTCCTACTTGCTTGACCTGCGGTATCGCAAATCCAAATTACGTAGCTCCATCAGTACCGGAAACACCAACTACACCTACAGTTCCCGAAACACCTACAGTTCCCGAAACACCAACTGCTCCCGAAGCTCCTGCTCCTGATACAACTGTTAAAGCAACAGCATTAACATCATTAACAGGCGGTAAAAAGAAGTTTAAAGTAGCTTGGAAGAAGTCTGCAAATGCTGAAGGATATCAGTTACAGTATTCTACAGATAAGAACTTCAAGAAGGGCAACAAAGCTATAATTGTAAACTCAACCTCAGTTACCGTAAGCAATCTTAAAGAAAACACCAAGTACTATGTAAGAGTAAGAGCTTACAAGACAGTTGACGGAAAGAAAGATTACACATCTTGGTCAAAGGCTCAGTCTGTAATAACTGCAGCAGCTCCTAAGGCAGCCGCAGCATCAAAGGCTACATCAGGTAAAAAGCAGTTTAAAATCACTTGGAAAAAGAGTTCAAATGCTGCCGGATATCAGATTCAGTACAGCACAGATAAAAACTTCCAAAAGGGTAATAAATCCGTAACCGTTAAGGGCAAGAATACAACATCAACAACCGTAAAGGGACTCAAATCAAAGAAGACATACTATGTAAGAGTTCGTTCATACAGGGTTGTTAAGGTAAATGGAAAATCAACAAAGATTTATTCCTCATGGTCCAAGGTTAAAACCGTTAAAACTAAATAAATCCTGATATTAAAAAAGTGCAGAAGTCAAATGACTTCTGCATTTTTATTTTACTGTTACTGTCTTAATTTTACTCCACGAAGAATAGGTTTTTATTTTTGTAGAGTTTTCATAAGTTATATTGTACGCTCTGACGCGGACATAGTATTTCGTTTTTGATTTTAGTTTTTTAACAGTCAGTGAAATACTCTTTGAATTTTTTACGGTAATCGTTTTTTTGTCTTTAAACTGCTTATCTGTGGAATATTGTATTTGGTAACCCGTTGCATTAGATATTTTCTTCCACGTAATACTAAAGGCTTTTTTGTACTTTTTGATTTTTGTAATTAATGGAGTTTTAAGCTTAATTTCTTTTTTAACAGGCAGTATGCTTTCTGATTGATGCGATACAGAAATATCATTTACCGCATCATAAGGAGCAGATACAGCTATCGTTTGCGACTCCGTTTCAATCTCAGTCTGAGACTCAACGTAGTTAGGATTTTCAATCAAGCAACGGGAACAATACTTAAAATTATCTCCAAAATCGTGTCCCTTTGCTTCTATAAACTGTTGTGCAACAATTACCACTCCACATACAGAGCAATGACTTCCTGCAGTTTTACCTGACATTGTACAATTCGGAAGTATCTCGGCATCCTCAACAATCGTGTGCCCTTTTTCACAAATATCTTGGGAAACATCTGCATTATTACTGTCAGCAAAATTCGGATGAATACAACCCCAATAAGGTGCACCTCTTGATGAGGTAATATTATAATACGGTCTGTTTGATTTATAAACTATTCCTCCGCCTTGATGATAAGATACTAATTCTGACTCGTAAATAGCCACGTGTCCGTAGTACTGATCTGTTCCTCCGGCATAAATGAGTATATCTCCCTTTTGAGGAGCACCGCCTTTTGTTCGTGTCCACCCTTCAGGCAAATCATTTGTTGCATAATCAACAGCGTTACCACCAGAAATTTCACCACCTAGGTAATCATAATATTCCATTATGAAATCTACGCACTGAGCGCCGTAATATCCGTCGTAATCAATAGAGGTTCCAACCTTTGAAGCAGCCCATTTGACCGCTTCATCGCTTGTACGTTCTGTTGCCAAAGCGACAGTATTAATACCTACAGTCATTGTAAAAATAATTACCAATGGCAAAAATAAGCTAACAAATTTTTTCATTCATAAAATCCTATTGATTTGATTACAGGAGTGCTGCGAGACTGACGGATTACAAATTTTACGCCGGTACACTTTTTACTATTCAGCTTGATAATTTTCTTTGAGCCGATAACTGTGCCTTTGTAAATTCTTTTATAATTACCGTTTTTCCTTTTTAAATAAATATCAAAGGCTTCAACACGCTGGCTTTGAGAAATATCCTCGCTGATTACTATGTATTTCAGCTTCTTTTCACCGTTAAACTGAAAATCTATTGAGCCGTTATCCTTTGTCAGCTCGCCAAGCTCCTGAATTAAAACAGGCTTTTCGGTAATTGCTTTAATTTTTTTGCCCAAGCCTTTAAGCGAACGTGCATCCTTTCTGTGAATAACGCCTTTATCAGTAGGAGGCACATTCAGAAGAAGTGTACAGTTATTACCTACCGAGCCAAGATATAATTTAAAAAGCCTATTAGCCGATTTAACGGTCATATTGCTTTTTCCGGAATAAAACCAGCCTTTTCTGATTGAAACATCAACCTCAGCAGGATACCAGCAGAGATAGGCGTTTTTAGAAAGAACTTTCCTTGAGCCTAAGTCCTCATCTGAGGCAGTATATTTTTGCAAAACAGCAGCCTGCTTTTCATCCTGCTGACTGTTTTCCATAACCTTTTCCGTATCACGAAGTGCAAGAGGAACTACTGAATATTCGCTTTTTCTTGTCTTTCCGCCCTCATTACCTACCCATCTTATATCAGGACCGCAAATTGCTATATTAGCCTTTGGCTGAAGGGTATGAATAATATCGTAATACCTTTCCCAGTTATACTCAAATTTAACTGCGTTTGAGCCCTTTGCACCGTCAAACCAAACCTCAAAGATTTCGCCGTAATTCGTTAAAAGCTCTGTAAGCTGATTGCAAAAATAATCGTCATATTCCGTTGTGCCATAGCGTTTATCGTGCATATCCCAAGGGGACAAATACACACCGAAATCCAAGCCCTGCCTATGACATTCGTCGGAAACGAGTTTAACTATATCCCCATTAAAATCAGTATTTTTTACGCAAAAATCGGTATATTCACTATTCCAAAGGCAAAAGCCGTCGTGGTGCTTACAGGTTAGAATTATACCTGTTGCACCGCTTGATTTTATTGCTTTAACCCACTGGGCAGCATCAATATTCTTGATGGTAAAGTCCTTTACGGTTTCAATTCCTGCTCCCCATTCTCTGCCGGTAGCAGTATTCATACCGAAATGAATAAAGCAGTAGAAAGGCTTATCTGCCAGACGGAGCTGATTTTCATTTGGTCTGACAGAAATATATCTTTCTACCTCATTATTATTAAGAGGTACATTACCGTTAGTTGTTGTCCAGTTTTTATCAAAACCGTTAGTCATCATATTTTCCTCTAATTATCAATCACATTGCAACAATATTTACAAGCTTACCGGGAACATAAATTTCCTTCTTAATTGTCTTGCCCTCAATAGCACTTGCAATCTTCTCATCAGCCTTCGCCAAAGCAATAGCCTCGTCCTTGCTGATATCGGCAGGAACGGTTATACGTGAACGAACCTTACCCATAATCTGCAAAGCGATTTCAACTGAATTTTCCTTTGTCTTTTCATCGTCGAACTCAGGCCACTTTGCATCGTGTACCATACCGCCGAAGTCCATAGCCTCCCAAAGCTCTTCTGTAACGTGAGGTGCAAAAGGATTGAGCATAATTGTTAAATCACGAAGCTCTGTCTTATTTACACCCTTTGCATACATTTCATTTACAAGTGTCATCATTGATGCAATAGCAGTATTACACTTGAGATTATCAATATCCTCTGTAACCTTTTTAATGGTCTTGTGCATAAGTGCTTCAAGGTCGGCAGAATAGCTGTCGCCGTCCGTAACGATTTCCTGAAGATTCCAGAAACGCTCAATAAATCTCTTACAGCCCTTGATTGAGTCGCTGTTCCAAGGTGCAGCCTTTTCAAAGTCGCCGATGAACATTTCGTAAAGTCGCATTGTATCTGCACCGTACTTATCAACAATCTCATCAGGGTTTACAACATTTCCTCTTGACTTTGACATTTTTTCGCCGTTCTCGCCTAAAATCATACCGTGAGAGGTACGCTTTGCATAAGGCTCCTTTGTAGGAACTACGCCGATATCATAGAGGAATTTATGCCAAAAACGTGAATAAAGCAGGTGGAGTGTTGTATGCTCCATACCGCCGTTATACCAATCTACAGGTCCCCAGTAATTAACTGCCTCAGGTGAAACAAGTGCATTATCGTTATGCGGGTCCATATATCTGAGGAAGTACCATGAAGAACCTGCCCACTGTGGCATAGTATCTGTTTCTCTCTTTGCAGGCTTGCCGCAAACAGGACAGGTTGTATTTACCCAATCTGTCATTTTTGCAAGGGGTGACTCGCCTGTATCCGTAGGCTCATAGGAATCAACCTGCGGAAGATTAAGAGGAAGCTCACTTTCAGGTACAGGAACATATCCGCAGTGCTCACACTTGATAATCGGGATAGGCTCGCCCCAATATCTCTGACGGGAGAATACCCAGTCACGAAGCTTGAAATTAACCTTTTGTCTGCCCTTGCCCTCTTTTGTAAGCCACTCTGTAATAGCAACCTTTGCTTCTTCAACAGTCATACCTGTAAGGAAGCTTGAATTTGTCATAACACCTGTTGCACAGTCTGTAAACGCCTCATTTTCAACGCCAACCTTTGAGCCTGCAACAACCTCAATAATAGGCAATTCAAATTTCTTTGCAAATTCCCAGTCACGTGTATCGTGGGCAGGAACTGCCATAATTGCACCTGTTCCGTATGATGTAAGAACATAGTCGGAAATGAAAATCGGAATTTCTGTATCATTAACAGGGTTGATGCCCTTAACGCCCTGAAGCATTACACCTGTCTTATCCTTATTAAGCTCTGTTCTTTCAAAGTCAGATTTATGAGCAGCCTCGTCTTGATATTTTCTGATTTCATCAAGATTTGAAAGGCTGTCTGCCCACTTTTCAATAAGAGGGTGCTCCGGTGAAATAACCATATATGTAGCACCGAAAAGTGTATCAGGTCTTGTGGTATATACGGTAAGAGTATCACCGAGAGTTGTACCGAAATCAACCTCTGCACCTGTTGAACGTCCGATCCAGTTTTTCTGCTGAACCTTGACTCTGTCGATGAAATCAAGGTCGTCAAGGTCGTCCACAAGCCTTTGAGCATAGTCTGTAATTTTAAGCATCCACTGGCTCTGATTCTTTCTGATAACCTCACTGCCGCAACGCTCACAAACACCGTTTACAACCTCTTCGTTTGCAAGCACACACTTACAGGATGTGCACCAGTTTACAGCCATTTCCTTCTTATAAGCAAGGCCTTTTTTGAAAAGCTGAAGGAAAATCCACTGTGTCCATTTATAGTATGACGGGTCGGTGGTATTAACCTCTCTTGTCCAGTCAAATGAGAAGCCCAATGACTGAAGCTGTGCCTTAAAATGAGCAACATTATTTTTTGTTACCTCTGCAGGATGAATATGATTCTTAATTGCAAAGTTTTCGGTTGGGAGACCGAAAGCGTCCCAACCCATTGGATAAAGAACATTATATCCTTGAAGTCTCTTCTTTCTTGCAACAATATCAAGTGCGGTATATGAACGGGGATGACCTACGTGAAGTCCCTGTCCTGACGGATATGGGAACTCAACAAGACAGTAATACTTAGGAAGAGAATAATCATTCTTTGCCGCAAAGGTATTATTCTCATACCAATAATTTTGCCACTTTTTTTCAATCTTTTTATAATCGTATTCCATATGTTAATCCTCCAAAAAATTTGCTGTTTCTATTTTCTTTCCGTCCTCCCATAAGCGTTCAAGACGGTAAAAATCTCTCTGGTCCTTGTAGAAGATATGAACAACAACCGAATTATAGTCAAGGCAAACCCACGGTGTGTTTCTGCCCTCAATATGATGCGGCTCGACTCCCTCAAGAGAAAGCTTATATTCAACCTCGTCTGCAAGTGCTTTAACCTGTGTTGTACTTGTACCTGTTGCTATAACAAAGTAATCAGCAATTATTGTTAAATCCTCAATGCCGATAACCTCAATGTTTTCGCCTTTTTTGCTGTCAATGGCTTTGACCGCTGTTTTTACAATATCAATGTTTTCCATTAAAATCCCCTTTTATTTTTTCTTTCTGAAATACTTATCAAGTATCCAGTTATATGTTTCCACCGTATCTGTGTTAAGGGTTTTCCCTTTTTTGACAACGGAGGTTATTGTATATTTTGTACAGTAGAGCAACCCCTCTTCCTTTGCTTCTTCGGTTTTTGCTCTCATTATATCAACATCGTCATAATCACGGTCGGCAGATATGAAATCGGCAAGATAAACTATCTCCTCCATAAGAGTCATATTTGCTCTGCCTGTTGTGTGATAACGTATTGCACCTAATATTTCCTCATCCTCAATGCCGAAATAAACCTTTGCGAAAGCCGCTCCTGACACCTGATGAAGAAATTTCTTCCCTGTTTTTTCAAAGGGCGTCATCTGAATTCCCGCTTTTTCAATATAAGAAAGCTGTTCCTCTCTTGACGCCTCCTTCATAGAATCGTGAAGAAGTCCTGCAACCTCTGCCTTTTCTGTATCGGCACCGTATTTTTCCGCAAGTGCCTTTGCACTTTCAGCCACACATAAGGAATGGTAAAATCTGTAATCGGAAAGGCGTTCTCTTATAACCTTGCTGTACTCATCAATATTATACACTGTAAAGTCCCTTTTCAACAATATAATTATAAACCTTTTTGGGTATAAGTGAAGATACTTCTTCACCCTTTTTAATTTTTTCTCTGACCTGACTTGAGCTGACCTCTACGGCATTAGAATTCAATAGATGAAATTTGTCCTTTTCAAGCCCGTCAAGGTTATTGGAAAAATCAATTATTTTCTGCCTTTGCTCACCGTTTTCCCTTGTGGCAGTACAGAGAGATACCATATCAAGAATATCTCTATACCTATACCAAAGATTAAAGGCAAGAAACTGGTCAGCACCGATTATCAGAAAGAAATCGTCATTCGGATATATTTCTTTCAGTTGGCAAAGGGTATCGTATGTATACGATTTTCCCTGTCTTTGAAACTCTATGTCGGATATTTCAAAGCTGTCACAATCACTTATTGCCAAATTAAGCATATTGAATCTATCCTCTTTACTTGCAAGAAACCTATCGGTTTTATGGGGAGGTAAGGCAGTTGGAATAAATATTATCCTATCAAGACTTAAAACCTCAAGATACTTTTTGGCAAGATTTAAGTGACCGTTATGGACAGGATTGAATGCACCGCCGAAAATTCCTGTTTTAATTTTATCTTCCATAATACTTCGGTCTGTCATACTTAGCGTAAGGATTTTTTGCTTCCTTTTCTCTCTGACGCTGTCTTTTGCCCTTTATTTTAACCTTTTTCTTAGCAACAGCCTTTGCTGTTCCTGCACCTCTTTTTTTCTTTTTCTCGGCAATTCTTTCCTCGTCTGCCTCACGGTAAAGGACAATTATACCGCCGATTACCTGAACAACGTCAGCACCCAAAGCCTCGGCAAGCTCTTGTGCCAATTCCTTTGGAGTCTTGGGAGAAGATTCAAGATGAACTCTGATTTTTAAGAGCTCACGTACATCAAGTGTATCATCTATCTGCGATATAAGATTATCACTTATGCCCTCTTTGCCGATTTGGATAATCGGGTCAAGTCCGTTTGCCTGTGCTCTTAAAGCTGCTCTTTCTTTAGATGTCATAAATATTTCTCCAGTTCTGTTGCTAATAATCTCAGGGCTTTCCCTCTATGACTGATTTTATCCTTTTCCTCGGCAGTATATCTGCCAAATGACCTACCGTCAACAAGGAATAACGGGTCATAACCAAAGCCCTCGTGTCCGTCACGCTCAAATCCTATTTTACCGTGACATTCTCCTCTGACTACTATCTCTCTACCATCGGGAAAGGTACAGCAGATTGCACATACATAATGTGCATCTCTCTTTTCCATAGGAACACCATCAAGCTTTTCAAGGAGCAGATCGTTATTTTTTTCGTCATTACCATGCTCACCTGCAAATCTTGCGGAATATACTCCCGGTGCACCGTCAAGGTAATCCACGCAAAGTCCCGAATCGTCTGCTATTGAAGGCATACCTGTTTCCTTACAGGCGGCACGGGATTTTAATTTTGCGTTATCCTCGAAGATTTCGCCGTCCTCCTCAACGTCCTCAAGAGTGATACCAAGCATTTTTGCCGTAACAACATTTATTCCCAAAGGAGAAAGGATACGTTGCATTTCGGCAAGCTTTTTCATATTGTTTGTTGCAAGAATAAAATCCATACAAAACCTCTTGAATTAATCTTTATCTTTCTTTTCTAAGCTTTCATCATTTGAAATGAACTCTGCTATTCTGTCGCCGTCATCAGGAATTTTTGCGTCAAACAGTGCTGATGCAAATGCGTCCGCATCAAAGGGCTGTAGGTCTTCAATTTTTTCGCCTACGCCTACAAATTTAACAGGCACGTCAAGCTCATTATTAATAGCAAGGACAACGCCGCCCTTTGCTGTTCCGTCAAGCTTAGTAAGGACAATACCCGTAATACCTGCCGCATCCTTGAAATCCTTTGCCTGATTAACGGCATTCTGACCTGTTGTTGCGTCAAGAACAAGGAGAATTTCCTTTGATGCGTCGGGAAGCTCTCGTTCAATAACACGGCTTATCTTGTTAAGCTCGTCCATAAGGTTTTTCTTATTGTGAAGTCTGCCTGCTGTATCAATAATTATAACGTCAGAGCCTCTTGCTTTTCCTGCCTGAATAGTATCGTAAACTACTGCTGCAGGGTCAGCACCCTCTCCGTGCTTAATCAAATCAACACCTGCTCTGTCAGCCCAAACCTGAAGCTGCTCAATAGCAGCGGCTCTGAAGGTGTCTGCGGCACCGAGAATGACGCTTCTGTTCTGCTCTTTAAGTCTCAAAGCAAGCTTGCCAATGGTAGTTGTTTTGCCTACTCCGTTTACGCCGATTACAAGAATTACGGAGGGCTTTGAACGGAGTCTTAAATAGCTACCGCCCCATACAATACCGGAAACAATATCCTTCATAGTTTCCCTAACCTGCTTAACATTTGTAATCCTGTCATTTTCAATTTTCTTTTTAAGGTCTTTTATAATTCTCTCTGCGGTATTCATTCCCACATCGCCCATTATAAGAATTTCCTCGAGCTCATCAAAGAGGTCGTCGGTTATTTCCTCATAGGACTCCATAATCTCGTCCATTTGAGCAGTTATGCCCTCATCTCTTGTCTTTTTAAGACCTCTTTTAAAAACATCAAAAATACCCATATTCTTTCTACCTTTTATCCTTATTTATCAAGACCCATTTGAGCGGCAAGCTCAGCAGTCTGAAGCTCAATCAGCTTTGAAACGCCCTTTTCCTGCATTGTAACGCCGTAAAGAACATCTGCCTCCTCCATAGTACCACGTCTGTGGGTAATGGATATAAACTGAGTTTTATCGGTCATTTTACGCATATACTTTGCAAATCTCTCAACATTGACATCGTCGAGTGCTGCCTCAACCTCATCGTAAATACAAAACGGTGCAGGCTGGACTTTAAGTACACTGAAAAGCAAAGCCATAGCGGCAAGTGACTTTTCACCACCTGAGAACAAATTAATGTTCTGAACTGATTTTCCGGGTGGCTGAATTTTGATTTCAATGGGAGACTCAAGGCAGTTGTCAGGCTCCTCAAGAATAAGCTCACCCTTACCTCCTCCGAAGAAATCGGCAAAGCTAATCTTAAATTCCTCATTGATTTTCTTAAACTGTTCAAGGAACTTTTCGCTCATAGAAGCAGTTAAATCGTCTATTATTTTAAGAAGCTCCGACTTTGATTTTTCAACGTCGTCAACCTGTTCCTTTAGGAAGGTGTATCTTTCGGATACCTCCTTATACTCCTCTATCGCACCTACATTGATTGAGCCTAAGGACTTGATTTCAACCTTGATTTCGTGAAGTCTTTTCTTCGCCTGTGACATATCCTCGATGACAATATTAAGTGCCTCTGCCTCGTGCTTTGTCAGCTCATACTGCTCAAAAAGCATATCGTTAAGCTCGTCATATTCCTTTTGCATTGCAAGCTTTCTTTCATCAAGTCTTACAAGCTCACCTGACAGCTTTTCTCTGTCCTGATTTTTATTCTTTTCATTACCACGAAGCTCGGCAGTACGTTTCTCTAACTCGTTTCGCTGATTAATCTGTGACTGCACATTTTCATCAGACTGCTTTGCTTTCTCACGAAGTTCCTCGGCACTGCTTTTAATCTCTTCAATAGAAAGGAGAAGATTTTTATTTCTTTCCTCAATAGCGGTAATTTCATCCTCTATTGACTTAACTCTGTCAGATTGAGTGTTTTTCCTAAGCTCAAGCTCTTCAACAGACAGCCTTGCACCCTCTGTATCCTTTGCAATAGTTACGAGGGCAAGATTTATTTCCTGACTCTTTTGCCTATACTCTTCTCTTTTAGCATTAAGTGCCTCAGCGCTTCCTGTCGCTTTTTCAAGCTCCGCTTCTGCACTGTTGATTTCAGCTTCAATTGATTTAATTTCCTTGTCAGAGTCAGCCTGAATCTTTTCAAGGGCATTTATTCTGTCAAGGGCACTGTTCTTTTCTTCCACAAGCGAGGCATTTGTTTCCTTCAATGCATCAAGTCTTTCTGTAATCAGGTTATCCTCACCCTGTGCTCTGATAAGCTCCTCTTTAGCCTGTTGCAAATCAGCCTCTGCACCCTGCACCTCTGATGCGGCAAAGTTTGCCTCCTCGATTGCGGTTTTATACTTAGCCTTTAGCTCGTCAACTGATTTTTCAAGCTCCGCCGCCTGAGCATTGAGTTCATCAATCTGATTTCCTCTTGAAAGAATACCTGCACCCTTTGACTGAGAACCGCCTGTCATTGAACCGCCCGGGTTAATAACCTGTCCGTCAAGGGTAACAAGCTTAAATCTGTTTGAATACCTCTTTGAAATACCGATGGCACAGTCCATATCCTCAACAACAACTACTCTGCCAAGAAGATTTGATACGATATCCCTGTACTCTTTTTTACATTCAACTAAGTCAGATGCAACTGCAACAAAGCCTAAGTTATCGTCAAGGTCTCTTTCATCAAGATTTCTTGGCTTGATAGCTGAAATAGGCAAAAATGTTGCTCTGCCCAAGTGGTTATTTTTAAGATAATAGATGGCTCTTTTAGCGTCTGCCTCGTTGCTTGTAACGATATTCTGCATTGCAGCGCCTAAGGCAACCTCAACGGCTACAGAATAATCGTTATCAACAGTAATAAGCTGTGAAAGTGGGCCGTGAATACCTGAAAGAGCCTTGCTCTGAGCCTGCTTCATAACAGACTTAACTGCACCCGAAAAGCCCTCCATATTCTTCTCAAGGTCAAGGAGCATTTTTGCTCTTGACTGTTTCTGAGAAAGGTCGGAAAGAGCTTTGTCAAGCTCTGCCTTAATTTTTTCGGCGTTCTTTGTTTTGTTTTCAAGTTTAAGCCTATAGCCTGACATTGAGTTATTATTTTCGTCAATTCTGCCATTAAGAGCATCAAGCCTTGATGTACTTTCATTTTTATGAGCAAGCACACCTTCAATCTCTTTTTCACAGTCAGCTATGTTACCGTCAACAACGCTTTGACGTGACTTAATCTCCTCAATAGAGGAAACTGCCTGTGAGCACTTAACCCTGCAATCCGACAATTTAAGGGTAAGAGATGTAATTTTCTGATTAAGCTCAACTGAAAGCTTTGAAAATTCTTCATTTGATGAAATAAGATTATTCATTTCATCCGTTACATTTTTAAGCTCCTGTTTTTTATCTTCAAGCTGTTTTTCGCTTTCTGCAATAAACTGCTTTTTTTCTTCAATCTGAGAATCTATTGAAGCTCCTGCATTATCAGCATCGCCGATATCGCTTTTAAGTCTTTCGATAGTTTCGTTATTGTGGGAAAGAGTGGTTTCAAGAACAGAAGCCTCGCCGTCCTTACGAAGAGCCTCCTCCTCGTAGACCTTAGAGCCTGTCCTGATTTGCTCAATTTCAATGTTTATTGAGGCAGTTTTCTGTACAATCTCCTCAATCTCATTTTCAATTTCGCTTAACTCTTTTTCACAGATTTCATAAGACGCATTAGCGGCATCGATTTTATGCTCCTGCTCCCTGAGTTCGTTTGTAAATCGGTTGATTTTACTAACCCAAACTCCGATTTCAAGGGTCTTTTTTTCATCAGAAAGCTCAATAAATTTCTTTGCCTTTTCGCTCTGCTTTCTAAGAGGCTCAACCCTGCTTTCAAGCTCGCCTAAAATATCAAGGAGTCTGACAAGATTTTCCTGTGCCTGCTCAAGACGTCTTGTAGCATCTGTTCTCTTATGACGGAAAAGAGAAATACCTGCCGCCTCTTCAAAAAGCTCACGTCTGTCTTCATTTTTCTGTGAAATGATAGAGTCAATCTTACCCTGACCTACCATTGAGTATCCGTCAGAGCCAAGACCTGTATCCATAAACAGCTCATGAATATCACGACGCCTTACTGTTTCTCCGTCAATTTTATATTCGCTTTCGCCGGAACGGTAGTAACGTCTTAAAACCGTAACGGTATCACCCTTGTCCTTAAGGGTATGGTCGGAGTTATCAAGGGTAAGCTGTACCTGTGCAAAGCCAAGTGCCTTTCTTGCAGAGGTACCGCCGAAGATAACATCCTCCATTTTTGAGCCACGGAGGGATTTTGTGCTCGTTTCGCCCAAAACCCAGCGTACTGCGTCTGATATATTACTTTTTCCCGAACCGTTAGGTCCTACTACGGCAGTAATTCCCTTGCCGAAATCGAGAACTGTTTTATCGGGAAAGGACTTAAAGCCCTGCATTTCAAGTGTTTTTAAAACCATTATTTTATCCTCAATTCGTCAACATCAAGTGAGTTGTCGATAGTAATTTTTATATTATATCCTCTTTCGATAAGAAGATAGATATTGCTTTTGTTATTGCCTTTAAGCTTTGACAGTGACCTTGAATTGACAAAGACCTGATAATCGGCAGGAGGCAATTCAAGAATTTTATTAACCATAATTCTTGATTTTACGAGCTCACCGAAGGAATCGTGAAAGCCGCCGGCAAGCATATTTTTTTTAACATCCTCGCTTGAATGAAGTCCAAGTCTTATAATTTTAATTCCTGCCTCTTCAAACATAGGAACAAGAATTGCACAAAGCTCTGCCGACTCATCGGCATTTAACGGTTTATAATCCCCGTTAAGATAAAGCTCTGCAAGATATGTACCCATAAGCACAACCGTAGGATAAATTCTCACGGTTGCAGGCTTTAGCTCAATAATTTTTTTTGCAGTTTCTATTGATTTTTCACAGGTATCTGTGTAAAGGCCCGTCATCATCTGAAGACCAAGCTCAAAGCCGAAAGACTTTATGAGCTCTGACGCTTTTACTACATCTTCGGCAGTATGTCCACGTCTGTTTGCCTCAAGAACATCATCATCCATACTCTGTGCACCAAGCTCAATGCTTGTAACGCCATAGTCTTTAAGCAGGGATAAAATTTCTTCATCAATAAAGTCCGGTCTTGTGGAAATTCTGATACCGTTTACATCATTTGTCTTTACGTATTTATACGCACTCTCAAGAAGAGATACCATATAATCTCTGTCAATAGCCGTAAATGAACCGCCGAAAAAGGCTATTTCATAATCAAAGCCTTTTCTTTTTAAAGCAGTTTGTACAGCCTTATCCACATCCTCGGAGGTAGGCTGATTAGCCTGTCCCGTAATAGTTTTTTGATTACAAAATGAGCACTGACAGGGGCAACCCAAATGGGGTACAAAAATACTGATATTTCCTTTTTTCATAATCACTGCAATCCCATAAGTCTAAGCGCTTCCTTGGCAGCAGCCTGTTCTGCACTTTTTTTTGATTTTCCTGTTCCCTTACCGATAATATTATGATTTAACCTTACCTCAGCTTCAAAAATCTTGTTATGGTCAGGACCTTTTTCGTCTGTTATTACGTAGTAAACATTCTCTCCCGGGTTTTCCTGAATGACCTCCTGAAGCTGTGTTTTGTAATCCTTAAAACTGATATGATGATTTTCAACAGCCTTTGAGAGAAAACCAAGAACAAATTTTCTTGACTCCTCCATACCGCCGTCAAGATATATTGCGGCAGTTAAAGCCTCAAAGGCATTTTCAAGAATGGAATCTCTGTCAGCTCCGCCTGTATTAATTTCTCCTCTGCCGAGGAAAAGATAATCACCTAAATGTATTCTGCGTGCAAATTCCGAAAGTGAGCCTGTACAAACAAGTGAGCTCCTAAGCTTCGAAAGATCACCCTCATCCATATCGGGAAATTTCTCAAAAAGAAATTTTGCAGAGATAATTGATACTACCGCATCTCCCAAAAATTCCAACCTCTCATTTGACCTTGCACAAACGTGACGGTCTTTTTGCTCATTTGCAAAGGAGGAATGGGTAAGTGCTTCCATAAGATACTCTCTGTTTTTAAATTTATAGCCTATATTTTTTTCTAACTTATCCATAAAAGCCTTAGTCCTTCAAAGGTTCTAAACCGATATTTTCTTCTATACAGGAGATAAGGTCATTTTCAAGAAACCATACCGCCTGTTTAACTGCATTTTTAAAGGTTTTTGCATCGGATGAGCCGTGAGCCTTGATTACAGGCTTTTTCACTCCCAGCATAACAGCACCGCCGTATTCCTTATAATCAAACTGCTTTTTCATATCGTCTATACCGCTTTTTACGCCGAGATATGAAAGCTTTGTTAAGGCGTTTTTCATAAAAGCATCCTTGATGCCGTTCATCAATACCTTTGCAACACCCTCGTACATTTTCAATATAAGATTACCTGTAAATCCGTCTGCAACTATTACATCGGCATCGCCAAAGGGTATCTGCCTGCCCTCAATATTGCCCACAAAATTATATGGAGCATTTTTCATAAGCGCATATGCTTCCTTTACCATAGGAGTGCCCTTTGTATCCTCTGTACCGTTATTTGCAAGGGCAACAGACGGATTCTCATAATTAAGTATATGCTTCATATAGAGGCTTCCCATCAGTCCGAATTGATAGAGAAATTCTGCTCTGCATTCTGAATTTGCACCGCAGTCCATAAGAAGAATGGGCTTATTTGCACTCGGCATTACAGATGCAATAGCAGGTCTTTTAACACCTTTAATTCGCTTGGTAATAAGCGTTGCACCGACGGTGACAGCGCCTGAATTTCCTGCACTGACTAAGGCATCTCCTTGCCCCTCGTTAAGAAGTTTGAAGCCTACTGCCATAGAGGAATTTGCCTTTTCTTTAAGCACAGACTTGGCATCATCATGCATTGTAATAACACCTTTAGCGTCTACTATCTCTGTATTTTTCAGTTCAATATTATTTTCTTTTACACAATCATTGATTTTATTTTCATCGCCTACAAGCACTACATCAATTTTGTACTCATCAACGGCAAGCATTGCACCCTTTATGATTTCAAGAGGTGCATTGTCACCGCCAAAGGCATCAACAATAATTTTCATCACATATTCTCCATTGATATTTTAAGAGATTCAAGTGCCCTATCAGACAGAGCCTTATAGCGTTCCTTTTTATCTCTTATCTTTGGTTCTATCGGAGGAAGCACACCAAAGTTTGCTCCCATTGGCTGAAAGCCTTTAACACTTTCATCACTTATATATTCACTCAGAGCACCGAGCATTGTATCGTTTTTCAGGACAAACGGTGCTTTATTTTCAGCATATCTTACTGCGTTAATGCCTGCAAGAATACCGCTTCCTGCCGACTCCATATATCCCTCAACACCTGTTATCTGACCGGCAAAAAATATATTAGGATTTTTTCTCAGGCTGAAATCAGGATTAAGAAGTCTCGGCGAATCAATAAATGAGTTTCTGTGCATAACTCCGTATCTTACAAATTCTGCATTTTCAAGACCTGGTATCATTGAAAAAACTCTTTTCTGCTCGCCGAATTTAAGGTTTGTCTGAAAGCCTACAAGATTAAACATTGTGCCCTTGCTGTTTTCTCTTCTGAGCTGAACACAAGCCCAAGGACGATGTCCTGTTCTTGGGTCAACGAGTCCTACAGGCTTCATTGGTCCGAATCTGGGAGCATCAAGGCCCCTTTTAGCAAGCTTTTCGATAGGCATACAGCCCTCGTAAACATCAAAGTCGTGAACAACTGCCCCTTGAGCATTTACAAGCTCATTTATAAAATTCTCATATTCCTCTTTATTGAAAGGGCAGTTTATATAGTCATCGTCTCCGCCACGGTCATATCTGGAAGCGCCGAATGCCTTTGACATATCCACGCTGTCGGCAGTAACTATCGGTGCCGCCGCGTCGTAAAATGAAAGATATGCACCTGTTAAGCTGCTTATACTTTCTGCAAGAGCACCGTCTGTCAGCGGTCCTGTGGCAACTACAGTAACAGTATCATCATCGCAATCAAAAGTCTCAACTACTTTATTTACAATTTCAATATTTGGGTGAGATTTGATTTTTTCCGTAACCTTGCCTGAAAAAATGTCACGGTCAACCGCCAATGCCCCGCCTGCAGGAACCGAACACTCTCTTGCAACAGGAACAGTCAAAGAACCAAGCTGAGCCATTTCCTCTTTAAGAAGTCCTGCGGCACTGTCAATCCGTGAAGCCTTTAAAGAATTTGAGCAGACAAGCTCAGCAAATAAATCACTCTTATGGGCAGGTGATTTTTTTAGGGGCTTCATTTCATAAAGGGTTACTTTATAGCCACTGTTTGCTATCTGCCAAGCTGCTTCAACTCCTGCAAGTCCTGCACCTAAAACATTAAATTTCATAAAATATTACTCTTCTTCGCTCTTCTTTTTAGACGGTGCAGGCTTTGTAAATCCGCAACCCTCTGTGTCGGGACAATAAAGCACATTCCCTCTGCGTTTGAAAAGTGATTTTCCGCACTTAGGACAAACCTCATCTGTCGGCATATCCCAAGTCATAAAGTTACAGTTAGGATAATTTGAACAGCCGTAGAATGAAGTTCCTCTCTTTGTTTTCTTTTCAATAACATCTCCACCGCATTCAGGGCATTTTGCCTTTGTCTTGAATACGAGAGGCTTTGTATTTTTACACTCCGGATATCCCGGGCATGCAAGGAACTTTCCGTATCTGCCGACCTTAATAACCATTTTACGTCCGCATTTTTCGCAGACAACATCTGTTTCCTCTTCCTTGAGCTTGATTTTAACGCCCTGCATTTCCTCTTTTGCCTTTTCAAGAGGCTTTTCAAAATCATCATAGTAAAGGCGAATCATTTCCTTGTAATTCTTTTCGCCGCTATCGATTTTATCAAGGTCGGTTTCCATTTTTGAGGTGTATTTTACATTTACTATGTTAGGCATTTTATCCTTTAAAAGATTTGTTACAGCCTCGCCAAGCTCTGTGGGCACAAACTGCTTGCCCTCTCTTTTAACATATTCTCTGTTGAGAATTGTTGATGTGATAGTAACGTAGGTTGACGGTCTGCCTACACCGTTTTCTTCAAGTGCTTTTGTGAGTGATGCCTCAGTATATCTTGCAGGCGGCTGGGTAAAATGCTGATTGCCCAAAATACTCTTGAGCTTCAAAACGTCGCTCTCCTTCATTACAGGAAGCGGAGCGGAAACGTCCTTTTTATCGTCATCACCCTTTTCCTCATAAAGAGCCGTAAAGCCGTCAAATTTAACTGTATATCCGGTTGCAGTAAAGATATAGTTCTTTGCTTCAATTTCAATCTTCATAGTTTCCTGCAGGCAGGATTCCATAAGAGATGCAATAAAGCGCTCCCACACAAGCTTATAAATTTTATACTGATCAGAGGTAAGATACTTTTTTACAGTCTCAGGATTAACATTCGGCATAGTAGGTCTGATAGCCTCGTGTCCGTCCTGAATATTGCTTTTTGATTTATAATATCTAGGCTTTTTTGGAAGGTATTTTTCGCCGTAGGTATCGGCAATATATTGATTTCCTGCTGCTCTTGCCTCTTCCGAAATACGAAGTGAGTCAGTTCTCATATAAGTGATAAGACCCACTGTACCAAGCTCTCCTGCGTCAACGCCCTCGTAAAGCTCCTGAGCGGCTTTCATAGTTCTCTTAGCTTGGAAGGAAAGACGTCTTGAAGCCTCCTGCTGAAGTGTCGAGGTAATGAAAGGAGGAGTAGGATTTTTCTTTCTACTGCCTTTTTTCACGGATTTCACAATATATTCAGCGTTTTCAAGCTCTGATAAAATACTGTCACTTTGCTCTTTATTTTCAATTTTTATTTTATCGCCGTCTTTACTGTAAAGTGCGGCTGAGAAAACCTTTCTGTCAGGCGGATTGGTAAACTTAGCATCTATTGACCAGTATTCCTCCGGGTTAAATGCTCTGATTTCTTCCTCTCTGTCAACAATCAGTCTAAGTGCAACAGACTGAACTCTTCCTGCTGAAAGACCTCTTCTGATTTTTTGAGAAATAAAGGGAGACAGCTTATATCCGATAAGTCTGTCAAGAATTCTTCTTGCCTGCTGAGCGTTTACAAAATCAATATCTATTGCTCTCGGGTGAGCCATACCGTTTTGAACGCCGTTCTTTGTAATCTCATTAAAGGTAACTCTGTTTTTATCATTCATATCAAGGTTAAGCAGAGTTGCAAGATGCCATGAAATTGCCTCTCCCTCGCGGTCGGGGTCGGTTGCAAGATATACGTAATCCGCAGAGTCTGCTTTTTTCTGAAGCTCTTTTACAAAATTCTCCTTGCCTTTTATTACTGCATACTTTGGTTCAAAGTCGTTTGCAATATCAACGCTGAGCCTTGCCGCAGGCAAATCCCTTACGTGTCCCATTGAGGCAACAACCTCGTAGCCTCTTCCGAGATATCCTTTTATGTTCTTTGCCTTTGCAGGCGACTCAACTATAACTAATTTTGACATACTGTTTTTCCTTTCAGGCTTTTTTGTACCTCTTGCCGGAGGCACTTTCTATTATTCCGAGCATTTCAAGCTGTATTACCGATGCGGTGACCTTTTGGCTTGAAAGTCCTGATTTTTCAATTATCGTATCAATATGAGTAAAAATATCACCCACTGAATCATAAACGGCTTTTAAATCACCGTCAAGATTTCTTTCCTTTTCCTCACGTTCAAGTCGTTTTTTTCTGCCCTTTTCAAGTGTATCAAAGGAATATTTATCTTTCTTTTCTTCAACGTTTGCACTTTTATCAGATTCATCAGCTACAAGCTCGTCTATACTGCGTATTTTCGACGGGTCTGCTGTTGGGTAATCATAGAGATATGACTCAATAAGGTGTTCAGGCTTTGTTACTACTCTTGCACCGTCGTCAATAAGTCTGTTAGTTCCCGAAAAATTCGTTGAAAGCACCGAGGCAGGAACTGCATAAACATCTCTGTTTTGCTCAAGTGCATATTTTGCGGTAATAAGACTTCCGCTCTTCTCCCCTGCTTCAACCACAAGGACTCCAAGAGAAAGACCGCTTATAATCCTGTTTCTTATTGGAAATGTTCTCCTGCTTGCAGGAGTGAATGGTTCAAACTCCGTAACAAGTGCTCCACAGCTTTTAATTATATTGCGAAGAGAGTTGTTTTGGCTGAGATATTTTGTACCGAGACCACAGCCTAACACAGCAATAGTTTTGCCTCCTGCGGCAATAGCTCCTCTGTGAGCATACGTATCAACCCCTAAGGCTCCGCCGCTGACAACAATTGCTCCGGCTTCGGCAATACCTCTGCTCATTATATGTGTAACCTTTACTGCATATTCGCTTGCCTTTCTCGTACCTACAATTCCTATGGTAATAAAAGACTCAACATCCGGCATTTCTCCGTCAATAAACAAAACTGCAGGAGGGTTAATTATTTCCTTTAATCTGCTTGGATAAAGGCTGTCGTCATAATCAATAATCTGCCAGCCGTTTTCATTGCAGGTATAGATTATCTCGTCAACATCGGTGAGCTTTGTTTCTTCAAGTCCGTTAATCTGACGTGAGGTCAGAGACGTGCTCATTTTCCACTCAAGTATATTTGCCTCATATAAATTCTTTGCCGAGCCGAAATCGTCAATAATAGGCTTTATGCTTGCACCCTCACCCAATGCTCTTTGAAGCCAAAGCCAGTATCTTACATTATCACTCATCTAAGCATCTCCCACATAACAACCGCCGCAGCTATAGAAGCATTAAGGCTTTCCGCTCTGCCCTGCATAGGTATTGTTATTATTTCACTGCAGGCTTTTCTGACATCGTCACTGATACCGTTTGCCTCATTGCCTATAACACAGACACATCCACCGCAGAAGGTCACATCTGTTATTTTCTCGGCGTTTATATCGGGAGAGGTTCCGTAAACTGCCATACCTTTGTTTTTCAAATCCTCAAGAAAAGAAGCAAGATTTTGACAGTACTTTATTTTCATACGAAGCACAGAGCCCATTGAAGAACGAAGAACCTTTGGATTGAAAACATCACATCCGCCACCGGTAATAATTCCGTCAATTCCAAGAGCATCGGCAGTACGGATAATCGTGCCGAGATTTCCGGGGTCCTGAACATTATCAAGGGCGATATATTTTCTGCTTACGTCAATATCCGCATCTTCATTTTTCATTTTGCATACGGCAAATATGCCCTGTGTATTTTGAGTTTGGGAAAGCCTGTCTGCGATATCGTTTGAAATCAAATATGCTTTCTCGCTTACATCAACAAGCTGTTTTGCTTTTTCCTCATACTTTTCAAAAGACTTTTCGGTTATAAGAAAACACTTTACTTCGTAAAAAGAATTAAGGACATCAAAAACCAGTCTTGCCCCCTCAAGAACAAAGAGCCCTTGCTCTCTGCGTAGCTTTGAAGAGGAAAAGAGTTTTTTAACGCCCTTTATGATATCATTATTTTTTCCTGTGATTTTTTCCATACACAACTCCAAAAAGGCGTGCCAATAATTTACATTCGTTTAAAGAAATCACTGACTATTTATAATTTATATTATATTACATTATGTGTTAAAAAATTTCAATACCAAATTTTAAAATCGAATATATTTTTGCAAAAAAAGACGGCAGAAAATTCTGCCGTCGCCTTTAACCCATTATTTTTTAGTTGTAACGGATTTGATATCGCTCCAAGGAGAAAATACTGTCTTTCCGTCAACCTTCTTGTAAGCACGAACTCTTACGTAATATTTTGTTCTGCCTTTAAGATTATTAATCGTTTTTGAAAGATTCTTGGTGGTAATCTTCTTAACGCTTTTACCTGTAAATTTTTTATTTGTTGAATACTGAATTTGATATCCTGTTGCATTAAATGACCTGCCGAAGCTTACGCTGATTTTTTTACTGCCTTTTTTGAGCGAATACAGGGCAGGAGCTGAAAGTGTCTTTTTAGCTGAATAATTATCCTTATAGGTATAACCGCACACACTGCAAACATTAAGCTGATATCCCTTTGTTGTATACGTAGCCTTTATATACTGATGAGTAAACGAATGAGTACAGTTATCCTGTGTAAGCATACACCAAGAAAGAGTATATTTGCTGTCACTGTTTACGCAGATATAATATGCGCCCTTATCAAGAGAAACATTTTTCTTTTGAGCAGCAGGAGCATCACTGCTTCCTGACAAAGCAATATTGTCGATTGCATTAGTTAAATCATTACCGTAAATTCTGACATCCGTATTTCCGTATGAAGAAGCACTAAAAATATATATAGCATCCGACGGTATATTCAGCTTATACCACCATCCGCCTTCAATCTCTGTACTTGCACCTGCAACCTCAATGTTCGGTTCAAGCAACTGGGGATTATCGTAGCAGTTACCGCCGAAGGTTGCATTTAGCCTATACTTTCCGTCACATTTAACAGAAAGATAATATGTTCCTGCTGTAACAGTCTGATTTTTTATTACTGTTTCAGCTTTTTGTGCAGGAACAGCATAAACGGTAAAGTATTCTCTTGTAAATTCAGCGTTAGTTAATGTTGCTTCCAATGAAGCACTTGCTTCAATCTTTAAGTTCAGTTTACCAGAGGAAGCAACTGTAATTTGATAAAAATCTCTAAATGCACTATTATTTCCCGAATATTCTTTCCACTGACTGTCACAAGGAAGTTCTTTTGCATTACCAACTGTTTCTGACTTAATTTGTTCCAAATCAGCAGCAGATACTGAAAAAGATAACGACAAGCTGCTGACAATAACAACAATAGCCATTAACAAGCTAAAAATTTTTTTCATAACTATCCATCTCCGATTTTTGAATACTTTTAATTCAACTAAACAATATCACAAGATTATATACTTGTCAAAGTGATTTATACATTGTTTACAAAATATACAAAAAGGAGAAACAATTTCTCCTTTTTGTATATTATTTCTTTGTCTTAACGTACTGCTTATTTGACCAAGCTCCGTAAATTCTTACAGAATCAACAGTTTTATATGAACGAACTCTCACATAATACTTCTTATTTCCCTGAAGCTTGTCTATAGTTTTAGAGGTTGCACTTTTTTTGGAAATTTCAATAGTTTTAGTCTTACTTTTATAGAACTTTGGCGAAGTGCTGTACTGAATCTCATATCCGCTGACATTATTATCCCTTGTCCACTTCACCGTAATTGAATTTGACTTCTTTGAATTAAGATATGTAACTGACTGCTTTTGAGGTGAAATTGAGAATGACTTAGTCATTTCTCCCTCATATGAGTAGGAATTAAAGGAAATGATTACAAATGCCTTACCCGGCAAAACATTATCCTCATATGTAACGGTATACTCACTTGACGGAATAACAGCTCCCGCTCTATTGTAAACAGTTACAGAAGGATATTTATTCGTACCGTCAAAGGTATACTTTTCCTGAGATAAAGCTACTGATGCAGGATACGGACATACGGCTGTATCATAAAACGAATTACAGGAAACACAGGAAAATCTTGTAAACCCGTCTCTCCTAATTTCAGAAGTATCATCTGCCAAAGCCTTTATCTGCTGAACATTTGTATAAATATGATTATGCTTTTTCACTGAAACATTACAATTGTAAAGTGTTCCGTCAATTTCAACGCAATAATAATAACTACATCCTGCATCAAGATATGTCACAGCGGAAAATGACATAGCACCTGAGGTGTTTACTGCATAATTCACAATGTTATTTGAAGAATCATAAACGGTTATATGAACAGGTCCGTCAGGAGCAGTTAATCCATCGCAGACAATCTCATAATATCCCGACGTTGTGCAGTCAAATCTTACCCAGCTTTTTACATACTCATCAACTGTACCGCACACAGATGTTTCATAAATCTGATTTTCAGAAACAGCAACAGCAGTTGCCATTGTATTCGCACTTGCACTAAAGGCGACTGTGCTTGATACGCTTACAGCCATAACCGCAGCCATTATAATTGATAATAATTTCTTCATAGCATCTCCATAAATCACATTCAAATATTATCTGTCATACTGAATGATGTATCCTCTGTTTTTCTTCATATCAAGGGTAATTCTGTCATTTATAATTTCCTTGTTAAATACTAAAACAGGACCATCTTCCTTGAGCTCAAACACAGAAGCGTTACCGTTTGGAACAGAAAAAGTATAGCTCCGTCCCTCACCTGAAAAAGCATAAAATGTATTTTCTCTCCATGTAACAGGAATACAAAGGGTTTCTCCCTCTTTTAGAACTTTTCCGTTTTGAGTGATTTTTTTATCCTTTATGCTTGTTGTAACACCTGCATCGAAATGGGCAACCCTGCCCCTCCCAAGACCACTTATACGCTGAAGCTTTCTTTTATTAAGGAAAAAATACGGAACTGTTTTTAATGAAAATTCACGGATAAAATCTTCGGTCCAATCTTTTTTATTAAAGCATTCCTCACAGTGGGCATTACCGTAAAACAGATACTGCAAATCTTTATCTACCTGAATGTCCATACAAAGCTCTCCCCCTGCAAGAACAGTAGGAGGATAACGGAAATAATCAGCCTGTGTCATTCTGAGATTCCACACAGCAGGAACGACTCCGATAATATCGCTTTTACCCCAAAGACTCCTGAATCCACTGTTTCTTTCACGGTAAATAAACTCGGTTGTAACATCAACGCCCCTGTCGATAAAGTATTCAATCATCTTCCTGCGGTACTTCTTTTCCTCAGGGATATTGGTTTCCAAGCCCTTTCTTACAAAAAAAGCATCAATATGTACGGTTTTCTGCTTATCAAGCTGAAACATTGAAATAACTGCATCTGCACGCTTTTGGAAATTACCCGATTCATATTCCGCTTTAGCTCTAACGTGATATGCATTAAGTCCGTTATATTTCCCTGTGACAACAAGGTTACCCTTTTTGTCACGAAGAATTAGATTTTTATTACAGTACTCCTGCCAAAGAGGACTGTTCTCGTATGCGTCAGAAAGATTTATGTGAAGAGAAATTGTGGTATTATAATCATTTGCCTCATTCATAAGATTAATAAGACTACGGTGGGGAGAATCACCGTAAACAGGAACTGCGCCTCTGTTGACATTGAAAAAAGATGGATATTTATCATCATGTCCTCTATACTGCCAACCTACAAGATACATTATTTTCGGAGCACCAAAGGTTAAATTGTCAATTATTTTAACCTTGTCAAGTACGTCGCTGAACTTATTAAAAATTTTACTTCTGAGCTTTTTGTCAGGAACACCGATGTCAATTTTCATCATCATCGTCTGACTATAGTCAAAATTAAATTTTCCCATTTTCTCTCCCGAATACTAATATTTAGAACACAAAATCATTTTTATTATACAATTAATATTCACAAAATACAAACATTTTTTATCGAATGTATATTAAATTCTAATATTCATTAAAAAACGTCAAAGTTTTTTTACATTTTAAAAAATGTGTAATTTAAAGTTAGGCAAAAACAGTCATCAAAAGCGTTCCTGCAATCATAAAGCACAAACCGATAAAGGATTTTCTTGTCAGCTTTTCTTTAAAAACTATGTAGGAAAAAGCAATTGAAACAATTATACTCATTTTATCAATAGGTACTGCTACGCTTACAACTCCGTTTTGGATTGCATAATAATAGCATAGCCAAGAAGCCCCCGTTGCAATACCCGAAAGACAGATGAAAACAAGCTCCCTTTTATCAATTTTCTTGATCTGATTTTGCTTTCCCTTGGCAAAAACAATAATCCACGCCATAATAAGCACAACGCAGGTTCTTACCATAGTACCGAGATTTGACTCCACGTTGTCAATTCCGATTTTTGCAAGGATTGAAGTCAAGGCGGCAAACACAGCTGACATAACAGCATATACTATCCAGCTTCTTTTTTCCTCGGCAACGGTTGATTTTTTCCTCTCTACCATAAGGAATATACCGCACCCGAGAAGAGCCGTACCTATAAGCTTTACCCCTAGATTATTTGTTTCATTAAAGATAACTATTGCAAGCAAAACAGAAAGAATTGTACTTGACTTATCAATAGGAACAACCTTATTTACATCCCCCATTGACAATGCTTTAAAATAACATATCCACGATGCACCTGTAGCTACTCCTGAAAGAATAAGAAATACAAATGACTTTACACTTATCTCTGCTAATTCTCCAAGAGAGCCAACGATAATTGTCATAATCAGAGAAAAAAGTAAAACAACGACAGTGCGTATTGCCGTTGCCACATCTGAGTCTGTCTTTTTGATACCGCATTTCGCCAAAATAGAAGTAATACCTGCAAAAAATGCGGACAACAAAGCTGCCGCTATCCACATATCACCGCCTCCGATTTTTTATTATATCATGCCGATAATATGTTATCAACAGTAAATCAATTTCTGCTTCTCATAGCTATTTACAAAAGTATACTCTTTTGAAAAAATATTAAACTGCGTAGCACAGTTATTTTACCATATTAAGCTAATTCTACTAATATTACTAACAATTATATTCATAACAGACTGATTTTCTGAAACTTTGCAATAAAAAAGAAACAGATTACTATTTCCTTTTTCATAGAGCCGGTGATCAGACTCGAACTGACGAACTATGGTTATAGTTAAGGATATTTTATTTGAACAGAATTTCAATGAATTGTCCACTAAAAATATATTTTGCCTGTGGCTCATTGACTTAATTTTATTATGATTATATAATGTGATATATAAAATCCCTATTTTTTCCAAAGCAAATATGTTGGTGAAAAAGGTAACAAATAAAACAATCAAAGGAGATGCACGATGAAAGAATATGATGTAATCGTAATCGGTGCCGGGAACGGCGGACTCACTGCTGCCGCTAACTGTGCAAAAGCAGGAGTCTCAACACTTTTGCTTGAACGTCACAACATTCCGGGTGGCTCTGCTTCATCTTTTGTACGCGGTAGGTTCGAGTTCGAGCCTTCGCTTCACGAATTATGCGGTATCGGTACACCTGAGGAACCCGGTGACGTTGAAAAAATGTTCAACCGAGTAGATGCTCATGTAAATTGGGTTAAGGATAATTCCACATTCCGTCTTATTATTCCTGCAAAGCCGGGGGACACCGACACATTTATCAATGAAAACGGTGTAGAGGTAACAGTTGATGCACGTATGCCGATAGGCTTTGAGGCATTTTCACGTAAGCTTGACGAAATTGTACCCGGCTCATACGACAGTGCAATGAAGGCATTTGAACTTTCAGAGCGTATGAACCAGGCATTTGAATATCTCGGCGACGGTGAAAGTATGCCTAATATTCCAAAGGTTATGCCTTATGTGCCTGACTTTATGCGTATGACATCCCATACACTCAATGAGGGACTTGATGCACTGGGTATGCCTAAAAAGGCACAGGGTATTTTCTCTACATATTGGAGCTATATGGGTTCTCCGGGCTCTCGCTTTGACTTTTTGTTTTATATGAACGTCCTTGCCGCTTATGTTAAAAACGGTACAGGTATTCCTCATCATCGCAGCCACGAAATGAGCCTTGCACTTGACAAGTCAATTCGTGATTACGGAGGTGAAATCTGGTATAACTCCGAGGTTACAAAGGTAATTATGAAGGACGGTAAGCCTGCAGGAGTTGTAATCAACGGTAATAAAGCGGTTTATGCTAAACGCTTTATCTGTAACTGCTCACCTAATACTGCTTGGAGCGAACTGTTTGAGAAAAAGGAGGTTCCCGAAAAGCAGCTTAGAATGGCAAATTCCCGTGAGGTTGCTGTTACACTTACAACAGTTTACCTCGGTATGAATAAGACTAAAGAGGAGCTGGGCATTACCGACTATTCAGTATTTATCGCACCAACTCTTCAATCTGATGACCAGCACGCACTTTGCAATGATTTCGGCAGTGGCTACTGCATTATTAACTGCTTAAACGAGATTATTCCCGATTGTACTCCAAAGGGAACATCACAGCTCTTCCTTACAACAATGACATACGGCGACGTGATGAAGGATGTTAAGCCACAGGACTATAAAAAATTTAAGAACAAGGTTGCAAAGGATATGATTGAAACCTGCGAAAAGGCACTTAACATTTCAATCACACCTTATATTGAGGAAATCGAGGTTGCCTTGCCTCCAACATTTTCACGTTATCTTAACACACCTCTCGGTTCACCGTACGGATACAGACTTGATATGTGGGACAGCCTTATCCCCCGTACAATTCAGTATGCCACAGACCAACCATTTGAGAATTTCCTGTTCTGCGGTGCAACACAGGAGCGTGGCGACGGTTATGGCTGTGCTTACTATTCAGGTGAAAAAGCAGCGAATATCACCGTTAAAGCACTAAAGGAGGAAAAGTAATATGGCAAGTCCGATTAAATCATTAAAAATGAGAAAATTCCTGCCGATGCTTGGAGACAGACAATCCCGTTTTAAATCAGGTGTGGCTGAAATACCAAATGGTGCTGACCACGCAAGAGAGCTTGCAAAGGCACTTCATCCAAAGCGTCAGTATCTTAAAATTTCTGCTGTAACAGAGCGTAGCGCCGATTGTAAAAGCTTTACACTTGTTCCCGACGAAGCTCGAGGAACATCCGCTTTAGCCTTCTTCGGTGCAGGTAAATATCTTACAGTATTTCAGGAGATTTCCGGTCTTCCTATCACAAGAGCATACTCAATTTCATCATCACCCTCTGACTCATTAAAGGGCTTTTATGAGCTGACAATCAAGCGTGTTGACGGAGGACTTCTTTCTAATTATATCTTGAATAATTGGGAGGTCGGAACAGAGGTTGAGGTTTCGGCACCGTCCGGTAATTTTGAATATCAGCCCCTCCGTGATGCAGAGAAGGTTATCGGCATTGCAGGCGGTAGCGGTATCACGCCGTTTCTTTCAATGGCTAACGCAATTGCTGACGGCGATGAGGATTTTGAATTAACATTATTATACGGTAGCAGAAATCAAGAGAATATTTTATTCCGTGATGAGCTTGACGCTATTGCCGCACGCACACCTAAATTCAAGGTTGTTCACGTTTTAAGCGATGCAGATTGTGAGCTTCCCGAGGGTGCAGAGCGTGGCTTTATTACCGCAGAAATCATTAAAAAATATGCTCCCGAAAATGAGGCGTATTCAGTATTTATGTGCGGTCCGCAGCAGATGTATACCTTTGCAGATAAAGAGCTTGAAAAGCTTGGACTTGAGCGTAAATATATTCGCCACGAAATGTTTGGCGAATTTCACAATCCGCAACAGCAATCTGATTACCCATCAAATGTACCTGAAACAGTTAATATTACAGTTACTATTCAGGATGAAATAAAGACTGTTACAGGCTTAACCTCAGATTCCGTAATGCAGATTTTGGAGAAGAACGGTATTGCCGTTCCTGCTCGCTGTCGTAGCGGTGAATGTGGCTTCTGTCATTCGCATCTGCTTTCAGGCAAGGTATATGTTCCTAAGAATATGGAATATCGTCGTATGGCAGATTATGATTTCGGATGTATTCATCCCTGCTGTTCATTCCCGCTTACAGATTTGGAATTAAATGTCCCTGTTGCAAAATAAAATAATTAGGTTAATCCTACATATAACAAAACAGCACACCTGCATTTACAGGCGTGCTGTTTTTTTAACATAAAAAGCTTTAAAATTTACATCATTTCTTTTCCGGGAAATAATGACGGATATTTTTCAATACCGTTTATGAGACTTAACATCTGCTTTTCTGTTTCTTTCAGTTTAAGAGGATTAATTTTCGGTAAATCCTTTGATGTTATGTCACCCTCAATGTTCTGTATCTTTTTCAGCTGACCTATAATATAACGCAGGTCATAGAATGTAGGTGCAACCTCAAGAGATTTCCTTTCAACACCTGATAAAGCATAAGCGGCATACATACCTGTACGGCATGAGGTTTCAACCGTAAACACTGCGTCCTCAGGAGTTTCAACATACTGTCCAACAAAAGCGAGGTTTTTACAGCCGTCGGGTACAATCTTAGGTCTGTCCTTAATTTCCCTTGGCATAAACTGACTTGTAATATAAGGCATCATACAGGTTGATACATATGTATGCTTAAGCAGTTCATCCTTTAAATCAAGCATACCGAAATGATAAAGCATTTCAGTTAAAATCTCATCACCGGTACAGTCACACATAGGCTTTTTGATATAATTACCGGGTCTTTCGCCCCAAAGACCATAGCCCCAGCCTACCTGAACATTATCGGGCTGATTTGGAAAATACGGTGCGTGGTAAGCAATATACGATATATCCCAGTTTGATTCAGGGAAGGATATAATTCCATTTGTGCCGATAGGTCTGCCCGAAGCCTTTTCAATACGGTCATAAAATTCGGGGAAATCTGTAATAGTTGGGAAAAATGAAACCCATTTTGTTTTGTCAATGTCACTGATGAATTTTTCAGGATGTCCGAATTTTTCATCACGCTTTGCAAGCTTTTCCCACACGGAGAATACACCGCGGTTTTCAGTATCTCTGTTAGTCTCGGCAACAGTATTGTTGTCACCAAAAGCAGAATTTTGTGCCATTGAGCCGTTAGTGAAAATAACCATATCCTGCTCTGCCACATTCAAAATGTACTCCTTGCCTGACGCAAGATATTTGATACCTGTTGCAACATTATTATCGTCACTCATAAGAATTTCCGTTACGTTTATACCTGTATTGAAATTTACGCCCTTACCCTCAAGCCATTTGATAATCGGAAGAATGATTGCGTCATATTCGTTAAGGTCCGTATGCAAAATACCGTGCTCGTAATCACTTTCAGGCATAAAGTGTGTAAAACGGCGGAAATAACGCTTTGCTTCAATAGCACTGTGATACTGCTTAAATGCAAGCATATTATGGAATGTCAGCCAAAGGTTTGAGTGGAAAAAGCTTTCGGGAAATACATCGGCAATGCTTTTTCCCTCCAGCTCTCTTTCATCGCAAAACAGTACATTAAGCAGAGCCTCCATACATTCCTCATCCATTGAAAAATCATGACAGGGAATTGATTTTCCCTGAACAACAAGACGATATTCATTGTGAAGCGGATGATTATAGTTGTAATCCCAAACATCGTCAAGAACTGTTCTGCCCTCATTTCTTAATGACGGTATTTTTGAGCAGATATTCCAAAGGCATTCCATATTAGGCTCAAGCTCTCTTTCGCCTCTGCAAAGATAACCGTGTTCTGCATCTCCGCAGCCGTCCATAGAACCGCCTATATCTGATGACGCCTCCATTATAGTAACATTCTTGCCCGGCATATGAATATCATCAACAAGGTGAATTGCCGCAGAAAGACCTGCAATACCTCCGCCGATTATATATGCCTTTCTGTTCTCGATATTCTTAGGTGCATGAGCATTATACTTTAAATCATAAACTTTCATATTAATTTCTCCTTTATCTATTAATAAACATTATCGAAATCACCGAAGAACGGTATGCTGTTAACAGCCTCTAACAACCTGTCAATTTCCTTATTCATCTTAAGCGGATTGATCGGAGGAAGGTCTGATTTTGTGATTTTATCGGTACCAAGTAATTTTTTCAGGCAGGCAACAAGAACACGAATATCATACTGTGCTTCGTAAAGTGCAGGAACCGATTTGTCAAGATGAAGCAAACCATAGGATGCCATAAGAGCGGTACGAATTGACGTTTCAACAGTAAACACAACATCACCGGGAAGTTCAACATACTGACCGATAAACGCCAGATTAGTGCATCCGTCGGGAATTACCTTTGGTCTGTCCTTAATTTCTCTTGGCATAAACTGCGAGGTTATATATGGCATCATACAGGTTGAAACATAGCAATGCTCAAGCACCTCGTCTTTAATGTCAAGCATTCCTAAATGGTATAAAAACTCGGTCAAAATTTCGTTACCCGTACACTCGCTTGACGGCTTTTTGATATAATCGCCTATACGCTCACCGTAAAGTGTATCAAACCAAAATACCTGCTCATTTTTGGGCTGATTCGGATAATATTCACCGTAAAGCACAAAGGAAATATCCCAGCTTGAATCAATTATTGTTACGGCACCGCTGGTTGTCCCCTCTTTGCTTTTTAACAGCGTTCTCATTCTTTTCATAAGCTCAGGATAATCCTTAACGGTTACCATTACGCTCATCCACTTTGTTTTGTCAACATCGGAGGTGAATTTTTCAGGATGTCCGAATTTTTCGTCACGCTTTGCAAGGCGCTCCCATAATGAAAACAAACCTCTGTTAATTGTATCTCTGTTGGTTTCGGCAACGGTTTCATTATCACCCATAGCACTGTTTTGGGTCATTGAACCGATAGTTACAATGCATATATCATCCGGTGAAACAGGAACAAACATATCCTCTCCGCTTTTATTTGCGTGGATGCCAAGAACGGTATTATTATCATCGTCCAAATCCAAATCATATACAGTACAGTCGGTAACGATTGTTACCCCTCTGTCAAGGAGCCACTTTTTAGTAGGTTTGATAATCGCATCATACTCGTTATGCTTTGTTTCCACCTGACCTCTCAAATGGTCAATTCCGGGCAGGTGCTGAACAAAACGAACCATATACCTTTTCATTTCAATTAGGCTGTGATAATGCTTGAAAGCAAGCATTGAATGAAAGCAAAGCCACAGACTAGATTTATATAACTCCTTTGCGGTATCTCCGAAAAATTCATCAATGGTTACATTTTCAATTTTATCTTCGGGAACAGTCATCATTTCAATCATCTTTTCAGATAATTGAGGTGACATAGTCAAATCCGAAACCTTTTCGTAAATTTGTCCCTGATTATGAAGCAAACGGGCATTAGAATAAATCCTATGCTCATTATTTGCGTCGACGGTTTCTTCTAACACAGTTCTGCCGGGAGTATCTATTGAGGGAATTTTACCGCAAAGATACCAAAGGCATTCCATATTAGGCTCAAGCTCACGTTCGCCCCTGCAAACATAGCCTCTATCGTTGCGGGTTGCGTCCATCGAACCACCCACATCTTTTAAGCTATCATAGATTGTCACATTGTGACCGTCCATATAACCGTCATCAATTAGGAATACTGCCGAAGCCAGACCGGCAATGCCTCCACCTACGATATGAGCTTTTTTGTTTTCAATACCTTCCGGTTTATGTGCTCTTACTCTGTCATAGTTTTTCATTTCAATCTGCCTTTCTGTGAATTATTTTTGTAACAATTATAGTGTTAATTGACAACTGTTACGCTTTTTAGTATAATACGAATTGCAGAATGTGCAACAGTACAGTATAGGTACAATGTATGGTTAATTGACACTTGTACTGTTAATGTTTCCTAACGGGAGGACAAAATGGATTTAAGGATAGAGCGAACTTATAAATTACTTACAGATGCATTAACAGAACTTTTGGCTGAAAAGGATTTTGAGGACATTACGGTTTCGGAAATCTGCGAAAAAGCAATGGTTCGGAGAGCGACATTTTATAAGCATTTTGGCGACAAATACGAGCTTTACGCCTTTGTCGTTCGTCAGCTTCAGGATGAATTTAAGGAAACCCACTTCTCTGATTATGACAGGTCAAAGCCCCAAACCTTTTATGCAATGATGATAAAAGATGTACTTTGCTTTGCAGATACTCACCGTATAATTGTTGCTTCCGTTTTTAAAAGCTCCGGAGCAGGCAGACTAACGAATATACTTTCCGACGAGATTGAATCGGATATACGCCGTCATCTTAAAACGGACAAGGCAAACGGTGCTATACTGCCCGGCAAACCTGAGTTAATTGCGTCTATGATAACAGGTGCTTTGGTTTATACAATAAAACGCTGGCTCATTGACAATATGGATGTTTCAAAGGATGAAATGATTGAGGTATGTATGTCCCTACTAAAAGTCCTGTAACAAAAAATACAATAAAAAAGAGGTTATCAAAATGATAACCTCTTTTTTATGGAGCTGGTGATC
>JBJFGE010000029.1:0-13417 GCA_051892435.1 Eubacterium sp.
GGGGCTTGCAGTGCAAGCCCGTTTTAAGCGGGCGACCAATGGTCGCCCCTACGGTCGTTTCATTCATCAACACCACGATAAACCCTAACTTTTAAAACTATTCATTGTCGGGAAAAGGTGTTCATTATTACACTATCTATCTTCTCGTCTGCGTGCAGGCTCAGCCTGCCAAATACTAATTTATCTTGTTACCACCGTTACAACCGACATTGCAGGAACTGTAACTTTTGCATTTCCTTTGCTACCGTTGGCTGTCATTTCAAGGTCGTAATCTGCGCTTGTTGTGTAAATCTCATAATCTGACTGACAATCACAGGAGGTTGAGAGGTCATTGTCGGTATCATTGACATAAACGATTATGTTTGTTCCGTCAATGTTTGCAAAGGCACAGCTTTCAAGTCCCTCAACGCCTGAGCTGCAAGCAAGTCTAATTGCACCCTCGTTAATAAATTTTGAAAAATTGCCGAGACACCATAATCTTTTTGATGCTTTGATATCATTGTGATTATCGGGATTGAGATAAACAAGACCATCGGGATATGTTCCGCAGGAGCAGCCAATCCACCAATCCCACTCGGTAGCGTTCATTACCGTTAAATCGTCAATGATAATCTTTGCCATAGCCACGCCATACTCAATAGTCATTCCGTTTGTGCCGTTTTTTTCTGCTGAAATTAAATCAAAAACACCTGTGTTTTCGTCGTTTGTCATTTGGCAGTATTCGGTACAGGCAATGCTGTATTTTGAATACTCGTCAGAAAAATAATTTTCTGCGTTTTCCTTTGTGTCCCTGCTTGACCAATAGGAGTGCATATTAACGGTGTCAAAATATTTTCTCAGCTTTACGTTTTTGAAAACATATTCACTGTCTTTTCCGAGAATACAATCCACATAGTCAGAACAGTCCGAACCCTCGCCCTGAATTTCGCCTGATTCGAACATTGAAACCCTACAGCCTCTTTCATGAGCATCTGAGTTGTCAAATTTATCAACAAACACATTCAGCAAATCTCTCGCCTCTGTTGCTGAATAGTAACAGCCCTCCTGACTTGCGGAATATGTACCGTCGCTGTTATACCAAGCCTGCCATTCATACTGAGGCTCGTTTATAGGGGAAACATCAGTTACTCTGTATCCCTCGTCAAGAAAATGAACAGCACAGTTATAGCAGTAATCGGCAAAGCTTTCGTAATTTTCGGGAGCAAGGTTGCTTTCAAACGGCACGCTTTCATCCTTTGACGGTGAGCAGTAGGCAGCACCGTTTTTAGTGAGCTGAACAGGAGCACTGTTGCAGAAAAGGGTTACTCGCAAATCATCACCTGCAAGCTCTCTTGCCTCCTTGAGACACTTTTGAGCATAAGCATCAGCGGTGAAATCATATGAGCCGTCGCTTTGCAAAAAGCACTCGGTTCGTCTTTTTTCATTAGGAATATGGCTGTCGTTCTTTGAGCCTGCACCGAGATTGTAGCGGTAAATATTAAGACCTATACCCTTGTCGCTATCGTAGAGATAGGAGAGAATTTCCTTGCTGTTTTCCCATTTGCCAACGTCCTGACTCCACCAGCAGGCAGATGCACCAAAGCCGTTTAAGGTCTGATATGTAGTGCTTTCGTCAACAACGGTTACACCTGTGTTTATATTATTATTTACCATTTCACTTTCGGAATATGTAACCTTTTTATCAATTCCTACTATTCCGAAAACAATAACTGCACCTGCGATTATTATCAAAATCAAAACCGCAACTAAAATGTATAATAAAGTCATTTTATTTTTTTTCATTTTTTCTCCCTTTTACATATTATCAGTCAGTAGCATTACTGCCGTCAGTGCCGCAACGGGAGCTGTCTGTGTTCTGAGTATTCTCGGACCGAGACTTGCAATAACCGCACCCTTTTCCTTGAGATGTTCAACTTCTTCCTTTTCAAAACCGCCCTCGGGACCTATATAAATTGATACAGAGCCTGCGTTTTTTGGAATAATATCCTTGAGATTTTCTCCTCCGCCCTCATAAAACAGAATTTTCAAATCACTTTCATCATTTTCAATGGCAGATTTAAGCGTTGTCATTTTCTGAATTTTCGGAATAATTCCACGGCCGCTTTGCTGTGCCGCCTCTAATGCTATTTTTTGATATCTTTCCTGTTTTTTTCTTGCTGATTTTTCATCAGGTCGGCTGACAGAGCGGTGGGTTAAAACAGGACAAATTGACGTAATTCCAAGCTCTGTGCACTTTTGAATAACGTCCTCCATTTTATCGCCCTTTGGCACGCCCTGATAAAGTGCAACCTTTACAGTTGGCTCACTGCCGTTTGCCTGCCTGTAGCATACCGAAAGAGTAACCGTATCCGACGTGATTTCGTCAATAATACAGCCGTAGTCATTGCCGTCCTGACAGGAAAGAGTCAGCATGTCTCCTCTTTTCATACGCAGGGATTTTGCAATGTGACGTGATTGCTCACTGTTTAGTGTTATTTTGTTTTCGGGTATAAAATCAACAAAAAGCTTTTGCATAAATTCTCCTATACGAAAAATCAGCGCTTGGCAGGCTCAGCCTGCCCAATACCAATTTATAAATTATTCCTTGCCCAGTGAAACAGATACTGCTGTGCTATACCACCGATACCCTCAAAGCACTTCGGCAGACCGTCGGGATAGTATTCCATAACCCTTTTCATCCAAACGTCAACGGGAAAGGCGTCATAAAAGCCAAATCCGAAAAGCAAAGCACAGTTTGCAACCTTAATGCCCACTCCGTAGATTTCAAGAAGCTCTTTTCTTGCTTCTTCAAGAGAAAGTGCTTTTATTTTTTCTAAATCAATTTCGCCTGAGGCAACCTTTTTTGAAAGGCTTTCCAGATACTTTGCTCTGTATCCTGTTCCGAGATTTTCAAAATCCTCAACAGTCAGCTCTGACAGCCGTTGGGCAGAGGGAAAGGAATAAAAGCCGTTTCCGATATCCTCGCCGTAGGCTTCACAAAGTCTGCCGATAATTCCCTTTATCCTTTTTATATTGTTTTGCTGACTTATAACAAAGGAGCAAAGCGCCTCCCAGCTGTCCTGATTAAGTATTCTTATTCCGTAATACTCGTCAACAGTTGGGGCAATTAGATTGTCCTCTTTAAGAGTATCGCAGATTTTAACATAGTCTTTTTCAAGATCAAAGTAGCTTATCCATATATTTTCAAAATCTTCTTTAGTTGTATTTTTGAAAACAAAATCGTCGCCCTCTTTTTTTATGTTGAGAAAGACGCCCTTGACGGCACCGCTCCAACTGCCGTCGTCCTGCTTAACCCAGCGAAACGCCTGACCGCAGTCAAGGGTTAAGTCAAGGTCAAGGCACTTAACGTCCTTTACAATTATATCATTTTTGACATATGAAGCATTCATTTTAAAATTCCTCTTTAAGATAGGTTTATTGCCTACGGAGAGTATAACATTTTTTTGTCAATAGGGAAAGTAAAAAATAGCAAATTATACAAAATTTTTAGTTCAAAATCGAACATTTAAAAATGTTGAAAACTATGTGTAAAATTATGAAAATTTTAAAATTTTCAAAAAAATCGAGTTTTCAACAGTGAAAAACAACGTAAAATAGCGGAAAATCGCATAGTTTTTAACATTTTCCACAGAGTTTTCCACAATAAAAAGGGTAATGTTAAATATACATTTCGTTATAGTAAAAACGGTGTCAAGTATTATTTTATTTCAAAATACACAAATTTCGACAAAAAGATTTTGGAATATTTGAGTCATCTTTTCCTACACTAATTGTATAAATTTGAAAGGAAAAATGCAATGATGATGAAGGGTGTCAGCAAACAGATATTGGAAGTGACAAATACGGAAAATCCGTATTTTGAAAAAATTATATTTTTCGTAAAGCCGGAGCATCAGAATACCGACTATGCAAAGCTTAAAAAGGAAGCAGAGGCAGTTGCAACTGTTGCTCAAAAGCCGCCGAAAATAAAACTGACAAAAAAGCAAATATTAAGAGCAGTCGCCGGCTCAATATTGTTTACTCTTACAGGCTGTGCAATAACCTTTCTTATAAATTATTTTGTGTGAGGTTGATAAAATGACAGTATATAAAGCAGTACGAAACGGAATTATTGCCCTTGTTATTGCATCTATTGTCTTGGGTGCAGGACTTCTTGGCTTTATTTCCTATGAGGTATATTCAAATCAGGACAGCTCCTATGCTGTTTCAAGGCTTGGCTCAACAGGCTCGGAGGTAAAATCAATTCAGCAGAAGCTTTCCTCTCTCGGATATTATAATGGCTCAATTGACGGCGTTTACGGAAATGCAACAAAAAATGCCGTAATTGCCTTTCAGAGAAATTGCGGTATTACTGCCGACGGTATCTGCGGAAAAACGACTCTGCTTTATCTCGGTTTAGGCGATAGCTCGGGTGGCTCGGGTGCAAGCACTCAGTATTCAAGTGCAGATGTGGAGCTTCTTGCAAAGGTAATCAGTGCAGAGGCAAGAGGGGAGTCCTATGAGGGACAGGTTGCCGTGGGTGCAGTTATCTTAAACAGAGTAAAGCACCCGTCATTTCCCGACTCAATAAGCGGTGTGGTTTATCAAAACGGTGCATTCTCCTGTGTTAATGATTCAAACTGGTATGCCCCCGTTGCTGATTCTTCAAAGAGAGCAGCTCTTGATGCAATTAACGGTTGGGATCCGTCCGGGGGAGCAATTTACTATTTCAATGCCGCAAAAACAAACGACGCATTTATGCATTCAAGACCTGTTGTAAAAACAATCGGTGACCACAAATTCTGTATGTAGATTGCAAATTATTATCTGGCAGGCTGAGCCTGTACTCAAACGAGAAGATAGACGGCTTAGTAACGAGCACCTTTTCCCGACAATGAATAGTCTTATAAATTAGTATTTGATAGGCTGAGCCTGTACTCAAACGAGAAGATAGACGGCTTAGTAACGAGCACCTTTTCCCGACAATAAGTAGTTTTATACATTATGGTCCGGTTAAAATCAGTGTCAATACTTTTTGTGTATCGTCTGTGCTGTAGGACAGGGTGTCAGATTTTACTTTTCTTTGAAAAGGGTCAATTTCAAAAAGCAAATAGCAGATATTTTTGTTCGTTATTAGATCGTTTACGGCGTTGTCATAATCTGATTTATTTTCAAATTTTAATTCTATAAAATTATTGCCGTTTTCGATTTGGGTGCGGATTGCTTTTTTCAGGCTTGCTTTACTGAAATCAGCAAAGTACAGTCCCTCTTTTACAAAGTAATTGTCCGCTTTTGCAGTGCAGGAGGGATAAGATATGTCAGAATCAAGGGTATGAGTTTTACTCATATCCTTTTCTGTCATACAGAAATAGATATGGCTTGTGTAGTCGTCGGTGGTGTCACCCTCATAGGAATCACCCCATGTGGCGTCTGTATAGTAATAATTTCCGTCAAGATACTGAAGCGTCCAGGCGTGGTTTTGATTACCGTCAGGTGTGTTGGCAATGCCGTGAACGGTTTCGGCATTCAAGGAGCACTCGGAAAGCAAATATTGATACGCCCTTGAATATCCTCCGCATACCGCCTTTCCGTCAACAAGAGCGCCTGCCATTGTTGATGCCTTAGGATTGTCGGCAAGATTTTCTGCGGCATTGTCGTCATAAGTTACGTTTTCGGAAATGAAGTCAAATAAAAGCAACGCTCTTTCGTACTCATCGGAAATCGTATTTGCCTGAGCGATTATATCCTTAGTATTACTTTCAATTTGAGCCTTGCATACTTCAATCTCCTCAGGAGTGTAAATATAGTCAAAGGTCAGCTTTCCTGTACTGTCAACGGAGCATCCGCCGTTTGACCAAAAAAGCTCGGGGTTTTCGGCAATGACAAAGCCTACTATGTTAAATAACTCCTGACTGTCGATTTTTTGATAAATTCTGACGGTTTCTTTATAGTCTTTTATGGCAAAATAAATTTTATCGTATATTTTTCTTTTATCCTTGTCGAGCTGTGAATAGTAAAGCTTTTTAAAGCCTGTGCCGTCTGAAACTTCCTCAATTTCCTCCTGATAAACGGGGGCATTGATATCTTCAAGGCTGAAAAGTGAATAGCCGGAAAAATAATTATAGACAAACACAAGCACCACGGCGAGAATTATAAAATATAAAATTTTAAAAATTTTCTTCATACAACCAGTCCAATACTTATAATTTAGCAATATTATATCACATTTAAGTGCGAAAGATAGCATAAAATATAAACGGTGTGATAAATGAAAAAGCTATTATCTAAAATTATAGGAGCAGTAAAATTAAAAAAGGAAATAAAAGCTCAGATTGACCTTATGACGTCGAGTATTCCATGTGTAAATTTAAGCGTTAGGTACAATATTTTTAAAGGCTTTTACTTTTATAATAACAGCGATTTGGTGGCATTGTTTACATATGATGAAATAATTGATGCGACTAAATTGGGCAAACCCTGCTTTGATTTGTTAATTTATTGTTTATGTATCAAAAATAGTATAGATAAATATTGATATATGTGTTAGAATAGCAGTTAAATGTCCGATACGGTAATACTACGGAGGAAAAAATGGATACAAAAATTATTGCAATGGACCTTGACGGAACGCTTATGTCAACAGACCATTTAACTGTTACCGATTACACAAAGCAAACACTCATTAAGGCTCACGAAAAAGGAATTAAGCTTGCCATTGCCACAGGCAGACCTATGGCACTTATTGAGAATGTTATAGAGCAGATACCCTTTGTTGATTATGTGATTTATTCAAACGGTGCATGCGTTTTTGACAGAAATAAAAATGAAATAATTTATTCCGATTTGATTGACGTTGAAACGTCAGAAGAAATCATTGAATATTTCTTAAATAAGCCTGTATTTTTTGAAATATATATTGACGGAAAATCTCACTATCAGTTTGATAGGCAGGAGTTTTATGACAGCGGCGAGCTTCCTGAAGAATTTTTAAAAGAGATAATGGCAACTATGACAGGTCACGGGGATTTACTCGACTTTTCAAAGGGAAAGTCTATAGAAAAAATGACCATGTATTCTGTCAAAGGGGACAGGCATAGGGAGTATTCCGATTTGCTCAGAGGATATAATCTTTCAGTTGCAGAAAGCTTAAAAAACAGTATTGAGGCTACAACAATAACAGCAGATAAGGGAAATGCACTAAAGGGAATTTGCAGGGAGCTTGGTATTTCCTCTGATGAGGCTATGAGCTTCGGCGACTCGGGAAATGATTGCACTATGCTTGAATATGCGGGACTTTCCTTTGCTATGGAAAACGGCAGCGATGAATGTAAAGCATCTGCTAAATTTGTTACATCTTCAAACGGTGATGACGGTGTGGCAAAAATGATTGAAAAATACTGTCTTTAATTTGAACTTTAAGTAAAAACTTGTAATTGTACTAAAAGACTTGCAAGATTTGAAGGAATTTTGTATTATAAAAACAGAAACCACGGAGGTGTTAATGTGGAGAAAAATATAGACCTTACATTAATAAAGGATGTTCTTGACGAGCTTGCTGATGTTAAAGGCTCGCTGATAACAATTTTACAGAAAACACAGGATGTTTACGGATATCTGCCAAAGGACGCTGTAATCTACATAAGCGAAAGAACAGGAATAGCAGAAAGTGAAATTATGGGCGTTGCAACCTTTTACGCTCAGTTTCGTCTTACTCCTGTGGGAAAATATCTTATTATGCTTTGCCAGGGTACGGCTTGCCACGTTAATTCAAGCGAGCTTATTTTACAGACAATAAAGGAAGAGCTTGGCATTGATGACGGAGAAACAACCGAGGACGGATTGTTTTCTCTGGAATGCGTGGCTTGTCTTGGCTGTTGCTCCCTTTCTCCCGTTATGATGATTAACGGCAACACCTACGGCTCTCTTACACCTGAAAAGACAAAGAAAATTCTGAAAGAATTAAGGGAGGCGGAGTGATATGAAGATAGTTGTCGGAGAAGGCTCCTGCGGTATTGCAGCAGGTGCTGAAAAGGTAAGACAGGTACTCTTAAAAGAGGATTTAAACGGTGCAAATCTGACTATAGCAGGCTGTATAGGTATGTGCTACCTTGAGCCTATTGTTGATATTTACGAGGACGGCAAGGATGTTAAAAGGCTTGTTCGTGTTTCCGAAAAGGACGCAGAAAAAATTGCCGAATATACAAGAACAGGCGATGAAAGCCTTATTTCAGAATTGCTTGTATCTGATGAGGATAAGCAGTTTCTTGAAAAGCAGACAAGAATTGCTCTTCGCAGATGCGGTATCATCAACCCTGATGAAATAGAGGACTTTATTTCTGCCGACGGTTATACTGCTCTTAAAAAGGCAGTTTGCGAAATGACACCTGAAGAGGTTATTGAGACAGTTAAGGTATCAGGACTTGCAGGCCGTGGCGGTGCAGGCTTCCCCACTTGGTTTAAGTGGAATGCCGCAAGACAAAGTGAGGGCGACGAAAAATATCTTATCTGCAATGCCGACGAGGGCGACCCCGGTGCATTTATGGACAGAGCCGTTATTGAGTCCGACCCACATAATCTTATTGAGGGTATGCTTATTGCCGCCTATGCAATCGGTGCGAAAAATGCAGTTGTTTACGTAAGAGCCGAATATCCTCTTGCCATTAAAAGACTTGAAAATGCAATTAAGCAGGCTACTGAAAAGGGCTATCTCGGTGAAAATATTTTCGGTACTGATTTTTCTTGCAATATCACTATTAAGGCAGGTGCAGGTGCATTTGTATGCGGTGAGGAAACAGCACTTATTGAGTCTCTTGAGGGACACAGAGGTATGCCAAGGCTTAAGCCACCTTTCCCGGCACAAAGCGGTTATTGGAGAAAGCCGTCTAATATAAACAATGTTGAGACCTTTGCAAATGTAAGCTGGATAATCAATAACGGCGGCGAGGCTTTTGCCGCTATGGGTACTGAAGGCTCAAAGGGTACAAAGGTTTTCGCCGTTACAGGTAAGGTAAAGAGAAGCGGTCTTGTTGAAATCCCTATGGGAAAAACTCTTCGTGATGTTATTTTTGATATCGGCGGAGGTATGAAGGGCGATAAGCCGTTTAAGGCTGTTCAGATGGGCGGTCCGTCAGGTGGTTGTATTCCTGCTGAGCTTATTGATACCGTTATTGACTATAAGGCACTCGGTGCAACAGGTGCTATTATGGGCTCCGGCGGTATGGTTGTTATGGATGAAAGCACCTGTATGGTAGGTATGGCTAAATTCTTCCTTGACTTTACTGCTAAGGAAAGCTGCGGTAAATGTATTCATTGCCGTATCGGTACAAAGAGAATGCTTGAAATTCTCACAAGAATTACCGAGGGTAACGGTAAAGAGGGGGATGTTGAGCTTCTTGAGGAGCTTTGCTACGGTATCAAGGATGGTGCTCTTTGCGGTCTCGGTCAGACTGCACCCAACCCTGTTCTTACAACTATTAAATATTTCAGAAATGAATATGACGCTCATATAAATGAAAGAAAATGTCCTGCCGGTGAGTGTACATCACTTATCTCATACAGTGTTGATGCGGATAAGTGCAAGGGCTGTACTCTCTGTGCTAAGAACTGCCCTGTAGATGCAATCATCGGTAGCGTTAAAAATCCGCATTCCATTGATACGAATAAGTGCATTAAATGCGGTAAATGCTTTACAGTATGCCGTTTCGGTGCAGTAGAAAAGAAGTAAGGAGGAGCGAAAATGGATACAATTAAATTGACTATTAACGGAAAAGAAATAACTGCTCCTTCAGGCTGTACCATTCTTGAGGCTGCAAGAGAAAACGGTATTTATATTCCTACCCTTTGCTATGACGAGGCAGTTGAGGTTTACGGTGCATGCGGACTTTGCGTTGTTGAGGTGGAGGGAACACCAAAGCTTCTCCGTTCCTGCTCTGCAAAGGCGGCAGAGGGAATGGTTGTTGAAACCGAAAGCGAAAGAGTAGTTAAATCAAGAAAAATAGCAATGGAGCTTCTTATGTCGGCACACGACGGCGACTGCGTTGCTCCCTGTCAGCTTGCCTGCCCTGCAAATACAGATTGTCAGGGATATGTGGGACTTATTGCAAACGGTAAGTTTGACGAGGCGTTAAAGCTTATAAAGAATAAAATTTCTTTGCCTGCATCAATAGGCAGAGTTTGTCCTCATCCCTGTGAAAAGGCTTGCAGGAGAGGTAAGGTTGAGGAGCCGATTAACATTGCTCAGCTTAAAGCTTTTGCTGCCGATTTGGACTTAAAGGGCGATTCATATGTTCCCGAATGTGCAGGCGATACAGGCAAAAAGGTTGCAATCGTAGGCGGCGGTCCTGCAGGACTTACTGCGGCGCTTTATCTTCGTGAAAAGGGACACGAGGTAACCGTTTTTGATATGATGGATAAAATGGGCGGTATGCTTCGCTACGGTATTCCGCAGTATCGTTTGCCTAAAGAGGTTCTTGACAGCGAAATTGCAATAATTGAAAAAACAGGCGTTCGTATGTGCAATAACGTAAAGCTTGGCAGAGATATTACTCTTGATAATTTAAGAAGCGTAAACGATGCCGTGATTCTTGCTCCGGGTGCTTGGAAATCAAGTCCTATGAGAGTTAAGGGTGAGGATATCGACGGTGTATACGGCGGTATAGATTTCCTCAGAAGTGTAATTCAGGGTAATCCTGTTTCAATCGGCGAAAGGGTTGCTGTATGCGGTGGCGGTAATACTGCTATGGATGCATGCAGGACTGCTGTTCGTCTTGGTGCAAAAGAGGTTTACGTAATTTACAGAAGAACAAAAAATGAAATGCCTGCCGAGGATATTGAAATTAAGGAGTCCGAGGAAGAGGGCGTTATCTATAAATTCCTTACAAACCCTGTTGAAATTCACGAAAAGGACGGTAGGGTTTGCGGTATGACCTTACAGCTTATGGAGCTTGGCGAGCCTGACGCATCAGGCAGAAGAAAGCCTGTTGCCATTGAGGGTAAGACAGAATATATTGCCCTTGACAGCGTTATTATGGCAATCGGTCAGAAGCTTGATTCAACAGATTTCACAGCAGTTGAGCTGACGGAAAGAGGAACAATCAAGGCTGACGAGGATACATTTATGACCGACCTTGAGGGCGTATTTGCTATCGGTGATGCTACAAATAAGGGAGCATCTATTGCAATTGAGGCTATCGGCGAGGCTGACAGATGTGTAAAGATTGTTGATGCTTATTTGAATGGTGAGGACCTTGATTTGCGTGTTCCCTATATCAGTAAGCGTGATGATGAGAGAATTGACCTCTCAGGAAGGGAAAAGCAGTCAAGAATTGTTGCCGATGTTCTTCCTGCCGAAAAGAGAAGAACTAACTTTGACGAGGTTTCATTAGGTCTTACTGCCGAAGAGGCACAGAAGGAGGCACAAAGATGTCTTGAGTGCGGCTGCCGTGAATATTTCAAGTGCAGACTTTTAAACGTTGCACAGAGATATGACATCAACCCTGACCGTTTCGCAGGCGAAATGCCGCAGAAATATACAAGAGATGAAAATGCCTTTATCGAAAGAAATACTGCAAAATGTATTCTTTGCGGTCTTTGTGTTCGTTCCTGTAAAGAGGTAGTGAATATCAGTGCTATCGGACTTTTGGGAAGAGGCTTTAAAACAAGCGTTTCTCCTGCCTTTGCACTTCCCCTTGATGAAACGAAATGTACAAACTGCGGTCTTTGCGTTAAGCTTTGCCCAACAGGTGCGCTTACAGAGAAATCTGCACTTGATAAGCAAGTACCTCTTAACGAGGATTATTCTATCGAAGCTACCGAAATCGACGGTGTATCCTGTGAATATCTTGTGTCACGCTATGGCGGTGAGGTTATCAGAGCCGTACCTAATAACGATAATGCAAGAGCTTGTAAAAAGAGCCGTGATGAAATAATAGAAATAATCAAGCTGGGATAAAAATATGAATATACTTGTTATTGATGCACAGGGTGGCGGAATAGGTCGCCAGCTTGTAACCGAAATCAAAGAGAAAATTCAAAATGCCACAGTTATTGCAGTAGGCACAAACAGCCTTGCCACAAGCTCAATGTTAAAGGCAGGGGCTGATTATGCCGCAACCGGTGAAAATGCAGTAGTTGTAAATTCAAAGACTGCTGATGTTATTACAGGGCCTATAGGTATAGTAATAGCCGATGCTCTTTTAGGTGAAATTACTCCTGCTATGTCTGTGGCAATAGGTCAAAGCAAGGCAAAAAAGGTGCTGATTCCTATTAATCACTGCGGAAATTTAATAGCAGGCGTAACAGATGGCCCAACAGGTGTACTTATACACGATGCTGTTAAAAAAATTGATGAAATATTAAAGGAAAGCTATTGACATATTTATCCTTTTTGATTATAATTTCATTGAATTATCGACAGGAAGTCGGTTTCGGTGCAGAAGCGCTTAGGTTTTTTCATAACTTTTATTTGTATGCATAGAAGGCATATTGTTTTCAGAAGAAAGCTTTATGCCTTTTTTTGTATAAATTAATTTATTTTATTTTACGGAGGCATTATTATGGCATGTTTTCTTGTTCCCACAGCCGAGGCAATCGTTGTAACAGCTGCAACTCTTATCGTTAAGGCAAAGGAAAAAAAGTCTGAGCCTCAAACCTTTACATACGAGGCTAAGGACGGCACTATCGAAACAAGAGAAAGAGTATCTCTTTCAAGAAAGCTTAACTGGCTTAACGCTCTTCTTTGGGGTGGCTCAATTCTTCTTGCATTTGAGCATTTATGGCACGGTGAGATTTCACCCTTTTTCCCGTTTTTAACGGCAATGTCAAGTCCCGAAAGCACGGCTACGATGTTAAGCGAAATGTCAACCGTCGGTGTTGTTATGGCAGTTTTAGTAACAGTTGTTTGGCTTGGTATGGTTGGCGTTTGTGCTGTTATTGAGCATAAGGCTATGAAGCAGTCAAGAATTAAGGCTCACGCATAACGGAGGTATTCAAAATGACCTTACTTGTGACAATTTTTGCAGCAGTAATCTGTACGGTCCTTTGGTACAAAAATGCTCCTAAAAATGAGTTAAAGCTAAATGTGCTTTGCTGTATGTTTTGGGGTGCGTCGCTTATGTGGCTTGTTGACGCTGTATTTGAGTATGCAGAGCTTAAAGCTGAGTATTTTACACCCGCAATCGAGGATATGGTAAACGACCTGTTCTTAGGTCTTTCGGTAATAGCACTTGCACTTGTAATTTGGCTTGTTGTCCTGCTTATCAAGGACCCAAAGGGTACAGTAAAGGATACATTTTTTAAGAAAAAGAAATAATTTATCTTTTGCTCCTCCTGATTTCAGGAGGAGTTTTTTAGTAGGATAAATTCGGGTTTGTATAGTACATCTGCAAAGCAGATATATTATGTTTCCGCTAACGCGGGGTTTTTCATTTCTTTCGTGTTG
>JBJFGE010000030.1:0-13167 GCA_051892435.1 Eubacterium sp.
TACTGATGATTCAATCATCGTTGACGGTAAAGAGATTAAGATTTACGCTAAGGCTGACGCTTCTGAGCTTCCTTGGGGCGAGCTTGGTGTAGACGTAGTTCTTGAGTGCACAGGTTTCTACTGCTCAAAGGACAAGGCTTCTGCTCACATTAAGGCAGGTGCTCGTAAGGTTGTTATTTCTGCTCCTGCAGGAAATGACCTTCCTACTATCGTTTACAATGTAAACCACGATACTCTTACAGCTGAGGATACAGTTATTTCAGCTGCTTCCTGCACAACTAACTGCCTTGCTCCTATGGCAAAGGCTCTTAACGATTTTGCTCCAATTCAGAGTGGTATCATGTGCACAATTCACGCTTACACAGGCGATCAGATGACTCTTGACGGTCCTCAGAGAAAGGGTGACCTTCGTCGTTCAAGAGCTGCCGCTGTAAACATCGTTCCTAACTCAACAGGTGCTGCAAAGGCTATCGGTCTTGTAATTCCTGAGCTTAACGGTAAGCTTATCGGCTCTGCACAGAGAGTTCCTACTCCAACAGGCTCAACAACAATTCTTACTGCTGTTATTAAGACAGACAAGGAAGTTACAGTTGACGCTATCAACGCTGCTATGAAGGCAGAGGCTACAGAGTCATTCGGCTACAACACTGATGAAATCGTTTCTTCAGATATCGTTGGTATGAGATACGGCTCACTCTTTGATGCTACTCAGACAATGGTTCTTCCTATCGGCGAGGGACTTTATGAGGTTCAGGTTGTTTCTTGGTATGACAACGAGAACTCATACACATCACAGATGGTTAGAACAATCAAGTACTTCTCAGAGCTTGGCTAATATAACCTATAAAACAATAAAACGGTTCGGAAAATCCGAACCGTTTTTTGTTATGTAATGAATTAATCAAGCAGGGCTGTGGGAGGATTTCAGCATTGCACAGATAGCTTTTCCCAATTCTTCTTTTTTGAATACCGGCAACGGCTCAATAAGAGCGTCGATACAGCCTGCTACTGCAAATGTAATTGTTGATACCTCAAAATAATTATCCTCGATAGTAAAACCGTTATTATCGCAGATAGCGGCAACAAGATTTTCTTTAAGAACCTTGATAGCAGGACCGCAGATATTGCTTGCTTTAAACTTGTAAAGATATTCAATATTTTTTTCTACCTCGTCAAGCAGTCTTTCAACAGCGGGAGTAGGATTATATTTAATATCATTGTAGCTGATATGCTTTGAAACCTCAACAACACCGTTCATTATTGCCTCAAAACAGGATTGCAGGCAATCGTCCATGCTTTTGTAATGAAGATAAAATGTACTTTTGTTTATGTCTGCTCTTTTGCAAAGCTCCAAAACTGTAATTTTGCTTGTTTCCTTTTCAATTAACAGGTCGAGAACTGCATTGAAAACAGCAGCTTTTGTTCTTTTTATTCTTCTGTCCATTATTTTACCCCTTATGTTTTCCCTCTTAAATGACATTATTCTAAAAGGTATTCTATCATAATATGACTAAAAAAGCAAATTTGTGACGCATATTCGGCATTCTCTCTAAAAATGTCGATGATTTTTTGTAAAAATAGCTTAATAAAAATTCAAACCATTAAACTGATGTGAATTATTAGAAATAATTTTTCAAATATTTACAAATTTAATTGTTGTAATGTTTGATTTTCTATTGTATAATAAGAAAGCAAATATTGAAGTTTGATTTTTTAAAATTCAAATGGATTGTAAATTATATTCAGGGGGATAAAATATGAGCGATTGTTGTAAAGCTTTCGGCGGCGATTGGTTAAGCGGAAAGACAGTTGTAGTTACCGGTGCATCAGGCGGTATGGGTGCAGGTATTGCAGCAACTCTTATTAAGAAGCACGGTTGTCGTGTTGTAGGTGTAGCAAGAAGCGAACCGAAAATGCTTAAATTTATTGAGGAGCTTGGTCCTACATATGCAGAGCAGTTTTCGTACAAGCTTTTTGACGTTTCAGTAAAAGAGAACTGGGAAAATTTTGCAAAGGAGCTTGAGGAAGAGGGTATCAGACCTTCTGTTATCGTAAATAACGCAGGTATTCTTCCTAAGTTCAAGAGATTTGACAGATATTCATATGAAGAAATTGAAAGAGCAATGAACATCAATTTCTATTCATGTGTATATAGTGTAAAGACATTTCTTCCTATCATTTTACAGGAAAATGATCCGGGCATTATTAACATTGACTCTTCAGCTGCTCTTATGACTCTTGCAGGTACATCAATGTACAGTGCTTCAAAGGCAGCTCTCAAGGGCTTTACCGAGGCTCTTCGTGTAGAGTTCAAGGGCAAATGCTATGTTGGTCTTGTTTGTCCCGGATTTACAAAGACTGACATTTTCCGTGACCAAAAGAACGAGGGCGGAAAAGGTCAGAAAATTATGGATATGATTTCAACAGACTGTGATCTTATGGTTAAGATGATTATGTTCGGTATTGAGAACAAGCGTCCTATGATGGTACACGGTCTTGATGCTCATGCAATGTCAATATTCAACAGAATGATGCCTGTTATGGGCTCAGAGTTGTTCTCTGCAGTAATGAAAGCAGCTGATATTGACTTGTTCAACGATGTTTTCAAAGAAAACTGATTTGCGATTTTAGGGTTGAAGCTGTCAATGACGGCAGCTTCGACCTTTTGCATTTTTGTATAGGGTAACGGCAATATTTGCCACGCAAAACAGTGGTTTTGATTATCACCGTTACACCACGAAGGAGATTATTATGGCAGATGTAAAAGATATCACAAAAGAAAAGCATATGAATTTTAAAGAGATTGCGGCATATTCTCTTGGACTTTTCGGTTTTCAGGCAATAGTCGGACTTCTTAATTCATATCAGGCAGAGTTTGATGGCTCAATTTTAGGTGCAAATGTCAGTATTGTTGCAATTTTAATTCTTGTTGCAAAGATTGTTTCGGCAGTAGCAGACCCTGTTGTAGGCAATTTGATTGACCGTTCAAAGAGCAAAAAGGGAAAGTTTAAATCAATGATTTTATATTCCCTTGCACCTCTTCTTATTATGACAGCAGTTGTATTTTTGAAGGTTCCGTTTAAGGGTGTTGGACTTTACGTTTGGATTTTCCTTACATATCTTGTTTGGAGTATTGCTATGACTATGGGCGATGTTCCGTCACAGGGTATTGCGTCAGTTCTTACACCTAACCCGACAGAGAGAACGAACGTTGTTTCAATTTCAAATACGTTTAAGCAGATAGGCTTTTCAGCTTGTGTTGTTATTGTGCCTATTGTTTGTCTTATCATTCCGAACGGTTCAAAGGTATTTGTTAAAAGCGGTGAAACAGATACTCCTATGATTAGCAGTGAGTATTTCTGGACAGCAGTTTTGACCGCAGTTTTAGGTTGTGTGCTTTTTGCTCTTATTCCTATGCTTAACAAGGAGAGAGTTCCTTACGTTGCAGGCGAAAAAACAACCTTTAAGGATATGGTAAATGCCCTTAAAAATAATAAGCCGTTTATGCTTGTTATCGTTTCATATTTCCTTGGCTTCGGTCGTCAGATGGCAATGGGTATTCAGGTTCAGGCTGCAACAGTTATTTTGGGAAGCCAAAATCTTGTGGCGGTTTTAGGTATTGTAACTGCCGTTGGCTCAATGATTAGTATGGCACTTTGTCCTCTGCTGATTAAAAAGCTGAATGAGAAAAACGCTTACATTCTTCTTTCTGTTTACGGCTTTGCGGCTTCGATTTTCTCATTTGTAATCGGTCATTTCTGGTTCCAGTCACCTAAGAATATTGTTCTTACTGTTCTTTTCTACGCTTCATTGTTCCTTATTGGCTTGCAATTTGGTGCAGTTACTCTTATGCCTATGATTATGACTGCCGACTGTGTGGACTATTACGAGTACGAAACAGGAAAGAGAATGGAGGGTGCTGCATATTCAATTCTCACCCTTACAATCAAGGTTTGCCTTGCTCTCGGTACAGCAGTTGGACTTATTTTTGTTCAGAAATCAGGCTATTATGAGGCTCTTGATACAGGCTCTTTCACAAATAGTACAAAAGATATCATTTTCTTTGCATATACTGCTCTTCCGGGAATTCTTGCTCTTCTTTCTGTTATCCCAATGCTCAAATATGATGTTGTCGGCGAGAAAAAGGCAAAGATTTCCTCTGATCTTGCTAAGAGAAGAAACGGCTGATAATTGTAAAAATATAACAAATATTTTAAAAATTCGCAGTTGTGTTGAAACTGCGAATTTTTTTTGGTATAATATATCAAAGATTTGATTTATGAAAGGTCGAATAAAAATGAAAAAGATCTTTTCTTTATTCTTGTCATTTGTGATAGTATTCACAATGTGCTTTGCATATACGGGTACAGTTTATGCCGAAGGAATTGATTTTGGAAGTGGTATCACAGGAACTTTTGATGCGGACACAGCAACATTGACAGTTAGCTGTAATACCGAAGGGGCAGAGATGCTTGATTTTGATAGTAGCAAAACTTATGAAAACATAGATAACATAAAAACCATTAAGGTAGAATCAAAGGTTGGAAAAATAGGTGCATTTGCATTTTATAATTGTGCTAACCTTGAAAATATTTATGTTTATAACAATTCCTGCAAAATATCGGAAAATGCTTTGCCTGACAACAATGAAATAACAGTTTATGGTCAGACGGGGTCTCTTGCAGTAGGCTTTGCAAGGACTAACGGTTACGTAGTAGGAAAGCTTTACAGCGTTGCATTTTTCAGTTATACCGGAGAAACTCTGTCAGTTGAGCTTTACCCCGAGGATACTTCTTTAAGTGAAATTCCGCAACCGGAGTTCTCAACGGTTATCACTCCGCCGAAAACCACATCTATCGATGGTGTATATCGTCATAAAAGCAGTGTCGGTATTTGGAAAATCACTCCGACTCCCAGCGGAGATACTCTTACAAGCTCTTTAGTTTATACAGAAGCGGACAAATCCGAAGCCTGCACATTTGAAGATACAGAAGTTCCTGCAAATTGTATGAGCGGAAGCTATGTTCACCACGAATGTGAGGTGTGCGGATTTACGTATGATGATACTCCGTCTGATGAGCTTGGTGAACACAGATACAAGGAGATAGAGGGAACACGTATTGAACCTACCTGTCAGTCACAGGGCAGTGTTCAGGTGGAATGTGAAATTTGCAGTGATGCTAAAACTGAAATTTTGCCGAAGGTTGACCACTCATATACCGGCAGTGTGGTAAGCAACAATAACGGTACACACTCTGTTGAATGTGTATACGAATGTGGAGAGACTACCGACGAGGGTTGCTCATATGTCAGAGATTTGATCAAAGCTCCCACCAAGTTAGAAGAGGGAGAAATGAAATATACGTGTTTTAAATGCGGATATTTTTATACTGAATCCATCGAAAAGGTTGACTGTGACCATACAGGTGAAACAAAAACAGAAAATGCAAAGGATGCAACCTGTACGGAAAACGGATTCACAGGAGATACCTACTGTAAAGATTGCGGAACACTTATCAAATCGGGCACGGTTATTGGATATAAGGGTCATAACTACATTAAGGTGTCCGATGAGATAGATGCCAAATGCACTGAAAACGGAAAAACTGCCGTAATGCGTTGCGAAAACTGCAATGATGAAATAGGCAGAGAGGTTATTCCGGCAAAGGGACATATTTTCGGAACTGACGGAAACGCTGAGAAGTGTACAGTCTGCGGTGCTAAAAATCCCTCATATGTTCAACCGACAACAAGTGATCCGTCTCTAAAATTAACAACAAGCACAACATTGCCTAATATTACAATTCCGTCGATGCCGACAACTACTGAGGTTTCACCCGGCAGTACTAACTCAGTCGTCGATGTGACACAGCCCGTTGCTACAACCCCATCAACGCAAGCAACTGATCCTACCCAGTCAAATCCGAGCACTGAGTCTTCTACGGCATATCCAACAACAACATATTCTCAGCAGCCTACATCAAATGTGAATACTACTACTGCTGCTGTTAAAAAGCCAAGCAAAACATCAATTTCAAAGCTTACTAAGGGGAATAAATCGTTTAAGGTGGCTTGGAAAAAGGTTAGTGCTGTCTCAGGATATCAGATTCAGTACAGTACATCTAAAAAGTTTACAAAGAAAACTACTAAAACGGTTACAGTGAGCGGAAATAAATCTAAGTCTCCGTCAAAGACAATCAAGAAGCTTAAAGCAAAGAAAAAATACTATGTTCGAGTAAGAACATATAAAACAGTTAAAGTAAACGGAAAATCAACAAAGGTTTATTCTTCTTGGTCAAAGGTTAAATCAGTTAAAACAAAATAAGATATAAAATCACCCTCGTTTGAGGGTGATTTTTTTATGCAGATAAAAAAGACTGTAGTAAAAAGATGCTTTTATAAAGCTGTTGTTTTTATTTTAGGTTAATCTTTCTAACCTTGTCTTTTATTTTCAGTACATATCCCGGTGAGACAGAAAGCTCATCAATTCCCATTCTCAAAAAAGTTTCTGTCAGTGAGGTATCGGCGGCAAGCTCACCGCAAATTCCTATCCAGCAGCCGTTTTCGTGGGCGTTTTGAGTAGAATATTCAATAAGCCTTAAAACAGCCTCGTGGTGATTGTTACAGAATTTTTCCACATCAGGATTTTGTCTGTCACAGGCAAGGGTGTATTGTATTAAATCGTTTGTGCCGACGCTGAAAAAATCTACAAGGGGTGCTAACCTGTCACTGATAATTGCCGCCGCAGGGGTTTCAATCATAATTCCGATTTCAACATTCTCGGAGTATTCGCTTCCCTCGTTATCAAGCTCTTTCTTTACAGAAGAGCATATATTTAATATTTCCTTAACCTCCCAATCAGAAGTTATCATCGGAAACATAATGCCTAAATTACCGTAATATGACGCTCTGAAAAGAGCACGAAGCTGTGTTCTGAAAACATCAGGTCGTTCAAGGCAGAGTCTGATTGCCCTGTTGCCTAAAGCAGGGTTTTCCTCCTCCTTTAGATTAAAATAATCAACTCTTTTGTCTGCACCGATATCAAGGGTTCTGATTATAACCTTTTTGCCTGCCATACTTTCCAGTACCTTTTTGTATGCTGAAAACTGCTGCTCCTCACTTGGATAATCCGTTCTGTCGAGATAGAGAAATTCACTTCTGAAAAGTCCTATTCCCTCAGCGTCATTTAGAAGCACTGCACCAACGCTGTCAACTGTTCCGATATTTGCGAAAAGCTTTATTTTTGTTCCGTCAATAGTGATGCTTTCCTTGCCCTTTAAGTTTAGCAAAAGCTGCTTTTTCTCTTCGTCCTCCTGCTGTTTCTTGTTCATCAGGCTTTTTGTCTTTTCGTCAGGGTTTACAAAAACCTCTCCCGAATAGCCATCAACTATTGCGAGGTCGCCGTTATTTATATTTTGCAGAAAATCCTTTCCTACTCCTATTACAGCGGGAATGTTCATATTTCTTGCAAGTATAGCCGTGTGAGAATTTGATGAGCCTGAAGCAGTTACAAAGGCAAGAACCTTGTCTTTGTCAAGAGAAACGGTTTCGCTTGGTGCTAAATCCTTTGCACATATAATAACCTTTTCATCACCGAGGGAGCTTTCGGCCTTTTCTCCCAAAAGATTTTGTATAATTCGTCTTGAAACATCTTTAACATCAGCTGCCCTTGCCTTCATATATGCGTCCTCCATAGATGAAAACATTTCGGCAAAATTGTTACATACAGTGTAAACTGCATATTCTGCATTAACCCTTTGGGTGTCAATAATATTGATTACAGCATCGTTATAGTCCTCATCATCAAGCATCATCATATGAATCGAAAAAATCTGTGCGTTTGTTTCTCCCACCTCTTTGAGTGCCTTTTCATATATTTCCTCAAGCTGAGAATTAGTCTGCGCCTTTGCATTTTCGTATCTGTTTTTTTCTTTTTCGGTATCAGCTACGGTAATCTTTTTTACGGAAATATCGTTGCTTTTGAAAATCATTATTTTCCCTGTGGCAACTGCACCGAAAACGCCTCTTCCTGTGTATCTTTTCATTTATAAATTTCACCCTCAGAGATTTTTAGAAAAGAATTCTTCCATTTCCTTTATTGCCTTGTCCTCGTCAAAGCCCTCTGCCGTAACTGTAACGGTGTCACCGCATTTGACCCCCATTCCCATAAGTGCCATAAGCTTTGTGGCAACAACTTTTTTTCCATCCTTTTCTATAGTTATTTCGCTTTCAAATTCCTTTGCTTTTTTAGCGAGAAGTCCTGCCGGTCTTGCGTGAATTCCTATTTCGTCCTTTATTGTGTAAACAAATGATTTCATTTCTGTTTCTCCTTACATAATTTTCAGTATACTGTCGCCCTTGTCAACTGTTCCTTTAGCAGTTGTCTCAATGCTTTCGTATTGGTCGCTGTTGCATATTATTACGGGAATAGTAACGGGATAGCCTGCCTCTGTTATCTTTTCTTTGTCAAATGTCAAAAGCAGGTCACCTTTTTTTACTTTCTGATCGTCTTTGACCAATACTTCAAAATATTTTCCGTTAAGCTTAACAGTATCAATTCCTACGTGCAGTAAGATTTCTGCACCGTTTTCCGAAACAATATTGATTGCGTGATTTGTGTCAAATACGGTGTCAACCTTGCCGTCACAGGGGGCGTATAGATTATTCTCAAGAGGTTCGATGGCACATCCGTCGCCGAGTATTTTTTGTGAAAAGACGTCATCTTGAACCTGTGAAAGATCAATCATTTTTCCGTTGCACGGAGAATAAACAATAATATTCTTTTTGTTCAATTTTGTATCTTCATTTGCGTTGCTTGATTTGCTTTCGGTATTTTCGGTATGGGTGTTTCCAATCAGTATATCGGGATTGTCAGCCTGTGCTGTATCAAGAAAATCCTCAAATTTCGATTTAATTACAGACACCTGCGGACCGTAAACCACCTGAACACCGTTACCTTTTTTGATTACGCCCGATGCTCCGCTTTCCTTGAGATAGGAGTCAATAACCAAATCGGGATTTTTAACAGTTATACGCAGTCGTGTTGCACAGCAATCAATGTCTGAAATATTATCCCTGCCGCCAAGACCTTTGAGAATTAAGGCACTTACTATATCATCTGATGATGCTTTTTCACTTGCTTCCGCTCTTCCTGCATCTGCCCTTGTATAAAGCCTTGTTTCCTCGTCATCGGCTTCTCTTCCGGGGGTTTTAAGATTTAACTTTGTTATCATAAAGTAGAAAACAAAGTAATATACAATTGCATAAATTATGCCGATAATGACTATCCAAATCCAATTCGTTTTTGCATTACCCTGTAGTATTCCGAAAAGAGTCAGGTCTATTATTCCGCCTGAAAAGGTCATACCTACGCCTACGTTAAAAATATGCATAAGCATATATGACAGTCCTGCAAGAACGCAGTGAACAACATACATAAGCGGTGCAACGAAAAGGAAGGTAAATTCAAGGGGCTCTGTTATACCTGTCAGCATAGATGTCAGCGCTGCCGAAAGAAGCAGTCCGCCAACAATCTTTTTCTTTTCGGGTCTTGCCGCTTTATACATTGCAAGTGCCGCCGCAGGCAGTCCAAAAATCATAAATGGGAATTTTCCTGCCATAAATCTTGTTGCAGATACAGAGAATACCTCGGTGGATTTTGATGCAAGCTGTGCAAAGAAAATGTTTTGTGCTCCCGTAACTGTTACGCCGTCTATCAGCATTGAGCCACCAAGCTCTGTCTGCCAAAACGGCATATAAAATACGTGATGAAGTCCGAATGGAATAAGTGCTCTTTCAATAATTCCGTATATCAACGTTCCTATATATCCGGAATTTAGGACGAGACCGCCAAGCATTGATATTCCGCTTTGAACCACAGGCCAAACGTAAAACATAACAATACCGACAATAAGATATACGACACTGCAAACAATAGGCACAAATCTTGTTCCGCCGAAAAACGACAATATCTGCGGTAGCTGAATCTTATAAAATTTGTTGTGCAGAGCCGCAACGCCAAGACCTACTATGATACCGCCGAAAACGCCCATTTGAAGCGTTGTGATACCTAAAGCGGTGGTGGTTGAATTTTCCGCCATAGCCTCAATACCGCCGTTGGCATTTATCAAAGCACTGATTGCTGTATTCATAATCAAATATGAAACAGCACCTGATAAAGCGGCGACCGCCTTTTCCTTTTTTGCCATACCGATTGCAACGCCCATTGCAAATAAAAGTGCTAAGTTGTCAAATACTGCACTTCCTGCCTTGCTCATTATGTCAAGAATCGTATAAAGAACACCGCCCTCGTAGATAAAACCTGATAAGCGGTATGTCTCAATAGTAGTAGGATTAGTAAAGGAACTACCTATTCCAAGCAGTAAGCCTGCTATCGGTAAAAGAGCAATAGGGAGCATAAAGGACCTGCCCACTCTTTGCAAAATGCCAAAAATTTTATCCTTCATAATATGCATCTGCCTCCGATTTTTTTAGTCATAATAAGCATTTGCACTTTTTTCTCTATTATTGCAAAAAAATAAAACGCAGTTAAGGTTTTCCAAAACTGCGTTTATGTGTTTTTGATAAATTAAAATTTATTTTTCAACTGAAAATCTGAATTCTGTTGCGGTTTTAAATTCTTTGTTAGGCTCAACATATGCAAATGGGAAATTAGAGTGATTTACTGCATCGGGGTAAAACTGTGTTTCAAGAGCAACTCCTCGTCTGTATGTAACCTTAGAATCGCCTTTCCCCGGGTTGCCTTCCTTTTCAAGCCAGCCACCGCAGTAAACCTGAATACCGGGTAAATCAGTCCAAACCTCTAATTTTCTGCCTGAAGCTTCATCTTTGAGAATTGCCGCCTGAGACATTTTGCCGATTTCCTTGTTGTAAAGGCAGAAGTTGTTGTCGTAGCCTATACCGTCAATAACAGCTCTGAACGGCTCGTCAATTTTGTCTCCGATTTTGTGCATTTCGATAAAGTCAAGCATAGTGCCTTTAACCTCGCTGAGTTCACCTGTAGGAAGCTGAGTATCATCAGTTTCGGTGAAATAGTCGGCATTTACCTGTAAAAGCTGGTTCTCAATGGTTTTTGAGCTGTCACAGCTGAGATTGAAATATGCGTGGTTAGTTGGATTTGCTACAGTCTTTTTGTCCGAAATGACACAGTAGTCAAGTCTTAAAATATTATCATCTGTAAGAGTGTATTTCACATCCATTGTGAAATTACCGGGAAAGCCGTCCTGCATATCGGGAGAGAAGAAAGAAAATGTAACGCTGTTGTCACTAACATCCCTAACCTCCCAAATGTTAAAACTAAATCGTCCGCCACCGTGAAGAGTCCAAGTACCCTGATTTTTAGGAGTGTTGTATTCAACACCGTCAATAGAGAATTTTGCATCTCTTATTCTGTTAGCATATCTGCCAACAACAAGTCCCTGATATCCTAAATCGGGGTCGGTGTAATATTTCGGCTCATCAAAGCCAAGTACAACGTCACCGAGTACACCGTTCTTATCGGGTACATTGATTGCCTGTATGCCTGCACCTAAGGTCATAAGGGAAACAGACATACCGTTTTTGTTTGTAATTGTGTAAAGCTCAACATTTCTGCCGTCATCAAGACAGCCGAAATCTCTTTTATCAATGCTCATAAATTTTACCTCTCTTAAATTGGTAATTTAATTATATACTTCTTAGCAAATAAAATCAATCTTACTGTTAATGTTTGTAAAATTTTTTATACCATATTTGAATTTTTTTTAATAATGTGATATAACATAGATATCATTTTGATAAAAAGAGGCAAGAGAAATGAAAAAGGTTTTATGTCTGTTTATGTCAATGGTAATGCTCATAAGCATTACAGCAGGTCTGGACCTGACTGCAAATGCAGAGTTCTTGACAGGTAGTTGCGGTGCAGAAGGTGACGGCAGTAATGTTACATACACTCTTGATACCGATACCGGTGTCCTTACAATTTCCGGTACAGGTAAAATGAATGACTATTCATATTCATGTAAAGCACCTTGGTATGATAATAAGTCTTCAATCAAAACTGTTATTATCAATCTAGGTGTAACAAGTATTGGTAATGATGCATTTTATGAATGTAACAGTTTAACAAGCATAACAATACCTGACGGTGTTACAAGTATAGGTGAAGATGCATTCGAATATTGTGTCAGTTTAACAAGTATAACAATTCCTAACGGTGTTACAAGTATAGGTGAAGAAGCATTTTCTTATTGTATCAGTTTAACAAGTATAGCAATACCTGACAGTGTAACAAGTATAAATTATTCTGTATTTAGATATTGTATCAGTTTAACAAGTGTAACAATACCTGACAGTGTAACAAGTATAATTGATTATGCGTTTTATATGTGTGACAGCTTAAAAGATGTATATTATTCAGGCACTAAGGAACAGTGGAATAGTATTATCATAGGTCTATATAATAAGGAAAGTCTCAATAATGCAACTATCCATTTTAATTCAGCATCTGACACGACGCCAACACCTGATCCTGATACAACAACTATTGCACCTACCATAGAGTCAACAACAGCCCCGACAGTAATCACTACAACTCAGCCTAGTTTAGAACAGACGGAGTCTACAACAGTTGCACCAATACAGCCTGTTACTGAGCTAACGACACTACCGACTACAAATGCTCCTGCAACTGAAGAACCAACAACACAGCCAACAACACAGGCACAGCAGGAAACGACAACCGCACAGACAACTACAACCAATTCTGCAACAACTGTCAAAAAGCCTAAGTCAACATCGATTAAAAAGCTGACAAAGGGTAAAAAGCAGTTCAAGGTAACTTGGAAAAAGGTAAGCAGTATAAGTGGCTATCAAATTCAGTATTCAACTGATAAAAAATTCAAGAAGAATAATAAAACTGTAACTGAAAAGAAGAGCAGTACATCAGCAACAATTAAAAAGCTGACATCAAATAAAACATACTATGTACGTATTCGTACATACAAAACAGTAAAGGCAAACGGCAAGTCAACAAAGATTTATTCTTCCTGGTCAAAGGTTAAGTCGGTGAAAACTAAATAACGCATAAAAGGCAATCGTTTTTGAACAAGTCTGTAAAAAATGGACAATAGAAAAAAGGCACCCCCTATGGTAGAATGAAAGAAACTA
>JBJFGE010000031.1:0-2948 GCA_051892435.1 Eubacterium sp.
TCTAAATCCTTTAAGTCGCTTGCGGTTGCACCGAAATTCATAGCAGTAGCAAGAACATCTATGCGTTTATCAACTCCGTCAAAGCCGACAATTTGAGCACCAATAATTCTTTGAGTTGATTTTTCAAACAGAACCTTCATTGTCATAACTCTGCCACCGGGATAATATCCTGCGTGCGACATAGGAGAAAGAACGATTCTGTCATAATCAATTTCGGATGCCTTTGCGAGCTTTTCCGTTAAGCCGGTGCTTGCAACAGTCATATCAAAAATCTTAATTACCGAGCTTCCCATTGAGCCTTTATATCGGCTATCTCCGCCGCAAATATTATCGGCTGCAATTCTTCCCTGCTTATTTGCAGGACCTGCTAAGGATATTACTGCGTTATTTCCGGTTATACTGTGCTTAACCTGAACTGCATCACCTACGGCGTAAATATCCTTTGCAGATGTTTCCATTCGGTCATTTACAACAATACTGTCCTTAATTCCAAGCTCCAAGCCTGCATTTTTTGCAAGAGTGCTGTCGGGAGAAACACCGATAGCAAGAAGCACCATATCGGCATTAATCGGATCCTCATCCTTTATTAAAACATCAACTCCGCTTTCAGCCTTTTCAAAGCCCTGAACCGATACGCCGAATTTCAGCTTAACACCGTTTTTTCTAAACCTTGAATGAACAAGCGTTGCCATATCATAGTCAAGAGTGTTGAGGAGATGATCGGGTCTTTGAAGAATTGTTACATCAACACCAAGCTCATTAAGATTTTCGGCAACCTCTAATCCTATAAAACCACCACCGACTACAACTGCCGTTTTCGGTTTGTTTTCATCAACAAAGTCTTTAATTTTGAATGTATCTTCAACGGTGCGAAGTGTAAAAACATTGTCCATATCAACACCTTGCATTTGGGGCTTTGTAGGTTTAGCACCCGTTGAAATCAAGAGCTTATCATAGCTTTTATCGTAAACCTCGCCTGTTTTGAAATTTTTAACAGTAACGGTTTTACTTTCGGGATTGATTTCCAAAACCTCGTTTTGAACACGAACATCAATATTAAATCTTTCCCGGAAGCTTTCGGGAGTCTGCAAGGTCAGCTCCTCTTTATCATCAATTACACCGCCGATATAATAAGGAAGTCCGCAGTTTGCATAAGAAATATATCCGCTTTTTTCAAAAATGATTATTTCTGCTTTTTCGTCAAGTCTTCTTATTCTTGCCGCGGCAGTTGCACCGCCTGCAACACCGCCGATAATCAGTATCTTCATATATTACCTCTCAATATCATATTGCCAATCAATTATTCCGCCGAATTCCTTAACATTTGTATATCCCATATCTGCAAGGGACTGTGCGGCAATCTTGCTTCTTCTTCCGCTTCGGCAATATACAAGAATAAGCTGTTCTTTGTCGGGTAGCATTTCCTCTGCCTTTTGCTCAATTTCGGTATATGGAATAACGATTGCACCCTTAATATGACCTTCGTCATATTCGCTTTGCTCACGGGCGTCAACGATTATATAATCGCTTTCCTCGTCCATAATTCTTTTTGCTTCGTCCTGTGGAATTTGATAATACGTTCCGATATTCATCTGTGTTGCCTCCGTTTGTTCTTTGTTTGTTTTTTGAGTGCATCCTGCAAAGACAGTTACTATCATAATTATTGCTAACGCAAATATTATTATTTTTTTATTCATTTATCATCGCCTCAATTTGTTCGATACTTCTAAAGCCGACAGCCCCGTTGACAATCTTGCCGTTTTTTACAACAAATAATGCAGGTATGCTTGCAATCTGAAAGGCTGATGCAAGTTCTGTTTCGTTATCAACATTTACTTTGCCAACCTTGATTTTGCCGTCATATTTTTCGGCAATTTCCGATACAACAGGTGATAACATTCTGCACGGTCCGCACCACTCAGCCCAAAAGTCAAGCAATACAGGCTTGTCCGATTTCAATACCTCGTTTTCAAAGTTTTCTTTGTTTATAATTAACTCTTTCATAAAAAATACTCCTTTATTTGTATTATTGAACCCTTGTTCTGCTCATATAATAACAAATAAAGGAGTGTTTGTATGTGACAATGTCACATTAAATGAATTTTTTTAATTTTTCTTTATCCTTAACTATGATTTTTCCTCTCTGCAATTCAATAACATCATATTCTGCAAGATATTTAAGTGCCTTTGTAACAACCTCTCTGGCACTGCCGATATATTTTGCAATTTCATCGTGAGTTATTTTTAATTCAGTCGTGTTGTTTCTGTTCGCTTCGTCAAGAATAAACCCTGCAATTCTTTGGTCAATTTTCTTAAACAGTATTTGTTGCATTGTCCACATAACATCGGAGAATTTTTCAGTAGCTGCTTTGTGCATATAAAGCTCTGCGTATACATTATTTTTAATAATTTTGTTTAGACATATTGACGGTAAAACAATAACCTCGGTTTTTTCGTTTGCTTCAATAAGAACATCAAAATCAATTGTATCCATAAGACAGGAAGCAGATAAAACGCACACCTCGCCTGTGTTAACTCTGAACAGAGTAACCTCCCGTCCCTCGTCTGAAAGAATATATACACGAAGCTGACCGGAAACAACAGCCATTAAGCCTTTACAGGTGTCATCCGCTTTGTGCATTATCGTACCTTTTTCATATGCTTTTGTATAACATTCGTCTGATACTTGTTGTTTTTCTTCATCCGCCAACTTTTCCCAAAACGGGAATATGTTATATTGCTTCACATTATTTTACCTCACTACAAAATTCCATTGAAATTATAGCACTAAATAATTCTGTTGAATATATAAATCATATACTATCGCCTATCAGAAAAATTACACATCTGCATCGCAACTCCATCCGGCATAGTCGTGAATCCATATTTCTCATAGAAAGAAGCGTTTTTACTCTCCTCCGGCATAACCTCAATGTATAGGTAGTTTT
>JBJFGE010000032.1:0-11798 GCA_051892435.1 Eubacterium sp.
ATCAGTGGCTTTTAGCCCTTGTGCAAACCACCCGTTTGACGGGTGGTTATGATTTTTTAATCATCAAATTCTTCAAGAAAGCTGTGCTCGATACCGTGTTGCTTGTAGCCGATAAATGTATCAAGCTTAACATTGTGAATTGATTTAAAAATATTATGCTCTATATCGGGATTGATTTTTTTCAAATCCTTGATAAGCTGTTTGATTTCCTGCCTTTTAGAGTCGCCGATACCGTCCTCTGAATGACTGTACTCATCAACAAAACGGCAGGCACACTGAATAAATGTCAGGTTGTTATATTCTCTCCATTTGATGACAGCACTTTCATTTACGCAGTAAAGGGGTCTTATTAGCTCCATACCCTCAAAGTTAGTGCTTTTAAGCTTAGGGAGCATGGCCTGAAGCTGTGAGCCGTAAAACATACCCATAAGAGTTGTTTCAATAACGTCGCTTAAATGATGACCGAGAGCGATTTTGTTACATCCAAGCTCTTTAGCCTTTGCGTAAAGATGACCTCTTCTCATTCTTGCACAGAGATAGCAGGGAGAACCGCCTACCGATGTTGTAACGTCAAAAATGTCCGACTCAAATATATTCACGGGGATTTCAAGCTTTTTGCAGTTTTCCTCAATCTGCTTTCTGTTTGCCTCGTTATAACCGGGGTCCATACAGATAAATTCAAGCTCAAAATCAACATCGGATATTCTTTTTAGATGCTTCATACACATTGCAAGAAGCATTGAATCCTTGCCACCGCTGATGCAAACGGCAATTTTATCACCATTATTTACAAGCTTGTAGTTCTTGCAGGCTTCCACAAAAGGATTCCATATTTCTTTTCTGTAAGTTTTTATAATGCTTCTTTCAACCGTCTGGGCGTATGTTAATTCTCTTGCCATAATTTCAACCTTTAGCGTTTGTTATGATTATTCAAAATCCTTTAATTTTTCAAGCTGTGTTTCACCGATAACGGTAATGCCGTTTTTATACAGTAAATCCGATGTGATACCGTTTCCGTTTACAATCTTACTTGTAAAAGTGCCGTCATATATTTTGCCAAAACCGCAGGAAGGACTTCTCTCCTTCATAACGGCAATCTGACAGCCTGACTCTTCTGCAACGTACAGAGTTTTTTCAGCTCCGTCATAGAAAGCTTCGGTTACGTCCTCGCCGATTTTATTAGATACCTTTCCGTCTATTACCTCGCAAGGCTCTCTCGGAATAGCCAGCCCTGCTAATTTTTCCGGACAAACAGGGATAAGAGTATGCTTTTCGGAAAGCTTAATTACATCATCATTTTTGTTGTTTCCGCCATTGTATTTGCAGTTTTCACCAAGCAGGCATGCACTGACAAGTATTTTCATTTTATTTTATCCTCCTAAAAGCAATTAAAGCAAAAAATCCTGTTACGAAAGCAAGAAGTACTATTGCGATAATAAATACAAGAGGCTTTTTAAGGAAGGGTATATGACCTGCCACACCCATTATTGCTACAAGGAACAGAAAAATCGATACAAATAATATTACAATAACAGCAATTTTTTTATTGTTCATCTTACCACCTCGCTTTTATTTTAACATATATGCTTTGCTAAGTCTATACAGTTTTTGAATGTAAAGTAAAATGCTTTACATTATGCAATTTGTACAAATGGTGTCAATAATATAGTCGGTATATTTCCAAGTGTCATAAACCAAAGCAGTAAAATATTAAAATTTGATGTCAAATTTTAAAGAAATATTGCAAAATCTGTTTATTAGTAATAATATATAAGCAAATTATATCGGCGGTATTTTTATGGATTTATTGAAACAAAAGATTTTAGACGAAGGCGAAGTATATGAGGGTAATATTCTTAAAGTTGACGGATTTCTTAACCACAGAATTGACATACCCTTTATGCGTCAGGTCGGCAAAGAATTTCACAGACTGTTTAAGGATGAGGGCGTGAATAAAATTCTTACAATAGAGGCTTCGGGTATTGCTATCGGAGCTCTTGTTGCACAGGAATTTGAATGTCCTCTTGTTTTTGCTAAAAAAACAAAGACTAAGAACATCGCAGGTGATGTTTACACATCAAAGGTAGAATCATTTACTCATGGTACTACCTATGATATTATGGTTTCCAAGCGTTTTCTTGACGAAAATGATAAGGTGCTTATCGTTGACGATTTCCTTGCAATAGGAAATGCCCTTAAAGGTTTAATTGAGATTGTCAATGACTCAGGAGCACAGCTTGCCGGTTGCGGTGTGGTTATTGAAAAAGGCTTTCAGCACGGAGGGGACAAGCTTCGTGAAGAGGGAATCAAGGTTGAATCCCTTGCAATAGTTGAGAGTATGGACCACGAAACAGGTAAGGTATATTTTAGAGACTGATAAATTTGGTTATCGGGCGAAAGCCTAATAATATAAAAACATTTTTATACGGAGGAAAAACAATGAAACTCACAAAGAAAATTCTTGCAGTTCTTCTTTCTGTTCTCTTCGTTGTAGGCTGCTTTGCAGGATGCTCTTCATCAGGCAATGACGCTGATACATCAGAAGATACAGCAAATACTGCAAGCACAGACATCAAGGTAGGTTTTATCTTCTTGCATGACGAGAACTCAACCTATGACAAGAACTTCATCACAGCTGCTGACGAGGCTTGCGAGGCTCTTGGTATTGCAGACGGCAACAAGATTTATAAGACTAATGTTCCTGAGGGACAGGAGTGTTATGATGCTGCTGCTGACCTTGTTGACCAGGGTTGCTCAGTAATCTTTGCAGACAGCTTCGGTCATGAGGACTATTTGATTCAGGCTGCTCAGGAGAATCCTGATGTTCAGTTCTGTCACGCAACAGGTACAAAGGCTCACACAGAGGGTCTTGATAACTACCACAATGCTTTCGCATCAATTTACGAGGGCCGTTATCTTGCAGGTGTCGCTGCAGGTATGAAGCTCAACGAGATGATCGAAGCAGGCGATTTCACAGCTGACGAGGCTAAGATGGGTTATGTAGGTGCATTCACATACGCAGAGGTTGTTTCTGGTTATACATCATTCTATCTCGGTGCTAAGAGTGTTTGCCCATCAGTTACAATGGAAGTTACATTCACAGGTTCATGGTATGATGAAACAGCTGAGAAGGAAGCTGCTAACAAGCTTATCGCTAACGGCTGTAAGCTTATCAGCCAGCACGCTGACTCAATGGGTGCACCGACAGCTTGCGAAAAAGCAGGTATTCCTAACGTTTCATACAACGGCTCAACAGTTACTGCTTGTCCTAACACATTTATCGTTTCTTCAAGAATCAACTGGGCTCCTTACTATCAGTATGTAATTCAGTCTGTAATCGACGGCACAGCTATTGACGCTGACTGGACAGGTACTCTTGCTACAGATTCAGTTCTTCTTACAGAAGTAAATGAGACTGCTGCTGCAGAGGGCACACAGGCTGCAATCGACGATGCAAAGGCTAAGCTTGAGTCAGGCGAGCTTCACGTATTCGATACTTCAACATTCACTGTTGACGGTGAGACTCTTGATTCTTATATGGCAGATGTTGATACGGATGCTGATTATACTGCTGATACAGAGGCTATTGCTGATGGCTATTTCCACGAATCAGAATATCGTTCAGCTCCTTACTTTGACCTTAAGATTGACGGTATCACTCTCCTTGATGAGAATTACGGCGGTTAATCAATAAGTCAATAGTGTTTGTAATATATAATGCTGTAAAAACCCGTGGCCGTACCCTAAAAGTACGGTCACGGCAGTATTTGTTTTAGGATGTTTTGCGGAGGTAAGCATGAGTGATTCATTTGCCATTGAATTAAAGGGCGTTACCAAAAAATTCGGTCAGGTAGTTGCAAATAAGGATGTAAATTTGCAAGTCAAAAAAGGCGAAATTCTCGCTATATTAGGCGAAAACGGAAGCGGTAAAACAACGCTTATGAATATGCTCTCCGGTATTTATTTTCCGGATGAGGGACAGATTTTTGTAGACGGACAGGAGGTTGTTATAAAATCTCCTAAGGACGCATTTAAATACGGAATCGGAATGATACATCAGCATTTTAAGCTTGTTGATGTTTTTTCAGCTACAGAGAATATTGTTCTCGGAATAAATGACGGTAAAAGATATAATATTAAAGAAGCTGAAAAAAGAGTTAAGGAAATAACACAAAAATACGGATTTGATATAAATCTGAGCAGTAAGATTTATGAAATGTCTGTTTCGGAAAAGCAGACGGTAGAAATTATCAAGGTGCTTTACAGAGGTGCAGATGTGCTTATTCTTGATGAGCCTACTGCTGTATTGACACCACAGGAAACTGAAAAATTGTTTGACATTCTCCGCCGTATGAAAGAAGACGGCAAGTCAATTATCATAATTACACATAAACTCCACGAGGTTTTGGCATTAACCGACAGAGTTGCTGTTCTGCGTAAAGGAGAATATATCGGAACAGCTTTAACAAAAGATGCCACAGAGCAATCATTGACCGAAATGATGGTTGGTAAAAAAGTATCACTCAATATTGAAAGAACGGATCCTGTTAATCCGCAGGACAGATTGGTAGTTAAGAACGTCACCTATGTAAATGCCGAGGGCAGAAAGGCTGTTAATGATGTTTCATTTACGGTTCGCTCAGGAGAAATTCTCGGTGTAGCAGGTATTGCAGGAAGCGGACAGAGAGAAATGCTTGAAACAATAGCGGGTCTTATAAAGCCTGAATGCGGTGAAATAATTTATCATTCACCTGACGGCGAAGAAATTAACCTTCGTGATAAAACTCCAAATCAGATAAGAGATATCGGCGTAAGACTTTCTTTTGTACCTGAGGACAGACTCGGTATGGGACTTGTGGGCAATATGGATATTGTTGACAATATGATGCTCAGAAGCTACAAAAAAGGAAAGTCAATGTTCCTTGACCGTAAAAATCCAAAGGAGCTTGCAGACAGAATTATCGAGAGTCTTGAGGTTGTTACTCCCGGTACGAGCACTCCTGTAAGACGTCTTTCGGGAGGAAATGTTCAGAAGGTTCTTGTAGGACGTGAAATTGCGGCACAGCCTAAGGTTCTTATGGCTGCTTATCCCGTTAGAGGTCTTGATATCAATTCATCTTATACAATTTACAATCTCCTTACCAAGCAGAAGGAAAGCGGTGTAGCCGTAATTTTTGTAGGTGAGGATTTGGATGTTCTTATTGAGCTTTGTGACAGAATAATGGTTATAAACTCAGGCAGAATTACAGGAATAGTTGACGGCAGAGCTGCTGTCAAGGAAAAAATCGGTCTCTTGATGACCAAGAATTCAGAAAAGGAGGAGCATAACAATGAGCAGTAAGAAAAAAGTAAATGAGCCTCTTTTTCATATTTCTAAGCGTGATGCAATGCCTTGGTATTATTCTTGGCTTATAAGAATTATAGCAGTAGTTGTAGCGTTGATTTGCTGTGCTCTCTTGACAATGTTTTTAACGCACGAAAACCCTATCAGCGTTTATGCGACAATGATTAGAGGTAATTTCGGAAGCGAGAGAAGAATTTGGAATATGCTTCAAAGCCTTGCGATGCTTCTTTGTGTTTCACTTGCGTTGACACCTGCATTCAAAATGCGATTTTGGAACATCGGTGGCGAAGGTCAAGTGCTCATAGGCGGTCTTGCGACTGCCGCTTGTATGATTTGTCTTGGCGGAAAAATTCCAAATGCGCTTTTGATATTTGTAATGATTATTGCAAGTATTGTTGCAGGTGCAATTTGGGCAGTTATTCCCGCTATTTTCAAAGCAAAATATAACACTAATGAAACCTTGTTTACCCTTATGATGAACTATGTTGGAATTCAGCTTGTATCATATTTTGTTATGGTATGGGAGGTCCCTAAGGGCTCAGGTAAAATCGGTATCATTAATCAGTCTAATCACGAGGGTTGGCTTCCCTCAATTGGTGAATATGATTATCTTTTGAATATTATTGTCGTTTTTGTTTTGACAATACTTATGTATGTTTATCTCAAGTATAGCAAGCACGGCTATGAGATTTCGGTAGTCGGAGAAAGTGAAAATACAGCAAGATATATCGGTATTGATGTTAAAAAGGTTATTATCAGAACAATGCTTTTGTCAGGCGCAGTTTGCGGTATAGCAGGTTTGCTTCTTGTTGGCGGTACTAACCATACCATTACTACAACAACAGCAGATAATCGTGGCTTCACTGCGATTATGGTTTCTTGGCTTGCAAAGTTTAACCCTATATATATGATTCTTACATCCTTCCTTATTGTATTTCTTCAAAAGGGTGCAGGTGAGATTTCAACTGTATTTAATCTCAATCAGTCATTTTCCGATATAATCACAGGTATTATTCTGTTTTTCATAATCGGCAGCGAATTTTTTATCAATTATCAGATAAACTTTCGTAAATCGCATAAGGAGGTAAAGTAAATGTTTACTGCAACAACTTTAATTACTTTTATCCAGCGTGCGATATTACAGGGTATACCGATTCTTTATGGTTCAACAGGTGAGATTTTGACTGAAAAATCAGGTAATCTTAACCTTGGTATTCCCGGTATAATGTATGTGGGCGGCATAAGCGGAGTTATCGGTGCCTTTCTTTATGAGGATAGTGTTGGCACAGGGGAATTAAACGGATTTTTGGCTGTGCTTATTCCTCTTTTATGTACGATTTTGGGTTCTCTTTTAATGGGACTGATTTATTGCTTTCTTACAGTAACACTTAGAGCAAATCAGAATGTAACCGGTCTTGCAATAACTACCTTTGGTGTTGGTTTCGGTAACTTTTTCGGCTCATCTCTTGTTAAGCTGACAGGAAGTGATATTCCCTCTGTTGCTCTTACAAGAACAAGTGACTTCTTCACAAAGAAGCTTCCTTTTGCAGATACAACAGGCTGGTTCGGAAAGATATTTCTTTCCTATGGGTTCCTTGCTTATGCGGCAATTATAATTGCCTTGCTCTGTGCCTTTTTCCTGAAAAAGACAAGAGGTGGACTTCACCTCAGAGCAGTAGGTGAAAACCCTGCAACAGCAGATGCAGCAGGTATTAATGTTGAAAGGTCAAAATATCTTGCAACCTGTATTGGCAGTGTTATTGCAGGCTTAGGTGGACTTTTCTATGTAATGGATTATGCAAACGGTGTTTGGTCAAATGAGGGCTTCGGTGACAGAGGTTGGCTTGCAATCGCCTTGGTAATCTTTGCAATTTGGAAGCCTGATATCGGTATTTTAGGCTCAATTCTTTTCGGCGGTCTTTACATTGTATATCTCTTCATTCCGGGACTTGCAATGAGTACTCAGGAGCTTTTCAAAATGCTTCCGTATATAGTTACAATTATTGTTCTCATTATGGTAAGTGTCAGAAAGAAGAGAGAAAATCAGCCGCCTGCTTCATTGGGAGTTTCATATTTCCGTGAGGAACGATAGCAATATGAATATTAAAAGAGCACACTGCTGAGGGTGTGCTCTTTTTTATAAAAAAGTTTATATTTTATGTGTGAAAATAATATTGATTATTTAAAGGTATTATGATATTATGTAACGGAAATTTTTAGAAATTATTTGGCAAAGGGTGATAGTGCTTGGAGCAGTTACAGTCTGTATTAAATAACATCCGTGATTTTGTATGGGGACCTGTTATGCTTTTCTTTCTTGTAGGAACAGGTATATTTCTTACTATTCGTCTTAATTTTCTTCCTTGGAGAAATTTAGGCAAATCGCTTAAAGCACTTTTCAGTAAAGAATCTCGCAGAACTGATAACGGTGAGGGAGACATTTCTCCTTTTTCAGCGTTGATGACTGCTCTTGCCGCAACGGTTGGAACAGGAAATATCGTAGGCGTAGCAACGGCAATGGTAGCAGGAGGACCGGGTGCTCTTGTGTGGATGTGGATATCTGCCGCATTTGGAATATCAACAAAGTACGCTGAATGTACATTGGCACTGAAATACAGAACCGTAAACGAAAAGGGTGAAATGTGCGGCGGACCAATGTATACTCTGAAAAAAGGTTTGAAAAACAAGAAATTAGGCTCAATTCTTGCTGTGTTTTTTGCATTATTTACTGCTATTGCATCCTTCGGCATTGGAAATTTCGCTCAGGCAAATTCAATTTCAACTGCAGTTGAGTCTACATTTTCAATTCCTGCTGAAATAGTCGGAGCAGTGCTTGCGGTTTTGATTGCTGTAATTGTACTTGGAGGAATTAAGTCAATTTCAAAGATATCAACTGTTCTTGTTCCTGCAATGGCTGTTTTTTATATAGTTTCGGGAATTATTGTGGTTGTAATAAATTATAAAAATCTGCCTCAGGGAGTTGCAGAAATTTTCAAGCTTGCATTTACTCCCAGAGCTGCAGCAGGCGGTGTTGCAGGTTCAATTCTTACCACTATGAGATACGGTATTTCACGAGGTGTATTTTCCAATGAGGCAGGATTGGGAAGTGCTGCAATTTCAGCTGCTTCAGCAACATCTGACCACCATGTACGTCAGGGTTATATAAATATGTGCGGTACATTTATTGACACAATTGTTGTTTGTACTATTACAGGTCTTGCTATTGCGTCAAGCGGAGTTTTAGGAAAAACAGACGCAGAGGGTGCGGCTTTAACTATTGCTGCTTTTGAAACAGCTTTGGGCAAAGCAGGCGCTGTTCTTGTAACAATAGGAATAATTCTTTTCGCCTTTTCGACAATTCTCGGTTGGGAATATACCGGCGAAAAATCACTTGAATTTATTTTCAAAAAACCTGTTTACTGTTATATTTACAGAGTAATTTTTTCTGTTTTAACATACGTTGGGGCAACAGTTTCAATGGATATTGTTTGGACATTTTCCGATATTGCAAACGGACTTATGGCTGTTCCTAACCTGATAAGTCTTTTGGCCTTGTCGGGTGTTCTTGCAAAGGACACTAAAGAGTTCCAAAAGATTTTGAAACAGGAAAAGGAAGAGAAAAAATTAAAAATTGAATCAAAATAAAACAAAAACACTCCTTACGCAAAATTTGCAAAGGAGTGTTTTATTGTATGTTAAAATAATTCTTTTACAACTTTTCTTCTTTCTTCGGCAGACATTACTCTAAGCTTTAATACGATAGATTTTTCAAGAGGAGAAAGGTCGTTGAAGGAGTCATTAAGAAGCTTTTCACCGGATGTAACCGTTGTTTCGTATTGTTGTCTGTTAGACATAAGGGAATCGAAATCCTCTTCATTTACAAGCTGGTCAATAGTAATATTGTAAAGCTTTGCGATGTTTGAAAGAGTGGGGAGCTTAGGAGAAGTCTTATCAATTTCATAGTAAGCGTAAGCACTTCTTTGGATTCCGAGTGCGTCAGCAACCTGCTGTTGAGTAAGCTTTGCTGCTTTTCTGTACAGCTTCAGCCTTTCGGACAATTTTGCATTATCGTTCATATATATCACCCGCAACAAGAATAAACTATTTTTGACAATATGTCAATATATATCACAAAAAAAGGCAAAATTAATCTCCTTATTATTCCAATTTTTTATATTCGTTGACTTAAATGTTACAAAATGTTACAATAAATGTTACAATATATGAAATTTATAAATGGTGGTGTTTGTGTGAAAAGGATAGCGGCTGTATTGACAGCTTTAATCGTTGCAGTCACAAGTGTAATTTCTTTTCCTTGCTCTGCATTTGCGGCAAGCTATGAGGATGAGCTTAGAGCAAAGGGATTTCCCGAAAGCTATGTGCAAAAGCTTACTGCACTCCACAACAAATATCCAAATTGGATTTTTGAACCTCTTATAACAAATATTGATTGGCAGACTGCCGTAAACGGTGAGAGAAGCACCCATTCAAAGCAGCTTATCCAAAATATACAAATCTATGATTCATCAATGTTTTGTGATTGTACAAGCTGTTATGTAAACGGAAAATATGTGGTGCAGGAGAGTAGTAATTGGGTATCTGCTTCCGAATCCGCTGTTAAATATTATATGGACCCAAGGAATTGGCTTGATGAGCAATACATCTTTCAGTTTGAATCAACGTCATATGACGGTACTCAAACAAAGGAGGGTGTTGAAGCAATTTTAGATGGTACGTGGATGCACGATTCATTGATTACATACAGGACAACAGGCGGTGATGTTAAGCTTTATGACAGTACCACAAAATATTCAGATGTAATTATGAAAGCGGCAAATGACAGCGGAATGAGTGCATATTATCTTGCATCAAAAATCAGACAGGAAAATGGCGGTGCTACTGCTTCTGCATCAGCAGTAAACGGAACTGTCAGTCCGTTTCAGGGAATTTATAATTACTTTAATATCGGTGCTTATTCAGGGGCGTCAGACGGTCTTGCCTGGGCGGCAGGATTTTTAAAGCTTAATAATAATTCTGTGCTTTATTCGGATTACGATTCTGCAACAGGTGCTGTGGGAGGAACAGAAACACCGATTAAAGCAGGACAGTATATGACGTGGAGAGCAAATAAAGGAAATTATTATTACGTCAGATTGTATACAGAAGCAAACGGAAAATATGTGGAGGGTAATAGCGGATATGTTTTGAAATCAGACTGCAGAACCACATATTTGGGAGATACAAATTCCGGAATCGGCAGACCCTGGACTAATCCATATAAGTCAATTTATTACGGAGCAAAATATATCGCTCGTAGCTTTAAAACTCAAACAAGCGGATATCTTCAAAAATTTAATGTTAATCCTGCATCGTCAAATTTGTATTCAAACGAATATATGAAAAATGTTGCCGCTGCGTCAAGCGAGGCAGTAACAACATATAACGGATATGCAAAGGCAAATATTTTGGGTATTACAAAGAAATTTGTTATTCCTGTGTTTAATAATATGCCTGAGGAAATTATTGTGACAGGCTTTAATTTATCGTCATTGGGCGATAGCTATGCAACATTATCGTGGAACAGTACATACGGTGCTACCTCCTATCAGGTGCAAATGCTTTCAAATGGCCAGTGGATTGATTATTCATTCGTCACAGAGCCTACCGTTACCGTTTATGGATTGATACCCGGACAGGAATATAAATTCAGAGTGCGGGCAATTGTTCAAAACGACGTTGAAATTAAGTACGGAACATATACCGATGAAATTTCAGTTTCTACAGTTCCTGCCAAGGTGACAGGTGTATACGCAACCGCCGGTAATGATTATGTTACACTTAATTGGACGCCTCAGCAAAATGTTTCCGGTTATTCAGTTTATATTTACAGCACCGCTAAAAAGAAGTACAGATATTACAAAAATATCGACGGTGCAGGCACAGCCTCAATAAAGCTGACAGGACTTAAACCGAATAAAACATATAAATTTAAGGTGTTGTCATATTATCTTTATAACGGTGAGAAATATAAGGGACTTAGAAGTGATGCCGTTTCAATTAAAACAAAGAATAATGTAGTTTCGCTCTCAAGTGCAAAATCATCAAAAGCGAAAAGAATTACAGTAAAATGGAAAAAGGTAAGCGGTATAACAGGCTACGAGGTTATGTGGTCAACATCAAGTGATTTTAAAAAGAATTTCCTTTCTGTTAAAGTAAAGGGCTCTTCTAAAACCTCAACAACTCTTAAAACGTCACAAAGTAAGAAAACCTACTATGTAAGAGTCAGAGCCTATAAAACAACAAACGGAAAAACGACTTACTTCCCATGGAGCAGTAAAATAAAATTAAAAGTTAAATAAAGTAAGACAGTAAAAGAGCTGTATCCTACCTGATTTACAGGAGAGATACAGCTCTTTCTTTATGAATTAAACTTTAACCTTTACAGTCTTTGTAT
>JBJFGE010000033.1:0-45201 GCA_051892435.1 Eubacterium sp.
GGTCCTTTTGCCCTCTTGAGTTCGGCTCCTCTCGGCCCCTCTCTCGCGAGTGCTTTGCAATAATACCACAAGAAAAAGTGTTTGTCAACACTTTTATTTAACTTTTTTGCAAGTTTTTTCACACTATCCCACGTGTTCCAAATATGGTCAAAATAAAGGACAGTTTTTTAACTGCCCTTTATTTTTCTATATATATTATATACATTTATAATATACCACATTATGTTGTTTATTCAGACTCATTACGCTCGGCTTTTTCGGCAAATACTCCCTTGCAGTTGATACAATATTATCTACATCTTCATAATATATTTCAAAATCAAGAAAAGTAATTTTATCATTATCTTTAGAAATTATTTTGGCATTTTCATCGAACCCGAAGGTCTCTGTATTGTAATACGCAACAGATACTCCCGCTGTTAAAGCAACCACAGCACAAAGAAATATTGCGGTTAATTTCTTTTTCATTATATTACATATCACTCCTTTATTTTTCGATATAATCCTCTTTTATCAGTTCTGCCAATGCAGTTGCGAAAAGTCTTGCGGAATAGCAAGCCTCGTCAAGAGTGTTTGCATCCGTTCCGACCTCAAGTAAAAAGGAATTACGTGTTTCATCCATATTATATTTCCTTTGGGAAAACAAAATCGGTCGCATTAATCCGGGATACATCTCATTTACCTTCTGCTGAACCGCCAAATCAAAGCGTAAATTGTATTCCCAATCGGGATAGTTTTCTATATCGCCGTATTCAGCTCCTGCAATTATCATCAATTTTGCAGCCTTTTTATCATTAATAACAGCAGTGGGCTTAACCTTAGTTTTATCCTTATATGTAATATCATCTCGGTGAACATCAATAGTAATTTCTATTGTTGGATACTTTTCAAGATATTTCTCCACTGATTTTCTTGAAGAGCTGTATGCAGAATTATAGCTTTCGTCGTGAACGGTTCTATCGTGAATTACGGATATGCCCATAGCCTCCAAATATTCGCACAAATCGTCTCCCACCCTCACCATATTTTTTGCTTCATTATCAGAGCGAGGGTCGAGAGACTTTGTATAATAACCCACATCAAGAAGAGTATAGCTTTCTGTTGTATGACTGTGATAAACAAGAACCGTTGGTTTTGATACATCTTTAATACTGAGCTCTGCCTTCTGATTAAGGAGAGATTCAATATTGAGCTTATAAAACGAGTCCGGTATTTTACTCTGGACCTCGACTCCGTTGAAAGATACCAGTGTTCCCCCACCGAAGTAATCCTCTTCACTCGTTTTGCCCGTTTGCTTTTCGCTTTTAATAGTTTTTTCAGCCTCAGCCATTAGCTTTGCTATGTCATCGGGAGTTTCGGTAATTTTTGAATATACATCGCTGTCCTTATCTATATCCTTATCCGAAGATACCGATGTTTCATTCTCCTTTGATGCGGTGTTAGTAGTATTATCCGTTTTTTCTGTATTATCAGAATTATCAGAAGAAATTTCTTTCTTTTCTTTAACAAATTCCACAGGAGCAAAAGCCGCAGCAGCATTTTCATTAAAGCCAAGGAGCTTAGGTGCTATATCAGAGGAAAAATACATTACCGTTCCCGTGAAAGCAAACATCGCAATTATGTTAAGTATAAAGAACAGAAGACTTTTCCTTTTCTTTATATCAACGTTGCTTTTAAAATTTATATCATCTTTAATATTTTTATCCCTTTTCATTTTTTCACCGTGTATACTTAATTATATACATATATATATGATGAAGATTGTCAAAATATAATCACCCTACAAGAGAAAATAAATCCTGCTGGCTGATGTTCCTTTGCAGACAGACATTAATTGACATACCTATTAATTTAGCTCCCAAATCAATTACTCTGTCAATTTCCCTCGGTGTAACAAACATAGGCTCACCGTTTTCCCTGCCGCTTATTATATTAGTTGAAACCACTGTGGGAATACCTATTGAAACCACAGGAACTCCCAAGGTTTTTTCGGAGATTTCGTATCTGTGATTTCCCACACCTGAGCCGGGAGATATTCCTGTGTTAGAAAGTTGAACGGTAGTTCCCAATCTTTCAGCGGAGGACGCCGACAAAGCATCAACAGCTATAACGCAATCCGGATAAATCGTTGACACAATTCCACTCACTATTTCGGCAGACTCTATTCCCGTATCACCGAGTACACCTGTGGATATTGACGAAACATTAAAAAAATCATTGAACAAATCATTTTGACCCACGATATGACGTGTAGCAAGAACATAATTATTTGTCTTTGGCCCAAGAGCATCTGCGGTAATATCAAGATTTCCGATACCTGCCACAAGCACGCTTTTTATATTATTAGGTAAAAGGCTTCTCAAAATCTCCGAAATTTTATCGAGTCTGCCGTCAAAAATATCTGTATCACTGACAAAGGACGGAACACAGCAGGTTATATATTTTCCCACAGGCTTGCCGATTGCCTTTGCACCGTTATTATTCAAAACAGTTACGGTTGTTACGCCGTTTTCCTCTCTAACCTTAACGCCATCTATATATGTTTTGTTGACAGATTCAAAGGATTCCACAGCCAAATCGGTACGATTTTTCACAAATATCACCTAAAAACTCAGTTTTTTTAATAAAAGTATGCCCAAAAATAAAAAAATACTTGCATTTTTATACAAGTTGTGATAATATACATAAGCATTAGAAGACAAGGGATTAGTCCCTATATACATAATACAGCCGTAAAGGAGTGAATGAAATGCCAAACATTAAGTCAGCAAAGAAAAGAGTCAAGGTAAACGCAGTTAAGGCTGCTAACAACAAGGCTGCTAACTCAGCACTTAAAACAGCTATCAAAAAGGCTAACGCTGCTATCGAAACAAACGCAGCTGATAAGGACGCACTTGTGAAGGAAGCTGTTAAGAAGATTGACCAGGCTGCTGCAAGCAATCTTATTCATAAGAACTGTGCTGCAAGAAAGAAGAGCAATCTTGCTAAGAAAGCAAACGCTTAAAAGTTAAAAAGTCTATTAAATATTTTTGTTTTCTGCTCCTGTTAAAAATTAACAGGAGTTTTCTTTTTCTGTCTTGACTTTATATATTTTTGTATTTATAATAGAGACATAATCTGAAAGGGGTATACTATCATGGATTTCAAAAAGATTTTAAAAGTAATCAGTGCAATCGTTGCTATCGTAGGCGTTGCGGCTGCTGTTTATCTTGCTATTCAGAAGCTTACTGCAAAGAAAGAGCCTGAATATTTTGATGACAACGATTTCTTCGAGTGCGATAACGAGATTGAAATTGTTGAGGCTAAAAAAGAGGACACAGTAGTTGAAGAAGCTCCCGCTGAGGAAGCTCCTAAGAAAAAGCCTGCTAAGAAAACCACAAAGAAAAAAGCTGCTAAGGCTGAGTAATATTTTACTTATGAGTTTTCAGACGACTTTGTTTTTCAAGGTCGTCTGTTTTGTTTAAGAGAGGTATCTATTATGTATAACTGCGGACTTGTGCTGGAGGGCGGCGGACTCAGAGGAATATTTACAAGCGGAGTCCTTGATGCATTTATGGAAAACAATATAAAATTCCCATACGTTATCGGCGTATCGGCAGGAAGCTGTAACGGTGTTTCATATATCGCAGGGAATCTTCACCGAATGAGAGATATTATTATCGGATACTCGTCTGATGAAAGATATATGAGCTTAAAATCACTGATTAAAAACGGCGAATATCTGAATACTAAATGGGTTTTCGGCGAGCTTTCCTATGAGATGTTTCCGCTAAACTATGATGGCTTTGAAAATGCAGACACAGATTTTTGCGTTGTTGTAACTAATGCACAAACAGGAAAAGCAGAATATCTTTATCCTAAGGATTTTAGAAAGAGTTGTCCCGAGATTACGGCAAGCAGTGCAATGCCTATTGCCACAAGGCCTATTCAAATCGGAAAGGATTTTTACTATGACGGCGGACTTACCGATTCAATTCCTCTTAAAAGAGCATTTGATGACGGCTGTGAAAAATGCGTAGTAATTCTTACGCAGGATAAGAACTTTACAAAACAGCCAATCGGTCACGACAAAGCCGTAAAAAAGGTTATAAAAAAATATCCTGCTGTTGCTGACAGACTCCTTGAAAGGCATAATATGTATAACGGTCAAAGAGAATTTGTTTTCGAGCAGGAGAAAGAAGAAAACGCTTTTGTTATCTGCCCGAGAGAGCCTCTTCATTGCTCAACTCTTGAGAAGGATTCGGACCACCTGCGTGAAATATACAATATGGGATACGCACAGGGACTTGAAAGTATTGAAAAGGTCAGAAACTTTATGAATATTCCCCCTGCGGAGAAAAATCACCATTGATAAAATCTATTATTGACATCATATGAACTGATGAATTATTTTTGAGAAAATTTTTTGTTCCATTTTAAAAAACACAGTTTCATTTGAATGGAGAATTATATGAAAAGGGTAACGTCAATTATTTTATCCCTGCTAATTTTATTTTCGGTATTCGGTACTGCCGTTTATCCCGAAACAGCTTATGCAAAAACATTTAGCGGAGATTTCTCGGTAACAGCCGACGGACTCAAAAGACCCACCGTTTTGAAAAAAGGACAGAGCTTTAAACTAACGGGAATTATAAAATCAGAGGAAAGAATAGAAAAAATAAAGCTGATTGTAACAGATAAAAACAGCTTTAAAAATGATCAAACATACACCTCTGACCTTTCCTCTAAGAAAATAAACCTTAAAAATTATGCGGATAAAATAAATTTTTCCAAGCTTTCAAGCGGAGTTAAAAGCTTAAAAATTGTTTTATACGGTGAAAGTGGCGGAAAAACAACACTTGAAAGAGAATTTACCGTTCTCGGAAAAGCAAAAGAGCCTGTTCACATAACAAATAAAAGATAAAAACAAAAATGATTTTTTTGAAAATATAGACGAATAATGTAAAAAGACTGTCCCGTTAAGAGACAGTCTTTTTTGTTACATAAAGGATGCTACCGTATCAACAAATTCAACTACCTTGTCGGCAGTTTTCTTAACAGCCTTTTTTGCGTTCATACTGCTTGATTTTGTTGAACTCATAAGTGCCGCTGCTGAACAAACAGCCATTGTTGCACCCATAATTTTCATTACATTTGCCGTTGTTTTCTTACTCATAAATAATACCTCCTGCACCTATCGTGCAGTAATATTATCTGCAAAAAGTGAAACAATAAAATGATGAAAATTTGTTATTTAAAAATATCATTTCCAAAAAAATTTATTTAATCAAAATTATTTTATTTTTACTGATTTTACGCTTGACCAAGCACCGTAGTATTTTTTGCCCTGAATGGTTTTATATGAACGAACACGAACATAATACTCTTTATTTGATTTAAGCTTTGAAAAGATTTTTGATGTATTTTTTTTGCTGACGGTTACTGTTTTTGTCTTGCTTTTATAAAACTTTTTAGATGTGGAATACTGCACCTGATAACCGCTGACTGTTGTATCCTTTTTCCAAGAAACCTTTATCTGATTTTTCTTAGGAGACTTAACGGAGCTAAGGGTAGCCTTTTTCGGAATAATCAAAAAGGATGATTTCATTGAGCCGGAGTAATTATTGTTGTTAAAGGTAACAATTACTGTTGCTGTTCCGGGCTTTGTATTGTTTTTATATGTCACCTTGTATTCTGACGAGGGAATAACATTTCCCAGCCTGTCAGTAACTGTAACAGTGGTTGTTTTCGCCTTTGCGTTGTAGGCAACCTTTTTTGTGCTTATGCTCATTTTAGCAGGAGCATAATAAACAGCATTTGTCAGATATTCGCTGCAATATGCACAGTAAACGTAATTTCCTCCGTCCACATTATTTCCACTGTCGTTTGCATCAAATATTGCAGGATAATTTTCCGTCTGATTAAACAAATGGTTATGAGGTCTGACAGTTACACCCGTGGAATAAATCGAGCCGTCAGTTTCAAGGACAAAGTAATATGTATCACCTGCGTTAAGCTCTGCCGCAGTAATAAAATCCCCGTTTCCTGTACTGCCTGCAGTCATCATCAAAACCTCTTCCGATGCGTCAAAAATACTGCCAAGCACCATACCGCTGTAAACAGGAGATGTACACACAAACTCATAGCAACCACTGTAATCGGGAACAAATTTCAGCCAATATTCTCTTGAAACAGAGTCAACATATGTGTCTACTGTTTGATTTAATGAGATGTCTGTTGCTGTTTTTTTTGTGTTTGCCATTGCTGAAAATGAGGATATTGAAGCACAGCTTACAAGCATAATTATGCTCAGTAAAACAGATAAAAGCTTTTTCATTTTTGTTACCTCCCAAAGTGGTAAATAAATAATATCACCGTTAAAAATCAAAGTCAATGCTATATTTGTTTATGAACAATATCGTATTCATTTCCAAAGGGACGAAAATAACGACAGGTTTTATTTTTATCCTGCATCAGCCGTACATATTCGTCCTCGTCAAGAACAAGAGAGCAAAAGCTTTCCTCGGTCTCCTCATCATATTCATTGTACCAGCAGTTTTCACAAAGGCTGTCCATATTATTTCCTTTCCGCTTTTGAATACTCTAAAATTATAAATTCAACTGTCAGATTTAACTGCTCAATTTTGTCAAGCTTCGCCTTGTCACTATTGCTTGTTCTGTAAAAATACGGAGTCATTGAAAAAAGGAGCTTTAAATCCTCGTTGTTTATTTTCACGTTATCAGTAATTTTTGTTTTCGACTCAAGGACAAGTGATTTTGTTTCAGGTGGTTTTTCGTCATTTTTATATGGACTGTCATACACCGCCTCTTTAAGCTCAATAAGATGATTTTCTCCCGGAATGACGGAGTAAAGTCTGCCGTCATGCTTTAAAATCCTTGAAAATTCCTTTTCGTTAAACGGTGCAAAAAGATGGATTGCCGTGTCAATGCAACTATCCTCAATAGGAATAGCTGACAAATTTGCCACAAAATAATTATAGTTATCTGCCTTGTGCCCCTTTGATGCAAGTCGCACCATTTCCTTGCTGATATCAAAGCCGTAAAATTCACCGTCATAATCGTCATAGTAGCCTTCGCCACAGCAAATGTCAAGAACTGTGCCCCTAAGCCTTGAGGCTATATTGTCCTTGAGGCATTCGTAATATCCCTTTGCAAGCAGGCTGTGTCTTGCCCTTGCAGACTCCTTGCTGTCGCCCTTTTTGTCACCGCTTTTTGACCCTATCAGCAAATTGACATACCCCTCCTTTGATATATCAAAGCAGTGGTTGCTACAGCATTTTAAGACGTTGGAGCTTTTATTCAGTTTTTCCTTGCATATTGGGCAGGTGAGTATCATAATATCTCCATAATAATTGTTTTGTAAAATAATGGAGGATAAAGCTATCCTCCATTAATCGAATATATTTTAGCTTTATACTCCCGAATAAGCGTTAAAGCCGCCGTCAACAGGAATGTTAACACCTGTGATGAAGCCTGAATATTCCTCGTCGCAAAGGAAGAGGAGTGTTCCTGCAAGCTCCTCAGGCTCGCCGAAACGGTCCATAGGAGTAGCGGCAAGAATTTTTCCTGTTCTCTCTGTAGGAGAGCCGTCCTCGTTCCAAAGAAGAGTTTTATTCTGCTTTGTGGAGAAGAAGCCGGGAGCGATAGCGTTTACACGAATTCCCAAAGGCGCAAAGTGAACAGCCATCCACTCTGTGAAGTTTTTAACAGCAGCCTTAGCAGCACTGTATGCAGGAATACGAGTAAGAGGACGATAGGCATTCATTGATGTAACCATAATGATTGTGCCCTTTTCCTTTTCAGCCATATCCTTTGCAAATACCTGTGTAGGAATAAGTGTTCCAAGGAAGTTAAGATTAAATACAAAGCTGATTCCGTTAGCATCAAGGTCAAAGAATGTCTTGATGTTTTCATCCTTTTGAACAAGGTCAATCTTTTCAAGAGTATCCTTTGTTGTAGTACCCTTAGGGTTGTTACCGCCTGCACCGTTTAAGAGAATATCGCAGGTGCCCAGCTTTTCTGTAATTATATCTCTTGCCTTTTCCATTGACTCAATTTCAAGAACGTTACAGCCTACTGCAATAGCCTCACCGCCCTCAGCGTTGATTTCGTCAGCACAAGCCTGTGCAGCTGCTTCGTTAAGGTCAAGAACTGCAACCTTACAGCCCTGCTGTGCAAGAGTTTTTGCAAATGATGCACAAAGTACACCGCCGCCGCCTGTAACAACGGCAACCTTACCCTTTAAATTATCATGCTTAAACATTATTATTTACTTTCCTTTCTGCTTTTTTCAACAGCTTCCCATAATCCGTTGAGATAGCTTACACCTAATGCTCTATCAAAAAGTCCGTAGCCGGGACGTGCAACCTCGCCCCAAATCATTCTACCGTGGTCAGGGCGGATATATCCGTCAAAGCCAACCTCCTGAAGAGCCTTAACAATCTCGTACATATCAAGAGAGCCTGCGTCGCTTTCGTGGGCAGTTTCGTTAAACCACTGATTGTTGATTGCAACATTTCTAAGGTGAGCAAAATAAATTCTGTCCCCCGCTGCCTTGATGATTTCAACCATATCATTGTTAGGGCTTGCACCGAGAGAGCCTGTGCAAAGAGTGATGCCGTTATACTTGCTTGGTACCATATTAAGAAGCTTAACTACAGCATCCTTACCTGTAATAATTCTCGGCAGACCGAAAATACCCCAGGGCGGATCATCCGGGTGAATTGCCATTTTAACGTCACATTCCTCACAAACAGGCATAATTGCCTCAAGGAAATATTTAAGGTTTGTCCAAAGGTCGTCAGCAGTAACGCCCTTGTATTTTTCAAACAGCTCCTTGATTTCGCCCATTCTTTCAGTTTCCCAGCCGGGCATAGCATAGCCGTTTGAATTATCGTCAATCTCTTTGAACATATCCTCAGGAGACTTGCCCTCAACCTGCTTACCGTCATAGCAAAGACAGGTTGAACCGTCAGGAAGAGGCATATATAAATCAGTTCTTGTCCAGTCAAAAACAGGCATAAAGTTATAGCATATAACCTTAACGCCCACCTTTGCAAGATTGCGAATAGATGTTTTGTAATTTTCAATAAGCCTGTCACGGCTTGGAAGTCCCAGCTTAATGTCCTCGTGAACATTTACGCTTTCGATACATTCCATTGTAAGACCTGCTGCGGTGATTTCGTCATACATTTTCTGCACGTCATCCATTTCCCAAGCCTCACCGGCAGGAAGATAATGAAGTGCAGGAACGACTCCCACAACGCCGGGTATCTGCTTGATTTGCTCAAGGGAGACAGTGTCCTTATCCTTGCCAAACCAGCGGAAAGTCATTTGCATAAAAGCTACCTCCTATAAAAATTTCTTATCATATCAATTCTATCACATTATATTATTCCTTGCAATAATTAAAAAAATAAATAGCAGAAAAATATTTAGGTAAATTAAGGCTTTATGCTAAGCCTGTAAATACTGATTTATATATAAAAATCCCCACAGAAATTCTGCGGGGAGATTTATTATTGAGCCTTTATTCTGTAAACCATTACTCCGTGCTTTGGCATTGTTGCGGAAACTGTTGTTCCTGTTGTCCTTTCATCGCTCCAAAGGTTGTGAAGCTCATATGATGACGCAGATGGGAAGTTCAAATACTCATCTGCTGACAAATCGCTGATGTTAAATCGAATACTGTTTGAACCAGATTTGCAGTTAAGGAAGCAAACAGCAATGTCTCCGTTTGAAAGAGGTCTGGCAATAATGTCAATACCTCTGCTCTTTTTAATTCTCTTTGCCGGCTTGCCCAATGCATCTTGGTCAACTGCAATAAGACGCTTGTTTGTAACAATTTTAAGAACCGGATTATCCTTGTCAGCCTCGCCGTTTTCGTCAACAAATTCTCTGATATCATTACCGAGAATAAGCGGAGCTGCCAGCATACACCAAAGTGAAAAATGCGACCTGTTCTCATCCTCGTTAAGCTTTCCGTTACCAACCTCAAGCATATCGGGATCGTTCCAATGACCGGGAGATGCGTGCTTGTAAAGTTTAAGAGTATAGTTATAAATCATCATAATACTTCTCCAGCTAGGAAAAATATCATGAGTTGTACGCCACATATTGCCTGCCTTTGTGCCCCATTCCCAAGGCTTTGAGGTTCCCCATTCGCAGATAGAAAACGTAATAGGCTTAACCGGTGTATTTGTAAAATCTGCCCACTGCTGAGAAGCATCTCTAAGAGCATCACCCATTCTTTTATACTGAACAAATGCGGAATCTGCCCTTGTAACAACAGGGTTGAATATCTTGATTGTATTCATACCGTCTTTAAGCTCAACTATAAGCTGAGTTCTGCCGGTATCACTGAAGCCGTTTCCCTTAGGGAAGAACATTTCATACAGCTTACCGTTTACAATTATCTGGGCATAGCTATCTTTTCTTCTGAAGTTCTTTTGATGAACTACAGTAAGAGCATATTTTCCCTTTGGTAAATCGGTAATCTCAAAGGTAGCACTGCCTGCACCGTGATTAAGGTAGCCGATTGCCTTTTTACTGGGCACGCTGTCAAGCTTTATTACCTTCGCTCTGCCTGTAAAGATTGCATCCTCAGGCTCAAGGACCTTAAAGGTGTTAATCTCTTCTTCACCGTTATAATCAATTCTGTTAAGCTCGATTTTTTCCACTGCGGGACAATCACCGCTGATTGTCTCATTATGGCAGAAATCGTATTTGAAAAATTCACAGCCCCAGGAAACAAGTGTTTTAGCATCTAAAACCTCATTTCCAAGTGAAGCAGGCATATCCTCGCAGGTAAGAGTACCGTTTGAAGAATAAAGACCTACTTTAAGACCAAGGCCGTTTATATCTCTGATAAGAGGCTGAATACCTCTGCTGAATGTACCTAAATCGCCCTGTAGCTTACCGTCGCTGTCACGCATTGAGCTTTGCCAGCAATCATCAATATTTACATATGTATATCCTGCATCGGCGAGTCCGCTGTTTTTCATTGCCTTTGCAGTTTCAAAAATCTTGTCCTGGTCAATATGATTTCTGAACTTGTTCCAGCTTGCCCAACCCATAGGAGGGGTAAGGGCACTGTTGTTATCATAATCGTCATCATTGCTGATATCAATAGTCAGATTTCTAAACCAACCAAGCTTTTTTAATGCACAAAGGGGACATTTTCCGTTTGCTTTCATTGTTAAAAACCAAGCGACAAACGCCACAAGCAATATCAAAACTATAGCAATAATAATTATCAATGCAATCTTACTTCCCATAAATTCCTATCTCCTTAAAATAATCAAGCTGTTTTTCAGCAAGATTTTTTGTTTCATCACTTCCGAGAGACTCTACGGCGTCAGCCATAAAGCTTCTTCTGTTTTTCAAATTGTAAAAAAGTCTGTAAACCCACGCATACGGCATTAGCCACGGCCTGCCGTCAATAAATTTAATGTAGTCAATTTTTCTGAGCTTTTCATACGAAGGAAAAGCAAGCCTCAACTTTGATTTAAAGGGAGATGGAGCCTTCCCCTCCTCAAGCTCTCTACGGGCAAGAACTGCTCCCTTGTTTTTATTCTCAGAACCAAATGCTCCGCTTTGCATAAGATACTTTTCCGTTTCGGCAGTATCCTCGATAAAGCATTTGCCAACTCCAAACCACTTATGGCAAACGGAGAAAATCACTTCTCCGAATTTAGCAAGTCCGCAATCTTCAAGATATTCAAAAACCCTGTCCATATTTGTGTCGCTGTTTTTTAGCATTACGGCAACGTCAAGAATCATACGTACTCCTGCACCGTAAAACCTAAAATGATGAGCAATATGGGCAATAATGCAGGCAAGGTGAAAGCTATCGTCAAGCCTGCCCTCAAAGCCATCAAACTCAGCATAGTCAAAAGGCGAAGAAAAACAACCGTCTGTATATTCTCCGTTAAATCTTGTATGAATCTCGGCAAGAACACCGTTTTTGCTGTAATTATAAACAGGTCCGTTTTGGGCGGTGCAGGCAAAGCCGTTTTCGGTAAGAAGCTTTTTTGCCTTATCCCTATCGCTCTCTTTTATCAGAATGTCAATGTCGCCCATAAGCCTGCTTTCAGGCACGGGGTAAAGATTTCTGAGCACAGTACCCTTAAAGCAGACAAAATAAATCTGCGACTGAGTAAACAGTGTCTTTATCTCCTCAAGCACATTTGACTGAAGCTCATAAAGATAAACCCCGTCAAAAAAGCCGTCCATAAACCTTTGCTTTGCAGATAAAATCGCCTCGTTTGATTTCGAATTTTCAAAATCAATGGCACAGTAGCAAACCGAATTCAGATTATGAGCCTTTGAAAAAGCAAAGAATTCCTGCGGATTTACACCGCTGTCAATGGGGATTTTCTCCTCAAGCAAGTAGGTCCTGCATAATGCTGTTAAAAAATTTTCCTTTTCCATTTGACTGCTTTATGAAAATACAACTGCACCGAAAATCAGGCTGAGAATAGTAATAATAAGTCCTGCAATGAACACACCTATGGCAATAATGCCAAAGCTCTTTTTTCTGTCAAGATGAAGAAGAGAGGCAAGGAGTGCACCTGTCCAGCCACCTGTTCCCGGCAGAGGAATTGCAACAAAAAACAACAGTCCCCAAATACCGTACTTATCAATTTTATCACGTTTTTTGAGCGTTTTGTCCTCGAGCTTAAATATTACCTTATTAATACCCGGCACCTTTTTCAGAAGGTCAAATATCCAATTTATCAAAAGAAGGATAAACGGGATGGGGAAAATATTTCCCAAAAAGCTGATAACAAATCCCACAAAAGGATTCATCTCAAGAAGAACGATAGCCGTAAACATTCCCAAACGACATTCAAGAATCGGACATACGGAAATCAAAAAGACTACAAGCCAGTCGGGAATACCGTGGGCAGTCAAAAACTGTTGAATACTTTGGCAAACCTCTTGCATATTATGATTTCTCCTTAATTGCTTTTATTTTTTTACCATTGACTGATGTGTTTTTCCTTTTCGGCGTGACATCGGTAAGGTTTTCTATATATCTATGCTTATGCAGGAATCTTGCCGCCTTTTCAAGAATTCTTCTGTCATTCTGAAATTTCAGCATAACCATGGCTGTCTTGTATGGCACCCAAATATAATCGTCAATTTCCTTTTGCTGAATTATTGTTCTCTTATCTGTTGTTGATGCAACGTAGATATAAACAATCTTATCGGTTTTATCGCTTAGGTTGTATCTCGATTTTCCCTCAAAGCCTAAATGGATATTAACGTGTAATCCTGTTTCCTCAAGCACCTCTCGTCTTGCTGTATCATATCTTGTTTCACCACGTTCCATATGTCCCTTCGGCCAGCCCCAATATGTAGAACGCTTATTTTTAATCATCAGGTATCTAATCTGACCGTTGATGTACCTGTAAACAACTGCACCACAGCTTGTCTCATACAAGCATTTTAGCCAATATTCAGGAAATTCATTCATATCAATATCCTCAAGGATATCAATATTTATAGGTCTTGAATTTCTATCAGCAACAATCCAGATGGGCTTTTTATCCGGATATTCCTGCTTCGGCATTAAACCTGCAACTACCTTTCCGCTAAAATAATCTATCGCATGGTCAACTCCGTATATGAAAGCATATTCATCTTCATAATTATCAATTTTTGCGAAGTTAAGCGGATAGGTAAAGCCATTCTCGATTGTTCTGCCAATGGGTTCTGAAACGCTGGTGCTGACAAATTTTCCAAGCATTTTTTCACCACCAAAAAATATATAACTGCCTTTATTATATATAATTTTAATACACATTACAAGTGTTATTTTTCCTACTGCTTTACAATTGCAGACTCCGATTGTACCAAGTATATATTATTCACTGAATATGCTTCTCTGAGTTAAGGCAAATAATATAGTGTATTTAACGGATTTATATGCTATAATTGTTACTAATGTATAATCAGCAGCATTTTGAGGTGTATTATGGTAACTAAAGAAGAAATGACGCAAAGAAAATTTATTGACGGCTTTAATAAAGAAAATACTTCATATAAAGTCACTTCTGCAGAAATGAAAATGTTTTCAGAAAAAAAGCGAAAATTAGCGATGGAAATTAACAAAATAGTTTTGACATATGAGAAGGAGCATAATTTAAGCAGAAATAAAACCTATGACGATATTTATGATAAATGCCAATTAAGCCAAGATATTGTTAAAAAGGTTATTAGCGGAACAAATAGGGCTACAAGACAGTTTTTATATAAGTTTTGTATAGGAATGGAATTAAGCAGACCTCAGGTTGATGAGCTTTTCGCTTTATCCGGTGACGGTGCTTTAACTGACGATAATATTGGAGATTATATATTTGTCAGAGCCTTAGGAAAGGATTCTATTTCGCACTTTATAAATGAATATCAGGAATATACAGAAAAGAAAATAGCCATGAGAGTTAGGAAAGATGAAAAGTAAAGGGATAATTTATCAATACCTTAAAATCTTTATGATTGGTATAATAAGCTCACAAGCTAAGCAAATGATTTGTGCCGGCAAAAATCAGACGCTTATCCTGAATTCAATTTAAGGAGATAGGATTATGAAGCCTATTATTTTTTGTAACATAGCATATATGAAATTCTACAAGGGTGTAATTGCAAATATTGATGAGCCTGAAAACGGAGGCTCATATGTTGATGAAAACAATTATGGTCATGAGTCATATAATTTTGAAACGGTATTGCTTGATGATAACAGTGAAAAATGCTTTGGCTTTGTACAAATACCTCACACCAATAAAAGTGCAATAAGTGAATTACATATAGAAAAAATAAACGGATGCAAGCTTTCGGAAAACGAAGAATCTATTGACGGCGTTACAGTTGTATGGTGTGCAAAATCTAATCGATATGGTGAAACAAGAGTTGTGGGTTGGTACAATAATGCAACAGCTTTTAGGTATCCGCAATACTTGGAATTTGAAAATGGATATGTTCAGGAATTCAATTTTATTGCCGACAAGGATGACTGTGTATTACTGCCTGAAAGCGAACGTGGTTATGTAAAATGGGATGTCCCGAGAAGCAGGCATAACGGTTATAGCTATGGCTTTGGTCAGTCAAATGTGTGGTATGCACAAGGTGTTGAAGAAAAATCGAATTTAAAAGGATTTCTCGAAAAGCTGTTGAACGAGATTAACTCTTATAATGAGGAAAATTGGATTGACAAAGAGGTGGATTTTGATGAAACAGTTTAGTTGGGAATGCTTTGATAACGATTTTCTAAAAGCAGTTATATATTCAACTGAAACCGAAAAAGAATTCCGCCCGATTTTTGACACTGATGAAAAAGAAGACTTGGTTTGTTCAATGAATCTTATTGCCCCATTTCCTACCGATAAATTTGTCAGAAAATACAGGCAAATCATTGAAGACTTACTGCTTTATAAATACGAAGATATTCTTAATGAGGTTTTTGAAAAATTACATATTTCAGGAGAAAACAATGTCATAAAATATTCCAAGCTCAAGCAAAGGTCTTTATCGCACAGCTTGATAATTGTATATGAATTTGCAATTAATAAAATCGGTGGTGTAGATGTAGATTTTTCTGACAATATCAAATTCAAATATACGCTTTCAATCGATATGAAAAAAACACCTGCTGAGGATATAGAGCTTTATGATTTTCAAAACGATGCAGTCAATGCCCTGAGAAATCATTTTATCAAAGAAGACAAAAGCTCAGGCATGCTTGTGATGCCTACCGGAAGCGGTAAAACAAGAACTGCAACATATTTTTTGATTAAAGATATGATTAGTAAGGGCTATCAAATTCTTTGGATTACACACCGACATATATTAATTGATCAAGCAGCAGATTGCTTTTACAAATTCTGCGGATTGGCAAAATTGGAGAATCCTGATATAAACGACTATAAAATCAGCTGTATTTCCGGCGAGCATCAAAGCATTAAATCTGTGGATAAAAATGATAATGTTGTCGTTGCAAGTATACAGTCGTTGTGCAGAAATCAAAAGCATTTAAGACGCATAACTGCAAAAAACCTTATGATTGTTATTGATGAGGCACACCATACTTTTGCCCATTCGTATCGTTCTACAATCAATTATTTGAGAAAATACCGACCGAATTCAAAATTGTTAGGACTAACTGCAACACCGATAAGATCAAACGAAAAAGACAGTATGGCATTGCTGAAATTGTTTGATAACAATATTGTGTACGATATTTCTTTAAGCAGTTTGATAAAAGACGGCACCCTTGCAGAACCTGTACCAATTAGAATCAACACTAATGAAAATTTTGAGCCGTATATTTCCGAAGATGAAGGAAGACGCATAAAAAAAGGTGATGAGCTTCCGGAATCATTAAGAACAAAAATTGCTAATTGTTCAGCAAGAAACAAGATAATTGTTGAAGAGTTGATTAAGAACAAGGATATTTACGGAAAGACATTGATATTTGCTTTAAATATTCTTCATTGCAAATTACTTTGTGACGAACTAAAGAAGCACGGAATTAAATGTGATTGTGTTTATGCCGGCAAGGATAACAATGATTACATTATTGAGCAATTTAAAAAAGGTAAAATTCTTGTTTTGGTAAATGTCAATATATTAACCGAAGGTAGTGACGTACCGAATATTGATACGGTGTTTTTAACAAGACCTACCCAAAGTGAAGGTCTGTTGTTACAAATGATTGGCAGAGGAATGAGAGGAGTTAAATCCCACGGAACTGAAAAAGTGAACATTGTAGATTTTGTTGATAAATGGACTGTGTTTAATAAGTGGCTAAATCCTCAATGGCTACTGGATAAAGAGCTTCAATTTGACGAAATGAAATTAGAGGAGGTAAATACCAAAAAGGTTGATGTGCAGACCTTTTCCTGGGAGACAATTAAAGATGTCTATAACAGCTTCGCAGCAGGCACCGCTAAATATAACAAGCTTATTTCACTTCCTGTAGGTTACTATCCCCTAATCGATAAAGACGGTGACGATTATATTCTGCTTGTGTTTGAGGATCAAATATCAGGATATAAAGCATTAAAACAAAATATGGATAAGATTAAAAACAGTAATGTTGATATCAATAGCTTAATCAACAAGTATTTTGGCGGATTTTGCGTCAAGCCAAGCGAAAAGGATATATCCTTATTCATCTATAATTTTAATAATTTTGACGATGCTCCTACCATTCGACTGTTTGCAGATCGAAAAAAATATGATCCGATTTATGTTGCTAAAAAAGCAAAAGAAGAAAACTGTGATGTGATTAATCTTTCCAAACAGATTTATGAAAGGTACTCTTCGGTAAAAGAGCTTTATTCAAGTTGGGAAGATTACGCAATGAAGGTTTCCGCCGCATATATTTATTACGACAGTGATTTTGCGTATGGTCAACGAGTAGAGGAGCTTCCGATAGAACTTGTGCCTTTTGACAGGACACCGTGTTATAATTTAGATGAACTTGTTCAGGAAGTTAAGAACGATATGTTTGACGGTGTGTATACCGGTATTTCAAGTATCACATGGACAGATAAAGTCTACAAGCAATATTATGGTTGTTACTATTATCGTGACAACCGCATTGTAATAAACTGTATTTTGAATTCAAAAAGTGTTGACCGGGAAGCTGTTAAGTTCGTAATTTATCATGAAATGCTGCATAGAGATTATCACTACCATGATAAATACTTCAAAGAACAAGAGCATAAATATCCAAACTATGAGGAATATGAAAATTTCCTCTATGGCAATATGAATAAGTTTGAAATCAGTGAATTTTAATAATACCCTTTAGTTTGATATTGGGAATTAAGCTTGAATTATCATCTTTATTTACACAAAAACACTTTTGCATATTTGCTTGACAAATAATACCAAGATGATATAATAAGCAAAGTACGAGACGTCGTTCGTGCAGCAGTTAACTAAAAATATTTTTGTAAAGGAGGCAAGACAAATGAATAATAATAGATTATTTGATATGTGGAATAATGAACACTCAAAGCGTAATCCCCTCGCAGATTACGTCTATCCTTTGTTTTGCCAACGTGCAAAAGGTTTACCCTTTTCTGTCGCCAATAATATATTGGTGTAGTTTAAGGTGTTATTTTTTTAAGCCGTTGGTAAATCATACCGACGGCTTAATTTTTTTGGAGGTGTAAAATGTACAGAGCTTGGAACGAAAAAGAAAAAGCATCTATCGTAAAAAATACGATTTTTGCCATGAAGCTCATTTGGAAGATTGATAAGGGCTTACCTCTCGGCTATCTTATGGCAATCGTTTCAGAAAAAATATTTTCTTTATTTATTCAAAATGTATTGTTCCTGAAAATATTGCTTTCGGCAATAGACGGGAACAAGGATTTTTCGGTTTATGTAAAATATCTGACAATGTTTTTTGCGGTGTCAGCCTTTTCAAAGGTTACTAAATGGCTCGGCTATTACTGGAGTCACTCCGCAACAAAAAGAGTATTGCAGGGGCTTAACAACCTTGTGTTTGAAAAAGCGTCATCACTTGATATTTCCTGCTATGAGGACCCTGACTTTTACGATAATTATCAAAGAGCAACTAATGTTTTGCAAAACGGATATTTTGATATCATTTGCTGGAACATTTCAACAATCCTCGGTAACGCAATCGCATTCGCTTGTATCATAACAACCGTATCTGCAATAAATCCGGTTTACCTATGCTTCTTATTGCCTGTTATTCTCGTGTTCGCAGTTCAAATTATCAGGAACAAGCTGCTTTATAAAAGAAACGTTGAAATGACAAGAAACAACAGAGTTAAGGCTTATGTTCAAAGAACTGTATTTTTGCGTGATTATGCAAAGGATATAAGAACATCAAATATATTCTTTGTGTTGATGAAACGATTTGAAGCAGCAATCAAATCAAATATTGAAATCTATAAAAAATTCGGAATAAAGCTTTTCCTTTGCTCACTGCTCAGTTCATTATTCGGTGAGTTTATTCCCGTTATAGGTACATATGCTTATGCAGGATATGAATTTATCTATACAAAATCATTAACTATTTCCGGCTTTTCCGTTGTTCTTTCTTCTATTAATTCAATAAGATTTGCGATACTTCAAATGGCTGAATGCTTTGATGAATTATCCTTTATTGCAATGTATTTTCAGGATTTAAAAAGATTTTTTGACTATGAGGAAAAGATTGTTGACGGTTCACTAAAGGCAGACAAATTTGAAAAACTGGAATTTAAAGATGTTACCTTTACATATCCGGGTGCATCTAAACCGTCACTTGAAAATGTTTCATTTACTATCAATAAAGGCGAAACAATCGGTATTGTAGGAGTTAACGGTGCAGGTAAGTCAACACTTGTAAAGCTGTTGCTGAGATTTTATGATGCCGACAGCGGTGAGATTTTATATAACGGAGTCAATATAAAGGAATATGACGTTGACTCATTAAGAGGCTCATATGCAACCGTATTTCAGGATTACAAGAACTTTGCAATTTCTGTATTTGAAAATGTAATTTGCCACGAATGCTCCGATGAAGAAAAAGAGCTTGCTGAAATTGCAATGGAAAAAAGCGGAGCTTGGGAAAAAATCAAGACCTTATCAAAGGGCGGAGATACTGTCTTAACCCGTGAGTTTGAGGATGACGGTGTTGGACTGTCAGGCGGTGAAAGTCAAAAGGTATCTACAGCAAGGCTTTTTGCAAGGGATTTTGAAATTGCCATTCTTGATGAGCCATCATCAGCCCTTGACCCTATTGCCGAATACAAAATGTATGAAAACCTTGTAAATGCTACTGAAAACAAGACAGTTGTTTATATCTCTCACAGACTGTCAAGTGCAACCTTATCGGACAAAATCATTGTTATTGATAAAGGAAAGGTTGTTGAACAAGGCAAGCACCAAGAGCTAATGGAGCTTGGCGGTGTGTACAGCAAAATGTTTGCACTTCAGGCATCAAATTATAATAAGGAGGCGGATATTGATGAGTAAGAAATCTAATAAACAAGAACATTCAATGATATCAAATATATTTTTCTTCTTGAAACTGCTTTTCGGTATTTCGCCTACATTTGTTATCTGCGAATTATTATGGGGAATATTTGAAAGCGTTCCGTCAAACCTTATTAGCGTTATAGGTATTAAATACATAATTGATGTTGTGACCGCCGGTGAGCATCTTGAAAGAATTATTTATGCTGTTTTAATGATTGCAGTAATAATAATTACAAGCAAAATTCTTTGCTCGATTTTTAGCGATTTGTGCCGTGATATATTGAGAGAGAAAATATATTACAGCTTAAACAAAAAGCTATATGAAAAAGCAAAATCACTTGATTTAGAGTCCTATGATAATCCTGACTTTTATAACAACTTTATTCTCACTATTGAGTCATCATCTGACAATATTCAAAATATTTTAGGACTTGTCAGAAACTACATTGCAAACATTGTTTCACTTGTTGCAATTTCATCAGTCTTGTTGACTATTGACCCATTGTGCTTAGTGATAATACTTGCAACAATTATTATCTTTATGCCAATCAGCAAAAAGGTTGGAGATTTGCAGATGGGCAGAAGAACAGATAACACAATATTGCATAGGCGTTCCGACTACTTCCAGCGTATATTCTACCTTCAGGATTATGCAAAGGAGGTTAGAATGAACAATATTAAGCCTTTACTGATTGACAGATACAACGAGGCTGCCGATGCAGTTGTTGCTAACCAAAAGAAATACTGGGGAAAAATCTCGTCAAATTACTGCTTACAGGAAACAGGCGTTCAGGTGCTTGGTTTTATGTTTGCTTTACCTTTGTATCTCGGATATCTTGTTATCAAGAAGAAAACAATAGGTGCCGGTGATTTTGTGGCAACCTTTAACGGTGCTTATTCTATTGCCGTTTCTATCAATTTCTTAACGGTTTGGGCTTTGGCTCAATTCTCCGAAAGAGGAAAAATGATTGAAAAATACCGTGAATTTTTAATCAGCAAGGGCAAAATTAATGACGGTGATATCAATAATACCGAAAAAGAACCAAAGGAGATTGTAATTAAAGACCTATCATTCACATATCCGGGTAACGATAAGCCTACTCTTAATAATATTAATTTAACAATTAAGCCATATGAAAAAATTGCTCTTGTGGGCTATAACGGTGCAGGAAAAACTACCCTTACAAATCTGTTGTTAAGGCTCTACGATGCAACAAGCGGAGAAATTATGATTGACGGAGAAAGCATAAAAAATTCCACCCTCGAAGCACACAGAAATAAGTTTGCCGCCGTGTTCCAGGATTTCCAAACCTACGCTTGTTCTCTGGGAGAAAATGTGGCACTTGATGAGAGTGTTGATGCTTACAGAGCAAAGGATGCACTAAAGCACAGTGGCTTTTCAAAAAAGCTGTCTAAAGGTTTAGATACAGAACTGCTGAGAGAGTTTGATGATGAGGGCGTAATGCTGTCAGGCGGTGAAAGTCAAAAGGTTGCAGTTGCAAGAGCATTCTATAAGGATTGCCCTTATGCCATTCTTGATGAACCGTCTGCAAATCTTGACCCGATAGCAGAATATAATCTTAATCAGGCTATGCTTGATGCGGCACATAACAAGACAGTTATCTTTATTTCTCACAGATTGTCAACAACTGTTAATGCCGATAAAATCTATGTAATGGAAAACGGCGAAATTATTGAAAGCGGCTCTCACGCCGAGCTTATGGAGCAAAACGGCACATACGCATATATGTTCAATCTTCAGGCAGAAAAGTATCAACAGGAATCAAATAAAGCCTTACTCTAAAATTCACACATTACACTAAGGGGTATCCTAAATAAAGAGCAGTTGCTTAAAATATATAAGCTGATTTTGTTTGAAAGGCATTAATAAAAGTCCATTCATACGCAGGTATGAATGGACTTTTTTATCAGTGCTGTAAATAAACCCTGTATTTTTTATGAGCTTTTTCCGATTTAATATTCCTTGCAAATTGTAACTGTGCTTTGTCCTCTGTGGCGGATGAGTGATTGAGTAGTAAACGTTCCGTCATTTTTAATATTTATAAGTGTCCCGCCTCTGAATGGAACAACGTAAATATTATGGTCGCAGGAAAGACCGTAGGTAAGTCTAATACCCTTATAATTTACAGAAAAATTATTCATATGGTCGTGACCGACAAAGCAACCCTTTGTTGAACCAAGCTCAAGCATTGTCTCAAACATATTGTCATCAACGGCAGGTGTACCGTCCTCGTTGGGAAAATGAAATCCGTAAAATAAATTATCCGTACCCTTTTCTTCGTCATAAGCGGTCATATATTCCTGCATAGGAATGTGGAAAAATGCAAGTGATGGTACAACCCTGCTTTCGTCGCCGTTTTCCTCCTTTGCAATCTGCTTTACAGTGTTTTCATACCACTGAATTTGATTATCGTGGAAATGGTCGTATCCCTCATTTTCCTCATCGTAGCTGTTGCTGTCCATAAAAATCAATGAAGTCAATGCTTTTCCGTTATCATCACGGACTGTATAGTAATAATTCCCCATACCGTCTGTGTTTTCGTCACCACGCTCATAGATGCAGTATTCAAGGGATTCAAGATAATCATTAAGCGTCTGCTTGTCTGCAATTTTCTCGGGGTCTAAAGCCTCATTTGGCTCGTACTGAATATCCAAGCCCTCGTGATTGCCATATGTAAACGCCCAAGGAATTTGAAATTCTTCCATAAAGGTGCAAAATGACTTGAATGCAGTATAGTTTTCCTTTTCGCTTGTTATATCGCCAGTAACAACAATCATATCCGGCTTAGTTTTTTCAACCATTGCGGTGATTGTTTTATATGCCTTTGCATCCTTTTTCTCGTCATTGAGAATATGAACATCAGTCACCTGCAAAACGGAAAATGCGGTATCATCTGCTCTGACATATTTCTTGCCGTAAAATGTTACGGTCAAGGTTGCAGTCCCTCCTATAATTGCAAAAACAAGTAAAATGCTTAAAAATATTTTCATTCCTTTTTTCATCTGATTATTCTCCGATTTCATAAACATTTTTATCCAAATCAATAGTAACCGTCGTGCCATCGGAGTAGGTGGCTTTCTGCTGACGGTACGAGCCTAAAAATTCGTGCTTAACCATTTCCTTATTGTATAACCTTGCCTGCAAATCGCAAAGGGGCTTAACACGGAAAATTTCTTTTTTAAGGCTTTCATCGTCAAGCAGTTCTGTGTCCGCTGTGCGACTGTCATTACCTATCTTTTCCGTTCCGATTCCGAAAGGACTGATATAAGGCATACCTGCATACAAAGCGCAGTATAAATCACCGTTATCGCCCTTTGGAATACCCCAGTTATTAAACCAATTCCACGGCACCATAATACAGTCGTGGAAAACGAGATTACCAAGGGGAATAGGAATACCCACAGCCTGACCGTTTTCCTGAGGCCTTAATGTGAACGGTCCGTGATGAACAAGCGCCAAATGATTCAATAACTGCATTGCCGGTTCTTCTGACGACATAATGAAGCCCTTATCATTAAGATAATCAAAGCAATCTGCACGGTGCTTTATGCTCTGCTCTCTCGTGATTTTATGCTGGGGATTGAAGCACTCGTCACCGTTCATAACAGAGAAAACATCAAGATATGCACCTTGAACATCAATCCCCTGTTCCTCAAGCTCGCTGTAAGTTTTCTTAACAAATTCAAGTGCCTGTGAGGAACAGAGAAATGTATGCTCACCGCCGTCCCAAATTGAGCAATATGGATGAGAGCCGTCAATTTTTGTTACTGCCTTGTTCATATCAAAAACAGGAGAGGAATAATAAAAATCTCTGTACTGATCGTGGAGCGCAAAGATATATCCGAGTTCACGGCTGACCTTGGCAAATTCCTTTAAGCCGTCCCAGCCTCCTGCACTTTCACAGGGAGGAAGAATATACGGATGATTGTTGTCATAGCCATCCTTGCCCCAGCCGTCTGTGTGGATATAGAGCTTATCAAGTCCGCACTCTTTCAGCTTTTTCATTTGCTCTGCACGCTCATAAAAGGTAGCGTATAGCGTTTCGTTTGTTCCGTTTTTATCGTAGAATTGCGACTTTTCGTTAATCCTTGAATAAATTTTATGATGCAAAACAGGACAACCGACAAGTCTTTCAATATTCTTATTTTTCTTGATTTTATCGTCTATTGTAACAAACTGCTTGTTGTCAATAAGGTACTGCCTGTAATCCTTTGCAACGGTGTTATAGTCCCCGTTTTCGTGGAAAATAAATTTAATTTTTCTTTCGTAGGACAGCCTGCCGAGAGAGGACATCCAGTGAACCGAATTAACAAAGGCATTGTGCCTGCCGAAAGCGGAAAACATACAGGCATCGTAAGGCGTATCAACAATAGCAGTGAACGTGTGGCCGTCGCACACTCTGCCCCAAAGAGGCATATAGCAGTCGCCTGTGTTAATTTTTCGCAGATAATGTGCAAATCCAAAGGTCGAAGCAAAATTCTCCTTATATCCGTCGGGCAAAATAAATCCCTGTCGCATCGGGTCAATATGATAGGAATAACTGCCCTTTTTCTTTGAATTAAATGGCGCAGGAAAGTACACTGCCTGAATATCATAGCCTGTTTCGTTTTCTGCTTTCACGGAAAATTCAGCAGTATCCTTGCCTGTAATTTTTGCGGTTAAAACGAGAGTAAAATCAAGCACCCTGCCGAAAGCAACATAACCCGAAAGTCTCGTTACAATTTTATTGTCGGAATATTCAAAGCTCCTTTTAGGTGCAGAATAAAGGGTACGGTAGGTGCTAACATATTTACCGCCAACCTTTTTGCGAATGATAATATACGGTGCTCTGCCGTCGCTTATCCAGGAAAAGCCGTTATGTATAACCTCATAGTCGCCTGTAAGCTCATTGATTTTCAGCTTAATGTTACTCTTTTTCATAATCAGTCCTCAAGCATTTTTTACATTCCGTTAAATTATTAAGCAGTAAAATTAAAAATATTTAGGTGCTCCGCCGTCCTTTAATGATTCATCGGCTAAATATGCCGCCAAATGTCCTGCAACAGAATCAAAAACAGAGGTGCAGGCAAGACTCGGCTTATCACCCTGAACAAACTTTACAAAATCCATAGCCAGCTTTTCATCACCGCCACCGTGACCGCCGTAAGCACCAACCATATCTCCGCTTACATTTAAATTAACTTCTTCTATTATACATTCACCGTTATGTGCATTCGGTGAAGGGTCAATAAGCGAAACCGTAAATTTTGATTCTTCAAAATTACCGAATATTTCTCCTTTTGTTCCAACTATATGTATCATTCTTGCAGGTTGACTTGTAGCGCCTATCATATTATGTGTTCCGGTTGCACCGTTTGCAAATTGTATCATCACCGACTGTCTGTCAACAACATCATTATCACATTTATATATACATCTTGCATACGGTGAATTGGACTTCATCAAATTAATTTTATCTTCCATTGTCGGATGCTCAATACCCTCAAGCTCACTCCAAACATAAAAGGCCCATCTGTCAGGGTGGTCAATATATAATCTTTTGGTTGAATAAACACAAGTGTCAACAAAAGGACAATCAACCATACATTTTGTTCCTGCACCCTTTGGTGCATTTTCTTCTCTAAACTGGTATCGACCGCCAAATGAAGAAATTTTTACAGGCTTTGTTTCGCTCATAAGCCACATAATTAAATCTAAATCATGACAGCATTTTTGTAACAGCATAGAGGTTTTGCTCTTTGACGAATTTGCCCACTTTCCCCGTACAAAAGAAGTAGACATATGATGATAGGAAACGTGCTCCGTTGTTTGAATATTTGTTATTTCTCCTATGTCACCGTTCAAAATTCTTTCCTTTATTGCATAATAAAACGGTGCATACCTCAAGACATGACATATCATTACCTTTGAATTATTTTTCCTTGCACATTCAACAAGCCGATACATTTCGTCCTTGTTTACGGCAAAGGGTTTTTCCAAAAGCATATCATAACCAAGATTTAAAAGCGGCACAGCAGTTTCAATATGCTGTTCGTCCATTGTCCCGTTGATGACAGCATCTGCCAATTTGCCGTGCTTACATAATTCATAAGCATCTTTAAAACACATATCCTCGCTTAAATGAAACATATTCTTACACATTTCTCTTCTTACCGGATCGGGATCTGCCACTCCGACAATTTTCAAAAGCTTTGGATTTGTTATTGCTAAATTGCTGTAAATCATAGCTCTGTGTCCGGCACCGACTATTATTGCATTTATCGGTAAATTACTCATTTATTTCTCCTTAAATTTACTGTGTTTTCTTTTAATTACACCGATTCCCATTCCTAAAGATTTACCTTTTTGAATATAATTCTTTGCCGCCTTTTGAAGCGATGTATTTTCGGGATAGTCTTGAACATTTTCCTGTTTACCGCCGAATATTCTTCCTAACGCCTGATGGTCGTCCTGACAGGAATAAACATTTTCAAAAAGTGACTGAAAAGTGATTATATTTGAATTTGCTTTCATAAATTCAATGTTTTTCTCGTATAACAGCCAGCTTTCACAAAAGAAATAATCAAACTCATATTCAGGAAAGTATTTTTTAAAGAATCGGTCTGCTTCGTCTATGGATTTCCGACATTCTTCAAGAATGAGCCTTTCGCCCTGAGGGATATGTATATAAATTACTTTTTCATCTCTATTAACAGGTAATAATTCATAGCTTAATGTTGGATTATCTAAGGTGAAAAACTGATATTGAAGTCTTCCGATTTTGAACAGGTTAAGGGTGACATGGTTTTTTAACCAATTATAATTTTTCAATCCTTTATTGCTGTTATTTTCACACCATATTTTTATATCACTCATGGTATCATAAAAAACTCTATCAGCAATATTATGACTTACATATTCGGCTTTAATTTTGTTTGCGAGATTCAAGATAACTGCCAATCTTGTTATATCATCTTCATCAATCAAGTATTCAAATGATTTCATTACACAGTCATTTGACAGACTTTCTATTTTATTTGTGCTTATATCATAGATTTTAGAAATTAAGTCATCGGAAATTCTCAACCTTTTTGCCAAATCGATAATTTTTTCTAATAATTCCATATTTTCGCTACCTAAATCAAAGTTAATATTTTTTCACTCAGTCCTCAAGCATATTTTTGATTTTTTCACATTCTGTTAAGTCAGTAAAGCCATAAAATACCTTCGCATTGTCAAAAAGGAATTTTTCCTTTTCTGTTTGTGTTAATTCCTTTGATTTAAGAATAAAATCAAAGCTCATTTTATATGTAATTTCAACCATAGTGCGTGGGTAATCACTGCCCCACATCAGCTTGTCAATACTGCAGATGTCAATAGCCTCTTTGATTGCTTTTATTGCTGACGGATAGGGATAAAACTCACTGTTAAAAAGCCAAGTAATTCCACCGCTTTCAACCATAACATTCTTGTTTTGTGCAAGCTTAATTTGTTCATCCCAGCCCTCTCTTGTTACCATACCGAAATGACCTATTGCAATTTTTAAATCGGGATACTGTTTAATCAATTCAAGCAGGGAGCCTGTTTGCAAATCACCGTCCGCAAGGTCAATTGAAATAAATTTGCCGTTTTTGTCAGCCTGTTCAAACACCTTACAGTGCTTCGTTAAATCCTGTGTAGCAAGTCTGCCTGCACAGATTTTTATTCCGTCAAAGCCGTCAATATTAAAAGGCTTGTTTTCCTCATAGAGTGAGCAGATTTTCAGCCTGTTTGGGTATTTTTCCTTTGCAGTTAAAAGATAAGCGTCCTGATTGCCGTCAATTTCCTCTTGGGTAATTACGGCACCGTTTACACCTGCATAATCCATATTTGCAATAAAGCGTTCTGCGTTATTCTCGCCGTCGGTCATAAACGGCGGCATCATCTGTCTGATTTCACCGCCGAAATTACTTTTACCGTTGCCGACAGAAAAAACATCTCTGCCGTCAACCTTACCCCTTTGGGTTTTCCATAAATGTGCGTGAGCATCAATAATCATAGCTTATCCCTCAAAATTAATCAAAAGCTTTGCAAGTGTTCCGTCATTATGTGAAAGAGCCTCAAAGGCATCCTTTGCATTATCGATATCATAAACACCGCTTACCATTTTTATAATATCAGCCTTACCCGATTTTACAAGGTCAATAAGCTCTTCAAAATCCTTTGTAAATGCGTTACGGCTTCCGAAAATATTTAATTCTTTTTTGAGAATAATTGAGTGAACAAAGGTTGTTTCTCTTTTGCCGTTGCCGATAAGAATTATGTTTGCACCGTGTGCTGCCTCATCAATACAGCTTAAAAATGTTTCGGGAGCACCGCAGGCTTCAACACAAACATCAAAGCCGTTGCCGTTTGTAAATTCTTCACAAGCTTTGTGTAAATCATTTTCCTTAACATTAACAATGCAGTCTGCACCGAACTCTTTGGCAAGGTCAAGACGGCTTGACAGCATATCGGCAATAAGCACCCTTGCACCCATTGATTTAGCCTTAACAAGTGCAAACAGTCCGATAGGTCCTGCACCCATAATCAGCAGATTGTCGCCCACTTTAACCTCTGCCCTCGAAAGTGCGTGACAGCTTATTGAGAATGGCTCAATCAGTGCAAGCTCCTTTGCAGAAAGTCCCTTGCCGTCAATAATTCTTTCAACAGGCATTGTTATATACTCCTGAAAGCTTCCGTCACGCTGAACGCCCATAGTTTGATTATCGTGGCAGGCGTTCACTATTCCGCGCTTACAGGCATAACACTCACCGCAGTTAAAATAGGGATTGCAGGTAATTATATCTCCTGCCTTTAAGCCTTTGTCGTTTTCGGGAATTTCAATAATCTGTGCCGAAAATTCGTGGCCGGGGATTCTGGGATATGTAGTAAAGGGCTGATTACCTGTGTAGGATGCAACATCAGCACCGCAGATACCGCAGTAAAGCACCTTTAAAAGCGCTTCGTTTTCCTGCGGTACAGGCATTTCCTTTTCGATAATTTGTATTTCACCGGGTTTTGTAATCTGTATTGCTTTCATTTTATGCCTCCGTGTTTATATATTCACTGTTCCAAATAACCGCAGTTTTCAGCGGTGCACCCTTGGAATAAATTTTGTTTTCATAAGCGTCAATGGGATTGTTTGTAAATTCGTCCTTGTCAATCAACTCAACAAGACGGTCGAACCTGCTTTCGCAAAGTAATTTTATTGCCGTTTCCATATGCTTTTGAGTGAAATTGATTGACGCTAAAATCACCTGATTTTTAAAGCCGAAGGGCATTGTGTTGTAGGTAACCTTCGGTCCTAACGAAAAGCTGTTGTAAATTCCGTTACAGCCAAGAACATTTTGTTCAAAGGCTATGCGGTGTTCAACCTCTGTTCCGCTTGTGCCGATAAACACGGTAGCCGTACCGCCGATTTTATCGGTTATTGCCTTTGCGGTTTCGCTTTCATTTAATCCGTTGACAGACAAATAATCGCAGTTAAGCTCGTTTTTTACAAACTGTGCCTTTTTACTGCTTTCGTCACTTCGTGCAACGAAAAGAATATTTGCGTCCTTTTGATTTCTGCGAATTTGGTCACCGATAAAAAGTCCCGTTGTGCCTAAACCGAATATTACAACACGGTCAAAGGTGCTTTTAACTGCTAATTTCCTTGCAGTTGTTTCGTCACATTTGCGTTTTGCAAGCTCAACACGGAAATTCTGTGCCTCGCCTATATCGCACATACGCTCATACTGAAAAACAGCACAGGCATAGGGGTCGGAGAATACTAACCTTTTCGCAAGGGACAAGGGCAGTTTTGTTAAGCCATTGTATTCACTTGGCAAATGCAAAAGCATATCGGGATTAAAATATCCCTTATCGCAGAAGATGCCGTCCGCTTGGTCACAGCCGTATTCAAAATAAGTTTCGTCCTCGGTAAATCTTGTCGGGTCGAAGCTGTCTCCGCCACGGATAAGAACTATCGCAAAGCGATTTTCTTCGGGCACCCAAACAACACCCTCATGACCGTTGATGAGCCTTGACTGACCTTCGGGGAATTTTTTGCCAAGGAGTCCCTGTCTGCCCATTTTCATAAGCTCAAAATCCGTTCCGCAAAAACCGCAGAATACAGGAATTGCCTCAATGCCTTTCTTTTTCTCCTCACCCCTCAAACGCTGACGTGGAGGATTTATTAAATTAATTTCGCCGTATTTTAACGGCTCCTTTTCATCATTTACAAAATATGTTGCAAAAGTTTTCATGTTTAATTTTCCTTATCTTTTTTTCTTAACGGTATTTTATATAATTGTTCAAAGTTCAACGGTTTATCCATTCAAAGTTTTCTTTGCCGGCTCCGATTTCAAAATGATATTTGACAATGCCGAGGTCTATTTTTGTGTAAAAGCCTATTCCGGCTTTTGCAATAACCCTATCGTCTTCAAATATAAATTTAAATTTCTGCTGATTCATGGCAGTCGGTGCAAGCAGTGCCGATTTAACACCGTTTATAAACCAATCCGGCATTTTGCTGTCAGATTCCGAAACTTGTGATATTGCTTTAGACTTGTGAGGAATGCCTTGGCTTTCACCGTATCCGATTGTAATTACAACACAAAGCTTTTCATCATTATTAACAGTAAAAACAGCTTTATTTTTACTGTAAGTAAGGGCAACCCAGCATGTATTGAGTCCAAGTTGTTGAGCCTTCAAAACCAAGCGTTCTCCGTAATAGCCGCATTTTTCTTCAAGGTTATTTCCTTTTTTTCCGACCATTGCAATATAATTAGTAACACCGCTGAATTTTCCGTAATGTGCCATAAAGCCTTCAAACGCTTTGGACTCATTCGTAACAAGCTGAATATTTAACCCGCTTACAGTATTGCAGTAATCTATTTCTTCTTTTAATGCAGAAACAACCTCTTTTTCCAACGGTTTATTTTTATAGCGGCGTACACTATGACGGTTATCTATTGCTTCAATCAGCTGCATATATCATTTCTCCTTAAAAGCTACAACAAATCAGTTGCTTTGCATATTATTCAACAGTTAATTTAACTATGGTGTCGACTGCATTGTTTCTCAACGCAAACTCTGATAGAGCAATTTTTATTTCTTTATCCTTTTGTGCAAAATCTAATTTTTCGCCCTTCAGTATTTCTGCCGAAAGGATTTTTTTATCAATGGCAGGAAGTGTTATTTTATCAAATTTCTTAACGTCGAGAATGTGAATATAAATTGTATTGTCCTTTTGAGTGCTCACATAAACATCATCAACAGGCTCAAATATGCCTGCCCTTGTGTCAAAAATGCTTTCGCCGTATATTTTAAGCCACTCACCAATCATTTTTAGAATTGATAAGCTTTTTGGGGGAATATCACCGTTTTTGTCAGGTGCCATATTAAGCAGTAAATTACCGTCTCTGCCTACGGCGTTAGCAAGCATACGGATGATGTATTCAAAGCTCCAGCTTCTGTCATCTGGCACATATGCCCAGTGCTCTGTCATCGACATATTCTTTTCCCACGGAATAGGAACAATCTTGCCCCTAATTTCGTGAGGTCCCTCGTCACATTCAAAATCGCCCTTGTAGCCCGAACGGGGAGTCACCATACATTTGGGATTGTAGGAACGCACCGTTTTGTTAAGCTTGATAGGCTCCCAAAGCCAAGCGGAATCATAGTCCGTTCCCTGATGTGCAAGCCATCCGCCGTCATACCAAAGAATATCAACCCTGCCGTAATTACTGCATAATTCCTTAACCTGTCCGTAGCCCTGCTCCTTCATAGCATAAGCACTTTCGGGATTTTCCTTTGGATAAAAATATCCGTCAAACCGCCAGTCCATAGGAGAATAATAAAGTCCCGTGTAAAGCCCTTTTTCCCTGCAAGCATTTGTAAATGCCTTAACATAGTCCTCACCGCTTCCGCATTTTACGGAGGTAAAATCCTTGTATGAGCATTTGCTGTCCCAAAGGGCATAACCATCGTGATGACGTGTTACCATAACGGCATATTTCATACCTGCCGAAAGGGCGGCGTCTGTCCAATTCTTCATAATTTCATCGGCAGATTTGTTTGGAATAAACTCATTTTTTGCGATATTTCTGTAATCGTTTTCATCCCATTTATCATTGAAATAGGTCCACTCGCCCTTGCCTATAACAGAATAAACGCCCCAATGGATGAACATTCCGAATTTGGCATCACGCCACCATTTGATGTCGTCCTCCGTTAAATGCAGGGAGTCATCGTCAATACCGCTTATGCCGTTGAATTTCATATTTGAATTGAGCTGACCTTTGAGCATTGATGCAAGCTCTGCACCTGTCATTGTGTTTCCCATAATTACTCCAATTCAATTTTGATACAGATAGGTAAATCTGTTGTCGGCTCGTTTTTCAGCTCTACTGATAAGCCGTCCTTGTTACAAACAAAGCTCTCAACCTCGTTATCACCTAAAACGGTAACATTTTCAATACAGATACCGCATCTGTCGGTGTAAAGAGAATTGATTTTAATTGATTTTGAGGGCTTCATTTGGAATGCGTAAAGCACACCCGACTTATATGTAAAGCGAAAATCGTGTTCATTATAGGCAACATCGCCCTCGCTGAACATACCCGACGCAACCTCGTTATTGCCCTCTTTATAGAACTTGTACGGCACGGTTTCATAAATACCCTCACCGTTTATTCTCATCCATTCACCAAGCTCCTTGAGTACGGCTGTTTCCTCGTGGGTAAATGTTCCGTCTGCCTTTGGACCGATATTGAGAAGAAGCATACCGTTTTTGGAAACAACATCAATAAGCGTTGTTGCAACATCATAGGTTGACTTGTATGTATTATCCTTTCTGTATCCCCAAGACTCCTTGCCGATTGCAGTATCCGTCTGCCAAGGGTAAGGGAAAATATCGCCAAGAGCACCACGCTCAATATCAAGGGTTGCAGTACCTAACGCAAAGGCATTGTGCTTGTAATCAATAGTTACCTCTTCGCCCCACTCGTCAGCACGGTTGTAGTAGTATGCAGCTATCTTTTTAAGGTAGGGCTTAAAGGATTTGTTCTGTATCCACCAGTCAAAATAGAGGATTTTCGGCTGATATTTGTCCACAAGCTCGCAGGTGCGTACCATCCAGTCCTCAAGCCATTCCCTGCTTGCACCCACCTCGTCAACAACATCGCAGGTTGCTGTCATTGTTAATCCGAATTTATCCTCATAGTGTGCAGGTGCGTAAAAATCGAACCACTCATTTTCGGGGTTGATGTCGCTGTCAAAGGTTCTGCCCATATTCATAAAGAAATAATGCTCTGCCCTGTGAGTTGAAGCACAGAAGGTCAATCCCTGCTTTTCACATTCTGCCTTTAGTTCTCCGGCAACATCTCTGCAAGGTCCCATATTCTTTGCATTCCAGCGGTTAAACTCCGTATCATACATAGCAAAGCCGTCGTGATGCTCGCAAACGGGCATAACGAATTTTGCACCTGCGTCCTTAAAGGTCTTTATCCATTTTTCAGCGTCAAATTTTTCAGCCTTGAACATAGGAATAAAGTCCTTGTAGCCGAAGTCCTTTTGATCTCCGTATGTTTTTCTGTGATACTCGAATTCACGAACATTCTTATCGTACATTGAGCGTGAATACCACTCACTGCCAAAGGCAGGAACGCTGTAAACACCCCAATGAATAAATATTCCGAACTTGCCCTTGTAGTACCAGTCGGGCGTTTTGTGATTTGCAAGAGACTGCCAATTATCCTTGTACTTTCCCTTTGCGATAACCTCGTCAATTTGTTTTAAATATTCGTTTACTGTCATAATTACTTTCCTTTCGATATTATCTCAAAAATCTTTAATTTCCAAGCTGACATTATTGCTTTCATCAATAGTGATAACCGTACCGCCGAGAGTCTTTGATGAAAAATAGCAGTTATATGAGCTTTTTGTCATATAGCAAAGCTTAACTCCGCTATAGTCGGCAACAAAGTTGTTGTTGTGGTCGTGACCAGCAAACATATGTGTTCCGCCGTTTTCCGCAAACACCTGTAAGAATCCGTCGTTATTAACGGCAACACAGCTGTCCTCCTGTCTCATTCCCATTTCAAAATTGTCTGTAAGCTCTTTATATTCGGGAACAGGAACGTGTAAAAACGCAATATTGGGAACGCTTTGTCCGCTTGTTTCGTTAATGCCGTTTACTGCCCATTTGTACCATTCAATCTGATTTTCATTAACACCGCCGTCGGTAATCTGTCCGTCAACAATTCTGTACTGACCGTCATCAAGCATAAAGAGGGAATAAACAACCTCATTATTTCGGGTTAGATTAACAATATAATTACCCATACCGTTCATACCGTCAGGACCGCACTTAAACAAACAGTTTTCAGCGTTTTCATAAATCTCGCATAGCTTTGATTTATCGGCTCTGCCCTCGTAATCGTGATTACCGAAAATAGGTGCCCAGGGAATTTCAAATTTTTCTATGAAATCGCAGAACTGCTGAGTGCAAATATCATTCCAAGCGGTTAATACAGTGTCACCGCCCACAACAATTAAATCGGGATTAACCTCTTTTATTAACTGCTTTAACTGAATTTCACTCATACCGTCAAGGATAAAGTTGACGCCGATACAGGCACCGAAGGTTGCATAATTTCGGATATGAATATCCGTTAGGCAGAGAATTTTAAAATCATTGTTTCCGATTTCAAGACTTTGTGCATAATCGGGTGTGTATGTATCATCAATGCTCCATTCATCACAAACAGCAACACCCTTTTGCTCTTTAAGTGCAACAGATGCAAAATATCCGTTGCAGATGCAAACTATTAACACAAGTGCCAATACTATTGAAATAATAATTTTCACAGGCTTTTTGCTGAAAAATGCTTTCATATCCATTTCTCCTATTAATTGAATTTCTTGACAGCCTTACAATTAAATTGTACAATAGTTTTACAAAAGTTTATTGCGAAAATCTATCAAATAATTTAGAAATTCTATCATAAAGGAAGAAAATATGAAATGCAATGAAACAGGTGTTTTGAAAAAATCAGAGGTATATTTTTCTTCTCCCTCTCAAACAGCAAAAAAAATTTATTTTTATCCCATCAGTGCAGGGCATTTCTATTGCGTTGACGGATATCATTTAGTGCGTAAAAACTACAACAGCCTGTTGGTATCTCATATCCTTGAGGGCACATTCACTTATATCAAGGACGGTAAGCATATAACCGCCCGTAAAGGAGATACAGTTATACTTGACTGCTTCAAGCCTCACGAATATTATACTAACGACAGCTTTGAATCCATCTGGATTCATCTTGCAGGTGCAAATTCCTATGAGCTGTTTGAGGAAATTGAGAGAAGCGAAGGAAATCTTATTAAATGCAAGGACGTTCAGCATTTAAAAAAACTGCTTTTTCGTATTTTTGACGGTATGAAGGGCAATAATCCAACAACCGAATTAAGCATATCTCTCGATATTTATAAGATTTTCACAGAGCTGTTAAATCCCCAAAGTGCAAAAGGCAAGGATGAAAACAGCTATGAGGACAGTATTCAAAGCGTTAAAGAATATGTAGCCGAAAACCTTAATGAAGGCTTAACGGTAGGCAGACTTGCCGATATTGTTAATATGAGCTCCTCCCATTTTTCAAGAGTGTTCAAGCAGCAAACAGGCTTTTCGCCTTATGATTATGTTCTGGTTTCACGGCTGAACAGAGCAAAATATCTGCTTCAGGTAACGGATATGACGGTTGCTTCCATCGCATACGAAACAGGCTTTAACAGCGAGTCAAATTTCATATACTTTTTTACCGAAAATGAAGGAATATCCCCCGGTAAATTCAGAAAGCTTAAATTCTGAAAAAACAAAGCCCCGACGGTTTTCGTCAGGGCTTTTTCTATAATCTTCTGATATTCAGCCTGTCGGCAATCAGCATAAGATTGTCAACATCTCCTTTAACAAGTCTGCCGTTTTTATCAGGCGGAAGGTTTATAACCATAACATTGTTTGCCTTTTCGAGTATACGGTAATTCTTTACAATTTCATCGACATCCATCAGCGGTTTGCTCTCGTATGTATCGGAATAAAACCAACTGAATTTCTTGCGTGAGCAGATAGTCTGTTCAAAGGGGAGATAGTATTCTTTTCCGCCAAAGGTATAAATTTTCGGGTCGTTCTCACGGCACATATATGGGTCCCATAATCTGAAATCGGAGGGAAACATTTGAATAGGGTCTCTGTCACGGTAATTCTGCGGCTGATAACGCTTTTTCGGAATACCCTTTTTTTCTTTAAACTTTCCTATCGTTTGATTAACTCCGATTTGACAGTTTGGCTGTAAGGTTTTAACAAGACTGTACAGTCTGTCTAACTGCCAGGCACGGCAGGGCTTGTCCCATTCTCCGTCAAACCAAAGCTCAACAACCTCACCGTATCTTCCGTCCATAAGCTCACCCAAATGCTTTTCCATATACTGAACATACTGTTCATCATTTTTATAGCATTTTTCGTGTCTGTCCCACAGAGAATAGTACATTCCGAGCTTGACACCGTACTTTTCACAGGCATCGGCTACTGCCTTAACAACATCGGTTTTGTTGGGCGAATAATTAACGGAATAATCCGTTGTATCGGTATTCCAAAGACAAAAGCCGTCGTGGTGCTTTGTAATGATGATTACATAATTCATACCTGCTTCATAAGCGGTTTTTACCCAACTGTCCGCATCAATTGCAGTTGGCTGATAGCTTTCAACAGGCAGTGTTCCGTCAGACCATTCTATATTGTTAAAGGTGTTTATACCGAAATGCAAAAACATACCGAATTTACGGTCAATCTGTGCCTGCTGTCCCGGTGTGGGAACTAAAGACGGCTGCTGCATAACGGGATACTCTCTATGTGGATAGGGTGGCAATTTCTTTTTAAAAAACATAATCAATTCTCCATAACAGGCTTGTTTCCAAGCTTGATTTTAATAATTGTGTCGGGTGTTTTCGCTTTTCTGCCGAGAATGGTAATATGTAATTTTCCCTTTTTAGCTTTCACCTTGATTTTTTCACCTGTTAAGCAGGTGCAGGATTTATAGGTGTTATTTTCAAGCGGTAAGGTAAAATGATTTATCGGCAGACCGTTTAATATGTGCAAATATACGGTATTGCCTTTAAAACAGGCGGCGTATTTTTTGGTCGGCTTCCATATACCGCCTTTTGTTTTGTAAATGCTCTCACCGCATTTTCTCAGCCAAGCACCTACCTCCTTCATACGCCGAGCCTCATTTTCGGCAATACTGCCATCAGGCTTACAGCCGATACTCAAAAGATAGTTTCCGTCACCGCCTGTGCAGTTGACAAGCTGTGCAATAACCTGCTTAACACTCTTTATTTTATTTGGGGAGTATGCCCAATACTTGCCTAAGGGCATACAGGTTTCCCACATTCTTGTGTTTTGGAAAAAGCCTGTGTGTCCCTCGGGAGTGTCATAATCTCCCGGCAAGCCTGCGCGGTTGTTAATAATGATGTGTGGCTGAAGCTCACGCACCATTTTTTCAAGCTCCTCGGAATTCCACATTTCCTTTGTAAACATTCCGCCGTTATATTCAGCGTCCCACCAAAGTAAATCAATTCTGCCGTAATTTGTCATAAGCTCGCGGACGGTATTGAACATATATTCCTGATAACGCTTGTGCTTTTCAGTCAAATGCCACTCTTTACCGTCTTTCATCTTAAAAAACGGTGCGGTTTTTATTGCAACAGCGTCATCAACAGGTACAGGCTCGTAATCGGGGTGAGTCCAGTCACGCTTTGAATAGTAAACGCCGATTTTCAGTCCTGCGTCACGAAAAGCATCAATAAGCTCTTTAAGATAATCTCTGCCAAAGGGTGAATTTGTGATTTTATAATCGGAATATGCCGTGTCCCACATATGAAAGCCGTCGTGATGCTTTGCGATAATCACAACATATCTAAATCCGCTTTGCTTGGCAATACTCGCCCATTCCTTTGCATTAAACTTGGGAAAGGCAATTTTCTTTGCCCAGCCGTCATATTCCTCATCGGGAACACCGCCCGACCAAAATGACGGATCCGGCAGTTTTTTGGTCGTTCTCGACCAACTGATATCAACCATACCCATGGCGGAAATACCAACATGGAGAAACAGACCGTACCTTGCTTCACGAAACCATTTTGTATCCTGCTTACTTGCAAAGGGATAGTTGTTCCATTCCTCCTCGCTGAAATATGTAAATTCTGTGCCCTGCTTTGATTTATCAAAATCACTTTGCCTTAATGAATAGCCCATAATGAATTCTCCTTAATTGCTGTTCGATTATATCACCTGTGAAATCTGTATCTCTCTTGCACTGTTAAGCTTTAACTCGTTTGAATAAAGCGGTATATCAATTTCGTTATACACATTTGAAATGCCGAATTTTGTTTTAGGCGCAGTGCGGATAATGAGGGTGTCATTTTTTTCAATATAATCCTTGTAATCACGCAGATGCATAACAAATTTTCGGTCAATGTTAAAGTAATCGTTTATGAGTGTTTTACCGCTGAAAACCTGCAAATTAAGTCCGTCAAAGCTGAATTCAAGCGCCACATCAAAGCGGTTTTCAAGTATATTCTTGGGCAGTTTCAGTTCATAATAACTGCGTTTGCCTGCTGAATACAGGAAATAATTATACGGCAATTTTTGCTTGCCTGTCTTTGTGAGTGTAATTTCTTTTTCAAGGTCAATTTTTGTTTTGTGTTCACAACAAATTTTACCGTTATCATAGTAAACAGTTCCGTCAAGAAAATATGCCTTGCCGTTAATAAAATGAAACTGCTTTGCCTTTTCATAAGGAATAACAATGATTTTTACATCATCAATTTTCGTTCCGTTTTCGGTGAAATCAAGTGGGATTTCCCTGCCGTCAACAGAACATTTCGGCTCTATGCCCTCACATTCTGCAAAATAACAAACGGTTTTTCCATCAACAACTGTTTTTGCAACAGGCTGTGCAAGGATATAATCAAAATGCACCGAGCCGAGAGTTATGTTAAACGGATAGAAGAAAATTGCACCTGCTTTAACATCAATACTCGGGAGATTTACTGTTTTATCATTAATGGTAAATGTAACATTAACATCCTTGAAATCGTTATATTTAAGGCTCTTTTCGTATGTGCTTGCTAAGAAATAGCCACTTGCCTGTTCATCTGCCCTTATTGAACATTTAAGGAATGAAATATCGTTTGGATTACTGCTTTTCCATTTTGGAAAATATGCCTGCTTTGTGCATATTTCATTGTCAAAATCGCTGATAAACAAATGTAATAAGCGCAGTCTGTCACCGTGGGGACGGCACACACCGTAACGGCTGATAGGCGCCTGAAAATCATAATCAATAATGGGATAGTTATTTGGATAGCCTGTCAGTCTGTTTTCCTGCATAAGCCTGTCATTAGGGTTTGCACCGCCGCAGAACATATAGTAGCCAAGCCAGTTTACACCGCTTGCAAGCTTTGCAAATCCAACGCCGTAGCCGTCCTTTTCTGATATATACGGTCTGCGGTGCTGAGTTACCTGATTTCCCGGTCCTGTCTCGCAGGAGGCATAAGGCACATCATCATAAGCACCCTTTTGCTCAGTGTTGCTTTTGAATAAATCACCGCCTATTTCTCCCTCGGTTTTTGCAGGAGTGATTGCAAAGCGGTTGTTTGGTTTAAGTGCAGTTTTTCCGTGAGTCCAAGGTGCATCGGGATAACCGCCCACCATAGGCAAAAAATCGTTGTCTGGCTTGCCCGACGGCCAGGCAGTCATAGTAAAAAACGGCGTTTTAAATCCGATTTCCTCTGCAATTTTACGCAGAGTGCGTATATGTTCTGTCGAACCGGTATATTCATTTTCGAGTTGAATACCGATAACGGTTTTTCCGTCAAGATACGGCTTAACCTCTTTATATAACCCCTGCCAAAATCCCTTAACCTCGGCAAGATACTGCGGGTTGTCACATCTTTTCCTTACCATTTTATTTATGCGTTTAGGAAAACCGCCACGGATAACCTCCCCGTGACACCAAGGACCGATACGCAGAATACAGGGAATATCAATATCTCTGCAAATTGAGAGAAAAGCGGAAATATCCCTGTTGCCCGAAAAGTCAAACTGTCCCTTAATTTCCTCGTGATAATTCCAAAAAATATATGTAGATACGGTATTTATACCGCACTCACGCATTTTGAGAAGCGTTTCTCTCCAACGCTCTTTAGGCAGTCTTGAAAAATGCAATTCGCCAGCAATAACAGTAAATGGCTTGCCGTCTTTGGTAAAATACTGTGTATTTACACCGTATGCACTTTCAATATTTGAATAATTAAAATTTCCTGTGTTAATATGTCTTGGCTTTGCAATAATTTTAATTTTCATATTTTTATCCGTTTTTAATAAATTTCTTCCATTTTTTATTTGCAGAAAATGCAAAAAGCGATGTTAATAGTGCCGAAATTATCCAAATTACAATAACTGCACTCCAGCCTGATTTTTGAGAAACAGCACCGAAGCCGTATGACGACACGGCACATCCGATATATGCAAAGGAATTAAGCAATCCCGTTACACTTGATGTATGTCCGCTTTCGGAAAATCTTATAGGTACACGGGAAATTATCAGATAATTCAGTGAATACATTGACATTGTTGTAAGTGCCAAAAGAATAATTGAAATTGCAACAGGAATTTTGCCGATAAAAAGTAACAGTATCATCGGTATAAGTGCAAATACACCGCAAATCCCTGCGGTCTTCATTTCGTTACAGCCAAGCTTTTTATAAAGAGGTGTAATTATATATGCACCGAAAGCGTTAAATATCGGAAGTACAACTGTTAAAAATACCGAAAATGACGGCAAAACGCCGTATTCCTCCGTTATCATTGTAGGCACCCAGTTTGTTATGCCGTCCCTCATCATTCCGTGTAAAAATGACGGAATAATAATTATCAAAAGTCCCGACGATATGACAATCGGCAAAAATCCCGATTTTGCTTTCTTATCTGCTTTTTCAATTTTTACAGATATCTCTGCCATTGATTTTTTGCAAATGAGGACAGAGAAAAGTCCCAATAAAAACGCTATAAAAATAACTGCACCGCCACAGATAAAAACATTATTCCAATTTGAATATTTTATAATAAGCGTTGAACAGAGATAGGCACAAACAGTACCCACAGGCAATGACAATGCAATATTAAGAACTGCTTTTTCACGTAGCTTTATGTTTATCGTCTGTGAAAAAATACGCAAAAGCGGTGCCCAAAGCATTGACTGAAAAATTCCGTTAATGCCCCATATAACTGCCATTAAAGCAAGTGATTTCGTAAATGCCATGGAAAAACAGCAGGCAGAGCTTCCAAATGCACCAAGCAAAACCATTGCAAAGGGATTTACTCTATCTCCCGCAATACCGCTTACAATCTGACCTGCACCGTAGCAAATAAAAAATGCTGTGCCAACAAGACCTATTTCACTTTTGGTATGAATACCGTCGCTGACTATTGAGGCAATAGCCGCAGAATAGCAGGTTCTGCCGAAATACGCAGAGGCATAAATCAGCCATAAGGAAATTACAATCAGCCTGCTTTTTTTTATATCATCTAATGTATATTTTATCATTTATGTAAATCCTCAACAGGCTTTGAAAGTGCAAGAAATGTTGTTCTGTCCTGAATGTTCTGTGTTCCGTGCCTTGTTGAATGACCGCCGTGGTCCGAGGCAATAACAACAAGCCAATCCTCGTCCTCAAAGGTATTTCTCTTTTTAATTTCCGTAAGCAATTTATATGACAGTCTGTCAAGATTGCAAACTCCCGAAACATACCTGTAATTGCTGTCGCCGAAGCCTGTGCCGTGTCCGTTCATATCTGGATTTTCAAAAATACCGAAAATAAAATCGTCACCGCAGTTTATTCTGCCTTTCAGATTATCGTATAATTCCAAATCAGTTTCAAATTTAAAGTAATACTGATTTAGGCTGTTTTTTTCTGCAAACTCAATTTCATTTTTATATGTGTTATCAAAATGAATGGGCCAAATTGCATTGAATGAGGTTTGGTATCCCTTTAATGACAATGTCTTTAACACAGTCGGATAATCCTCGTCAAGTGACCATTCAATGCCTTGCTTCCACGGCTTTTTCATCCACTTACCGCAAAGGGCAGACGCCCATCCCTGAGCCGTGCTTGTTTCCTGAGAATCATTTTCTTCACCGCCCACATATGTAATATACAGACCGCCGTTTTCCTTTAATGCAGAAATTGCACTGTAAACAGCCGTATCATTAGCACCGCTTATTTTTTCAGTGGTGCTTTTAATCAGATATTTCATTGCATCTGCTCTGCATCCGTCCCAGCCGATAAAAAGGCATTTTGGCTTTTTATTTGACCTTTCAAAGTGACCCAGTATAGCATTTGAAATAATAGTCTGCGGTAATTTTGTTTCATAAGTGTTATCGAATATTCCCTTTGCGTTTACGGTATTTATGTATTTTTTAGCTGTGAACATATTACACCTCAAAATTACAAGTTATTATTTTATTATAGTTGATTTGTTGTGAAAATAATTAAGAAAATATGTTTTATTGTTTAGAAGAACTACTGTTTTTTTATAACACAAATTCTATCTCGTTAGCATCGTCGAAGCTGAACTCAGTGAATGAATTACCATCAAAATTCACTTTGATTTCGTAGCCGTTGTCTTTTCTTGAAACAAAGATATCCGCAGCCTTGCCGCAAAGCATAATGCTTTCAATCGACATCTCGTTCCACTCGTCAGGAAGATTAGGCTTTAGCGTAAAGCTGTTAAAGCCTGTCGGTCTGTAACCCAAAATACCCTCGGTAAAAATACGCAGATAAAGTCCGCTTTCTGCCGAAAGCTGAGCCTGATTACCCTCTGGAAACGCCTCAACCGGATAAGGAATATGCTCGCCCAAAAGCCTTGCAGAAGTAAATGCTTTAAGCAGTTCAACCGCCTCGTTTTGATAACCTGAATAGAACATACCCCTAAGTGCATAAAGCGTTGCCCTGTCCCAATAAACCTTTTCTCCGCTTCGGGTAACTATACCGCCGTTTTTGAAAAGCCTGTCGGAAAGCAGAGCAGAAACCGTTTCATCGCTCCTGTCATCAATTCCCATAGCAAGCGGAATTGCAATCCATGCACGGAGATTTTTCTCCTCCTCGCAATATCTGTATGTATCAAAGCCCTCCACATTCCTGCCGAAATATTCTTCAATGGACTTTCTTAAATTTTCTGCAATCTTATTTAATTCGTCGGCTCTTTCTTTGTTTCCGAATTCTCTTTCAAGATATGCTACACTTATAAGTGCATCATAAGCAAGTGATGAGGTACAAAGGTTATATGTTCCGCTTTCAAATCTGTTTTCAAGCTCGTCGGAGTCGCTCCTTACAACACCGTTTTCGCCTATTTGAGAAATTGTATAATCAATACAGCTTCTTATTGAGTCAATATATTTTTCAGCCGTTTCTTTATTGCCGTTTGTGAGAAGAAAACGGGAACAGCCGTAGGCGTACATTGCACTGTCGCCTCTGTCCTTTGCTCCGTGCCAAATACCGTCACCCTCGGCAATAATGCTTGTTATCAGTGCCTTATCCGGTGAAATGTATTTTTGATACATACTGTATGTATTAAGAGCCTGCTCCCTGCCTGTTTTATAACCAAGATACGCATAAAGAGGATTTATATATTCGCACTGGTCATTAGTCCAGATTGCCGCATAGTAATATCCTCCGCCGGGAGAATGCATAAGTCCCGCCTTAGTTTTGAATACACTTTCACAGGCACGGATTTTTGTGTAAAATGCCATTGTGTTGATTTTTTCATCGGGTGTTTTTATAACCGTTATCTCTGACATTTCATCAACAAACGCTTCTCTCAAAGACAATTCCTTGTCAAAATCAACGGTGAAGCTTTCGTTATAATCAGCACCGCAATAAGCCGCAAAAATAACACCCGAAGAATTAGGCTCAACATAAATATCCTCGTTCATACTGCACTGAGTAAAAAGCCTGTATCTTTTTCTGTTCACACCGTGATAAGCCTTTGTAATATATTCTTTATCATTGCTTTGAAGATTAAAGCTTACCTTTTTGTCCGATTTGTTTATAAGCTCAACTCTTTCGATGCAAGCCTTACAGCTTCTTGCAGAAAAGATTGAACGGTGAATTTCGATATTTCCCGCACTGCTGAAAATATGTAAAATGCCGTCAAAAACAAATTTTGTTGCTTTTTCATTTACCGCCTGACCGTCAATAATGACGGAGCAGCCCTTAAAATTACGGTCAAGAGAGCTTCCTGTTAAGTTAGGATAAAGCCTCAAAGTAGGAAAGGTAACATGACGCATCAGCCTTAAATTACCGTTAATGTCGGCACCGTAGCTGATAATTGAAGCACAGTAAAAGCCTGCTGTTTCAATATGATTTGCATATTTCTCGCCCTGCTTAACATCGAAGCAAATTTTGTTGCTTTTCAAATAGTGCTTTTCTGTTTTAAACGGAGACTTCATTTTTGCCCACTTAGCAAAGTAGGGTATTCTTCCTCGTGGAATCTGAATATTTAATGACATAATAATTTTTCCTTTTCTGTTACAAGCTTTCTGTATTGTCCTCATTTGCATTAATTCTATATTTGAACACATTAATTGTTTGCATATTAAAACCTTACGCTTTTAGTCAAGCTTTGGATAAATATACCTAATTCTATTTTAACACATATGGATAATAAATTGTTAAGAAATAATGCTCGATAATTTAGAAAAACTGCTGTAAATCATCTTTAATATTCATCCGACTTTATAACTGCCTTGCTGTATAAAACAATACCGGAAATTAAAATGTTCTTTATTTGTGCGTGTTTGCACGTTTGTGCGGATTGCATAATCAAATTAAAAATCGGGCCGAAATGCTTGTAGCCGAAGATAATATAGAAGAAATGGTACGAATCGCTAAAGAGGCAACTTATACCAAGGAACTGTTAGCTATAGCGCAGTCTTTTGTGTTTCCGATTTGGAGCAAAATCCGCTATCCCCCTTGTTTACGAAGCCGGGTTCATACTTGCTTGAATTTAAAATATTAGCAGAATTTGGATAAGCCTGCCGCAACGGTTCAAGTCCTGTATAAATCAT
>JBJFGE010000034.1:0-43484 GCA_051892435.1 Eubacterium sp.
CGTGCATTATTCTCGGCATCGTATGGCTTTTCCATATATTGTATTTTTCCTTCGGTGTTAAAACAATCAAAAGAAAACAAAACACTTAATTTATAAAGGTACCTTGACATATTTTTAACGTCCTGTTATAATATCAAGGTACCTTAATAAATTATAGGAGTTGTTAGTTATGAAAAACGAAATTTGTCCATGCTGTAAAAATCATTGCGATTTGGAAAATATACAATGCAGAAGAGGCGCAGAGTATGCAAAAAGTCTTGGTAAGTCCGAGGGTGAACACGGTATTCCCCATTCGGACAATTCAATTGCATCCGCCCGATATGAAGAAATGGACACAGACAACAAGCTGATAATTAATCTGCGTGATTTAGGTCATACGCTGAGATTTCTTTACGAGGGCAAGGGCAGTCAAAAGCGAATTTTAATTATCCTCAACGAAACAGGAAGCATTACTCAGCGTGAGCTGACACAGCGACTTGGAGTAAAACCGGGTTCCGCAAGCGAGGTTATTGCAAAGCTTGAGGATTCCGGTCTGATAAAGCGTACCCAAAGTGAAGAGGACCGCCGAACTGCCGATATTGAGCTTACGGACGCAGGAAAGGAGCTTGCGGAAAAGGCCGCTGATGACAGAAAGAACCGCCACCGTGAAATGTTCTCCTGCCTTTCCCAAGAAGAAAAGAACACCCTATTGTCACTGCTTGAAAAGGTTAACTCGGATTGGAACCAACGCTACAACCTTGCTGATGAACACATCCACCACGGCGAACACGGTCATCACAAAAAGCATCATAAGCATCACAACAGATTTTTCGGAAAGCATTAATTAATATGTGGAAATATATCAAGAGATATTTGCATTTTGCAGTTTTAGCCGCAGCATTTATGGTTGGAGAAGTGCTGATGGATTTAATTCAACCGAGTATTATGAGCCGAATTGTTGATGAGGGCGTTCTTGGCATTAATAACGGTTCGTCAAGCAATTTGGAGTTAATATGGAAGCTGGGATTTCAGATGATTTGCCTTGTATTATTCGGAGGATTTTGCGGTTCAATGAATAATGTGTTTGTTCATATGTCAGGGCAAAACATCGGAAATGAAATCCGCAAGGACTGTTTTAGAAATATTATGACATTTTCCCTCCCGCAGATAGATAAATTCGGCACCGGTTCACTTGTAACAAGAGTTACAAACGACATAACTCAGGTGCAGAATTTTATATCACTGTTTGTACGGGGCATGATACGTACTTTAATGCTAACCTTTGGCAGTATTTTTTTTATGTTTCGTTTAAGCAGAGATTTCGGTCTGGTTGTAGTCTGTTTTTTTCCGTTTCTTGTGGGTTGTATAGCCTTTTGTCTTGTGAAGGCAAATCCGTTGTTTTCTAAATTGCAGGCACAGCTTGATAAAATCAACTCGATTTTGCAGGAGGATATTTCAGGAATACGCATAATCAAAGCCTGTGTCAGAGAGATTTATGAAAAAGCCCGTTTCGGAAAGGCAAATGACGAGCTTATAAAGACTCAGCTTCAGGTTCTTGTGATTTTTGCATTTATGAATCCCGTTATAAATGCGCTTATGTACGTTGTTGTTGCAGTAATTCTCTTTTTGGGTTCATATCAAGTAAACAGCGGCGCCGCATCACCCGGAACCATAATGGCAGCTATTACATATACAACTCAGCTTCTTCACGGCATACTGATGCTTGTTATGCTGTTTCAAAATATATCAAGAGGCATTGCTTCCTGGAAAAGAGTTAAGGAAGTGCTTAACAGTAAATCCGAGCTTGAAGACGGAGATTTTGACGGTAATACAGAGCTTAAAGGAAAAATTGAATTTCGTAATGTATCATTTGCATATCCGCAGAGCAATCATATTGTTCTTGACCATATCAATTTAACCGTTAATCCGGGAGAAACCGTTGCAATCATGGGCGCGACAGGTTGCGGCAAAAGCTCCCTTGTAAATCTCATTCCGAGATTTTACGATGCCACAGACGGAACAGTGCTTGTAGACGGTGTTGATGTTAAAGAATACCACCAACACGCCCTGAGAGAAAAAATAGCAGTTGTATTGCAAAAAAGTGAGCTGTTCAGCACCACAATTAAAGAAAATATTTTGTGGGGCAGACCCGATGCCTCCGATGATGATGTCTACCGTGCCGCCAACATTGCACAGTCAAACGATTTCATTCAGACACAGCCTGAAAGATATAATACTTTTGTTGCCGAACGGGGTATGAGTCTGTCAGGAGGACAAAAACAGCGTCTCTCCGTTTCAAGAGCAATTATAAAATCAGCTGAAATTATGATTTTTGATGATTCAACCAGCGCACTTGATTTGAAAACAGAAGCTGACTTATACGAAGCCTTACAGAAGGAAAATCCCCAAAGCACAAAAATAATAATAGCCCAAAGAATTGCATCGGTACGCAGAGCGGACAGAATTGTAATTTTGGAAAACGGCAAAATATCCGCCTGTGCAACTCATAATGAACTTATGAAATCCTGTAAGATATATCAGGATATTTATCATTCTCAGATAGGAGAGGAGGATGAAAAAAATGAGTACACAAAATGAGCAAAAACCGATACAGCGCAATATTCCGGGCTTAAATCGACGTGAACGGTTTGTACAGGTAGAGCATGCTGAAAATATTAACGGAACTCTAAAGCGCATATTGACATATTTCGCAAAGGAAAAGCAAATGGTTATCTGTCTGCTGGCAGTTGTAATTTTCGGAACTCTTTGCGGAATTTACGCTCCAAAACTGCAAAGTAATGCCGTTGATATCATTGCCGGTAGCTATGACGGAAACTTCAAAAGAACACTGATTTTTATGGTTGCCTTGTATCTCCTTTACAGTTTCAGCCAGCTTCTTCAAGGACTTTTAAGCGCAAAGCTCAGTCAGCGGATTGTAAAAAGAATGCGTGAGGAATTGTTTGAAAAAATTGTAGATTTACCCATTCGCTATCTTGACACTCATTCCCACGGCGATGTTATGAGCCGTATGACTAACGATATTGAAAACATTTCAACAACCGTTTCACAGTCCTTGCCTTCCCTGTTCTCAGGAGTTTTAACAATCATAGGCACTGTGACAATTATGTTATGGTATTGCTGGCAGTTGGCGCTTTTAAGCTGTGCAACAGTTCTTCTTACCTTTCTCGCAACAAAAATCCTATCCCAAAAGGTTCGCAAATTTTCACGCAAACGCCAAACCCTTTTAGGACAGCTTAACGGCACTGTTGAAGAAATGATTTCAGGCTACAGAACCGTTGTGGCATATAACCACCAAAGCATTACTGAGGAGGATTTCTGCGCCACCTCTGATTCGTTGACAAAGGCAGGAATCAAAACAGATGTTTTCAGCGGTGTTATGGGACCGATTATGAACTGTATCGGCAATATAGGATTTGTTATAATAGCCACCTTCGGCGGATATTTTTCTGTTCACGGTTTAATATCAGTGGGTATTATTTCAGCTTTCATTGTTTATGCCAAGCAGTTTAGCAAACCGATTAACGAGATTGCCCAAATTTACGGTCAGCTTCAGACGGCAATCGCAGGCGCCGAGCGTGTATTTGCCGTTTATGACGAAATAAACGAGGACAAATCGGGTGAGAAACTTGCAGACAGTGCGAACGCAACAGTCAGTTTTAATAATGTAAACTTCTCTTACACAGAAGGACACCCTGTTCTTAAAGACTTCACTTTGACTGTTCCCAGTGGCAAAAAAGTTGCACTGGTAGGAGCTACGGGAAGCGGTAAAACAACCGTTGTTAATCTGCTGATGCGTTTCTACGATATTGAAAGCGGCAGTATTTGCATAAACCGTCAGGATATAAGCAACATTTCAACTGATACTCTCCGTCAAAATGTTGCCATCGTTTTACAGGATACAGTCCTATTTTCCGATACTATCCGCAATAATTTGAAATATTCAAATGAAAATGTAACCGAAAAAGCACTCGAAAATGCCGTAAAAATGAGTTGCTGCAACGAAATGTTAAAAAATATGCCACAGGGAATTGAAACAGTTTTAACCGGTGGCGGAGAAAATATCAGTCAGGGACAACGCCAACTGCTTGCTATCGCGCGTGCCTTTGTTGCCGACCCGAAAATTCTCATTTTAGACGAGGCAACGTCAAATGTTGACACACGAACCGAAAAAGCAATACAGGACGCTATGCAGCGTATAATGCAAAACAGAACCAGCATTGTCATCGCCCACCGTTTATCAACTGTTCGTGACTCGGATATAATTGTTGTTATGGATAAAGGTCAGATTGTTGAAATCGGCAATCACGATGATTTGCTGAAAAAACAAGGAAAATACTATGAACTGTATATGACCCAGTATGTAGGCTTTTCAACTTAACTTGTTTTCAATTCAAAGGTATTCGATAGCATAGCCTTTGGACAAAAAACTCCTCAGCTTTAAGACTGAGGAGTTTTTTGTTTTTATCAATTCAACAGCTTCAATACCTTTCTTAATAAATAAGTATCAGGTCATTCTGTTTTTACATAGAATGACCTGACTCAATTATAGCTTCCAACCGACTGCTTGCTTACGACTGCTGACAAAGCTACGGTAAATTCCTTTTTCATTTATCAGCTCTTCGTGCGTTCCGCGCTGTACGATTTTTCCGTTATCAACCACAAAAAAAGGAGACGCAGGATATTTGTCTGCGTCCCCTAACTACTATTTATCAGAGTGGCAGGAATCGCTCATTGGACAATTTGAGCAACCGCATCCACAGGAGGATTTGCCTTTTTTCCTGTTGCGGATAATACCGGTAATAATAGCAGTAACAATTATAACAAGCACAACGCAAATAATTATTGTTGATATGTTTTCCAAAATCCATGCAAGCATTTTGCTACCTCCTGTGAATAAATAATTTTACTTTGTAACCTTAACCGATTTAGTAAGCTTTGAGGACTCCTTGTATGGCTTAAAGAGCATATAAAGCATACCTGCCAAAACCGCAATGGCAACCACAAGACCTACTACGCTGAGATTTCCTGTAAATGCAGAGCCTATCTGATAAATAATTAATGATACAACATATGCAAACAGGCACTGATATCCGATGGCAAACCAAGTCCATTTCGGTGAGTTCATTTCACGCTTGATTGCACCGATTGCCGCAAAGCAGGGAGCACAAAGCAGATTAAAGGTAAGGAAGGAGAAACCGCTGACTGATGTAAATGCTGCTGCGATATTCTGGTAAACCGTTGCGTCTCCGCCGCCGTAAAGGATACCGAGAGTACCAACAATGTTTTCCTTTGCAACAAGGCCTGTAATAGATGCAACCGCCGCCTGCCAGTTACCCCAGCCGAGAGGAGTGAATATCCAGGAAATAGCATTACCGATATATGCAAGAATACTGCAGTCAATCTGCTCTTCCGAAAGCATTTGGAAGCTGCCTTCAACAAAGCCGAAATATGTTGTAAACCAAACAACGATTGTTGAAAGCAGAATGATTGTTCCTGCCTTTTTTATGAATGACCAGCCACGCTCCCACATTGAGCGGAGAACGTTTCCGACAGTAGGCAGATGGTATGCCGGAAGCTCCATAACAAACGGTGCAGGGTCGCCTGCAAACATTTTTGTCTTTTTAAGCATAATACCCGAAATGATAATTGCCGCCATACCCATAAAGTATGCACTCGGAGCAACCCACCAAGCACCGCCGAATATAGCCCCTGCAATCATTGCGATAAACGGCAGCTTTGCACCGCAAGGGATAAAGGTTGTTGTCATAATAGTCATACGGCGGTCACGCTCATTTTCAATTGTTCGTGACGCCATAATTCCGGGAACACCACAGCCTGTGCCGATAAGCATAGGAATAAAGGATTTACCCGAAAGACCGAATTTCCTGAATATACGGTCAAGCACAAAGGCAATACGAGCCATATATCCGCATCCTTCAAGGAATGCAAGGAAAATGAACAGAACAAGCATCTGCGGAACAAAGCCCAGTACAGCACCCAAGCCTGCAACAATACCGTCAAGGATAAGTCCCTGTAACCAGTCAGCACAGTTAACTGCGTTAAGTCCCTTTTCCACAAGAACGGGAACACCCGGTACCCAAACGCCGTAGTCTGCCGGGTCAGGCTCTTCTCCGTATTCATCAAGAGCTTTTACTGCCTCGTCATAATCTGCAAGAGAAGCGGTTTCCTCAGTTATCTCAAGGGTTTCTTCATCTTCAACATCATATGTAAAATCCCCTGTTGGTACGGTGCCGTTTTCTTCAATATATGCGTCATATCCGTCAACAATCAGTGAAGCACTGCCGTATTCATCTGCGGCTTGAGAATATGCCGATGAGCCGATGCCAAACAAGTGCCAGCCGTCACCGAACACACCGTCGTTTGCCCAGTCTGTTGCCCAGGTACCCACTGTTGTAACAGATACAAAATAAACCACAAACATTACTACTGCAAAAATAGGCAAAGCCAAAAATCTGTTTGTAACAACCTTATCTATTTTATCCGATGTAGTAAGCTTGCCTGCTGATTTCTTTTTGTAGCAGCCCTTAATCATCTCGCCGATATATACATATCTTTCGTTGGTGATGATTGATTCGGCGTCGTCGTCAAGCTCCTCCTCAACTGTGTTAATATCTTTTTCAATATGGTCAAGGGTTGCTTTGTCAAGGTTAAGCTGTTCGAGAACCTTATCGTCACGCTCAAAGATTTTGATTGCGTACCATCTCTGCTGTTCCTCAGGCATATTATGTACTGCGGCTTCCTCAATATGAGCTATAGCGTGTTCAACCGTGCCTGAGAATGTGTGCATAGGTACTGTTTTTCCGTTTTTAGCCGCATCTACTGCCGCCTGTGCCGCATCGGCAATACCTGTTCCCTTTAAAGCTGATATTTCAACAACCTTACAGCCTAATTCCCTTGAAAGCTCTGCAATATTGATTTTATCTCCGTTTTTCTTAACAACATCCATCATATTGATAGCTACAACAACAGGGATACCAAGCTCTGTAAGCTGAGTTGTTAAGTAAAGGTTTCTTTCAAGATTAGTGCCGTCGATGATATTTAAAATAGCATCGGGACGTTCACCTATCAAGTAATTTCTTGCAACAACCTCCTCCAAGGTGTATGGCGAAAGAGAATATATACCCGGAAGGTCTGTGATGACTACACCGTCGTGCTTTTTCAGCTTACCCTCCTTTTTCTCCACCGTTACACCCGGCCAGTTTCCCACAAACTGATTAGAGCCCGTAAGAGCGTTAAAAAGCGTTGTTTTACCGCTGTTAGGATTACCTGCAAGAGCAATTCGTAAATCCATTTTATTTCCTCACTTTCTTGATTAGCATAGACTAACCGTCAATCAAAATAAAACAGGGATAAACCCCATTAAACTGTAAATTTATTCAACCTCAATCATATCCGCGTCGGCTTTTCTGATTGAAAGCTCATAGCCACGCACAGTAACTTCAATAGGGTCTCCCAGCGGTGCAACCTTGCGGATATTCACCTCAACGCCCTTTGTGATACCCATATCCATAATACGGCGCTTTATTGCACCTTGACCGTGGATTTTAACAACCCTTACGGTATCACCGATGCTGACCTGCCTGAGTGTTTTCATACCACATTCCTCCTTATGTTTTAAATCATTATCTTTTGTGCCATTTCCTTACTTATTGCAATGCGTGACTCCTTCACATTAACAATAATATTGCCGGAAATGGTGTTGATTACCCTAACCGTTCCACCGGCTACAAAGCCTAAGTTTTCAAGGTGAGCCCTGACCTCAGGCTTGCCTCCCACTTTTTTGATTACATTTTCTTCTCCGACTTCTGCAAATGTCAGCGGCATCATTTTTATACCCTCTTTTTGTTGATTAGCAATTGCTAACTTATTGTTTCATCAAAAGGTTAGCACTCGCTAACCACTCTTAATTATATACATACTTAAAACCCTTGTCAATAGTCTTTTACATTCATAAAAGAGTTTTGTTGATTTAGACAAAAAGTTAGCGTATGCTAACTTTTATTTTTGTAAGATTTGCTCATTGTTCTTATTGCGGATAGTTTGTTGATTTTTATTTTGTTTTATGGTATGCTAATTATCAATTGAAAATATTAAGCAATTTTTGAAAGGGAGTAACATTATGCATCTGCAGGAATCAGGCGAAATGTATTTGGAAACAATATATATCTTATCGCAAAAAAACAGATATGTACGCTCAATAGACGTAGGTGAATATATGGGCTTTTCCAAGCCAAGCGTAAGCAGAGCGATGGGAATATTGAAAAACGGAGGATATGTTACCTCCGACTCCGAAGGATATTTATTTCTTACCGATGCCGGACTTGAGGTTGCTAAAAAAATATATGAACGTCATACAACTCTTACAGAATTTTTAATCCGTCTGGGCGTTAATGAGAAAACAGCGGCAGAAGATGCATGTAAAATGGAACACGATATAAGCGATGAAACCTTTGAGGCACTCAAACGCCACGCAGGTAAGTAAAATAAATAACAAATTTCAATTGAGTAAAGAGGTTATCGCAAGGTATCCTCTTTTGATATTTTTCGACGGAAATAAAAGAAAGGAATATTTATATGACGCTTCAGCAGTTAAAATATGTTATAGCCATTGCAGAGTGCGGCTCCATTTCATCAGCGGCACAAAAGCTACTTGTGGCTCAACCAAGCCTGTCAAAATCCGTTTCGGAATTGGAAAAAGAAATGGGTATTACAATATTCTACCGTAATAACAGGGGCGTTTTTCTGTCTGACGACGGCTCAAAATTTTTATCTTACGCAAGGCAGGTTGTTGAACAGGCTGAACTGCTTGAGCAACAATATAAGCATAAAGAACCCATACGCCGTGTTTTCTCAATATCAGCACAGCATTATGCGTTTGCGGTTAATGCCTTTGTAGCACTTGTAAAAGAATACGGAGAGAACAAATATGAATTCACTCTGCGTGAATCACGCACTTATGACATTATTGAAGATGTGCGAAATTACACAAGTGAATTAGGAGTTTTGTTTTTAAGCAATTTTAACCGTGAGGTTATTTTGCGTATATTAAATAATGCGGATTTAACTTTTACACCTTTATTTACAGCAAAGCCCCATGTATTTGTAAGCCGAGAAAATCCCTTGTCTAAAAAGAATTTTGTTACTCTTGATGACTTGAAAGATTATCCGAGACTTACGTATGAACAGGGCATAAACAATTCTTTTTATTATTCCGAAGAGCTGCACAGCACTGAGGAAAGTCCAAAAAGTATAATCGTATCCGACAGGGCAACTCTTTTCAATCTTCTTATAGGATTAAACGGCTATACTATATCCTCAGGAATATTAAGCAGTGATTTAAACGGAACTCAAATTATTTCTATTCCCCTAAAAAGTGATGAGCTTATGGAGATAGGATACATTTGTCAAAACAGCAAACCTCTTTCCAAAATCGGAGAAAGGTATCTTCAGCATTTGAAAAAATATATTGATGATTATCAGGTATAGAAAAAAGCTATATCTGATGATTGATTTTTAGTATTAACACATATCTAAAACGGTGTGTTATAGTGTACCTATCAAAAATATTGGAGGTATTACTATGAACACACCGTTTCGTTATGATTATGTAGGAAGCTTTCTTCGTCCTACCGTTTTGAAAGAAGCGAGGGCTGACTATGAAGCAGGAAGGATTTCAAGGGAAGCACTTACAGAAATTGAAAATGCGGCAATCACCGACTTGATTAAAAAGCAAAAAGATGCAGGCTATCACGTAATTACCGACGGAGAATTTCGCCGTGCAACGTGGCACCTTGATTTTATGTGGGCGTTTGACGGAGTTGAACATAAAAAGACTCAAACCGGCGTACCTTTTCACGATGAGGTTGCAATGATAGATGACACTTATCTTGTCGATAAAATCAGCATCAATCATCATCCCTTTGTGGACCACTTTAAGTTTGTAAAGCAGTTTGAAGATACGAACACTGTGGCAAAGCAAACAATCCCTGCACCTGCCCAGTTTTTACAGCAGATGCTTTTTTCAAATAACATTGAACAGACAAATAAAATTTATCCCGACAGGAAAGAGCTGATTGAGGATATAGCAAAGGGATATAAAAAAGTAATTGATGAGCTTTATCAGGCAGGCTGTCGCAATATTCAGTTTGACGACTGTGCAATCGCTCTTTGTGCAAATCCCGCTGCCGCCGAATATATGCAAACTGATGAAGCCGGTTTAAAGGCAATGGAAAAGGAGCTTCTTATTGTAAATAATCTTGTAATAGACGGCAAACCCGATGATTTGGTAATTAACACTCATGTCTGCCGTGGCAATTATCATTCAACATATGCAGGTGAGGGTGCATACGATACAGTTGCAAAGACACTTTTTGTTGAAGAAAATGTAAATGCATATTACCTTGAATTTGATGATGAGCGTTCGGGCGGGTTTGAGTCATTACAGCTTGTACCTGAAAACAAAAAGGTAGTATTAGGCTTAATCACTACAAAATCTCCGATGCTTGAGGATAAGCATGCAATCATTGACAGAATTTACGAGGCAACAAAATATATTCCCCTTGATAATCTTTGTTTAAGTCCTCAGTGTGGCTTTGCATCCTGCGAAATCGGTAATAAGCTGACAGAGGAGGAACAATGGGCAAAGCTTGCGCTTGTTAAGGAAATCGCCGAAGAGGTTTGGAAATAAAGATTTTTATATTAGTGTCTTTGGACACAAAGAAAAAAGAAAATAAGGATTCAAAGAATTCTTTGGTCGAGCAGTCAAAGCCTGCGTTTTTGCAACACAACACATACCACATTTGTTACTAAAGTCCAGATTGTTATTGAACCAAATTAGTTTCTTTAAATATAAAAATAAAACGATAAATCAATCAAACTTTGCACTTGCATTTTTTTAGATTTTCCACTATAATAACTACAAATTAATATTGAAAGATAACGACATTAAATATTGCTTTGGCTCATGTCTGATGGCCAATGCGTATTTAATGTCGTTTTTTTCTGAAAACGGAGGTTATTTTATGCCAAAAACAAAATTTCAAAGTTTTATATTTACACTGATTATGGTATTCTGTATGGTGTTTTGTATGACAACATATACCATCGCCCTTAAATCCGGCGGGCTAAGCTATCGGGTATTCGGATTGGCTATCAAAGAAATGTGGGTAGAATATATTATCGTCTTTATGTTCATTTTCTTCATTATATCAAAGCTCGCTCAAAAATTAGCTTTCCGAATAATAAACCCGAAAACAGATAAGCCCATATTTTTAATTCTTGCAATTCAGTGTTTTACGGTTTGTCTGATTGTACCAACAATTACATTATTCGCAACTTTCTTGCATAATGGATTTACATCTGATTGGTTTGTGCAGTGGCTTCAATCAGCTTTTCTGTGCTTTCCTGTGGCATTGTGCCTGCAAATATTTTTTGTAGGACCGTTTGTGCGATTTGTTTTTAAAACAATATTCAGAAAACAACTGTCACAAAAATAAATTCCGATATGCAAATTAATATTAGTTTTAGTTTACCACTTCACTGCTATATTTCGTATTAAGAGATACAAAAAATCCGCAGAGACATTTGGGAGACACAATAGCCTTGAAACGTGCTTAAAATGGGCGTTTCCGAAAGCAATTTTTACACTATGACGGCATCTGCTGTATAAAGGTCTTGGGAGCAGGGTGCAAATCCTGCCGCAGTCAAATTGCCGAGGTATTGGGAAAGCATTTTACATCCGACAGATATAATATTTACTCGACAGGTACAGAAACCAAACCTCAAATAAATCAAGATGCCGTTAGAATTGTTAAACAGTTATACGGCATCGATATAAGCAATCAATACAGTAAAACCATTGATGATATACCGACGCCGGATATTGCAATATCAATGGGTTGCGATGTAGGATGTCCTTTTATTAACGGTGGCTTTGATGATTGGGGTTTACCTGACCCAACAGGGAAAAGTGACGATGAAAATAAAAATATAAATCAAATTATAAAAGCAAAAATTTTGAATTATGGGTTAATAATAAAACCGAACAATAAAATGAACAGTAAACGGTACTGAGATAATTAACTAATTATAAAAAAAGCAATAGCTGTTATTAGCGTTGTAACAGAATATCCTTACTAACCGTAACGCTTTCTGCCTGCAAAAAGGAAGAAAAGCAAACAAAGACTTGAAGATAGGTTCGCATTAAACGAGTTCCAACAGCAAACATATTACAGGCATTTGGAAACGCTTAAAATGCTGAAATCCATCAGTAAAATACCATTGCAGCAAATCAATTATTCAATGATTAAGCAGTTGATAATTGAGAGCGTTGATAAACACTCGGATTCTACAGCTAAAATGCGCGAAGTTTCGGAAATCTCGATTGAAGCAACGAACAAGCAACTGTATAAGCAGAAAAACGTTTGAAAAGTGATTAAACACGGGGATATTTCAAATTTTCAGTTTAGTCACCTCGACCAATAGAAAACAGATACCCAAACAGGTATCTGTTTTTTCATTAATATGATTTAAACAGGATTTGAAGGCCTTGTATTTTCAGTGTTGTTATCTATAAGCCTTTTAGATAAATCTCCCATACTTGATCGCTTCACCGCTATTTTTAGTGAAATCAATATTTGAAACATCAAAAAGAATATATCCGCAGTGGCGTTTAAAGGTAGGAAAGCATATAACCTTCAAATGAGCATCAATTTCGGGGATGTAATCAATCATTTCCGAAATCTCACCGTAAAGCGTTAAACACTCATAGCTTTTGGACCACTTTGAGTCCATATTGCTGAAGAGACTGCCGAAGAAATTACCGATAAGCTTTTCACGCTCTGCGAGAGCCATTCTTGCTTTATGTACCTTGCTTTTTTATTGAAGAGTGAAGAGGTAAAGGTTAGCCCTAAAGGTTTACCATCTCGGTGGATGCATTTACGCATTATCAAAATAACATTTTCTTTGACATCATATTTCATTTTTTATATAATACAAATGAGATTATTTACTTGGAGAGGATATTATGAAAAAGACAGGGATTAGAGCTTTATGTGTACTGATGTCTGCTGTTTTGTGCATTGGGACATTTTCTGCATGCACAAAAGATGACGAAAAAGCTGTATCAGTTGATAACACAGGAGCAAACACTGTGGCAGCGTATAATACTGCCGATGCTGATTTTGAATTGACAGTTGATACAAAGGATAAAATTCACGATATAAGCGATTTATTGTTCGGTATTTTCCTCGAAGACATCAGCTTTGCTGCCGATGGCGGACTTTACGCAGAAATGGTAGCAAATCGTTCCTTTGAATTTACCGAGCTGGCAGTTGATGATGCCCTTTACCGCTGGAGTGCTGTTGGCAATGCAGATATCTCTGTTGAAAGCGAAAAGGAGCATTCACTTAACGAAAACAATCCATCTTATCTTGTGATGAAAAACAGCAGCACTGATTTTGCAGGTATTGAAAATCAAGGATTTCTTGACGGAATGAGCATTGAAGAGGGCAAAAACTATAATATGACCTTTTATGCAAAATCCTCATCATATGACGGTGAATATCAAATAAATCTTGCGGTGAACGGTGAAGCTGTTACAGGTGCAAAGGTTACACCAACTTCTGATGAATGGACAAAGTATTCTGTTACCCTCACATCCCCCGTTACTGCTTATGAAAATGTAACCCTTCAGGTGATTATGAATAAAGGTGAAGCATATTTTGACATGATTTCGCTTTTCCCCGAGAATACATATAAAAACCGTGAAAACGGCTTACGCAATGACCTTGCAACTAAGCTTGAAAATCTTGAGCCTGCCTTTTTGCGTTTCCCCGGTGGTTGTGTAATTGAGGGCTATGATGCCAATTCCGCTTATGACTGGAAGGATTCAATCGGCGTAGATGCAGACGGAAATCCTTTAAAATTCGGCGGTACATACGGTGACGTTGCAGCAAGAAAAATGGGGACAAATATTTGGACAGACATTAACGCAACCGATGACCCTTACCCAAGCTTTATGACCTACGGTCTTGGATTTTATGAATATTTCCTTTTGGCAGAGGATATAGGCGCTGTGGGTGTTCCCGTTCTCAACTGCGGACTTTACTGTCAGGGAAGAAATGGTGAGGCTGTTCGCATTTTCAACGATGACAAAACCTATACTGATGAATTTCAAAAATATCTTGATAATATGACAGACCTTGTTGAATTTTGCAGAGGAGATGAAAATACAAAATGGGGCAAGGTTAGAATTGCTATGGGACATCAGGAGCCCTTTGAGCTTAGATATATTTGTATCGGAAACGAAAACTTTGATGAAGTATATTATGAAAGATACTCCGAATTTTTAAAGGTGTTTAAGGAAGAAAAGGCTGAAAATCCCGAGCTTTACAACGGTATTGAGCTGATTTATTCTTCAGGCACCGATGACGGTGATAATCCTGTGGTTTATGCTCCGTCATATGAATATGCACAGTCACAGCTTGGGAAAATGAATTCAAATGACGCTTCTGATTTTGCCGGTGCAACTGACCAGCACTATTACAATACTCCAATATGGTTTCTCAAGCATGCAAATTACTATGACGAGGAAAACTATTCCAGAAATGTTGATGATATGACAAGCACTCGTTACGGCGGAGCAATTCCTGTTTTCTTAGGAGAGTATGCAGCACAAAGCAATACTCTTAACGCAGCACTCTCGGAGGCAGCATATATGACAGGACTTGAACGAAACGGCGATATTGTTGCTATGGCGGCTTATGCACCGTTATTTGCCAGTGCAACTGCTTCCCACTGGTCGCCTAACCTTATTTGGTTTAATAATCATCAGTCGATGTCATCAGTAAACTATTATGTTCAACAGCTTTTCTCTAAAAATCAAGGAACTGAAATTGTAAAGCACAATCTTACGGGTGCAGAGCTTGAACCTACACTAAAGGGTGCTATCGGCGTTGGTACTTGGTACACATCGGCAAGCTTTGACAATGTCAGCGTTGTAAGTAATGAAACAGGAGAAGCTCTTGCACAGGAAGATTTCAATTCGCTTTTTGCAAAGTCCGGCTGGGAGTTTCCAAAAGGCGGAAAATGGAAAATCAAGGACAAAGCACTTACATACACATCAACTGAAATGGAATATGCAGATGTAGGCACAGTGGCTTATTTCGGTGATAGTGAATGGGATAATTATACTTACACGGTAGAGGCAACAAAGCTTGACGGCGAGGAAGGATTTTTAATTCCAATCGGTGTTAAAGATGTTGACAACAATGTATTTTGGAACATCGGTGGTTGGGGCAATACCGTGTCAACTCTTCAGCAGGTGGAATGTGGCGTAAAAGACGGTAGGATTGAAAGCACCGTTAAAGACTGTGTAATTGAAACAGGCAAAACATATGAGCTCAAGGTTGAAGTAAACGGAGAAAAGGTTAAATGCTATATTGACGGAGAGCTTTATGTTGACTACGATTTCTCAACACAAAAGAGGTCGCAATGCTATTCAGTGGTAAGCACAGACGATAACGGAGATATTATCATAAAGCTTGTTAATGTTACTGACAGTGCTAAAACTACTGCCGTAAAGCTAGACAATGCAAACGTTCAAGGCGAGGCTGTTATCAATCAGGTTTCAGGTGAGTCCCTTGAGGCCGAGAATGCTTTAGGTCAAAAGGAGATATGCACTCTGGAGGAATTCACATTAAACGGATTCGCTGAAGAATTCAATTACACAATGCCTGCTTACTCAGTTACATCAATCAGGCTTAAAGCAAAGTAAATTGCATAATTACCGTAAAAGACAATGGTAAATGCATAATATCAATGTCCAAAACATAATGCAAAGCTATGTTAGTCACAGTAAAATAAATAACAAACAGAAATAATGAAGAGGTTATATTATGAAAAAGAAAATGAAAAAAATTATATCATTCTTTATCGCAGTTGTACTAATAGCTTCGGTATTTTCGGGATGCAGTCCTAACGGAAAAGAAATTATGACGGATACATACGCAGACTATGAAAATTTAGCCGACGACTGTGTTGTAACCGACAGTGCAGGAAAGGAACTCAGTGGCTTTAAGCTTAAAGGCAAGGCTGAAGAAAACCAATACGTTACCGTTGATTTAGGTGAATCAAAAGCATTTAATACGGTAGTGCTTAAAGAAAACGGTAAAAAGGTTACTCTTTTTGAAATTTACGGCAGTAATGATGCGGAGAAGGATTACGAATTTTTGTATCAAAGCGACTGCATTGAGGGCGGTCACACCTGCTTTTTAGGTGATGTAAATTACAGATATTTAAGAATTTTTGTTAATCAGGCATCCGGTAGCTTTAAGCTTTACGACATCGGTGTTTATAACATAAAAAGCGAAAATGCCAAGGACCTTCGAGTAACCTCATATCTTGTTATAAGTGACGTTACAAAGGATACGGATTTTTCAATGCTTGAGGGCATAACCGATGTTATCACCTTCGGCACTGCTAAATACGATAAGGACGGCAACATTTATTTTGTTGACAGAGAGGGTAATGAGGTTGACGAAAGCTTCTTTGCAGACAGGATTGAAATTCTGAAAAACGCCATCGGCGACAGAGATATTAATATTATTTGCGATATCGCAATGCCTTACGGCAATGACAATGCAGATATTATTTCAATGTTCAGTGATGCAAATGTTGACAACACCGTAAACAGCATAAAGAATCTTATTGATAAGTACGATTTTGACGGATATGATTTAGACTACGAATTCCCAAATAGTAAAAACGAGTGGAAGCAGTTAAATAACTTCCTTAGAAAAATGGATAAGGCCATGCCCGATAAGCTTATTTCTCTTGCCATCGCACCTTGGGATTTACAGTTTGATGAGGATGTAATCAAAATAATCGATCGTGCCGAAGTTATGCTTTACGATATGTTTACTGCCCACGGATATCACTCTATTTTCCCCGTTACAGTAAACGGTATAAACAAAATGTTAAAGGGCGGTTTTGATGCAAAGCAGCTTGATTTGGGCGTTCCGTTTTATTCACGACCAACTAACAGGCTTGCATACTGGGGAAGCTACAATCAATTTGAAGATAAAATTGACAAATATACAAATTTGATTTATTTCAATGACTTTGACGTTGAAGGCAAGCCGATGACTGCACCCCAGTATATCAACTCCGTTCAGATGATTTCGGATAAAACTGCCTTTGCGGTTGACAGTGGCTTAGGCGGAATAATGGTATGGCATATGGCCTGCGATTTGAATTATTCAAATGAGCTGTCACTTTTTAAAGCAATCAACGATACAAAAACAGCAAAGCAGAAATGATATTAAAAAAGTAATTAAAATCAACACCCTCGGCAAGCAATTTCTTACCGAGGGTGTTTTATGTTGTTATTTACTATTATGTCTTTCGGATGCGGCTGTTACAAAGCCTTTAAAGAGCGGATGCGGTCTGTTTGGTCTTGACTTAAATTCGGGATGGAACTGACCTGCAACAAACCAAGGATGGTCGGGAATTTCAACCATTTCCACAATATGATTATCAGGTGATGTTCCTGCAAAAATCATACCGCCCTTGAGTAAATCTGCTCTGTAATCGTTATTAACCTCATATCTATGTCTATGACGCTCATAAATCATTGAAGCACCGTAAAGCTCATATGATTTCGACTCAGGGTTAAGCGTACAGGGATACTGGCCAAGACGCATTGTACCGCCCATATCGGTAACATCCTTCTGCTCAGGAAGAATATCGATAACAGGGTACGGTGTTTCAGGATTGATTTCAGCAGAGTTTGCATCCCTAAGACCGAGCACGTGTCTTGCAAATTCAATAATTGCAATCTGCATACCAAGGCAAATGCCAAGGTAAGGAATTTTATTTTCTCTTGCATATTTGCAGGCCTTGATTTTGCCCTCAATACCTCTTGAGCCGAATCCGCCGGGGACGAGGATACCGTCCATATCACCCAAGACTTCATCAAGGTCAATGTCGTCACCCTCAAGGCTTTCTGAGTCTATCCACTGGATATCAACGGCACTTCTTGTGGAGATACCGCCGTGCTTTAATGCCTCATTTACGGAAATATATGAGTCGTGAAGCTCAACATATTTACCAACCATAGCAATTTTAACGGTTTGAACAGGATTTCTCAAAGCCTCAAGCATAGTAGTCCAATCTGTTAAATCAGGCTCACCGCATTCAATGCCGAGCTTTTTAACAACAACGTCATCAAGCCCTTGCTCGTGAAGCATCATAGGAACTGCATAGAGAATATCGCAGTTATTATTTTCAATAACACATTCCTTATCTACATTGCAGAAAAGAGCAACCTTTTTCTTGATTTCCTCTGTGAGAGGATGCTCTGTACGGCAAACGATAATATCGGGATGAATACCGAGAGAAAGCATTTCTTTAACAGAATGCTGTGTAGGCTTTGATTTAAGCTCATCAGATGCGGCAAGATAGGGAACAAGTGTAACGTGGATAAACAGACAGTTTTCTCTTCCAACGTCAACGGCAAACTGACGGATAGCCTCTAAAAACGGCTGTGACTCAATATCACCCACAGTACCGCCGATTTCAACAAAGCAAACATCTGCACCGGTGTCGGCATTTCTGCCGATAGACCTTTTAATTTCGTTCGTTACGTGGGGAATAATCTGAATTGTCTGTCCTCCGTAAACACCCTTGCGTTCATCGGAGATTACCTTCCAGTAAACTCTACCGCTTGTAAGGTTTGAGTTTTGAGAAAGGCTTTCGTCAATAAATCTTTCATAGTGGCCAAGGTCAAGGTCGGTTTCCGCACCGTCGTCTGTAACAAAAACCTCACCGTGCTGAACAGGGTTCATTGTACCGGGGTCAACATTAAGATATGGGTCAAGCTTCTGGGCTGTAACCTTAAGACCTCTTGCCTTAAGAAGTCTGCCAAGTGATGCTGCGGTAATGCCCTTACCAAGTCCCGAAACAACGCCTCCGGTTATAAATATATATTTTGGACTGCTCATTTCTATCCTCCCGAAAATAAAACTTCATTAAATTATCCTATAAAACACAAAAAACGGCTGTACGAAATGTACAACCGTCTGTACTTATATATTATAGAGTATCTTTTTTCATAAATCAATAGGTAATGAAAAAATTTTTTTATTTTAGAAATACATATTGTCATTTACAATTACCTGTCCTGCCTCGGTATTAAACACAAGCACACAGTGGTAGTCAAGTGCGAAATTGAACTCAGCGTTACCGTCAAGGAAAGGATAGTAACGATATTCTACTCCAAGCTCATCTGTAAGAGAAATGTAGAGTGTATCGTTTTGGTCATCTTCTGTATTTTCGCTGAAGGGCAGAACAAAGGAAACGGAAGGTATCTGAACAGTATAATTAGCGTAATTATCATCAGGGATACGTTCCTTTAATGTAAGCTCTTTTGTATATTCTTCTTTTCCCTTATGAGCTGCAACAAGCTTTGCTGAGGTGAATTTGCCCTCTGTTCCTTTATAAACATATAGCTTATTGTCATTTTTTATAGTATTATACGGTTGAAAGCTTACGGTTCTTGTTTTATCATTTGGGTCGTATTCTGTGTCTGCAGTTCCCTCAGAGCTTGACTGAATTGTAATTTCAAAGCAGTCTGACACAAAATAGGTGGGAACTGTCTTTTTCTCAACAGTATTGCCGTCATCAATGCAGATATATATTTCTTTATTTGCAGTAATATCCACCTCTGCATCGGCTGTGAATACGCCGTTTTCAAGGATTGCCTGAACCTTTTTGGCATCACCCTGATTTTGAGGAACAAGAAAATATATTTCAGCATTTTTCGGATAGCTTTTAGGACTGTATTCGAAATGTACATTTGCAATATACGGCTTATCTTTTCCAAGACTTATAATCTTTGAGGTTATATTACTGTCATAATCATCTTCAGCATAATTGCCGTTATTCAAATTGTTTATATTATTTTGCAGGATGTTAAGGGATTGTGACAGATTATTAATATCATTTGAAAAGCTGTTTTGAATTGATATCAGCATAAGGGCAAAGGCAATTATTACTACTATTAAGATAGTATAAAATCTTCTTATTGTCTTCTTATTTTGTGCATTCTGATTAGCCTCTGAATATGCCAAAAGGTCATTTATATATTGCATTAAATTATCGTTATCGGAACTGTTATTTTCGGCAGAGTCTTCACAGCTTTTTTCTACAACTGTGCCTAAAAGGGTATCCATTGACACGTTAAAATATTCTGCCAGCTCTGTAAGCTTTTTCAAATCCGGCATCGCTGTACCGTTTTCCCATTTTGAAATGGTCTGACGGCTCACATTCATATCTGTTGCCAACGCCTCTTGGGATAAATCCTTTTCCCTGCGGAGATTTCTTAAGTTTTCGTTGAATTTCATTATCTCACTTCCTTTGGTAGCTTTATATTATCAAAGGCACTTGGAAATAACAATATAAAATCACTATCAAAATGTAAACTTACGGTTGCACGTATAATTTATTTAACAGTATCCGGAGTACAGGTTAAGCGAATGCCAAGCTGCTTTAAAACATTTTCGTCAACAGCCGAAAGCATTACCGAACAGTGCATTTCGCTGTCCTTAAGCTGTGAAAGCTCTTTGAGTGCAAGTGAAGCATTTTCGTCGCTTACTGCACAAATTGACAGTGCAAGGAGAATTTCATCAGTATGAAGTCTTGGATTGTTATTGCCCAAATGATTTACCTTAAGCTCCTGAATAGGCTTGATTACCTCAGGACTTAAGAGCAAGGTTTCCTTATCAATTCCTGCAAGAGTTTTCAGCGTATTTAAAAGCAGGGCAGAAACACAGCCAAGCAAATCGGTAGTTTTTCCTGTTATAATTCTACCGTCCTTAAGCTCTATTGCGGCAGCAGGAGCACCTGTTTCCTCTGCTCTTTCCTGTGCCGAAGCTGCACATTTTCTGTCATTAAGTGTCAGCTGGGCATTATTCATAAGAAGCTCAAGCTTGTAAATTTCATTTTTGCTTCCTGCACCCTTAACACTGTTGCACTTTGCAGTAAACCAACGTCTGATAATTTCCTGATTAGCGGCATATCTTACTGCCTCATCGTCAAATATGCAGTTGCCTGCCATATTTACGCCCATATCGGTAGGGGATTTATAAGGACATTCACCGTAAATTCTGTCAAAGGTTGCCTTCAAAACAGGGAATATTTCAACATCTCTGTTGTAGTTTACTGTTGTAACGCCATATGCATCAAGATGCCACGGGTCAATCATATTGACGTCGTTAAGGTCTGCCGTAGCCGCCTCATAAGCAATATTTACCGGATGATTGAGAGGAATATTCCAAATAGGAAAGGTTTCAAATTTTGCATATCCTGCTTTAACGCCTCTTTTATGCTCATGATAAAGCTGTGAAAGGCAGGTTGCCATTTTACCGCTGCCGGGACCGGGAGCGGTTATTACCACAAGAGAACGGCTTGTTTCAATATAGTCATTTCTGCCGTAGCCCTCATCACTTACAATTTTTGCAATATCAGAGGGATATCCCTCAATCAGATAATGACGGTAAACAGGCTTTCCCGAATTTTTCATTTTTTCTTCAAAAGCATTTACCTTTGGAGTGGAAACATATTTTGTAAGAACAACACTGCCGACCATAAGTCCCATATTTTCAAAAGCATTAATAAGTCGAAAAACATCCTTATCATATGTGATTCCCAAATCACTTCTTGTCTTGCTTTTTTCAATATCATCGGCACTGATTACTATAACAATCTCCGCCTGCTCCTTTAACTGCAAAAGCATCTGAAGCTTACTGTCAGGCTGAAAGCCCGGAAGTACACGTGATGCGTGATAATCGTCAAAAAGCTTTCCGCCGAATTCAAGATAAAGCTTTCCGCCGAACTCGTTTATACGTTCCTTAATTCTGCTTGACTGCATTTGCAGATATTTGTCATTGTCAAATCCTATTTTATACATAATATTCCCTCTCAGATATCGTATCATCAAAAATAAACGGCTGTACTAATGCACAGCCGTTTTAGTACTTAAACATTATACAGAATATTGATAATTAAATCAATAATTGATACTAAAGTTTAATTATTTTATTACTCTAACTCTTGTTACACCGTCAATTTTGTTGATATCCTCAAGCACCTTATCTGCAGGTACTTCATCAACATCGATGATAGAATAAGCAGTCTCTCCTCTGTTTTTATCCTCAAAGGACGCAATGTTTATACCGTCTCTACTGATAGTATCTGTAATATTAGCAATCATATTAGGCTGATTTTTGTGAATTACGGTAATTCTCGCAACGCCTGTTTTTGCCATAGATACAGCAGGAAGATTTACGGAATTCTTGATATTTCCGTTTTCAAGGAAATCAATAAGCTCTAAAGCACCCATTGATGCACAGTTTTCTTCACTTTCAGGAGTAGATGCACCGAGATGAGGAATTGCAATAACACCGTCAATGCCGATTAAATCTGCTGACGGGAAATCTGTTACATAAGCCGCTATTTTTCCGTCTTCAAGAGCGGATACAACATCCTTTGAATTCGCAAGGTCGCCTCTTGCGAAGTTGAGGATTCTTACTGTGCTCTTCATTTTTGAAATTGACTCTGCACAGATAAGCTCCTTGGTATCGGGAGTGAGCGGAACGTGAACAGTTATATAATCAGCAACAGGGAAAATTTCGTCAAGATTATTATTGACAGTAATGCCTGCTTTAAGCTGTGCACCCTCAGGAAGATATGGGTCATAGCCAATAACCTCCATACCAAGGTCAACAGCCGCCTCAGCAACAAGTCTTCCTATTGCTCCGAGACCGATAACGCCCAAGGTTTTTCCCTTAATTTCAGGACCTGCAAAGGCACTCTTTCCCTTTTCAACGGTTTTTCCGACATTATCTCCCTCATCCTTAATTGTCTTACACCAATCGATAGCTCTTGTAATCTTACGGCTTGAAAGAAGAAGACCGCAGATAACAAGCTCCTTAACAGCATTCGCATTTGCACCCGGTGTGTTAAATACAACAATACCATGCTTTGTACATTCGGAAACAGGAATATTGTTTACACCTGCACCTGCTCTTGCAATTGCCAAAAGGCTTTCAGGCATTTCCATCTCATGCATAGATGCACTTCTAACCATAATTGCATCAGGGTTTTCTATATTGTCACCACAGGCATATTTTGCCGTGTCAAACTTAGACAAGCCTACGTTTGAAATTTTGTTAAGTGTTCTTATATTATACATATTATATATCTCCAATTATAATTTTGTTGTCAAATTACGGTTTGCCAAACCGATTATAAGCGGGCGACCAATGGTCGCCCCTACGAAAGTTTGTTACATTCAGACAGATAAAATTAGTGGATTTTTTCATTAGACAAGGCTTTCACTGTGAAGCTGTACAAAGGTACTGCGAACAGTGAATAACGTAGTATAACGGAAAAAGACACAATTTTATGCGTTTTCTTTCTCAAACTGAGCCATAAACTCTACAAGCTTTTCAACACCCTCTAAAGGCATTGCATTGTAGATAGATGCTCTCATACCGCCGACAGTTCTGTGACCCTTGAGATTTACAAAGCCTGCTTCTGTAGCCTCGGCGATAAATTTCTTTTCAAGCTCGTCATCACCGATAATGAAAGGAACATTCATAAGAGAACGGTCCTCAGGTACAACTGTACCTTTAAACATCTTTGATTTATCAAGGAAATCATAAAGGATAGCTGCTTTCCTTTCGTTTCTCTCTTTCATCTTTTCAAGACCGCCGATATCATTCTTAATCCACTCAAGAACAAGCTTGCAGATATAAATTGTCCAGCAAGGAGGAGTGTTGTAAAGAGAATCAGCGTCCGCCTGTACCTGATAATTCATCATAACAGGGGTGATATCTCTTGCATTACCCAAAAGGTCCTCACGGATAATTGCAACTACAAGACCTGCAGGAGCAACATTTTTCTGTGCACCGAAATAAACCATACCAAACTTACTGATATCAAGTGGCTCTGAAAGTGCACAGGAAGAAACGTCTGCAATAAGCACCTTGTCACCTACAGGAGGAAGCTCCTTGTAAACTGTACCGTAAATTGTATTGTTCATACAAATATAAACATAATCTGCATCATCACGGAAATCCTCAGGCTTTGTCTTAGGAATATAAGTGAAGGTTTTATCAGCTGATGAGGCGGCGGCAACAACGTCACCGTACTTCTGAGCCTCCTGAAAAGCCTTCTTTGCCCACTGACCTGTGATGATATAATCAGCCTTACCGCTACCGTTCATAAAGTTAAGAGGAATTGCCGAAAACTGTGCAGATGCACCGCCCTGTAAAAACAGAACTTTATAATTATCAGGGACATTATAAAGCTCTCTCATAAGAGCCTCAGCATCCTTGATAATTTTGTCGAATACCTTTGAGCGGTGGCTCATTTCCATAACGGACTGACCGCTACCTTGGTAATCCATCATTTCTGCCGCAGCCTGCTCCAATACCTTTTCAGGTAAAGTAGAAGGACCTGCACTGAAGTTGTAAACTCTTGCCATAACTATATCTCCTAAATATAAAAAATTCGATTGACTTTTTGAAACGTCATATTACCATTATAGCTTTGTTTAATGTTTTGTCAATCATTTGTTGCAAACTTTGTTGAAATTAACAAGAGTTTGATAATTATTTAACAATCTTAGGTAAATTATTGAAAAAATTGAATTATCACTTGATTTATTGAAACGGCTTTGCTATAATATTCCTGCACGCTTTAAAGCGTTTGGGCTTTAAAGCGATAAAGTAAACCCAGGAGGACTGCATAATATGGATACAAGAAAAGGAAATTTAATGTCCGTTCGTACTGACGTTAAGGTGCTTGATGCTACAATTCGTGACGGCGGACTCTGCAACAACTTTGAATTTACCGATGAATTCGTAAGAGAGCTTTATAAAACAAATATCAAGTCAGGCGTGGATTATATGGAGTTCGGCTACAGAGCTTCTAAAAATCTCTTTAATCCCGACGATTTCGGCAAATGGAAATTCTGCAACGAGGAGGATATCAGAGCAATTGTAGGCGATAACATTTCAGATATGAAAATTGCCGTTATGGCAGATGTCGGCAGATGCGACTTCAAAGCGGATTTCATTCCGAAATCAGAGTCTGTTATAGATATGGTGCGTGTTGCATGCTACATTCATCAAATACCTGCGGCGGTTGAGATGATTGAGCATTTCCACAATTTGGGATACGAAACCACCTGCAATATTATGGCAATCAGCCAGGCTAATTCAGAGCAGGTTGAGGAAGCACTTGAAATGCTGGGACAGAGCAATGTTGACGTAGTTTATCTCGTAGATTCCTACGGCTCACTTTACCCTGAAAACGCAGGAAAGCTTGCAAAAAAATATCTTGAAATGGGTGAAAAATACGGTAAGGCTATCGGCTTCCATGCTCACAACAACCAAAATCTTGCTTTTGCAAACACTATTGAAACCATGTCTTACGGTGTGTCATATCTTGACGCTACTGCATCAGGCATGGGCAGAGGTGCGGGCAACTGTGCAATGGAGCTTCTATTAGGCTTCCTTAAAAATCCAAAGTACAATCTTTACAGCCTTTTGACCTTCCTTGAAAAATACATTATTCCCCTTAAAGAAAGTGGAACTGTATGGGGCTACGACGTTCAGTATATGCTCACAGGTCAGCTTAACCGTCATCCAAGAGAGGCAATGGCATTTACAGCAGAAAAGAGACAGGACTACTGTGAATTTTACAAGGGCTTGCTTGAAAACGACTAAATATAATATAAAAAAACAAACCGCACTTTTTCAAGTGCGGTTTTTATTGTTTATTTGAATTTATATCCTCTGCCCCAAACGGTTTTTATATAGTCGCAGGAGTCGTCGGACTCCTTTAGCTTTTCACGCAAGCGGTTAATATGAACCGTAAGGGTTGATGTATCCCCAAGAGAGTCGTAACCCCATACCGATTCAAATAGCTCTTCCTTTGAAAAAACAGTATTCGGCTGAGAAGCAAGAATGTACAAAACGTCAAATTCCTTTTTTGTCAGAGAAATTTCCTTGCCTTGTGCAATCACCTGACCTGAAGCCTTATCCATAACAAGACCGTCAACGGTAAGTACATCGCTCCTATCCTTTGAATTTGTGAGCGTCTTATATCGGCTGATATGTGCCTTAACCCTTGCTACAAGCTCACCGGGAGAAAAGGGCTTAACTATATAGTCATCCGCACCGAAGCCAAGACCTGTTATTTTGTCAAGCTCCTCCCTTTTTGCCGACACAAAAATTATAGGGGTGTTTTTTTTATTTCTTATTTTTTTGCAAATTTCAAAACCGTTTATCCTCGGGAGCATTACGTCAAGAATAATCAAGTCAAAATCACCGTTTAACGCCTCATTCATTCCTGCTTCGCCGTCAGCTGCAGTTACAGCTTCAAAGCCATTTGCCTCAAGATAATCCTTCTCCAATCGGAGAATATTTGAATCATCTTCAACTATTAAAATTTTACTCATTCCAAAACCTCCCTTTTAATCTTCTTCGGATTTATCTACTTGCTTAGGCAGTGAAATAAATATTGAAAGCCCTTGATTTTCTCGGCTGCTTGCCCAAATCAAGCCACCGTGAAGCTCAACAATCTGCTTGCACACTGACAATCCCAAGCCCGATCCCTGAGAAACCTTTGTCCTTGCAGGGTCGGCACGGTACATTGTGTCAAATATTTTAGACAGACTTTTTTTATCTACGCCTATACCGTTATCGGAAATTTCCAAAATTACACTTCTGTCATACTCGCTAAGCGTAATATCAACTCTGCCCTGCACATCATCTCTCGCATATTTTATTGAGTTTGAAATAATATTGCTGATGACTCTTGAAAAGGCGTCAGGGTCAATGCTGACAATTGTGTTTGAATCGCAGTTAATGATTATACCGAAATTGAAGCCTTGACTTTCAAGGACTGTCTTAATTTCTCTTGCGCCATCCTCAATAAATTCTCTTATAGGTATGTCCTCTTTGTTGAGCCTGTAACCTGTCAGCTGGAATTTTGAAATCGCCAGCAGGTCGTTAAGTATTTTTTCAGTGTCGTTTATTGAGGAGCATATAGTTTGAAGATAAAGTGTCTGCTTTTCGGGTGTGTCTGCAATGCCGTCAAGAAGTCCCTCTGCGTAGCCCTTGGCAGATGTTAGGGGAGTTCTTACATCGTGTGCAATTCCTGCAATAAGCTCCTTTCTTTCTTCCTCTGCCTTGTTCTGACGTTCAATGGAGTTTTTAAGCCTTAATCGCATTTCGTTAAAGCTTTCAACCGTCTGCCCCAACTCATTTGTGGATTCGTAGTCTATTTCATAATCAAGATTGCCTCTTGCTATTTCGTCTGCACCTTGAGCAATCTTTTTAATAGGCCTAACAATTGTACTCGATGTTATTGACGATATAACCGCAATGGCAATAACAAACAAAAGAACAATGATAAGCACAAGAATTCCTGTCCTGCCGAGAAGCAGATTTGTAAAATCCTTTGCACTTATTCTGTGGGAGGCGTCGTTTACGGTGTAGTCGTCATTTGCAATAATCACCGTATAATTTCCATCGCTTCCCTGAGCATGATTTACGATAACAAGACCATTATCACCGAAATAATTAATATTTTCATCAGTTTGAATTTTGATAATTGACTCAGCCTTGTCAAGCACCTGCTTAGTGCTTCCTGTGGAATAAAACTCCTCTCCGTCACGCTCTATGCAAATTGACGAGCCTATACTTTCAAGAGATACGGCAATGCTTTTTACCTTTTCAAGCTTCTCAGCCTGATTGTCACTGCCCATAAGCTCATCAGTAATACTTGTCAAGGTCTGTGACCACTGAATTTGATTAATGGTGCTGTATGAATTTGTAGTAACCGTCGAGAAATTAAAAAACGAGCCTGCCATTGTAATCAGCACGGTAGAGCAGGTTATTATTATAATGATAGGTATTACTATGGCAAGAACTGCAGTAATGGCTATTCTCGTGTTTATCTTGAGATTTTTTGAGCTTCTTTTCTTTTCCTGCTTCAAAAAATCACCTACTCTCCTTTTTCATATTTATGCTGCCAATTATATTTCCTAAATGGAGAGATGCAAAGGAATAAAAATCAATTTCCATAGTGTCGCCTTCTCTTGTGACCAGATATTTTATCAGTCCGGTCATACCTGTTACTATGTATTCAATAGAAAGGTCATTTATCCCCTCAATATCATCCTTGATAAGGTCAAGAGCACGTCTGATAATATCTTGAATTTTTTTAATAAGCATATCAGAGCCTGAGCTTGTCAGCAAAATCCTGTAAGCTTCCTTGTCCTCTGAAATAATTTCTGCTCCTATTTTTATAATTCTTGCAGCAGAATCAATGTCTACCCTTAGCCTTTGTTCACGCCTAAGCTGTTTTCCTACTCCAAAGAACAGCTTTCTCATAAGTTCATCGCAAATTTTATTGAGCAAATCATGCTTGTCCTCATAGTGAAGATAGAATGTATTTCTGCTTATCATTGCTTTATCAGTGATATCCTTAACAGAAATATGCTCAAAGCCCTTTTCCTCCATAAGAATGAAAAATGACTCCTTAATCGCCCTCTGAGTTCTCTTGATTCTAAGGTCAAGTGTTCCGTCTTTTTTAGCCACTTTGCTCCCTCCTTGTCGATTTTGTGTCAATGTGTTAATTATTTAACTTGGCATATTATACCACAATACCCTTAAAATTTTCAACAATATTCATAATTTATAATACATTTTTCTCAAAATGTTAATTAAGCGTTTTCATTCCATTATAATATAGAATAATTAATAAACATTTTATATGTTTTTTGTTGACTTACAAATTTTTTTAAATTATAATTAACGTGAATTTAACATAGGGAGGTATGGTATTTGGCTATTGCAACCTTTAAAAGATATGAAAAGAAGTATCTTATCTCTAAGCAACAGCTTGATGAAATAATGCCCTCCCTGCTGGAATATATGGACCTTGACCCATTTTGTATAGGCGGTAATGAATACAGAATTTACAGTATTTATTACGACACGGATAATCACGATATCATCCGTCAAAATTCGTCAAAGCCGGTATATAAGGAAAAAATGAGAATACGCTCTTACTATGACCTTAAAGACCCTGAGGACAAAATCTTTATGGAAATAAAAAAGAAGAGCGAGGGACAGGGAAATAAAAGAAGAATCAAGTTAAAGATTAAGGAAATTGAACCCTTTGTAAACGACGGAATCCTGCCTGAAACGAATGATTATCTTTCAGCACAGGTGGCAAAGGAGCTTTCCTATTTTCTCAAAAATAATAAAGTCCACCCTGCCCTTTACGTACAGTATGACAGATTGGCACTGTTCGGAAAAGAGGATAAGAATTTCCGTATGACCTTTGACAGAAATGTCAGAACGAGAAGAAGTAATTTTCAATTCGGTGAAAGTGATGAAGACGAGCTGCTTTTACCGGGAGGAGAATACATTATGGAAATTAAAATCCTCGGTGCTATGCCTCTTTGGCTTACTCGTATCCTAAGTGAGAACAATCTTTTCAGCAGGGGATTTTCAAAGTACGGCGTAAAGTACAAACAGGATGCCCAAAACAGACAGCTTGTCTACAACCTTACTGATAAGGACGGAAATAAAGTAGATTTTGACTACTTTAAAGATTTGTACTGATTTTGTCATCAGCCAATTACGTAATCAAGCGAAAAAATAAAATTTTGGAGGATAAATTATGCAGGATTTTTTGTATATGCTCACATCAGGTGAGACGGCTACCCTCACATGGCAGGGGGTTATCGAAACTTTATTGGCAGCAACAGTAATAGGCTTTCTTATCAGCCTTGTATATCTGTTTACACACAAAAAAGAGGGTTACAGTCAAGCATTTTGCGTCGCTTTAATTTTGCTTGCTCCTATCGTTGGAATGGTAATTCTCGTAATCGGTAATAATGTTGCAACCGCATTCAGCCTTGCAGGTGCTTTTGCTCTTGTGCGTTTTCGTTCCGCACCCGGAGACCCGAAGGATATCGCTTTTGTGTTTATGAGTGTAACAATGGGTCTTACCTGCGGTCTTGGATACTGGATTTGGGCAGCGCTTGCAACACTTATTCTCTGTGCTATCATTCTCATACTTCACTTCACCAACTTTGCCGGTAAAAAGGGTGCAAACTATGTGCTTAAAATAACTGTACCCGAAACACTTAATTATGTTGGTGCATTTGACGAATGTCTCGGCAAATATTGCAAGAGCTTTAAAATGACAAAAGTTAAGAGTGTTGACTTCGGTGCACTTTTCGAAATATCATTTGACATAAATATGAACAATCCTCAGCAGGTAAGAGAGATGATTGATGATCTCCGTGCAATGAACGGAAACTTAAAAATTATGCTTTCAACTCCTGAAACAATAAACAAGAGCTTCCATTTTCAGTAAATAGTTATTTTAAGGGAACGCGATGCGTTCCCTTAAAGTGCTTTATTGTGTTAATTTTACATACAAATTTTTGTGGATTTTACAAACAATTTAGTACCGTTAGGAGCGAAGTCAATGAATTTCAAAAAAGCAATTACAGTAGTAGCTTTAGCGGCAATAATTTCGGCATCGCTTGTGGGGTGCAGTACAGAAAAAGACTCGGTTGATGCAGATGCAGAAAACACGACGGCTGTAATTCAGCAGGAAAGCAATACCCAATCTACTACCGAAAGCACAGCTGCTTCCACTGAAAGCGCAGTTGTTACCGAAAAAGAGGAAAGCACTACTGAGGAAAAAGCAGAAACAACCTCTGCTAAAGCAACTACCACGGCTAAAGCGTCAACAACTGCTTCCTCAAGCACAAAAAAAACAACCACTAAAAAAGCCACTACTAAAAAGTCTACAGCGACCACTGCAAATACTACGGCTGCTACAACTACAACGGCTGAATCGGAAATAAAAATAAACCTCACAAAAAACGGCAATGCCGAATGTAAGAGCAGTAACGTAACTATTGACGCACCCTCAGGTCTTCAAACTCAAGGTACGGTTTACATAGAAAAGGGCGGAGACTATGTAATCACATCAAGCACTGACGAGTGGCACGGTCAAATAGTAATCAGGCTTGCTAATACAGAGACTGCAAATATCAGAATAGAAAATGTTAATATTTCAAGCACAAAACCTAATGTTATAAAAATTCTTGACACCAACATCACGGCAGAGCGAAGCTTTATTGAAGCTGATGTTTCTTCAGGAACTGCAGGCGGTGATACGGATAACGCCTTGCGTGATGAAATGAAGGATGTTTCAAAGAATGATAAAGCACCGAATGTTGACCTGTCCTTCCCAACAGGAACATCCAGCAGCTTTACTACCAGTGCCAACAGCCTTTCAGGTGTTATTTATAACGAATCTAAGCTGACGATAAAAGGAAACGGCTGTGTAAATATTTCTGCGACAACAAACAGAAACAATGCGATTTGCTCAACAAAGAGCATAACCTTTAAAAACGTTACGGCAAACCTTTCCACCGCTGCAAACTCAAGTCCAAGTGCTCTTTCTTCAGCAAGAGGAATTTTCACCTTTTCAAAGGTTTATGTTGAAAGCGGAACGCTTAATATCAATTCAAACGGTGACGGTATAAGATGCGAGGAATTCAACTCAACCGGCGGTACTTCAAACATCACCTCCTCTGCGGCAGACGGTATTGACGCAGACGATGCAATCAACATCACAGGCGGTAATGTTAATGCTATAGGTCTTGAAAAATCCTGCTTTAAGGTCAGAAGAATTAATAACCAAGAAAAAATTGATGCAGGTGACAAAACAGTAAAAGCCTCCGATGGTGTAACAAAGACTACCCACACCTTTAAAATTGACGGCGGTACTGTAGTTGCTATGGGTAAAAACATCACAACTGTTCAAGGTGTGTCGAAGCAAGCAAGCATTACCTGCCGTTCGGTAAAATCAGCAAACTCAGAAGAAGCCAAGAAAGCAATCAAGTTTACAATTGCCGGCTCAGGAGTAAATGTAACATCACCGAGTACCTGTATAAAATATTTATACTCTTCCTCAGCGATAGATACATCAAAGGAATACACAGTTTCATCAAGCGGATATACGAGCAAGAAGGTTTCATTTGTCGGAAATGTAGGCGATGTACGTATAGAAGCAAACAAATAAAATAAGGGGTTAAAATTATGAAAAGAATGCTAAAAAAATTCACGGCAATCCTCGTAACGTTGACAATTTTAACGTCAACGCTTTTGATGATGCCACTCACAGCGTCAGCTGCAAGCTCACCTACAGAGGTCGAAGGCTACGGCCTTTCTGTATGGGCTGACCCGCAAAATGTGCTTAGCCAAACAGACATTGACAGCTTTAATGCAGGTGACACATTGGCTACATTAGGCGGTATTAAGCCTTATTCAAGGTCATCAAGCACAGACGGAGGCGTAGGCATTATAGAGGGAACAAGAAGCTATTATTGGTTCTTCCCTTCAACTGCTGATTTGTCAGCAATGAAATTCTGGTTTTCAACAGACTCAACTGTATCTATTGACGATGTAGCAATTACAAGCGGTGAACCTACAGATGTTTTCGCTGACATAAATGAGGGCGGAACTACAAGAACCGTTTCTCTTAAAATCGACTCTACAAGTTACAGCGTAACTGCAATCAAGAGCGGTGATGTAGGTGCAGTATACATCGACACAGCATCAGGCTCTCTTTCAACCATAAATAACAGCGAGGACCATAGTGCTTGGGAAGCAGGCTCAATTATGGTTGTTCAACCCGACGGTACTGTTGACTACCACGGCATTATGGATAAAATGAACGGACGCGGTAACGGTACTTGGAGTGCAGGCGGCAGTAAAAATCCATATAACATCAAGCTTAACAAATCAACATCCCTTTTAGGCATGGGTGCCGCTAAAAAATGGTGTCTCCTTGCAAACGCAGGTGATTCCACACTTATTAAGAATCAGCTTACATATGACTTTGCAAAATACATCGGTATTAAATATCAGCCAACCTGTAAGCCTGTTGACCTCTATGTAAATCAGCAGTACATAGGCTCATATCAGCTTTCCGAAAGAGTTGAAATTAAAACAAACAGAATTGATATTTCAGACGCCTTTGAAAATCTTGAAATAGCAAACGGTACAACAGATGCTACAACAGGTGCAATTATTCCTGCTGATTTAACAGGAACAAGCACTACATTATCAGGAGCTTCCTCATCATCTGCAACATCCTCAAGTACGCTTAACTCTGCATCATTTGCAGACCATACCGTAGGTGCAAAAATCAGTTCTCCGTCACTTACAAGTCCCACAGACTATACAGGCGGTTATCTCTACGAGCTGGAAATCAGTAACAGATGGGTATATGAAAATGCAGGCTTCTGTGCTTATAACAGACAGGGCTGGGTACTTAAAAGCTGTGATTATGCTTCAACAGATATGATTGATTACAGCTACGATTTGCTTTACGCTTTAGGCTCTTCGGTTTATAACGGCGGTACTGTTCCGAGTACTTCCACAACAACGAATTGTTCTTCATTGTCTACTGTATCAACATATACCTACGGTGCAAGAAGTATTACAAACCCCGCCCCTGCAACACAATATCAGGGCAAAAGCTGGAGTGACCTTCTTGATGCAGATTCAGCAATAAGATATTACTGGACACAGGAGTTCTTCAAGAATATGGACTCCTCCACATCATCAACATATTTCTTCAAGGACTCAGACGCGGTTGACTCTAAGCTTTACGCAGGTCCTATGTGGGATATGGATAACTCCATCGGATATGATTCAAGCGGTTCTCGTTGGGGATACAGCTATACATCAAGCGATGGTTGGTACACAAAGAATGCACGTATATACCGCTGGAGAAGTCAGGACAGTACAACTTCATATGACTCTGACACGAAATCTCCTCTTAACTTCTACGCTGCTCTTGCTACAAACTGTTCCGATTTCTGGGAAATGGCAGAAAAATACTGGTATAAATATATCAACCCTGCTGTTGACATTCTTCAGGGCAATGCAACTGACGAAACAGGTGTTCTTAAATCAACCGAATACTATGTAAACACCGTTGCAAAGAGCGGTGCTATGAATGCTCTCAGATTTGACTCAAGCTATGACGCCGCAAGTATAACAAGCGGAATCAACACATGGTTCTCAGAGCGTCAGACCTGGATTGATGAGCAGATAACAAAAACAGATATTTCATCTGCAACAATCGGCACAATTTACGAGCAGTCCTACACAGGTGAAGAAATCACACCTTCACCAACAGTTTCAATATTCATTTCAGGAACAGGTACAGTTACACTTGATCCCGAATATGACTATACACTTTCGTATGAAAATAATATTGACGCAGGTACAGCTACAATCACAGTAACAGGCTTCGGTCAATACACAGGCTCTGTTTCAAAAACCTTCAAGATTGCCGCTGCCGCACTTTCCTCAAATTACACACTTTCAATTGAAGAAAATGCTTACAGCGATATGGAGCTTACCGCTTCACTTGTAAGAAACAGCACAGGCAAGGAGAACACAAGTCCCGTTACATATCAGTGGTACAGAAACGGCGAGGCAATAAGCGGTGCTACAAATCAGTCTTACACCACAACAGCCGATGATGTTGGAGCTGTAATCACAGTTACTGCAACAGGTGACGGAGCTAACCTTACAGGCACATTAACATCAAATGAATGTAATATTCTTACAGGCACAAGACCTCAGGGATTTACAAAGACCATTGCTGAGTGGAACTATGACTACACTATTGACAGCACAACTCTTGAAACAGCAGATCCAAACGGTATAGATTATTATTACCTTGCAACAGGCGGTGAAAATCAGAGCACATCAAATCTTTTCGCTTCTGTAAATGCAACCGACAATGCAAAGGTAAAATGGTCAGGCACTGCTGACTTATACGAAAGCACAGATACATCTGTAACTCCCGACCAGGCCCCTGTTATGGGAACATCAAAAACAGACCTGCTTGCTTGGGGTACATATCCTTATTTTGAAGCAGTAGTTTCCACAGCAGGCTACGAAAACGTAAAATTCAGTGCAAAGCTTGGCGGTACCAAGAAGGCACCAAGAGACTGGAAGCTTCAGTACAGCACAGACGGCACTACATATACTGACATTGAAGGTGCAACATATTCCATTGTTACCAACAAAACAATGGAGCTTGCCTTTGATAATGTAGAATTGCCTGAGGCTTGCTATAATCAGATGACAGTTTACATTAGAATGGTTGTTTGTAACGACATCGCTATCAACGGTGTAAATACAATTATTGACCAGCTTAGCGGTGACGCCGCAATCAATAACGTAAAGGTTACAGGCTCATCATTAAGCGTTGTTACAAGTCTTTATGCACCAACAATCGGACCTGATACGGATTCAGTAATTTTCAGCGACGATTTAGTAACCATTACTGACAACAACGGCGGAGCTGATGTTTACTGCTCTGTAAACGGCGGAGATGCTCAGCTTTACACAGAGGCATTTAGCCCATTTGATGCAAAAACGGCAAAAATCGGCGATACAGTAAATATAACCGCATATTCTAAATTCAACGACATTGTCAGCGAAAGCGTAGCTTCAACCTTTACCTTCGGCGGCGTTGACATTAACAGCTTTAGCTATGACACATTCAGCACAGAGGTAACAAACGGTGCAGTTGCCTCATCAGGCGGTGTATACGGTGAAAGCGGTAAAATGACTGCCCAAACAGACGGAAAGGTTCAGTATGTTCCTCTTTGGAGAGATGATAACAAGTCATTTTGCGTTTCACCTGACGACGGTGCCCTTTGGAGCGAAACATCAGGCTTCACATATAAGGTGAGCACAGCAGGATATGATAACGTAAGCTTCACCTGCAAGGCATATACAACTGCTCAGGGCCCGAAGAGTGTAACACTCCAGTATAGTACAGACGGAACAAACTTCTATAATGTTCAGTCAAACGTTGCATTAACTGCAAATGCTACTCTTGAACAGCTCTTTATGACATCTTCATTACCGTCAGCCTGCAACGATCAAAGGGTTCTTTACATCAGACTTGCTACAACAGAGGATTCAACCTTTGACGGTTCAGACCTTCACGATAACGCATCAAAGGGCAACCTTTATGTAAACGATGTAGTTATCTCCGGTGAAGACAACGGTTCATTCAAAATGCCTTATACAAACAAATCAACCTGCTATTTCGGCGCATCAGGTGTTGTCCAATACATCAGTCCTGACAATATGCCGATGCAGTATATGGTATATGATGTAAACAACAACCTTGTTCAAAACGGTACTTATCCTTCTACAGGAATTCAGCTTTCAACTGTTCAGGGCTTCAACGAAACAAAGCAAAGTCCATACAAAATTCTTATTTGGGTAGAAGAGGACGAGGAAAGCAGTATCGTAAATACAGGAACCTATTACTACAAGGGCGATACAATTACCAAATTTAATTACAACGATACAACAAGGCTGTTCGCTAACTACGTAAGCTCAGACTTTACAACAGTTTCAAACACAAGCGGTGCAAACAGCGGTACTCTTTCAATGTATCCAAACTCAACAGACAAAATCGCTCTTACATACACAAACACCTACGGCGTAAAGGTTGCTTGGGATACTACAAATCCGTTTACTGCAACAAAGGATCTTAATAACCCAAGTGGCAACGGCTATTGGCTTATCGAAACAAGCACAGCAGGCTTTAACAATATCACCCTTAACCTTGAGCAGTTAAGCTCGAATAAGGGTCCAAGAGACTGGGGTATTGCATACAGTACAAACGGTACATCTTATACATATGTTGAAAACTCAAATGCAAGAGCAATCAGCAATGACGTTTCAACAGATACAGTAGAAACCTATGGAAATCTTGCTCTTCCTTCAGCATGCAACAATCAGGATAAGCTTTATATTAAAGTATTTATCAACGGCGGTGAAAGCGTTGACGGAACTGAGCTTGAGCTTATTACAAAGGGTAATACAGGTATCAACGGTATCGAACTCAGCGGTACTCCTATCTCCGCAACAGTAAATGTTAAGACCACAGTTCTTGAATCTAAGACAGCTACAACAGGTTCAATCGGTTTTGAGGGCGCTAAGGTTTATGTAAACGGTACACTCAGAGGTACAACAGATTCCAACGGTGATCTTGCCCTTGAACTTGCAAAGGGAAAGGCGTATACTGTAACTGTTAAGGGAAGTACAGTTGTTGAAAGAACTGTTGAAATAGCAAGCGCAGCCGACGAGGATATCAACGTTCCTATTCTTGTATTTGATGTAACCAACGACGGCATTATAAATGCTAAGGACTATGCTGTTATTAACAAGGACAGCAAGTATGATTCATCAAAGCAGTTCTTCAAGAACTTTATCAACACTGATACTTCGGAATTTGTTTATCAGTAAAGAATAGCTATAGAGAGGAAGATGGGAAATGAACAAGAAATTATTGTCATTACTAATGGCTGTTATATTGGCATTTTCCTGTCTTGCCGTCTCATTCAGTGCCTACGGAAAAATACAGGAGCTTACCGTTGATATGGATTATCAGTATGAAATCGACGGCGAAGACGATTTGGCGTGGTTTTCCTATACTCCCGAGGCGTCAGGAACATACTCCTTTCTTTCCTATAACACACCGGCAACCGAAGCATATCTTTTCATAAAAGAGGTCGACCAAGAAACAGATACAAAGCAATATGTTCAGCTTGCTTATTCAAACAGTGACCCCAACTATCAGGAAAACGGTCACAACAGCCGTCAGTTCTGCCTAACATATCACCTTGAAGAAGGCGTAAAATATTATTTTGCTGCAGGCTGGTATCTTTCCGAATCACGTGTCACAGGAATAATCAGAGTAAAGCTTCGCTGTGATAAATATGATAATGAAATAGACAGAATTGAGGTCAACTGCCAAGCAACGCTTGATGCTTTGACAGACGGCAGCTGGGAATATGACAGTAGCGGTAATTCTTATTTTTACTATAACATTTCAAAAATAGTTACCAACACTGCCGTAACTATATATTACAGTGACGGTACTTCGTCGTCATCCGTTATGGGTGATGATAATGTTGACGGCTACAGCATAATATATAATCATAACCAGTCTGAACAGCATTGGTATCCCGAATCCGACGAAAATTATACAGGAAATATTCTTAGTGTAAAAGTATTGAATGCTACGGCTCAAATAAGTGTTCAAATTATTACTACAGCCCGTTACGGTGTTAAGGGAAAGGTTGTTGACTTAGCCGGAAGTCCCGTTGAAAATGCACAAATCATCAGCTCGACAAGTATAGTCGTTGCTGAGACAGACAGCGAAGGTGTATTCTCCTTTTATTCCACAACAGGTAAAAATGACTATACCGTAGATGCAGAAAATGCCCTTGCAAGAAAGGTATATATAACAACCTCTTCAACTGAAAACAAGGATTACAGCGATACACCAATAGCTATTTGCACTTGTGAGTTTCTCAATGACGGTGTAATCAATGCAAAGGATTTTGCATTAATGAAAAAATCTGTCAGCGAAGAGGAATTTGAAAATCAGCAAAAGCAGTTTTCAAAGGCAATAAACTTTACACAGCAGGATTATCCCGAATTAAGCATCGGTTAAACAAAAAACCTCCGCAGAATTTTATTTCTGCGGAGGTTTAATTTATTAAATATAGATTTATAAAACTTAATTGTCGGGAAAATATACCATTATTAAACTGTCTATCTTCTCGTTTGTGTACAGGCTCAGTCTGCCAAATTACTAATTTATTGAAATCAACTGTTTTTCGGAAGCTTTACCTTTACCTTAAACAAGTCGCCGTCTATGGTTATTTCTAAATTACCGTTTTGAGCTCGGCAAAGCTCCTTTGCTATCGAAAGTCCCAAGCCGTTGCCGTCCTGATTTCTTGACTTGTCACCACGAACGAAGCGTTCCGTCAGCTCGTCGGCGGAAATATCAAGGGGTTGAGCTGAAATATTCTTTATCTCAAATACACCCTTATCTCCCTCATCATAAACGCTGACGTATACACGGGAGCCTTTAGCACTGTATTTTCTTGCGTTTGAAAGGAGATTTTCAATAATTCTAAAGGTCTTTGCACCGTCGGCAAATACGGTTGACGGTGTTTCGCCTTGCTTAACAATAAGGTCAAGTCCTGCTTTTTCAAAGTCCGGCTGGACGTCAACTGTTGCCTGTAGGCAAAGCTCTGACAAATTCATAGGCGACGCATTAACCGTAATATTTCCCGAGGTTACCTTTGACGCTTCAATCAAATCATCAATAAGCCTTTTCAGCTTTGCACCCTTTTCATCAAGAACGGCAATATATTCCTTTGCCTTTTCGTCATTAATGTCACATTTTGAAAGCAGGTCAACATATGTGATAATTGATGTCAGCGGAGTTTTTAAATCGTGGGAAACGTTAGTTATAAGCTCTGTGCGGAGTCTTTCGTCCTTAACAGCCTTGTTAATAGCCTGCTGTAATTCTGCGTTGGTATATTTCATGCTTTCCGCAAGAACCCGTAAGGACTCCGGCAGGTTATCAAGTGCAACGGTAATATCCTGATGAAGCGAGCTTGCAGTAATAATCATATCGAGGTTTTTGATATATTCAAGAACCTTACGGAGAATAAGAATATTACTAACCAAATCTCCGACTGCAAGTATAAACGGTATAGCAAGACTTATTGTATCAATAAATATGATGAACAATAAAACAATTAATGCAAACAGAATAACATTTACAACTGCGTAAATTATTGTCAAGGCAATTACATTTTTCTTAAAATTACCGGGCTTGTATGTAAAGGCTTTAAATGTACGCTTTGTGCTTGCTTTAAGTCTTTTAGCGATTTTCTTATCAAGTCTGAATATGAATACAATAGCCTTCCATAATCCGAAGAAAAGCCAATACAAAATGCAATGCCTGTAAAACTTTTTATCGCTGTTTGCAAATCTTGCATTTGCCGAGCAGATACAAAACAGCGTAATCTGAATAACTACTGCAACAATTGTCATCGCCCATACCATTAGTAAGGAAAAGGCATTAAAGGTGAAGCGTTCATAGATTAATACATAAAGCATTATCATACCGAAGCCTATGCCAAAGCCTGCAAGAAGCTGTAATTCAAAGGGCAGATAATCGGTAAAGCGAAGCCTTGCAAAATCATCCTTATCCTTTTTACCGCTGATTTTGAAATAGTAAAAAGCACATACAAAGCTGATTATGAGCAGTGCTATGGCAATGGGGATAACGATTACCTTTGAGCTCTCATACGTATGAGCAAAGGAATCGAAATCTTTAAGCTGTGAATAGGCGTAAATTTTGCTTTCGTCAAAGCTGATATACGACAATACACCACTGCTTAAATCATCTTCATCGAAATATAAATATATGTCAACATCCTTGTAGCTTGTGTTATAAACAGTCTGTTCACATACAGCTTGGGCAATTTCCTTTTCTATACCCTTGCAGTCTGCAAGCTTGGAATTCTCAATGGCAATGTAATAATCATTATTCTTTGCATCGTTTTTGCTAAATTCAGCCTGCTTTGAGCTTGTAAGAGAGGAGCAAGCCACCTTACCGTTAAGATAGGCTATGTAGTTTAAATCAGCAGAGATTGATTGCCTTGATGAATATACTCCCCACTCAGACATTTCATAAAGCCGTTCCTCTGCTTCTTTATCATACCTTTGGGACAGGGAGGCTTCATTATCGTCACTGTAAACCGGAAGGTACAAGCACATCAAATCTATGTCCCATTGATAATCACCTAAATAAATGTCATCCCCATATTCACCATAGTATTCGGCATTATTAATACGGTTTTCAATCTGTTGGTCCCTGTATTCAAGTGCTTTTTGAACAGCCTCGTCCTTTTTCTCTGCAATTAATTTTTTATATCTTTCATATTCAGCATCACGCACGGTGCTGTCATAAATTTTGCTTAAATCGTTATTAAGCAGATTTCTGAAATCAACAGTTGCTGTCCAAGAATTTTCAATTTCTTCAGCCTCAATTATAGGCTCTTCCTGATACATCACGGAAAAAAACATACCCGAAATGAGTCTTGCCGAGCCTGCAAAGGTTGCAAGGCAGATTATGACGCAGAGGATTTTGTTAAACGTACTGTATTTAAATTTTTTCACATTTGTATCCAAGTCCATACACCACCTTAATATATTTGGGGTCCTTAGGATTTATTTCGATTTTTTCACGGATATTTCGTATATGTACGGTTACTGTTTTTTCGCTTGTGTATGACGGCTCGTTCCATACTGCCTCGTAAATCTGTGAGGAGGACAAAACCTTACCCATATTCCTCATCAGATACTCAAGTATCTTGTATTCAATAGGCGTCAGCTTAACCTCATCACCGTCAACGGTAACGGATTTTGTATCGGTGTCAAGAATGATACCCCCTGTTACAAGCTGACTTTTTGTTATGGTTATACTGCCAAGCATAACATAACGCCTGATTTGAGATTTTACCCTTGCCACAAGCTCCAGCGGATTAAAGGGCTTTGTCACATAATCATCCGCACCAAAGCCAAGGCCTGTTATCTTGTCGGTATCCTCACTTTTTGCGGAAAGCAGAATAATAGGAAAATTATAGCTTTCTCTGATTTTAAGCGTAGTTTTCAGTCCGTCAAGATTAGGCATCATAATGTCAAGAACAACACAGTGGATTTCATTCTCTTTAACCCTTTCCAAAGCCTCAAAGCCGTCTGACGCTGTCAAAACATTATAGCCCTCATTGTCAAGATAAATTCTCAGTGACTCAAGGATAGCCTCGTCGTCATCACACACAAGTACATTGTACATAGCCTTCTCCGTAAATCTTAAAAAATCTTTCTAACCTCTATACATATTAAAGCATAGGATTTCAAAAACACATCAAAGAAAAAGTAAAGAAGCAGTAAAGAAAATTAAATTTTTCCAAAAAATAAACAAACCATCGTAGGGGCGATTATCAATCGCCCGCACACAATCGGGCTTGCAATGCAAGCCCCTACGAAAGTCTGTTTTATTTAGAGATTAAGTTAAATTTCTAATCCTAATTCCTCAATTTTTTCTCTAACCTTCAGCCAGTCGCCAAAGGCAAGCTCCTTATTATTAGGATTTCTGAGTATAGCCGCAGGGTGATAGGTTCCCATAAAGAGAGTGCCGTTTTTGTCGATAAATTCACCGTGCTGCTTCGTTACCTTAAAGTCCTTGTCAATAAGCCTTTGTGCCGATATTCTGCCAACACAGACAACAATTTTCGGCTGAATAATTTTAAACTGCTCTCGAAGCCATTTAATGCACATATCCTGCTCCTCAGGCTTTGGGTCTCTGTTATGAGGAGGACGGCACTTGACCATATTTGCAATATAAACATTCTTATCTCTTGAAAGGTCAACGCTTGCAAGGAATTTGTCAAGTAATTGACCTGACCTGCCTACAAAGGGCTGTCCCTGTAAATCCTCGTTTTCACCCGGTCCCTCCCCTATCAGCATAATATCGGCGTCCTTTTTTCCAACGCCGAAAACAAGGTTTGTCCTGCCCTGACAAAGCTCGCAGGCTGTACAGCTTTTACATTTAATTTCAAGATCATCTAATGTCATTTTTCATCACCGAATACATTATATCAAAATTACTATTGAAAAACAATGAAATTAGGTATAAAATATTAAAGATAAAAATTTGTTACATATAAGGAGATTAACTTATGGAAAACAAGGTATTAGTTGAAATATCAGCAAGGCATGTTCATCTTTCTCAGGAGGATTTGGAAACTCTTTTCGGCAAGGGCTATGAGCTTACCGTTAAAAAGGAGCTTTCACAGCCGGGACAGTATGCCTGCAATGAAAGAGTAAAGGTTATCGGCACAAAAAGCGAATTTCCTGCAGTATCAATTCTCGGTCCTGTAAGAAACGCAACACAGGTTGAGCTTTCACTTACAGATGCACGTTCAATCGGCGTTGATGCGCCCGTAAGAGAGAGCGGTGACATTGCAGGCTCAGGCAGCTGTAAGCTTGTAGGTCCTGCAGGTGAGGTTGAGCTTAATGAGGGCGTTATCGCTGCCAAAAGACATATCCACGCAACTACTGCCGACGCTGAAAAAATGGGACTTACTAACGGAGAAGTCGTTTCAGTTGAAATTCCTACATCAAACGGAAGAAATCTTACCTTCGGCGACGTTGTAGTAAGAGTATCTGACTCATACGCTCTTGCAATGCACATTGACACTGATGAGGCAAATGCCGCAGGTATGGCACCTAACACAATCGGCACTGTTGTTAAATAATTGATTTGACAAATTAGGGTTTATCGTGGTGTTGATGAATGAAACGACCGTAGGGGCGACCAATGGTCGCCCGCTTATAACGGGCTTGCACTGCAAGCCCCTACGAAAGCTTGTCCCC
>JBJFGE010000035.1:0-2657 GCA_051892435.1 Eubacterium sp.
CCCGACCTACGCCCTTAGCAGGGGCGCCTCGTCACCAACTTGAGTACTTCTGCAAGCTGACGGGTTTAACCTGTCAAGATTTAGTTTCGCACAACTTGTGCGTGTTATACTTTACCATAACTTAATAAAAAAGTCAATACTTAATCTTGATGACTTTTGAAAAATCCTGTAAGCTCATCAATCACCTTTACTGACGGTGAAATAAACGGATTAATTACGCTGAAAACGTGGCCTAATTTCTTACCGTTATATTTCTCTGTAAAATCGTGAAGCTGATGCTCTACACCAAGATTTGTAAAAATTTTATCAAGCTTACGGCTTTGACCTCTCAAGAAATCACCGCTTGAGGTAACAATATAAATTGGCGGAAAATCCTTAGTAGCAACATTTTCAAAATCCATAAGATAATAATACGGTGAACTCTTATGCTTATATGTACCGAGAAGTGATGTCAAATTTGCATTCATTGTTATATTAGGCGAAACAAGGTCAACTGCAGGTGAGGTTACTGCCGTAGCCTTAAAGTTAATATTATTATCCTCTAATGATAATTTTTTCTTTTCTTTATCGCTACCGTTAAACTGTGCTGTTAAAAGGCACATCTGTCCCCCTGCACTGTCTCCTGTCAGGAATATATTTTCTCTGTCGCCGTTATATTTTTCAATATTTTCATCAACCCATTTAATTGCCGAAAAAATATCACGTAATTGTTCAACAAAGATAACGTCATCAACAAGACGGTAATTAATGTTCACAACAACAAAGCCTCTTTGTGCAAGAACCATACAATAGTTTTTATTGATTTCTTTAGTGCCATACCACCAGCCACCACCGTGAATATCAATAATCACCGGAAGCTTATCTGTATTTCCCTTTGGATAATAAACATCAAGAAGATGATACTTATTATTGTCGTCAGCATAAGAAATATCGCTGACTGCTTCAATATCATCAGGTGGTGTTTGTGAAGCAATTCTCTTTTGGTCGGCTTTATCTGTCTGACTCCACATAATTTTAAAAAACGGTTTTAATATATTCATTATAAGGAAACCTCTTTTCACATATAATATTAACTGAAGGAGTGAGAATTTGAATAAAAAATTATTTAAGTTAGAAATAATAGGCTTTATATTTGTATCTGTTTTAGGTACACTTAGCCATTTTGTATTCGAATGGAGCGGCTACAACAGAATAATAGGTATGGTTGTACCTGTGAACGAAAGCACTTGGGAGCATTTGAAGCTTTTGTTCTTCCCATATCTGATTTGGTCGGTTATACAATATATATTATTGAAAGAAAAATCAGGCGTTATTTTTTCAAAATCAATCGGAGTTGTCATTGGAATGACAGCAATTGTATCCTTTTACTACACATATACCGGTGTGATAGGAAAAAGCATTGATTGGATGAACATTCTGTCATTTTTTATAGGCGTTCTTATAGCATTTATATGCGACTATATTATGATAAAAAGTGAAAGGTTCACATCTGTCACCTATGATTGCATCGGAATAGGAATATTTATTGCATTTATTATACTGTTTTTCCTATTTACTACTGCACCGCCGTTTATTACGCTATTTAAGGACCCTATAAACAATAGTTACGGGATATGAGTTCGGATACCTCTTTAATTCCCCTGCCCACATCTTCAACTCTATGGGCATCGGAGCCTGTGGAAAAATCAACTCCGACAGACCTTGCAATTTTAAAAAACTCTTCATTAATTCCAAGACCTTTAGACGTATTCATTTCAAGGCACATATTGTGAGCTTTTAAGTTTTCACAAAGGGAATAATAAGTGTCCGTCAAGTCGTAATCGGGATAAAGTGAATGACAGCGAATTAAGTCGGGATGAGCAATTATATCAAAAATTCCGCTTTCAACAAGTGAATTTTCCATTTCAAAATATCGCTGATATATCTTGTTGAAATCCTTGCCAAGCCATTGATATTTTCGCTGATTAAAGGTCCAGTTGTCAATCCAGTGAACAGAACCTAAAAGATAGTCAAAAAAGTTATCGCTGACAAGATTTGATATTTCCTGCTGATGCTGCTCAAACCAACAAATTTCAAGTCCAAAAGAAACTTTTATCGGGTAATCCTTGCTGCGTATATCACTTACTAATGATTTATATTCATCTAAAGTATGGGCGGTTTTTGCTTTACCGTCAAACCATTTTTGCTGATAGAGATTATATTCTCTTGCCTCTTTAAAAGTTCCGTGAAAATCCCTAAAGCGAATACTGTGCTCCAAAAGACAGATTTCTTCCAAATTCATCTGAACAGCCTTTTCTATAAACTTTTCAATCCATTCAGCCGAATACGGTCCACGCTCAATATGAATATGTAAATCCTTCACATCAGTACCTCGTAATGTCTTTCTGTTATTATTTTACACCAAATAACTGCTTTCGGCAATAGTTTAATTACAAAATAACTTTTTAATAAAAAATCTTGACATTCTTCACAAGTTACTATATAATACATTTCGCAAGTGGCCCGGTAGTTCAGCTGGTTAGAACGCTAGCCTGTCACGCTAGAGGTCGACGGTTCGAGCCCGTTCCGGGTCGCCAATTTGCTGATATGGCTCAGGCGGTAGAGCACATCCTTGGTAAGGATGAGGTCACCGGTTCAAGTCCGGTTATCAGCTCCAA
>JBJFGE010000036.1:0-43044 GCA_051892435.1 Eubacterium sp.
CAGGACTCCTGACGGAAGTGTTCAGCTTTTCAGACCTGACAAAAACGGTGAAAGACTTAGGTCTACACATGAAAGACTTTGCATTCCTGAAATTCCTGTTGAGGATTTCGTTGAGGCAGTTAAGGCGCTTGTAAGCGTTGAAAAGGACTGGGTTCCGTCAGACCCTGACACAAGTCTTTATATCCGTCCTTATACAATCGCTACCGAGCCTGTTCTCGGTGTTAAGGCATCTGATGAATATATGTTTATTATCATATGCTCACCGTCAGGTGCATATTATGAAGAGGGTATGAACCCTGTTAAGATTTATGTTGAGGATGAGTACGTTCGTGCTACTCCCGGCGGAACAGGATATATAAAGTGCGGCGGTAACTATGCTGCTTCAATTATCGCTTCTGAAAAAGGTCATAAGCTTGGCTTTTCTCAGGTACTTTGGCTTGACGGTGTTGAGAGAAAGTATATTGAAGAGGTAGGCTCAATGAACATTATGTTCAAGGTTGACGGTGAGATTTACACTGCTCCTACAGTAGGTACGGTTCTTCCCGGTATAACAAGAATGAGTTGTATTGAGCTTCTTAAGGAATGGGGCTATAAGGTAAACGAAACAAGATTTACTATTGATTTCATTATGGAGGCTGCTAAAAACGGCACTCTTGAGGAAGTATTCGGTACAGGTACTGCTGCAGTAATCAGCCCTGTTGGTAGCCTTACATACGAAGGTGAAACAGTTGAAGTCAATGGCTTCAAGACAGGCGAGCTTACACAAAGACTTTATGACGTACTTACAGGTATCCAGTTTGGTAAAATGGACGATAATATGGGCTGGATAGTAAAAGTTGATTAATTATCAAAATTTACAGGGCAGTCCCGGTAGGGACTGCTTTTGTGTATCTGTATATGAGAATTATCGAATTTAAAATTACGGAAAAAGACAATCAAAAAGCCATAAGAGATTTTTTGAGAGAGTTCGGGATTTCTTCCTCGTTGTTGAAAAAGCTGAAGCATATCGAAAACGGCATCACTTTAAACGGCAAATTTGCCAAGTCAATAGAGCTATTAAATACAGGAGATGTCCTTAAAATATCTATTGAAAACAGTGGAGAAATGCCCGAAAGACTTGAAAACAACAATGTTCAGGTGTGTTATAACGATGAGGATATAATTGTTCTGAACAAGCCTCCCCAAATGCCTGTTCACGAAAGCAGAAACCATAGGGGAGACACTCTTGCAAATGTTGCCGCCTGCTATATGGAAAAGGACACCGCCTTTAGAGCTGTTTATCGTCTTGATCGTGACACAAGCGGACTTGTTCTTATTGCGAAAAATGAGCTTGCCGCCGCTAAGCTTGCAGGCAAGGTAAAAAAATCATACTATGCCGTCTGTCAGGGAACACTGACAGGTGAGGGAACTATTGATCTGCCTATTCGCAGAATAGATGAGAGTATAATTGTCAGAGGTGTTTTTGACGACGGTGAAAGAGCCGTTACCCACTGGAAAGCCGTTGAAAATTTTGACGGTAAAACCCTATTATCCATTAATCTTGAAACAGGAAAAACCCATCAGATAAGAGTTCATTTTTCTCATTTAGGTTTTCCTCTTTTGGGTGACAGTCTTTATGGTGGCGATTGCACCGATATCGGCAGACAGGCCCTTCATTGTAAGACCATATCATTTGTTCATCCTATTACAGAGGAATTAATCACAATAGACAGTGACTATCCCGACGATATAAAAGCAGTATTAAAGTGAGGTCTTTTTATGCCTGCGTTTTCAACTCATTATATTTTTGCAAAGGAAATGCTACCCTTTGTTAAGGAAACAGCTGATTTTAATGTGAATGAGGACGCCGTTCTTGTGGGCACTCAGGGACCTGATATATTTTTCTTTCACAGGATTATGCCTTGGCAGCTTGGAAAGTCCTTGAGTAAGGCCGGCTCAATGCTCCATAGGGCAAGGCCCTGTACTATATTTGAGGCAATGAAAGGCTACTGCGAAAAAATATCTGAGCCTGACACGGCAAAATCATATATATATGGCTTTATAATGCATTATGCTCTTGACAGAAAATGCCATCCCTTTGTTTACAGCCTACAGGATAAAATGATAAGTGAAAAACGTTTTTTAAATCCTCACACTGCCCATAATACAATAGAAATGTCGGCAGATTGCTGTATGCTTAACAAAAGAATGAATCAGCAAAAGCCGTATCTTTTCAAAACAGCCGATACAATAAATGATGACGATGAATTATCATCGGAAATAGGAAAATTGTGGGAGTATGTTATGCCTGCCTCAATAGGTGTAAAAATCACCGAAAAACAGGGGGTACAGGCAGTAAAAGACACAAAAGCAGTTCAGAAAATACTGTTTGATAAATACTCTCTAAAGAAAATAATTGTCCGTCCTTTAGAGGTTGCTGTTTCTCCTATCACAAAAAATTTCAGAATTACATCAATGTTACGACCAAAGGACTTGGAAAAATCAGAAAAGTATGTTAATATAGACAGGAAGAAATGGTTATCGCCTTACAGTCATAAGGAATTCTGCGACAGCTTTGAGGACCTATTTGAACAGGCACTTGAGGAAGCAAAAATAATGCTCCTTAGATTTCAAGCAGGTGACGACTGCACAGATATAACGGGTAACCTATCATTTTTAACAGGAGTTGAAGTAAAATGAAAACAATACCGAGCTTTCAGATTGACCACAACATATTAAAGAAAGGAATTTACATCAGCCGTATTGATGACGATATCACAACATATGATATCCGTATGAGAGAGCCTAACAGAGAGCCTGTTATGACAAATGCTGCTATGCACACAATTGAGCATCTTTTTGCTACCTATGTACGCAATACAGAGTTTGGCGATAATATTATCTATTTCGGACCTATGGGATGCAGAACAGGCTTTTATTTTCTTACAAGAAGCTTGACAGATAATTATACTATCGGGCTTATTAAAGAGGCTTTTCAGTTTATTGAGAATTACTGGGGAGTAATTCCCGGTGCTTCACCAAAGGAATGCGGTAACTGCCTTGACCATAATCTTCCGCAGGCTAAGGAGGAGGCAAAGGCTTTTCTTGAAATAATCAATGACTGGACTAAAGAGGATTTAAAATATCCTACAGCCGAGACGGAAGAAGAGTAATATAAGTTATGCTCTATAAAAAAACTCCCTGAATTTGTATTCAGGGAGTTTTTGTTATTTTATTGCATTGACAATCAGTACTGCTGCACCGATTAAAACGAGAACAACACCGGTAACTCTGTTGAGGGTTTTAGGCTTTGTTTTGTTCGCTAAAACTGCGGCAATTCTTGCCCAAATAAATGTGCTTAAAACACAGAAAAGCATTGCCCACATATCAGGCCTTCCTCCGATTGCAAAGTGGCTTAAAGCACCTGTGAAAGCAGTAAAGGTCATTACGAAAACGCTGGTTCCTACCGCTGTTTTAAGCTCGTATCCCAGAACTGTTGTTAAAACAAGCAGCATCATCATACCGCCTCCAGCTCCCACAAAGCCGCATATAAAGCCAACCATTGTACCGCAAAGGGCTGAGCGTATTGCCTTTTGCTTTGCAGTTGCCTCGGTCAGCCTTGCTTTTGGCTCTGTGACAGGCTTAACAATGAATTTAATACCTAATAGGAATGTCATTATTGTTGAGAAATTTCCCATAGTTGTGCTTGGAACAAGGCTCGATACGTAGCTGCCAACTAAGGTGAACAGCAGTACAAAAATCATCATAACGATACCGTTTTTTATATCAATGTTTTTGTTTTTACCGTACGTATAGCTTGAAACAGCACTGGCTAAAACATCACTGGCAAGAGCGATTCCGACAGCCATATAGGGATCAATTCCTAAAAAGGTAATGAGAACAGGGCTGATTACTGCCGCCGCACTCATACCTGCAAAGCCTGTGCCTAATCCCGCACCGATACCTGCAATAAAGCAAATTATAAACTTGTATAGCATATTGTTTTTACACCTCGCACAATATTACATTATAGAATTTCAGTCTGATTGTGTCAACCGACAGCTTTATTCCATATTGTCTATCTATTGCTTAACAAAATATAAAATGTTAATTATAGGTTAAATAAATGTTAAAAAGAGGTTGTTTTATTTTCTTAATGATGATATAATGGGTTGAAAAATCTTTTGAAAAGGGGTTTCTTTATGGCTGCTGAAGTTAAAGAACAAAAAAAGTACATGAAGAAGTCTGAAATTGTTACGTTTGGTATAGGCTTGTTTGGTGTTGCATTGCTTACAGGTTGGATGCCGGACTACACCACCACATTTTTTGCAGACTTCGCTTTCAAGGGTAAGGGATTTGATTCCTCCCAAATTACAAGTATCGTTGAAATAGTATTCCTTATTGCCGGATTTGTCGGTGCGATTTGTGAGCTTGTTATCGGTATTCTTGTTGACAGAACAAAAACCAAGTTAGGTAAGGTTAAGCCTTGGATAGGCTTTGGTGCAATTCCTCTTGCTATCGTTTCAATGCTTGTGTTTATTGCTCCAAGCACTAAATCATTCGGTATTGCTTCTGTTTGGATGATTGTCATTTATTGCCTTTATACTGCAGTTTCCTGTGCAGTTGAGTCGCCAGCAAACTGCTTTGGTGCTCTTTGCTCACCTAATCCAAGTGAGAGAGGTGATGCTATTTCTATCGCATCATTCCTTAGGTCTGTAGGACAATCAGGCGGTCAGGTAGTTATCATCGTTGTTCAGGAGCTTATGAAGGTCCTTATGGGAAAACAGCAGTTCAAGAATGCAGAGGGACAGGGACTTGACCTTATTGTTTCAACTGCAATCTGCTCTCTCGGTATGATAATCTTTGTTATGATTTTCTTTGCTAATAACAAGGAGCGTGTACCATATACAGCTGAGAAGGTTTCTCTTAAAGAGTCAATCAAGCTTGTTTTCACTAACAAGAATCTTCTTATGGTATCCCTTACAAAGCTTACAGGCTTCGGTAGAGGTGTATACGGTACAGTTTCACTTTACATAGCTATTTACCTTTTAGGCTCAAAGGGACTTAAACTTGCTCTTATGCTTCCTATGGGTATCGGTACTGCAGTAGGTATGCTTATTGTTAAAGCAGTTCTCAAGAAGTTCTCTACTAAGAAGACATATATTATTTTCTGTTGCTATGGTGCTTCTGCACTTGCTATACTTTACCTTGTATCAAAGGGTATCGGCTTCAATTCAAGCCTTATTATTCCATTCCTTATTCTCAACTTCTTCTGCGGTCTTCAGCACGGTAATACAAATGTTACCCCGAATATTATGATTGCAGACTGCGTTGATGAAATGGAATATAAGACAGGTAAAAGACAGGAGGGTCTTGCATACGCAGGCTATGGCCTTTTCTCAAAAATTGCTTCTGCATTTACAAAATTCCTCGGTCCTTGGCTTGTATATACTTGGAGTAACTACCAGATTTCACAGGACCCATATGTTGCTTATGCAGCACAGACAGATGAAGTTCTTACAAAGTTCCTTGCAATTTACACAATCATTCCTGCTATATTCGTAATTCTTCAGGGTGTTCCGATTCTGTTCTACGATATGGTTGGAGAAAAGAAAGAAAGAATCACCGCTGCTCTTGCTGAAAAGAGAGCTGCCGAAGCAGCTGCATCAGGCGAAGCTGCTGATGAAATAGCTGAGTAAGGGGGTATATCTGATGGCTAAAAAAGAATTTAAAGCAGGCTTATATGCCGTTGTTTCAGGTGTTATCGTTGCAGTAGTTTTAGTGCTTCTTACAATATTTGCTTTCACAACAAGATATAATGCCTTCAATCCCGAAAAGGTTGCTCAGACATATGTTGATACAATCGTTCAGTCAGGTGACGGCTATAACGCTTATAAAAATACTCTTGTTTCCAAGAATCAGAAATACGGTGATTTCATAATCAATGCTTATATGCTTCCTTATGTTAATGACGGTAAAGATGTCGAAAAGGCAGAGTTTGTCGGATCAGGCAGTGAAGAGGAAACAAAGGCTATTGATACTGTTTATGAAACAATGTATGAATATTATGTTGAGCTTATAAATACATACGGATATGATGATTACGACAGTATTTTCAGCAAATATTTTGCAAAGGTTTCAGAGGTTCGTAAACAGGTTTACGGCGATGAATATATGGATACTGACTATATGTTCGGTGCTTTTGAGGCTAATGTTTCTGAATATGGAAAGTCACTTACAGGTGCAGAGGAAACTCTTGCAGCTGATGGCAAAACAGTTGTTCAGGAAGCAACAGTAGGTATTTATCAGGAAATGTACGGTGAGGATTATAAGTTTACCGCAACAGTAAAGGAGTGCACAGCTCTTTCAGAGGATGAGGCCAAATCTTATGTCGAAGAGTATAAGGAGAGAATTACTCCTGTAGCACAGTCAGGTGAAGCAAAGGCTGACGAATTTGGTCTTGCCGACAGTGAGGACAGTACACCTAAATCAAGTATGACATCTGCTTTCGAAAAGCTTGATTGTTCTGAGGATATTTCAGAAGTTGACAAATGTGTTGTTGAGGTAACTCTTGCAGACGGTACAGTAGTTGCTACTCAGGAGCTTTATGTTGTTCAAATCGGCAACAGCTGGTATGTAGATAATACAAATATTGATACATCAGCGCTATATCTTGCAAAATAAATATTATTGAATTAAAGGAGTCTCTTAGCAGGGACTCCTTTAAATTATGCTTTGCAGGCTCAGCTTGTACGTAAACGAGAAGATAGACGTTTTAACAACAAGCACCTTTTCCGGACAATAATTAGTATTTATCGGTGCATTAACGTAATAAATATAATGCCTCCCTTGTTAATAAAGGGAGGCTAAATTAGTTTTATTTATTATTATTTGTGCTTTTATTCAACACCGTTTAATTGTTTCCAGTGAATTTTACAGTAGTTTTCGCCGTCGATAGGAGGATAGTCCTCGTCATCAACTCTTGCCTCGTTGTAGCATTTGTACTCGCCGTCATATGCACATCTTATTGCGTCGTCGCCACCTTCTGACAATGATGGGATAAATGAGTAAAGGAATATACCGATAGCTGCAATAACAATTATAACGGGAGCTGCTTTGCCGGTTGTTTTTTCGGTAACCTTTTTAAAGAGCTTTGCAGCGTCAATTTTGTCAAGTGCTGTCTTTTCAAAAATCTTAACAACAAGCTTTGCGATAAGATAGCCAAGACAACCTGCAACAATACCGATAATCATACCGCCGATAACGTCTGACGGATAGTGAACCATAAGGTATACACGGCTTCCCATTGTGCCAAGTGCAATTACAGGGAAGAGATAAGCAATTTTTTTCTTATCCTTCTTGAAGCAAAGGAAAAGTGCTGTTGCTATTTCAAATGCACCTGTGGTATGACCTGACGGGAAGGAATAGTCGCTTTCCGAAAGTGCACCTGCACCTATGTACCATGCAAAGTAGTCAGCATTGCCTTGAAGTGTATTGTACGGCCTTATACGGAGTATAGCAGGCTTTGCAATAACATTTGTAACAAGTGTTCCTATAATAACTGCAAATATGAGAGAAAAGCCGTATTTTCTTGTTTTCTTGAAGAAACAAAGAACAATACCAAGAACAACAATAGGAATTACAAATGCCTCATCACCGAAGGCTGTGAAAAATTTTGCAACGAAGGTCAAAAACGAACATTGCATTGAACCGAAAATGTGGAATACCCACAAATCAAATGAGTAAAACACCTTATCAAGAGTGTCACCCAAGGTTAAAAGAATAGGGCTCATAATTTCCTCCTTAATTTTTATAGATTAATCTTATCAAATTGCGGCAAAAAATTCAATACCGATTAATAAATTTGTATTAATTCAATTTCTCAAAATATGCTGAAGAGGAGAAAATAAAAATTTTTTCAAAAAAATCCTAAAAACCTATTGACAAAGTAGGTAATGTATGGTAAAGTGTAGTCAATACAAAAACCTACAATGTCAGTAGGTAATGGAGGTAATAATGAATGAACAGATATTTTTCATTATTGATTAACAGTAATTTTAAAAATGAACGAATGTGCTTTCGATGTATGAGCTTTTAATTTTATCAAATAATCAACTATTATAACATCGAAAGGAAATAAATATTATGTCAGATTATAAATACCATTTTGAAACATTACAGCTTCACGTAGGACAGGAACAGCCGGACCCTGCAACAGACGCAAGAGCAGTTCCGATTTATCAAACCACATCATACGTATTCAGAAACAGTGACCACGCACAAGCACGCTTCGGTCTTGCAGATGCAGGAAACATTTACGGCAGACTTACAAATTCAACTCAGGACGTTTTCGAGCAGAGAGTAGCTGCTCTTGAGGGCGGTATTGCAGCTCTTGCCACAGCATCAGGTGCGGCGGCACTTGCTTATACGTTTCAGGCGCTTGCCACAGTTGGCGACAATATAGTTTCTGCAAAAACAATTTACGGCGGAACATATAATTACCTTGAGCATACATTTAAGAATTTCGGAGTTACAACAACCTTTGTTGATCCTGATGACCTTTCAAATTTTGAAAATGCCATAAATGAGAAAACAAAGGCGATTTTCATTGAAACCCTCGGTAATCCTAATTCAAATCTTATTGATATAGAAAAGCTTGCAGAGATTGCCCATAGCCATAACATTCCTCTTGTTATCGATTCAACATTTGCAACTCCGTATCTTCTCAGACCTATCGAATACGGTGCTGACATTGTTGTTCACAGTGCAACGAAGTTTATAGGCGGCCACGGAACAACACTTGGCGGTGTAATTGTAGACAGCGGTAATTTTGATTGGAAAGCAAGCGGAAAATTCCCGCAGATTGCAGATGCAAACCCAAGCTATCACGGTATCAGCTTTGTTGATGCAGCAGGACCTGCCGCATTTGTAACATACATTCGTGCAATTCTTCTTCGTGACACAGGTGCAACTATTTCTCCGTTTAACGCATTTTTACTTCTTCAGGGCCTTGAAACTCTTTCACTGAGAGTTGAAAGACATGTTGAAAATACAAAAAAGGTAATTGATTACCTTGTAAATAATCCAAAGGTTGAAAGGGTAAATCACCCAAGCATTGACGATAGATACAAAGAGTTGTATAATAAATACTTCCCAAACGGTGCAGGCTCAATTTTCACCTTTGAGATTAAGGGTGGAGAAAAGGAGGCAAAGAAATTTATTGACAGCCTTGAGATTTTCTCAATCCTCGCAAATGTTGCAGACGTAAAATCACTTGTAATTCACCCTGCAACAACAACCCACAGTCAGCTTAGTCCGCAGGAGCTTGAGGAGCAGAATATTAAGCCTGATACAATCAGACTTTCAATCGGTACTGAGCATATCGACGATATTATTCACGACCTTGACCAAGCATTTTCGGCAATAGACTAATTAACGATATTTATGATAGGAGATAATTATTATGGCAGTATATAAATCAGCACTTGAACTTGTAGGCAATACACCTCTTGTTGAAGCATCAAATTTTGAAAAAGCAAATAATTTGGAAGCAACCGTACTTGTTAAGCTTGAATATTTTAATCCTGCAGGCTCTGTAAAGGACAGAATTGCAAAGGCAATTATTGAGGATGCAGAGGCAAACGGCAAGTTAAAGGAAGGCTCTGTTATCATTGAGCCTACAAGCGGTAATACAGGAATAGGTCTTGCAGCAGTAGCGGCATCAAAGGGTTACAGACTTATTATTACAATGCCTGAAACAATGAGCATTGAAAGAAGAAATCTTATGAAGGCATACGGTGCAGAGCTTGTTCTTACCGACGGTAGTAAGGGTATGAAGGGTGCTATTGCAAAGGCAGATGAGCTTGCGGCAGAAATTCCTAATTCCTTTATCGCAGGTCAGTTTACAAATCCTGTAAACCCTGCCACTCATAAGGCAACAACAGGTCCTGAAATCTGGAGGGATACAGAGGGTAAGATTGACATATTTGTTGCAGGTGTAGGAACAGGTGGTACTATTTCAGGTACAGGAGAATATTTGAAATCACAGAATCCTAATGTAAAAATCGTAGCAGTAGAGCCCGCTACATCGCCGGTGCTTTCAAAGGGTGTTGCAGGTGCACATAAAATTCAGGGAATCGGTGCAGGCTTTGTTCCCGATACTCTTAATACAGAGATTTACGATGAAATAATTACAGTAGAAAATGACGATGCTTTTGCAACAGGTAAGGCGTTTGCTAAAAACGAGGGCGTTCTTGTTGGTATTTCAAGCGGTGCAGCACTTTGGGCAGCAAAGGAGCTTGCAAAACGTCCTGAAAATAAAGGCAAAACCATTGTTGCACTTCTTCCGGATACAGGCGACAGATATCTTTCAACCCCTCTTTTTTCGGATTGATAAAAATATTGGGTTAGCCTGACAAATACAAAATTGCAAACAAAAACAGCCCTGTAAAAAGGGCTGTTTTTTTATTTTACTGTTTTTTATCTTACAGCATCGGAAACTGCGTCGCCTGCTTTGTCAACTGCTCCGCCTACACCGTCTGCAACATCGTCAACACCTTCTGCAAGGTCATCTGCGACGTTTTGTGCATTTTCACTGACATTGTTTGTTGTGCTTGATGTGTTATTCGTTGTCATAGTTGTGTCTGAAACTGCAGTTGTGGAGGTAGTTGTACCGTTGTTGTTATTGTTATTTGTACAGCCCATAAATACTGTTGCAATAACTGCAATAGCCATTGCAAGAATTAAAATTTTACTTTTCATAGTGATACTTCCTTTCGGTAATATGATTACCATTGTTTAAGTTATTATACAATTATTTTGTAAGTGTTCCGTTGTCGGAATAGAGAAGAAGCATAATGTCCTCTTCTTTACCTGTCTGGGAGCTGACATAAATCAGCACCTCTTCATTTGTTTCGCTGCTTTCACAGTGAAATTCATAGCATTGTGCCTCTGTGCCGTTATCCTTTGGTATTACACATTTTTTGCTGTCAAGAACCGTAAGATAAGGGCTTAAATTTTTCTGTGCATCTGATTTTTTCACGTTTTCGGAAAAGCTTTCCCTTTCTCTGTGGTTTGTGATATATCCCTCAGCCTCAAGTGAAACAACCTTGCCGTCACTCAGTGAAATGCCGACCTTAATCAAATCTGCATAGTATGTGACACCGTTCTTTTTGTATGCAAAGTTGATTACGCATACGTTGTTGTTTTTCATATAATAGGTGTTTGTCATATCGCTGTAGCCTATTGAGCTAAGATATTTTTGTGCAATATTTATTGCGTTTTTTTCGTCAATAGTTTCCTGCGTGATTTTTCCGCCATATAGGATATATGAAACGTAACCACCGTTTTTGGTTATACCTATTGAGCGTTGCCCGTAAGCAAAAACATAACAGGGGCAAAGTCCCTCCTCATCGTTTTCAAAGCTTATTTCGCTGACGTTGCAGGAAAGAGCCGCCGCCGCAATTTTTCTTGCTTCGTTTTTGTCAATCTGTTTGCTGTTTTTTAAAAGCGTTGATTCTCTGTTGAGTACAGCGTCTGCAAAAGGTCCGTCGTATAAGAGGGTAGGATAATCCTTAAAGCTGCTTTCTGCTGTTGTCATATCCGTGGTCAGAGAATTTATGCTGACGCTTTTGCTTTTTACGTCACTTGCCGTAATTTGTCCGCCGTTGTTGCATATTGCTACCATTGAGTTTACAGACTCGTTTAGCTGTGTGGCGTAATTAAGAAGCGTTGTAAGATTTTTGTGCTCCTCGTCGGTGATTTTTTTCCCTGATGAAATCTTTTGAGCGATATATGATGAATAGTCGCTTGCCTGACTGATAAATTTATAGGTTGAACTTAAATTCATCTGCTTTACAGGAAGCCTTGACAGTGAGTCCTTAGCCTTAGTACATTCGGAATATAAATCTCTGCTTATTTCAAAAAGCATTTTATCTGAATTTGAGTAAATGCTTTTTGTGAGATTTGTTTCAATAGAGTCAAGATTTTCCGAAAGCTCATTCAGGCTTTGCTGATATGAATTTTCAAGCTGTAGCTTATAAGAATTTGCCGTGTTCATATTTATGATTGCATAGCCTGCAAGAATAAATGTGAAGGTCAGAGCATAGGAAAACAGCCTGATGTATCCTCTTTTTGTCATAAACATTACCTCCGGGATTATTTTTTACCGAAAATTAAAAAACATTCAAAAAATATATTTAACTGTCGTAATATATGTGCTATAATATCAGTAATTATATTAAAGTGGAGAAGTATGTAATGGCGAAGTTTGAAGGTAAAAAGAGAATAGTTGTAAAGGTTGGTACATCAACTCTGACTCATGCAACAGGAAAAACCAATATTGCGAGAATGGCGAAGCTTGTTTCCGTTCTTTCCGATTTAAAAAATGAAGGTCACGAGATAGTTCTTGTATCAAGCGGTGCAGTGGGTATCGGTGCCGCAAAGTTGGGATTTTCCTCAAAGCCAAAGACAACTCAGGGTCTTCAGGCTTCGGCGGCTGTAGGTCAATGTGAGCTGATGTTTCTTTATGATAAGATGTTTTCGGAATATGGTGTGGTTGTAAGTCAGCTTTTGTGTACTGCCGATACACTTGCTAATCCCGATGAAAAAAAACATTTGCTTGATACCTTTAATCAGCTTCTTGATTATGATGCTTTACCTATTGTTAATGAAAATGACTCGGTATATGTTGAAGAGCTTTTGAACGGTGATAATGATTGTCTTAGTGCGAACATAGCGGCTTTGATTGATGCAGACCTGCTTATTATGCTTACCGATACTGACGGACTTTATGACGACAATCCGAAAAATAACGAAAATGCTAAGCTCATTTCAACAGTTGATAAAATTGATGAGACTATTTATTCAATAGCAGGAGATGCCGGAGAAAAGGGCACAGGCGGATTTTTAACAAAAATAAAAGCCGCAGATATTGCAACCTCTGCAGGAATTTCAACAATAGTTATGAACGGCGAAAAGCCAACATCAATTTATAAGGTGCTTTCTGGAGAAAGCATAGGTACATATTTTAAGGCAAAGGGAGAATAAGAGATGCTTGAACAGCTCGGAATAAAAGCTAAAGAAGCGGCAGAGAATTTAGCGGTTGTAACGTCTGAAGAAAAAAACAGAGTCCTTGAAGAAATATCCAAGGCACTTGTTGAAAATACAGATAAAATAATTGAAGCAAATAAAATTGACCTTGAAAATGGCAAAAAGGCAGGTCTTAATCAGGGGCTTTTGGACAGGCTTATGCTCAATGCCGACAGGATAAAGGGTATGGCTGACGGCTGTATGCAGGTTAGAAATCTGGCCGACCCCTGCGGTAAAATAATTGAAACTATTGAAAGACCTAATGGATTGCTTATTAAAAAGGTAAGCTGTCCTATAGGTGTTGTGGGAATTATCTATGAGGCAAGACCCAATGTTACGGCAGATGCCGCTGTTCTTTGCCTTAAAAGCTCAAATGCCGTTATTTTGAGAGGTGGTAAAGAGGCTATTAATTCTAATATCGCCATCTCCGGTGTTATGCGAGATGCTATTAAAAAAGCAGGTCTTGACGAAAACTGCGTACAGCTTGTTCACGATATCAGCCGTGAATCTTCAAATGAGCTTATGAAAATGAAGGACTATCTTGACTGCCTTATTCCAAGAGGCAGTAAGGGGCTTATTAAAGCAGTTGTGGAAAATTCTACTGTTCCTGTTATTGAAACAGGCTCGGGAAATTGCCATATCTATGTTGATGAGACAGCGAATATCAATATGGCTTCTGAGATTATATTCAATGCAAAAACTCAGAGAATAGGTGTTTGCAATGCCTGTGAAAGCCTTGTAATTCACAGCGGTATTATTGATAAGGCACTGCCTGTAATTAAAAAGCGTCTTGACGAAAAGAATGTTGAAATAAGAGGAGACGAAAAAGCAAGAGAAGTTTGCCCTGATATTATGGCGGCAACTGAAGAAGATTACGGCACTGAATATCTTGACTACATAATCAGTGTTAAAACTGTTGACAGTCTTGATGAGGCAATTAACCATATTAATAAATATTCAACAGGTCATTCTGAAGCAATTATTACTGAAAATCGGGAAAATGTTGAAGAATTTATGAAACGTATTGACTCCTCCTCTGTATATCATAACGCATCTACAAGATTTACAGACGGCGGAGAATTCGGACTTGGTGCCGAAATAGGCATATCAACTCAAAAGCTCCATGCAAGAGGACCTATGGGACTTAGCGAGCTTACTACTACAAAGTATTTAATTTTCGGAAACGGACAGGTCAGATAATTAATGGACGAGCAGGAAAGACAAAAATTAAGAAAAAAACGTCAAAAGGCAAGAAAAAGGAAAAGAGCAGGAAAGAGATTTCTTATTTTTTTGACAATACTTATTGTAGCACTTGCGGCGTTTGTTATAACAGTTAAAATATGCAATCCCGATTTTGATTTTTCAACGCTTTTGCCTAAGGAGAAAGCTCAGCAGGTTGTTGAATTTGTAAATGAGGATATATTGGGAAAAACTACAACTACCCAGCCACAAACAACAGCTAAGCCAACCACTACTCAGCCTACTACAAAGGCGGCTGACTATGATTATGTGGAGTTTTCGGATTTTGCCTTTGATACTTCACTTCAGGGAAATCAGCTTGGAAATTTACTTAATAAAACAAATGGTGCTGTAACCTACAGCTCTTCATACATTTATTACAGTATTCAGGGTAAAGGGATTTACCGCTTTGAGCCTGTTGAGGAGAAGAATAAAAAGATTAAGGCGGATAATTATAATTTTAAGTATCTTAATGTTTTAGGGGATTATATTTATTTCGTTGATGCTGACAGCAACACCCTAAACAGATGTCAGATTGGCGGTGGGGATATTTTAAAGGTTTCCGATAATGTTGCCTTTGCTTATCTCTATAATGACAGGGTTTACTTTATTGGTGCTGATAATACGGTAGGGTATATCACCACAAAGGATTTTGAAAAAACTGTTTTGTTTACAGGACAGGCTGATAAGACAATCAGCTTTGCAGGAATTTCTCTTTCAAGAATATTCTTCGTTCAGCACGATGAGGTCGGGGACTATTATGAATATATAACAGTCAGTCTAACAGACAGTAACGACAGACAATATTTCAGAGACGATTCAAGGGGCGATGATATAATAAATCTCCAGCTTGAGTGCGGATTTATGTATTTCTATCAAAAGCAGACAGACGGTACATATAATCTTTGCAGGCAGAAGTTTGGATCGGAGAATGTTGTTACTCTTGCGGAAAGCTGCAATTCAACCGATTACCCTGTAATATATTCAAACAGACTTTATTATACTAAGCTTGACGGTACAAGAATGCAGGCAGTTGAGCTTAATATGAACTCAATGTCAACATCGGTTATGGTTTCTGTATCGGATACAGATAATAGCGGTACAATGGGTGTGGGCTACGGATATCAGTATGTTTTCCTTACAGGTACAAAATCAGACGGCGGTGAAGAGGTATTTGCAGGAAGCTGTATTTATACATCATCGTCAAGAGATAATACTCTTATTTTCAGCGACGGAAAGCTTAAATATTTAGTATAAAATTTTCAGAAAGTGAGAACGGTAAGTGGATAAATATAAAAAACTGGCGTCAAATACAATTATATTTGCAATAGGTACATTTTCCTCAAAGGCTCTGTCCTTCCTGCTGATGCCCTTTGTCACCCGAATGATGACAACCGGTGACTACGGAATAGCAGACCTTATTCAGCAGACGGTAAATGTACTTATTCCTATTGTCACCTTGCAGGTGAATAGTGCCGCTTTGCGTTTTTCACTCGATAATGCTACGGATAAACGAGATGTTTTTACCGTGGGCGTAAGGACCACTCTTGCAGGCTTTGCGGTATTTTTGCTTTTTGCTTATCCTATAAGCTTTATTAAAATTAATGATTTTAGACTTGGAGATTATATTCTTCTTGTTATTTTGTTTGTGCTGGTTTCCGGATTTAGACAGCTTTGTCAGCAGTTTGTAAGAGGAAGCGGTCACGTTAAAACCTTTGCTATCGACGGAATTATTGCAACTGCAACGACTCTTTTATTTACATTCCTGTTTCTTGCTGTTTTTAAATGGGGGATTACGGGCTATATTCTTGCGATAATTGCATCTGATGCCTGCTCTGTAATTTTCTTTACTGTTACAACAAAGCTTTACAATTTTGTTAAGCCAAAGGGACTTACAAAGGGCGTAGCAGGACAAATGCTAAAATACTGCGTACCTCTTATTCCGACAGTAATTCTTTGGTGGATTATAAATGTTTCAGACAGATATATGGTAACATATTTTATCGACTCTTCTGCAAACGGACTCTATACTGCCGCATCGAAAATACCGAATTTTGTTATTCTGTTTTCTCAAATTTTCATTGATGCTTGGCAGCTATCGGCTGTTGATGAATATGACAGCGAGGGCAGAGCCGAATTTTTCTCAAAGGTTTTTCGTGTTTACAGCGGCGGTGTCTTTGCAGTAGCTTCGGCACTTATACTGTTTTGTCAGGTGTTTACGAAAATACTTGTTGCACCCTCATATTATGAGTCGTGGAAATACGTTCCTATTCTCATCATTGCCACAACATTTTCCTGTATAGTTAATTTTATGGCATCGGTTTATATGGCAGAGAAAAAGTCTGTAATGTCTCTTGTTACCGCTATGTCGGGAGCAGTCACAAATATTGTGCTGAATCTTATTCTTATACCAAGGCTTGGAGCAAACGGTGCCGCTATAGCAACTGTGTGTGCATTCCTGATGGTATTTGCAACAAGAGGGGCGAATATCAGAAAATATATTAAAATTGATTATAAGCTTCCTTTGATGCTTGTTGAAACTCTGTTTCTCGCAGTCCAAAGCGGTTTAATGCTTTATCTGCAGGAGGGCGTTCTTCTTTACGTTCTTGAGGGTGTGATGCTTTGCTTGATGCTTTTAGTAAATATCAAGCCCATTAAGGAGCTTTGCAATTTAATTCTTGGTAAGTTTCTTAAAAAAAGTAAAAGTGAATAAATAGATTATGCGTATTACTATTGCCAAAATCTGTATTTTAGTGTATAATGAACAAAAGATATTAAAAAAATGATTGAAATAAATATAACTTTTGGAGGAAATGTATGAAAAAAATGACAGTATCTCAGGCTAAGAAAGCCATTGATGATAAACTCAGCCATTTCTTTGGAGTTGACCCGAAAACTGCTACCGATGAGCAGTATTACAAGGCAGTGGCAATGATTGTCCGTGACATTCTTTCTGAAAAGGCAAGTGATTTTCGTCACGAGGCAAATAATCAGGAGTCTAAGCAGGTTTACTATCTCTGTATGGAATTCCTTATGGGACGTTCCCTTAAAAACAATCTTTATAATCTTGATTTAACCGATACATTCAAAGAGGCTCTTGCAAGCTTTGATGTTAAGCTTGATAAGCTTTATGAGGTAGAGCCTGATGCAGGTCTTGGTAACGGAGGCTTGGGTAGGCTTGCCGCTTGCTATCTTGACGGACTTGCAACTGACGGCTTTCAGGCTATGGGATATTCCATTAGATATGAGGCAGGTATTTTCCAGCAAAAGCTTGTTGATGGCTGGCAGACAGAGCTTCCTGATTTCTGGCTTCCCGGAGGAGAGGTTTGGCTTGTTCCGCGAGAGGAAAGAGCACAGGAGGTTAGATTTGAAGGCTGGATTGAAGAAAGCTGGGACGGTGACTACCACCACGTAGAATACAGAGATTGCAATACCGTTACTGCAATTCCTTACGATATGTACGTTTCAGGTAAGGGTAACGGCGTTGCAAGACTTCGTCTTTGGGCTGCAAGAAAGCCTGACCTTGATATGGGACTTTTCAATTCAGGCTCATATATTAAGGCTATGGAGCGTTCTGCTATGGCAGAGGCTATTTCAAAGGTACTTTACCCTGCCGATAATACTCCGGAGGGTAAGTCACTTAGACTCCGTCAGCAGTATTTCCTTGTTTCTGCGTCTATTCAGGATATTATCAGACGTCACCTTACAAAGTATAATACTCTTGACAATCTTCCTGATAAGGTTGCAATTCATATTAACGATACTCATCCGACCATGGCTATTCCCGAGCTTATGAGAATTATGCTTGACGAATGTGGCTATGACTGGGATTCAGCTTGGAGCATTGTTACAAGAACAGTTGCTTATACTAACCATACGGTTATGAAAGAGGCACTTGAATGCTGGAGCGAGGACCTTTACAAGAGACTTCTTCCTCGTATTTACGAGATCACAAAGGAGATAGATAACCGTTTCCGTGCATACGTATGGGGTGCAACTCAGGATGCAGACAAGGTTGAGAGAATGGCAATTTTCTCAGGCGGTGTTGTAAGAATGGCAAACCTTTGCGTTGCTGGCTCTCATTCCGTAAATGGTGTTTCTGCTCTTCATTCAGAAATTCTTAAGGATACAGTTTTCCACGATTTCTATACAATTACTCCCGATAAATTCAAAAATGTTACAAACGGAATTGCTTTCAGAAGATGGATTTGTCAGGCTAACCCTGAGCTTACCGGCTTTATCACAGAGCTTATCGGTGACGGCTTTATTACAAAGAGCGATGAGCTTTTAAAGCTTCGTGATTATAAAGACGATAAGCAGGTGCTTGACAGACTTTCTGCAATTAAGCTTGCTAATAAAGAAAATTTTGCAAAAATCGTTAAAAAGAGAAACGGTATTGATATTGACCCGACATCTATCTTCGACGTTCAGGTTAAAAGACTTCATGAATATAAACGTCAGCAGTTAAACGTTCTCAATATTATTGCTCAGTATCAGATGATTAAGGCTAATCCTAATATGGAATTCCAGCCGAGAACATATATCTTTGCTTCTAAGGCGGCTCCGGGCTACTTTATGGCAAAGAAGATTATTGAGCTTATTGACGCTCTTGCAAAGGTTGTAAATAACGACCCTGATATCAAGGGCAGAATTAAGGTCGTATTTATGGAGGACTACAATGTTTCTCTTGCTGAGGCTCTTATGCCTGCCGCTGATATCTCCGAGCAGATTTCACTTGCAGGTACAGAGGCTTCAGGTACCGGTAATATGAAGCTTATGCTTAACGGTGCTGTTACTCTCGGTACAATGGACGGTGCAAATGTTGAGATTTACGATGCTGTGGGCGAGGATAATATCTTTATTTTCGGTATGAGCACTCCTGAGGTTCAGCAGCTTCAGCGTAACGGATACAATCCTATGCAGTATCTCGGCAATAACGAGGTGCTTAAAAACGCAGTTGAATTTATTGCCGCAGGTGTAAACGGTAAGAGCTTCGGTGAGATTACATCGGCACTTATGAATGTTGATCAGTATATGGCACTTGCAGATTTTGCAGATTATCAGAAAGCACAGAAGCTTTCTGCAGAGGCTTATGCCGATAAGGAAAGATTTGCAAGAATGTCACTTATGAATATCAGCGGAGCAGGTGTTTTCAGTGCTGACCGTTCAATAATGGACTATGCAAATAATATTTGGCATACAAAGCCTGTTGTATTTAAAAGCGAAGAGCCTGTAAAGACTGAGAAAAAGGCAGAAAAGAAGTCTGAGCCAAAGAAAGCAGACGCTAAAAAAACTGCCTCAAAGAAAGATAAAAAAACAGCTAAAAAGATAACAAAAAAATAAAAGTAAATTAGGGTTTACAGGGGCGTTTATGTGTGAAATCACCGTAGGGGCGACCATTGGTCGCCCGCTTATAACGGGCTTGCAGTGCAAGCCCCTACGATAGTTTGTTGCAGTAACACCCTTATAAATACTAATTTTAAAGACACGGACGAAAAACCGTGTCTTTTGCTGTAAGGAGAAGCTATGCTTATTTTCAATTCAAGAAACAAAGCATACAAGTCAATAATATCCGCATTAGCCACAGATGAGGAATGTAGATTCAGAATAATTGTTCCTCGTGATTGTAAGTGCAGCAGTGCCGTTTTTGCCGTTACTAAGGAAAATGAGGACACGGCATATTACGGTATGTTTTGGGCAGGAATGTGCGGAAATGATTACGAATACTGGGAGCTTCATTTTTCGGCAACAACTCCGGGGCTTTACTTTTACCACTTTGAGCTTGAAACCCCTTGGGGTAAAAGCTTTGTTAAAAACGGCGGCAATGGTATAGGTGTAATGAATGCAGAGGATGGAGAATTTCAGCAAACCGTTTATGATAAAAGCTTTACTGTTCCCGATTTTCTTAAAGGCGGTATAATTTATCAAATTTTCCCCGACAGATTTTATAATTCAAAATCATTGAAGAAAAATGTACCTCCTGTCCGTGTAATGCGTAAATGGGGCGAAGAACCATATTGGAAAGCAGAGCAAATGAACGGCATCTGGAATAATGACTTTTTCGGCGGAGATTTAAAGGGCATTGAGAAAAAACTGCCTTATCTTGCGGATTTGGGAGTAAGCTGTATATATATAAATCCTATTTTTGAGGCACATTCAAACCACAGATACGATACTGCCGATTACGAAAAAATCGATTGCCTTTTGGGTGATGAGAAGGATTTAAAAAGCCTTTGTCAAACCGCTAAGGAAAAGTATAATATCTCAATAATACTTGACGGTGTTTTCAGCCATACAGGCTGTGACAGTAAGTATTTTAATATGTACAATACCTATGATTCCATAGGTGCCTATAACAGTAAGTCAAGCCCTTATTTTGACTGGTATAAGTTTATAGATTATCCCGACGATTACCATGCTTGGTGGGGCATTAAGCTTTTGCCTGAGGTAAACGAGGAAAATGAAGGCTATCGTAATTACATCTGCGGTGAAAACGGAATTTTAAGAAAATGGCTAAGATGCGGTATCAGCGGTTGGAGGCTTGACGTTGCAGACGAGCTTCCCGATGCTTTCCTTGACGATTTGCGAAAAGCCGTAAAAGCAGAAAATAAGGACGCAGTCATTATCGGCGAGGTTTGGGAGGATGCCACAAATAAATTTGCCTATGGGCAAAGACGTCGCTATCTTTTAGGCGAGCAGCTTGATTCGGTAATGAATTATCCCTTTGCAGATGCAGTTCTTGATTTTGTGAAATTCGGCAACAGCGAGGCATTTTTCAATTCCGTTATGTCAATAGTTGAAAATTACCCTCCCAATGTGCTTAATATTCTTATGAATCATATCGGTACTCACGATACTCTGCGAGCTATAACAAGGCTTGCAGGACCAAGCCCCGAGGGCTACGACAGGCAGTGGCAGTATGAGCATAATGAGCTTTCGGAGTATGATTATCTTAAAGGCGTTTCAATGCTTAAAATGGCATCGCTTATTCAGTATACTTTACCCGGTGTACCGTCAGTTTATTACGGTGACGAGGTGGGTATGCAGGGTATGAAGGACCCATTTAACCGAGGTTGTATGAACTGGGATAAGCCTAATAAGGAGCTTCTTAAATGGTATCGACGTCTCGGTCAGATAAGACATGGCTGTAAAGCCTTCGCCGACGGTGAATTCAACCCGATTTATTGCGGCGACTCCGTTATCGCATATAGCCGTGAGGGTAAAAAGGGCAAATGCCTTGTTGCAGTAAATAACAGTCCCGATACAGCAGTAATTTTTGTTGGAACAAATTGGGATAATTCCTATAGCTTTTTTGAGTCGATTTGCGTGGATGGCTTCATAGAACTCCCCCCATATCGATATGCGTTATTGGCACAAAATTAAGTTTAATATCTTGTTTAATAAAATAAAACACCTTGGTTAAAATATAACCGAGGTGTTTTTTATGCGTATAAAAGGTAAAACGGCGTTTTTCGACAATCCGCCTGTTATAACGGGACACGCAGGAGTAGTAGGCAAAAAAGAGGGAGAAGGACCTCTTGCACAGGATTTTGACGCAATCTTTGAAGATACCACAATGGGACAGCAGTCCTATGAGCTTGCAGAGTCGGCGATGCTGCACGACGCAATAATCAGAGCCTTGTCAGATGCAAAAAAGAGTCCGTCGGAAGTGAATTTTGTTTTAAGCGGAGATTTGCTTGATCAATGTATGGGCTCTGCATTTGCACTGAAGGATTTGAATGTTGCGTCAATCGGACTTTTCGGTGCTTGCTCAACAATGGCGCTTTCTCTTGCAGTAGGCTCAATGCTTGTGGACAGCGGTGCTGATTGCATAGTCGCAGGTACGTCAAGCCATTTTTGTTCCTCAGAAAGACAGTTCAGATTTCCGCTTGAATACGGCGGACAAAGACCGCCAACGGCACAGTGGACAGTAACAGGTGCAGGCAGTGCAGTAGTTGAGAAAAAAGGCAAGGGTATTAAGGTTAAAGCAGTCCAAATCGGTACAATCACCGACTTAGGAATCACAGATGCCAACAATATGGGTGCCGCCATGGCACCTGCGGCGGCAAGGACCATAAGCGATTTTTTGAAAGACACTTGCACAAAGCCACAGGATTATGACTTGATTTTAACAGGAGATTTGGGCTTTACGGGTACTGAGCTTCTTTACGAGGTTATGGAAAAGGAATACAAAGTCAAGCTAAAAGGATATCACAAGGATTGCGGCATGCTTATCTTTGATTTAAAAAAGCAGGATGTAAATTCAGGCGGTTCAGGCTGTGGCTGCAGCGGCTCTGTGCTGTGTTCTCACATAATGAAACGAATGGAGCAGGGAAGTCTGAGTAAGGTTCTTTTTGTTGCAACAGGTGCATTGATGTCTCCTACTTCAAACAAGCAGGGTAATCCTATCCCCGGTATTGCCCATGCAGTATTGTTGGAGGCGTAGTATGAAATATTTTAATAATATTAAGCTCCTGTCGTCTTTCAGAGAAATCTCAAATGTACTTGAAATAATATCAATGGCATTCAGAATTTTTGCATTTGTTCTTGTAATAATTCAAGGCGTTTTGCTTGTCAAAGAGACTAAGGTCAGCATAAAAAATCAATAAAATAATCAGCATCACAAGACTGTAGTTCAGTCTATGAGATGCTGATTTTTATTTTAGAATGCATTTGAAATTATGTTTCTGATTTCTTCCTCTGCTTGCTGTATTTCATATAAAAATTCTCTTGATGATACCCGTAAAGCACCGCTTGTTAGGATTATGAGCTGTTCAAGGGCATCAGAAGTAACTACTCTTACCTTGTTGTTTTTAGCAAGCTTGTGCGATGTTTTTTCAATATACATATCGGCGGTTTCGGCCTCTTTCGTATAAACTACGTTGATATTTTCAATTTTTTCAACCTCGCGTGAATTTCCCTTAACCTTGTAGGCGTCAAAGACTAAAATCACCTCGCATTTTTTATAACCTTGGTAATTGCATAGAATGTTTATCAAAGTATTTCTTGCTCCGTCAATATTATTTTTGGATAATTCTCTAAGATTGTCCCAAGAAAAAATAACATTGTAGCCATCAACAAGTAGATACTCCTTGCCGTCATATTTTGGTAGCTTTGCAGGCTTTTCTTTCTCAACCCCAATGCTTTCAGTAAGATTAAAGTGAGCAGGAACGGCATTATTTCTGCTTTTAATCGGTCCGTAGGTCTGCTCGAAAATCTGCATAAGCTCCTTATCAAGAGCAAAAAGATTTGATTTATCCTTGCATTTTGATAGCACCTGAGAGGCGTTTTTTGCAACGTATTCACTTTTCGGCTTACTCAAAACACTCGGTAGATGCATATGACTTTTAACTTCATTCCATTTGACATTGTAGCCTGAGCCGTGGGAGCAGAAAACAGAGTCGCAAGGATTATCGGTGTCACCGTCGCAATCATAGCCAATATTCTCAATAACCTCTTGTGTATTATGACATGGTTCATATCCCATTAAGCTTAACATGAGTCTGCCTTTTCCATGGGTGTATTGAGTAACGTCTCTTGCGTAATCGTACATTTCTGAAACGGGAGCAGTGCCACTGATTATTGAAAATTCTCCGTCGGTTTCAGGGGGATTAAAGCTTCCCGACATACGCTGAACATCAGCCATTGCTCTGCCGATATTTTCAGTCGGTATCTCTAATGTGAATTCGTAAATAGGCTCAAGAAGAATACTGCCGGCTGAACGAAGTCCCTGTCTTACAGCCCTATATGTAGCCTGTCTGAAATCACCGCCCTCTGTGTGCTTTGGATGTGCCTTACCGGATTTCAGTATTATTTCCATATCGGTTATGGGAGAGCCTGTCAGAACTCCGATATGCGTTTTCTCATAGAGGTGGGTAAGTATCAGCCTTTGCCAGTTCTTGTCCAGCAAATCCTCCTTGCATTCTGCCTTGAAAATAATACCGCTGTTTCTTTTTGCCGGCTTCATCAAAAGGTGAACCTCTGCATAATGCCTTAAAGGTTCAAAATGGCCGATTCCTTCAACTGTATCTGAAATGGTTTCCTTGTAAATTATGCTTCCCATACCAAAGGTAGCATTAATTCCGAAGCGTTCGGAAATTACAGATTGCAAAATTTCAAGCTGAATGTCTCCCATCAACTGAACCTGAATTTCTCCCAAACGTTCATTCCACGTAACCTTTAATTGTGGGTCCTCGTTTTCGAGAATTCTCATTTTTTCAAGGGCAGTGTGAGCATCAATGTTGTCGGGAAGAATTAGACTGTAGGTCATAACAGGCTCAAGAACAGGTAATAAGGCATCCTTTTCTGCTCCTAAGCCGTCACCTGAATTTGTAAATGTTATTCCCGTAACAGCACATACTGTACCTGCTGATATTTCCTCTGCTGTTTTGAATTTTTCACCTGAATATATCCTGATTTGATTAACCTTTTCGGCATTTTTATTTTTATTGCTTTTCAGAATTTCCTTTACTTTAAGTTTGCCTCCTGTAACCTTCAAAAAGGTCAGTCGCTGTCCTTTATCCTCTGCGATTTTAAAAACTCTACCGGCAAATTCTTCGTTGTATTCAGGCATTTCCGTATATCCGTAAAGACAGTCTAAAAACTCATTAACACCATCTAATTTCAGTGCAGAGCCAAACATACAGGGAAAGATTTTCCTGCTTTTTATGTAGGGCAAAATGTCCTCTTTTATCAGTGCGTTTTTCTTGTAATACTCGTTTAAAAGTCTGTCATCACACAATGCAATATTTTCGTACAATTCCGCAGTATCTGTATTGTTAAAATCAATACATCCGTCACTGAGCTTTGACCTAAGCTGTGTCATTATATGCTCCCTGTCAGCACCGTCAAGGTCCATTTTGTTCACAAAAATAAAGCAGGGAACATTGTATTTTGAAAGCAATTTCCATAGGGTTTGAGTGTGGCTTTGAATACCGTCTGTACCGCTGATAACCAAAACTGCATAGTCAAGAACCTGCAATGTTCTTTCGGTTTCGGCGGAAAAGTCAACGTGTCCCGGTGTGTCAAGCAGTGTGAACTGTGTGTCGTTATATTCCAAAACTGCCTGTTTTGAAAAAATTGTTATCCCTCGGCTTCGTTCAAGGGAATTTGTATCTAAAAATGAGTCCTTGCGGTCGACTCTGCCAAGCTTATTTATGTTTCCCGATTGATACATCAAAGCCTCAGACAGTGTAGTTTTGCCTGAGTCTACGTGTGCAAGTATACCGACTACAATTTTTTTCATTTTCTCACCACACTTTTAGTAACTGCGAATATTGTAACATAGTAATCGGTGATTGTAAATCAATAATGCTTTAAAATTTAATCCAATCCAAGAAATAGGTGCTAACAAATAAATATTGACACAAATCGGTGAAAATGGTATAAATATAACAGGAAATTTTATGGAAAGACGGAGAATGATGATGAAATTTACCGACAGCAGAGCACTTTCATTTTGGAGAATGATTTGTGCCTTTACTGTCGGATTTTTTGTTTTGTTTTCGTTTTCATCAACGGCATTTGCTTATGATGACGGTTATGTAGGGGACAGTAAATACTGGAATGATAAAGGGGAAATTGTGGATATTTCCAACAGTAATTTTAACGGCTGTTTAAAGTATGTTATTGATGAAGAAAGCTGTTGTATGTATTTTTATCTGAGCTTTTATGACTCCTTGATGACTGAATCCTCGTCTGATTGTTGCTTGTCATTTAATGTGAAAAACAGTAAAAATGATTATTTAATTGCTTTGGGAAAGAATGGCGTGATCTCTGATAATCAGTCGAGTATTGAGAAAAATTTTAATGTATATTATGATTTTTCCAAAGTGAAGCCAAAGTACCACGGCGGTGAAATTTTTGCAGCGATTGAGTTTAAAAACTCCGATGATAAAAATGTTGAAAACATAGTCTCCTGTGAATACTCCTGTGGCAAAAATAATAATTTTTATGTCAAAGATGGTATAGTTGTTAATATGGTGAAAACGACTGTTATTACAACTACGGAGAAAACAACGAAGCAAACTACAGAAAAAACGACTAAATCAACAACTGAAATAACTACGAAATTGACTACTGAAAAGGCGGAAGCATCAGAAACAACAAGTGCAAAAACAACCAAAGCAACAACTTCAACTACGAATAAGACCACAAGTACAACAACGGAAAAGACCACAAAATTCGTTCCGTCAACTACCAATAAGAACAGTTCATCTGTTGAAAAAACAAGTACGCAAAGCGCAACAAAATTTTCTGCCGAAAAAAATAATTCAGGCAATGTATCGGTTGGAAGCAATGAAAGCACAGATGTTTTAGATGAAAGTGGAACATTTTTGCCGGAGGATTTGCAAAACATCGACAGTGATAAATCTTCTGCGGTGTCCGAAGAGATAAGCACATCCGAAGGAGACAGGACAAATGATAGCAAAGTTTTATTCGTTTTTGGAATAGCTGTTTTTGTTATAGGTGTGTGTTTGATTTTGTACGGTACATTAAACGGTAAATATAAAATCGTAAAAAATGATGGTTTAAAAGAGAATACAGAAACTTCAGAAAAAGACAATGAAAGTTGAGATGACAAAAATCGGTTATAAAAGGAATGCTATGGGCATTCCTTTTTGATTACCGATTATTTTGTTTGACATACATAGTATAAAATTATATAATAAAATTAGTGTAATATATAATTCGGATGGAAAGAATGAGTGAATTTTATGTATCCTTTTGTTAAAAGAATTTTTGACATAATTTTTTCTTTGGTTGCAATTATTATTTTGTCACCCTTGATGATTATAGTTTCTGTTGCAATCAAGGTTGATTCCAAGGGACCTGTTATTTTTAAGCAGGAGAGACTCGGGAAAGATGCAAGAGTGTTTCAAATTTATAAGTTTAGGTCAATGTGTGTCGGTGCGGAGCAAACAGGCACGGGCCAGTATTCATTTGCAGGAGATCCAAGAGTCACAAAGGTAGGAAAGATTGTCAGAGCCACAAGTATCGACGAGCTTCCTCAGCTGATAAATGTTTTAAAAGGAGATATGAGCTTTATCGGTCCGAGACCTCCTTTAACATATCACCCGTGGGAGCTTTGTGAATATACAGAGTACCAGCTTAGAATGTTTGAGGTCAGACCGGGTATAACAGGCTGGGCACAGGTAAACGGCAGAAAGGAAGTCGAGTGGCACGAAAGAATTAAGCTGAATATTTGGTATGTTGATAATATGTCATTGCTACTTGATATCAAGATCTTATTTATGACTGTTTTCAAGGTGCTGAAAAACTCAGATAATGAAAATCACGGTGTCACTGTAATTCCAAACAGTGAATATATAGAAGAAAATGAAGATGAAAGCGTAAATGTATAATGCTTAAATTATTTTACATAACAAACAATCCTAATATTGCAGAGATAGCACAGAACGCAGGCGTTGACAGAATTTTTGTTGATATGGAATATATCGGCAAGGATGAAAGACAGCCTAATATGGATACTGTTAAAAATCATCATACTGTTGATGACGTGAAAAATATACGCCGTGTCCTCAATAAGTCGGAGCTTCTTGTTCGTGTGAATCCTATTCATAAAAATTCTCAGCAGGAAATTGAGGCGGTTATCAATGCGGGAGCTGATATAATTATGCTCCCTATGTGGAAAAGCACAAATGACGTCAAAAAATTTTTCAGCATTGTCAAGGGAAGAGTGAAAACGATTCTTTTGCTTGAAACAGATGAGGCAAGAAGATGTCTTGACGAGGTTATTGAAATTGACGGAATTGATGAGATTCATATCGGACTTAATGATTTGAGCCTCAGTCAAAATAAGAAATTTCTTTTTGAACTTGTCACAGATGGGACAGTTGATGAAATAGCCGAAAAGCTAAAGAAAAAGGGTATTACATTCGGATTCGGAGGAGTCGGAAAGGTTGGAAAAGGCGACCTGCTCCCTGCAGAAAATATTTTAGCAGAGCATTATCGACTTGGTTCTTCAATGGTGATTTTGTCGAGATCCTTTTGCAATTTGGAAAAGGTTGTAAATCTTGAAGAAATCGGAAACATTTTCCAAGACGGCATTGCTCAAAATAAAAAATTTGAAAAAAGGTTAGAAAATAAGGACAAGCAGTATTTTGCAGAAAAGCATAAAGAAACTGCAGAAATAATCAGCGGTATTGTTAGAAGGAAATAAGTGTTATGAGGGTTTTATTTGTAGCAACGGTTCGCAGTCATATAGGGCAGTTTCATATGCCGTTTATCAGAAAACTTAAAGAGCTTGGTTGTACGGTGGATGCTGCCTATAAGGATAATTCAGATGTTAAAAAGGGACTGGATTTAAGTGATATTGACAATGTTTACGAAATATCATTTTCAAGAAGTCCGTACAGCACAGATAACATAAAAGCTTATAATCAGTTGAAAAAAGTTATTGACAACGGGAATTATGATGCGATTCATTGTCATACACCCATGGGTTCAGTTGTTACAAGGCTTGCGGCACGTGATGCAAGGAAAAAGGGAACTAAGATAATTTATACCGCCCACGGATTTCATTTTTATAAAGGTGCATCGAGGAAAAACTGGCTTATCTTTTATAACGTTGAAAAGTTCCTTGCAAAGTATACTGACTGTCTTATTTTAATAAACAACGAGGACTATGCTCTTGCTAAGGAAAAGCAGTTTTCCGCAAAAAAAATTCTCAAGGTAAACGGTGTCGGAGTTGATTTGTCAAGATTTAAGCCTGCTTCAAAAGAGGACAAGCTTAGGCTTCGCAGAGAATACGGATATAGTGATGACGATTTTATTTTAATTTATCCTGCCGACTTTTGCTTCAGAAAAAATCAGGAAATGATTTTTGAGGCTATGAAGCTGCTTATAGAAAAGCATGAGAATATAAAGCTTCTTCTCCCCGGACTTAATGAAAACCCGGATGCTTATATGAATAAAGCAAAGGAAATGAGGATTGACAAAAATGTTTTCTTTATGGGCTACAGGCGTGATATTGATAAGCTTGTTGCAATGAGTGACGTGTCTGTTTCAACAAGCAGACAGGAAGGCTTGCCCATAAATCTCGTTGAGGCTATGGCAGTGGGTAATCCCCTTGTAGTTACCGATGTAAGAGGAAACAACGATTTGGCGGAGGAAGAAATTAACGGATTTCTTGTACCGCTTAACGACAGCAGACTTATGGCAGACAGAATACTTCAGCTTTACGATAATCCGCAGCTTGCAGAAAAATTCGGTAAAAACAGTATAAATAAAGCAGAGCTTTACAGCGAAAAAGCCGTAGTACCTGAAATGGTTAAGATATATAAAGATTTGGGGTTATTATGAGAGTGTTACATATGATACCCGACATAGGGGTGTCAAACGGAGTAATGAGCGTAATTTTAAATTATGCAAAGGCTATGCCGGATGATATTAAGTTTGACGTTGTGTATTTTTCAGAAAAGGATAAAACGAGGAAATCGGATATTGAAGCTCTTGGAGGCAGAGTGTACAAAATCGACCCGCCGTCTCCTAAGGATTTGATAACAGGAAAAATGAATTCATTTTTCAGCACTCATAAAAATGAGTGGCAGGTGCTTCATATCCATTGTCCCCATTTTGCAATTTTCATTGCTCCTTATGCCAAAAAAGCAGAAATAAAAAAAATTGCTGTTCATTGCCATACAACTTCTTATTCGCTGAAAGGCAACGGCAAAAGAAATAAGATTCTTTCTCTTTACGGAAAGTATTTTATCAAGGATAAATTTGCCTGCAGTAAAGAGGCAGGAAGCATTTGGTATGGAAATAAAGCCTTTCGTGTGCTGAATAACGCTGTTGACTGCAATAGCTTGAGATTCAATCCTCAGGTGCGAAAGGATGTCAGAAGGCAGATGGATTTGGAAAACAGCTTTGTTGTCGGCCATATCGGCAAAACAACGGTAGTGCAAAAAAATCATCCGTTCCTGTTTCAAATTTTCGCTGAAATTAAAAAGAAAAAAGAAAATGCCGTATTGCTTTTAGCAGGCGGGGAAGAAACCGAAGAGCTTATGTCTTTAGCAAAAAAGCTTGGAATAGATAGAGACATAAGGTTCTTGGGCGTCAGAAACGATATTGATAAACTGCTTCAGGCATTTGACGTTTTTCTGTTTCCTTCCACCAGCGAAGGCTTACCGGTGTCCGTCATTGAGGCTCAGGCGGCAGACCTGCCTGTTGTAATGTCGGAAAATATTACAAATGAGGTAGTCGTAACAGATTTAGTTAAAATAAAATCGCTGAATGAAACCGCTGAGGTCTGGGCTGATATAGTTATTGAACTTTCAAATTCTGAAAGAAAAGACAATTTTGATAAAATGAAATCGGCAGGCTGGAATATTTCCGACACAGTAACTCAGCTAATTGAATATTATAGGAGATAACTATGCCTAGATTTAGTATTATTGTTCCTGTTTATAATGTTGAAAAATATCTTGACGAATGTGTTCAAAGCGTTATCAATCAAAGCTTTACCGATTGGGAACTGATTTTGGTAGACGATGGGTCAAAAGATAACAGCTATAAAATGTGCTGTGAATATGCAAAGAATGACAGTCGCATCAAGGCGGTTTCGCAAAGCAACGGCGGTGCGTCAAAGGCTCGTAATAATGGTATTGAAAACGCAAGCGGAGAATATCTGCTTTTCTTGGATAGTGATGATTTTTATAACGATATCATCACCTTGAAAACACTTCACGACAAGCTTAATGAAACAAACAGCGATGTAATAATTTTCGGTTGTACTGATTTTAATATGACAACCGGTGAAAAAATTGTGTCTAGAACGGGTTATGATTTAACGCTTATTGGTGAAAACGATTACCTGAAAACGATGCATTATCTTTTGTCAAATAAGCTTATTCCCGGCGGTCCTACAATATTTGCATTTAAGCACAGTATAGTTAATCAAAACAATATTCGATTTAAACAGGGTGTACAGGATGAGGATTATGATTTTGTTTTGAGTACTTTTATAAATTGCAAATCAATTTCTGCTATAAATGAACCTTTTTATTCATATCGCAAAGGCAGGAGCAATTCCGTAACACGCTCATCAAATATAAAAATGATATATGGAATTGAATATACCTTGGATAAATGGTTGCCAATATGTAAAAGCATAGAGAGCGATACAATGAAGAAGGATATACTTAACTATGTTGCATTCATTTATTCAACGGGTTTTGTAGTATGCGGACGAATGGATAAGGCAACAAGAAAAAAAGCTTTGACCATTATGAAAAAATATACCTTCGTGTTATCATACTCTTATTGGAAAAAAACAATCGTTACTAAATATGCTATTAAGCTATTAGGACTTAATTTGTTTTCCGTAATAGCTGCAAAATATTTTGACAGGACACATATTTAATATTATGAAAAAGAAAAAACTGCTTATCGTAATTCAACTTGTTCGAAGGGGCGGAGTTGAATTAGTGGCAATTAATTTTGCAAGAAAAATTGACAGGTCAAAATTTGATATTTCCTTTTTGCTGGTTGATCCTTACGAGCCGCAAGACGAAGTACTTTTAAAAGAGCTTGAGGATGAAGGCTTTAAATTTATAAATATGCCAAGAGACGCCAAAGGGTATTTAGGTAAGTATAAATTTATGGACAGCTTAATGAAATCTGGACAATTTGATATTGTTCATTCTCACGTAATTCTTTTCAGTGGTTTCGTGTTAATGACGGCAAAGAAAAACGGCGTTAAGGTTAGAATTGCCCATTCTCATGTTGTAAAATGGAACAGGAAAGAAAATATCAAATATAAAGTATACAAAAAAGTTATGCAATTTTTGCTAAATAGATATTCAACAGTAAAGATCGGCTGCTGTAAGGCTGCAGGGGAATATTTGTTTGGTAAAAAAGCATATAAAAACGGCGGTACTTTTTTAGCAAACGGTGTTGATACTCGTAAATTTGCATTAAATGAAGAATACAGAAAAGAAATCAGAAATGAATTTGAAATCAATGATAGCACGTTTTTGGTAGGTCATGTAGGCACCATATATCGTATTAAGAATCAATCCTTTTTGGTTGAAATTTTTTCTGAAATGCTAAAGAATAATTCTGATGCGAAATTGCTTCTTGTAGGAGAAAAGGTTGATACAAAGCCTGTTATTGAAAAAGCAAAAGAGCTTGGAGTTTTTGACAAAGTAATCTTCGCAGGTCAAAGAAGCGATATTTATAAAATATATTCTGCTTTGGATATTATGATATTTCCCTCGCTACATGAAGCATTGCCGGTATCTTTGATTGAAGCACAATCCTCAAAACTTCCATGTTTAATTGCAGACACGGTAACAACTGAGGTGAAATTTAACGATAATGTTGATTTTATGCCGTTATCAAGTACTGCTACTGAATGGAGCGATAAAGCTCTTGAACTTGTAAAGATTTATCGTAATGATGTGAGAGTTGATATGTTAATATCAACTTATGATATTAAGAATGTGATTGACAAACTTGAAAAAATATATCAATGCTGATGATTTATGAAAGGAGGGTTCAGTATGTTCGGATTAAGTGCTATTGAATGTTTTGTTTGTATAATAGTAATTTATGCCGTAGTATATTGGATTACTCCACGAAAAGCTGCCTGGCTTCCTTTTGCGTTAGTTGTGATTTTGCTTTCTGTATTGGCTTACAATGTTGAACCGAATTTTTCTGACGACTTGAGCAGATATTTTATGCAGCTGGATTATCTCAGAGAATATGGCCATGAATACTTACAACGATGTTTTGATGAAAATGCGAACGGGAGTAATTGGGGTACATATAGAATGTGTGGGTACTACTTCTATTTTATAAGTAAATCCCCTGATAATCATTGGATGCCGACAGTCACTATTTTCCTTACATACGGTTTAATGTTTTTGGTGATTTATAAAGTTGCAAACAGATTTGGCATATCAAAATTTTACTTGTTCTGGGGAACAATGATTTTCTTATCAACATATTGGTATTATGATACCTACAGCGGTATTAGAAACGGCTTAACATTTGCGGTAATACTTGCCTGTGCCTACTACCATTTGGTTGAGAGAAGGTGGATTGTTTTTTGCTATTTGGGGTATATTTTGGCGAGTTTAATGCATTCTTCGGGAATTATGATGGTTGCATTAGTTATTCTGACTGAAATCACGCTTAACAATAGCGGTAAGTTTATGAGTTTTCTTTTGATTTTTGGTTTGGTTGGCGGTGGAGCACTTATGCAGTACATTGCAACCAAAACTGACAATTCATTTGTACAATCAATTGCAGGTCAAGCAGAAAAGCATCAAGCAGGAGAAACATTGGAATTAGGAACTATGTTTTTAGTAAATATAACGATGTTTATTTTTACTGCTTTTATTGTTGTTTATTTTTCAAAATATATTCTCAACTCGGAATTCGGGAATGATTTTAAGAGATTTTACAAATATTCGTCAATAGTATTGTATTTTATGGTAGGATGTTTGTATAGCGGACTGATTTTTGTAAGAATCGCCAGATGGATATTACCTATCTTAGCTGCTGTTTTCTTTATGATTGGTTCACAAATGCAAAGCAAATACATTGAAAGTAATGGCGTATCGTATTGCAGATTCTATGCTCCGACGAATGAGATAATAAGATATAAAACGAAACCAATAGTCAATATTTCTACTGTAATCTATATTGCAGTTCATTTTTGGTATTTATGCTCCGGAAGTTCACTTTATTGGATGCATTTTTGAGGTTATTATGATTAGTATAATTGTTCCGATATATAAAGTTGAAAGCTTTATTCATCAGTGTGTAGATAGTATAATTGCACAAACTTATAAGAATATTGAAATAATACTTGTTGATGACGGTTCGCCTGATGATTGTCCTGCAATATGCGATAAATATGCAAAGAATGATAGCAGAGTAAAGGTTATTCATAAGGATAACGGAGGACTTATTTCTGCTCGTAAGGCAGGACTAAAGGTATCAGAGGGTGAGTATGTTTGCTTCGTTGATGGTGACGACTGGATCGAATCTGATATGTATGAAAATGTTGCTAAAGCAATAGAAGAAACAAATGCAGACTGTATTATCACACAGTTTTTATATTCCTATCCGGACAAGGAACAAAAGAGTGATTATAAGCTTAATAAAAGTTTATATAAACGTGATGAAATAGAAAAAGAAATATTTCCCACAATGTTGTTTGATAATCAGTACTATCGTTTTGGTATTTTTCCAAACTGTTGGACAAAGGTTTTTAAGCGCGAACTTTTAGAAAAGCACCTAATGGATACAGATGATAGAATTCGTATGGGTGAGGATATTGCTTTCACTTATCCTTGTTTAATGGAGTGCCAAACAATTTCTTTTGTTGATAAGGCATTGTATCATTATCGAATAAATCCTAAGTCAATGACAAAGGCTTATGATCCGATATTACACGAGATTATTTATCTTCCTTATTATACCTTGGTGAAAAAAAGTGAAAAGTTAGGAATAGATTTATCAGCCCAACTTCCTTATTATCTTCTGTATTTAGTCAACTTTGTTATTAGAAATGAGGCTAACGCAAATAATCCGAAATCAAAGGAAGAGAAAAAAGCTGTTCTTGATGAAATAGTAGAAAATGATGAACTTGTAAGTGTAATGGATAAGATTGATACGGTTCTTTTACCAAGCCATACAAAGCTTTTGTATCTCAGCATAAAAAAAAGAAGCAGATTTATGCTTCAAAACTACATTAAATTATTAAGGAAGTTTTTATGATAGGAAACCCGCTTATTAGTATTATTGTTCCTGTTTATAAAACAGAACAATTTCTTGACAGATGTGTTGAAAGCATTGTAAATCAGACATATAAAAATCTTGAAATAATCCTTGTTGACGATGGTTCACCTGATAATTGCCCTGTAATATGTGATGCCTGGGCAGAAAAGGACAGCAGAATAAAAGTAATACATAAAGAAAACGGCGGTGTTGCGTCTGCAAGAAATATAGGAATTGCAGTTGCTGAAGGATTTTTTATTTCATTTATTGATAGTGATGATTATGTTGAAAGGGATTTGATTTCTCATTACATTTCTCAGGGAAATGATTTTGATGTTTCTGTATGTGATTTTCAATATAATAATGATTGCGATACCCTTGATTATTCAACAAATCATATCAGTAAAGCAGAGGCTTTAAAGCGTATAGCGATGGGTGATTATAAATTTGGTATTATGTGCAATAAGTTATATCGTACAGATATAGCTAAGCGAATTATTGTTCCGGATTTGGCTTGTTGCGAAGATTTGGTATTCAATTATCACTTTTTTAAAAATGATGAAATTAAAAATATTTGTGAGTCATCGGCAAAATTATATCACTACTATGTTAATGAGGACAGCAAAACACATAAAGAATTTTCTATTGGTGCGTTTGATGCAGTTAAATCAAAACAAATTATTATAGAATTTGAAAAAGATAGCCAATTAGAACCATTTGCGATCAAAGGATTGCTTTCTTCGTGCTTTGTTGTAATTAGCGGAATTATTCAGAACAATAAATTTTTAGATGAATTTGATGAATTAAGAGCTTGCATCAAAAATCATATAAGAACTATTATGATGTCTCCTGTTTTTTCAAAAAGCGACAAAATTAAATCCCTTTTAATAACCTTTGCTCCAAACATTTACAAAATGCTGATAAAGAGGAAATATAAATAATGAAAACTATTTCTATCATTGTTCCTGTTTATAAGGTTGAACAATATCTTGACAGGTGTATTGAAAGTATTGTTAATCAAACGTATAAAAATCTTGAAATCATCTTGGTTGATGACGGTTCACCTGATAAGTGTCCTGAAATATGTGATAAGTGGGCCCAAAAGGATTGCCGAATCATTGTGATCCACCAAGAAAACAGCGGTGTAGCTGATGCACGAAATAAAGCATTGGATATTTGCACCGGTGATTTTGTCGGATTTGTGGATAGTGATGATTTTGTAGATTCAGATATGTTTGAAATTCTTGTTAAACAATTAGAAGAGAATGATGCAGACATTTCACGTTGTACTTATAAGAGAATACATGATAATTCAGACAGTATAGAATATATCAAAAACAATAAAACTATTTCTGTGAAATCGGGAACAGAATATTTAGTTGATATGTTTAATGATAATACATTAAATAGCCCCTGTTGGAATAAGCTTTACTCTAAAAAGATTATTGGAAATAATCGTTTTTTGGATGGTTATAAAATAGGTGAAGACAATTATTTCAATTATCAAGTTATAAAGAATGCTCAAAAGATTGTTTTGATAAATCAGTCATTGTACAACTATACATATAGAACTGCAAGTATCACATCAGTCAACGATGTTTCTGCATGGATTCAAAATGTGGAATTACATATACAAATATTTAAAAGAGAAAGCGGAAATGCTCGAATTTCTGCTCATATTGCAAATGTTTCTGCCGCTTGGATATTAGATGGGTATGCACAAATTGTAAAAGTAAACGCACAGAAGAAACACAGGAATCAATTAGATTCAATTGTGTCTGAAAATTATTCAGCAATAATGAATTGTATTACGAATAAAACTTATAAGAAGAGATTATTCGTTTTGAAGCACTTCAAATATTTGTATTTGTTTGTACTTAAATTAAGATTAAGGAGATAGTTATGAATAACCCTTTAATAAGTGTTATTGTACCTGTTTTTAAGGTAGAGAAATATCTTGATAGATGTGTAGAAAGTATAATAAATCAAACCTATACCAATATTGAAATTATTTTGGTTGATGATGGCTCACCTGATAATTGCCCTGCAATGTGCGATTATTGGGCAAAAAAGGATAGTCGTATTAGGGTAATTCATAGAAATAACGAAGGCGTTTTTTGCGCAAGAAATACAGGAGTTGAGTATTCTAAAGGAGACTACATTTCTTTTGTGGATAGCGATGACTGGATTGAAAATGATACAATTGAGTATTTAGTAAAGTTGACGAATAATAAATATTTGGTTTCTTCTGTTAACAGTATTTCTGTGTTTGAAGATGAAGATAATAATTATTTTTCTGCAAATGAAGAGTTAATTGAGTGTTTGGACTTTGTTGACATAGTGAAGGATTTTACTAATGGTATTTGTTACCTTTGGGGAAAGCTATTTCACAGGAGTCTTTTTGTTGATTTGCCACCAATGCCGAGCAATTTAACCGTTGGTGAAGATGCTATGATGATCCACGTTTTATTAAAAAAGGCCAACGCAATGATAAGATCTAACCAACAAAAATATTTTTATTTTAGGCATAGCGGTTCAATTATGCAGGGATGCATTACTGAAAAAATGATTGAAGATTCAATGCTTGCATACAAAACTATGATATCTTATCTAAAACCCACTGATGAGGCTTATGATTATCAACTATATAACCAAATAAAGAGTGATTTCTTTTTAATCAACAGCGTTATCAGAAATAATACTTGTAAGAATATGTATAGTGATTTGAGAAAAGATATATTAATATGTTATTCAAAGATCAGTAAAGTATCTATAATTTCACGAAAACATACTATTGCAATAAAGCTATTGAAATCGTTACCATTTTTATATAATGCAAGTATATCGTTTAGAAAGCTTGCAAGAGGTTATTAATAATGAGTCCTAAACCAATTAAAGTAAAATTAAACGGATATTTTCAAAAAAATCTCGGTGACGACCTCTTCTTTCAGATTCTTTTGACAAAATTTCCCGATATTGAATTTCATATAGATATAAATCCATGTTATATCACCAAAAGCATCGCCAAAAATAAAAATGTAAAAATCAGCCTTTTTTCAAGAGTGCTTTATTACCCCGTTAAGCTGATATTGAGATGTTTAAGGTATTCAAAATTATATATTTATTTTTGTGCCCTGGTGAATAAATTTAACAAGTTGTTTATAACAAGAGATACTGATTATAAAGCAAAATTAACAGTAACAGGTTCATGCTTTTTTCAAGAACGTTGTGAAAAAGAATCTTTAGATTTAACTGAAACTTCTGTTAGGGACAAATCGTATTCTCTAAAAAAGGCTGATTTGCCGGAGTTTATTATTGGCTGCAATGTAGGTCCGGTGTATGATGTTGAATTTCTTGATGAATTGAAACAAAGATTTGAATATTATTACAATATTAGTATGAGAGATAAAGCTTCATATAATCTGTTTTCGTTTATGAAAAATGTATCATACGCTCCTGATGTTGTATTTAATTACGATACTTCTGAATTTGAATGTCAGTCAAAAGAAAAGTCAGTTGTTGTGAGCTTGATTAATATTGAGCATAAAATTAGAGAACTGTCAGAAAAAGATAATAGTTCATATTATAAAAAATTGTCAGAAGTAATTGATATATATCTGTCAAAAGGATATAGTGTTTACATAATCTCTTTTTGCAAATATGAAAAAGATGATATTGCAGCTGAAAAAACTATGCAGTGTTTAAACAAAGAGGGTGCAAAGCATATTGTTTATGATGGAGACCCTGAAGAGATTTTAAAGTTGTTTTCAAAATGCGAATATGTTATTGCAGGTCGATTTCATGCGATGATAATAGCAATGCTTTTTAACAAACCGTTTTTTCCGATTTGCTACGATGATAAAATGAAAAATTATCTTTTAGATTTGAATTATTCGGGAAAATGGTCTGATATAAAGGATTTTGAAAATTATGATTTTGAATTTGTAAATAAAAACCTTGAAGAAAGATGCGTTGTTTCAGTAGAAAATCATATAAAATCCGCAGATTTGCATTTTGAAGAATTTAGAAAATATGTTTATGGTTTAAAATAATTATGAAACTTAACAGAACAGAAAATACCATTAGGAATATTTTGTTTGGATTGATAACAAAGTTATACAATCTCTTAATGCCGTTCTTAATAAGAACAGTAATGATTCATTATCTTGGAATGAATTATGTGGGATTAAACAGTCTGTTTACATCTGTTTTATCAGTGCTTAATTTGGCAGAATTAGGTGTTGGCTCTGCGTTATCATTTAGTATGTACAAGCCAATTGCTGAGGATGATCGTGAAAAGATTTGTGCATTAATGCGGTTATACAAAATTTATTACCGTATAATCGGAGTGATAATTTTATTGCTTGGATTATTGTTGGTGCCATTCCTTCCAAAATTAATAAAAAGTGATTTGCCGTCAGACGTAAACCTCTATGTGTTATATTTTTTGAATCTCGGAACAACAGTTTTAACTTATTGGCTTTTTGCGTACAAAAACTGCTTGTTGAATGTGCATCAAAGAAATGATATTGGCGATAAGATAGGCTACTTTGTCAATACAATAAAATATGTTGCACAAATTTTAACATTAATTTTTTTGAAGAATTATTATATGTTTCTCATAGTAGCATTGCTTTCGGGTGTGCTTTCGAATTTAGTTACGGCAATAATTGTTGATAAAAAGTATCCGGAGTATCGTGCAGGAGGAAAACTTGAAGCAAAAGAGATCAAGGTAATAAATACTCGGGTGCGGGATTTGTTCACTTCAAAAGTTGGCAGTGTTGTAATTGATTCTGCAGATACGATAGTTATTTCATCTTTTTTAGGCTTAAATGCACTTGCACTATATCAAAACTATTTTTATATAATCAATACTATAGCGGGATTTGTGACAATAATTACATCTTCTGCATTTGCAGGAATAGGTAATAGTCTTGTAACTGAAACAGAAGAAAAGAATTATTATCTTCTTGAAAAACTGACGTTTATTTTCTATTGGATTAATTCTGTTTGCGTTTGTTGCTTTGCATCGTTATATCAACCGTTTATGAAGCTGTGGGTTGGTGAAGATAATCTGTTGCCGTATAGTATGGTCATATTGTTTTGTGTGTATTTTTACATAAAGCAATATAATTTGCTGTTCAATGTATTTAAGGATGCTGCCGGAATTTGGCATAAAGATAGATTCAGACCATTAATCACGGCACTTGCAAATCTAATTGTTAATATTTTACTGGTAAAATATTTTGAACTATATGGTGTTTTGTTTTCTACAGTTGTAACGATGTTATTTATAGGAATGCCTTGGTTATTTAGTAATCTGTTTAGTACAATATTCAAAAACACCAGTCCAAAGAAATATATTCTGAAATTGTTAAACTATTCATTGCTGCTGCTGATAATATCAGTTATAAATACCTTGATATGCAATTTCTGTATTTCATTTAATTCTTTGATATTGACTATTGTTGTTAAACTGATAATTTCCTTGATATTTCCAAATATTATTATGTTTATCTGCTTTAAGAACAATCCGGAATTCAAATCACTTAAAATAACAATTCTTGATTTTTTACATATAAAACATAGTTGACTTTTCACTAAAAACCTTATGTTCTCATTTTGTATTGTGCTTTGTATATAAAAAACGAATTGATATTTGTTATGTAATTAAAAAAGGAAAGATAATATGCACGCATATATGATTATTGCTCATAATCAGTTTGAACTGCTTGAAAAGTTGATATTGTCACTTGACGATAAGCGAAACGATATCTATATTCATATTGATGCGAAAGTTAAAGATTTTGATTTTGAGCATTTCAAAAGTATAACTAAATATTCAAAAGTACATTTCACAGACGAACGAGTCAGCGTAACCTGGGGAGATTTCAGTCAGGTTAAATGTGAAATGATACTTCTGAAAAATGCCGTAAATGGTGAAAATTCGAACAATCCTTACACTTATTATCATTTGATTTCCGGTTCTGACTTACCTATTAAATCAAATGACGAAATACATAGCTTTTTTGATGAAAACAATGGTAAAGAATTTGTTCATTATTCGAGCAATGAGGTATCTGAAAGCTCTGTTTTGAGGATAAAATATTATCACCTTTTCAGAAAAAAACGTAATCTTTTTACTAAAATTCTTGCACAAATTGCACTGCGGGTTCAAATACTTTTCGGTGTTGACAGGCTTAAAAATACCGATATTAAAGTACAAAAAGGCTGTAATTGGTTCAGCATTACGGGGGATTTTGCACGGTACATAGTTGAAAACCAGGAAAGGTACGAAAAGGTTTTCAGTTATTCCTATTGCTGTGACGAGGTGTTTGTTCAGACAATGGCAGAGAGCAGTAAATTCAAAAACAATCTCTTTATGCCAAATTGCAATGATAACCATTTTGCCTGCGTCAGACTGATTGACTGGAACAGAGGGAATCCTTATGTTTGGAGAAAAGAGGATTTTGATATAATAAAATCTTCATCCTGTATGTTTGCAAGAAAATTCGACCTTGATGTTGACAGTGAGATTGTAGATGAAATTTTGGAGAGTAGATAAGTGAGAAATAAATCATTAGACATTTTAAAATTTATATCATCTGTTTTTGTCGTGTTTATTCACATAATGTTTGTAGGAGAATTCGGCGTGGGTGTGAAGGCTGTTGTAAGGTTTGCAGTACCCATATTCTTTATGTCTTCGGGCTATTTTTCTTATAATGCAATTACAACAGGAAATACAAAAAAGCTATTAAACAGATGTTTGCCTTTGTTGAAAATATTAGCTGTTTCGATAGTCGTTTATGCGATTTTTGAGTTAGTGTTTACCCAAAGCTATACTTTTTTAACTGATTTGAAATCAATGAAAGCGTATATTAAACTTTTCGTATTTAATAATTTCAACGATTCATTTTTTATTCCGCTGTGGTTTTTGGTAGCATTGATTTATACATACTTAGCTATTGCTGTTGTTGTTAAACTGAAAGCTGCAAGGTTGATTAAATATATGCCGCTTTTGCTTTTAGTATCAGTTTTATTTTACGACGTGTTAACAGGATATATGGGAATGGTGTTATCCCAAATATATGTCAGAAACTTTTTATTCACTGGCTTGCCGTTCTTTTCTTTAGGCTATTTGTTGTATGAAAATAAAGCGAGAACAGAAAAAATACCACGTCCAATTCTTGTGATTTTGGTAATTGTCGGAGCGGTTATTTCTTTGATGGAATGTAAATTTTTTAATGATGACGGCAATACTTATTTTGGTACATTATTAATGTCTTTTAGTCTGTTTGAGATATCTGTTGGACTCAATGTAAAAATTAATAATGAAAGATTATCATATTGCCTGTCAAAAATGCCGTTGTACATTTACGTGTTACATACACCGATTAATAGCGTATTTAAAAGTCTTTCATTAAATAATACTATCAACGGATATATCTATCCTCCGGCAGTTTTACTTGCAACCTGCATCATTGCAATATTGATAACTTGTCTAAAGTTCAGCCTTATTCAGAGAGAAAATAAAAAAAGTGTGACTTCTATTTAGAAATGTTGATATAGTGATATTAACTCGGAAAAAGTTTGATTGAAATAATTATATATTTATATTCAAAAAAGGCTTGATTTTTCAAGTCTTTTCTGTTATAATTTTTCAGCATTCGTATAGACAGGCAAAATTTAACTGTCTATGAAAGCGAATACGCACACAGATAGGTTAAGCCTTAGGTTATAAATCAGGCTTTTGCCATACTTGTCTGTGGAGGAATTAACCTTAAAGGAGGAATTTATAATGGCAAACGTAGTTTCAATGAAACAGCTTTTAGAAGCAGGTGTTCACTTCGGACACCAGACAAGAAGATGGAATCCTAAAATGGCTGAGTACATCTTCACAGAGCGTAACGGCATCTACATCATCGACCTTCAAAAGACAGTTAAGAAGCTTGATGAGGCTTATATGTTCGTTCGTGACCTTGCTGC
>JBJFGE010000037.1:0-10554 GCA_051892435.1 Eubacterium sp.
CCTTAAATGACGGAGTCAGAGTCCGGAGTGTTACCGTTACACTATACCTCTATATCTCTTGTGCCGTATGATAATATCACAAAAAAGTTGTTATGTCAAGAATAAATATTTATTTTTTAAATTTTTTAAAAAATTATTCTACGAGGCGTAGGTTTTATTTTTGTCACTGTTATGGTATGATTTTAACGAAAGGAGAGAGATTATGAGTAATTACGTAACAGGTCAGACTATAAAACGTCTGCGTGAATCAAAAGGATACACTCAGCTGAGGCTTGCAGAAATACTCAGCGTCAGTGACAAAGCTGTGTCAAAATGGGAAACAGGTAAAGGCTTGCCTGATATTTCTCTTCTTGAGCCATTGTCAGTTGCTTTAGGTGTGTCTGTGGCAGAGTTGTTTTCAGGAAAGCCTGCAATCAATCAAAACCTTAGTGCAAATATGTTGAAATCAAAAATATACGTTTGTCCCATATGCTCAAATATTATTTTTTCTGCCGGAGAAAGCTTTGTAAGCTGTTGCGGTGTAAATCTTCCTGTACTTGACGGTGAGGAGCACAACAATAAACACGATATAAAAGCGGAAATTGTTGACGGGGAATATCTCATTTCTGTAAATCATCCGATGACAAAAGAGCATTATATTTCATTTATATCTTATGTTACAACAAATTGTATTGAAACTGTCAAGCTTTATCCCGAAAGTGATGCATTGGCACATTTCAGGATGAAGGGCAGGGGACGTATTTACGTTTACTGCAACAAAGATGGTTTGTTTTACGCAAAGGTATGATTTATGCAAATCTATTTAAAAAATTTTTTGAATCTTTTTGAAAATTGGTAACTTAAAGAGGCTTGAGTGTTTTTTGCTCAAGCCTCCTTGTTGTATTTATTGCGTTTTATTTGAAAAGATTTATTATTCCTTCTTCGTCCGTTACACCTGAAAGTCTGTTGATTTCTTCACCGTTTCTAAAGGCGATAAGAGTTGGAACACTTACTATCATATAGTCTAAAACGCTTTTTTTAGCATCGTCAATATTTACCTTGCAGACCTTCATGTTTTCAGCAACCTTATCAACAACAGGTGAAAGCATTTTGCAGGGCATACACCAGGTTGCGTAAAAATCAACAAGCACATCTTCCTCTGAAAGCAGTACTTCTTCATCAAAATTACTGTCATCAACTTCAAATAAAGCCATTTCAATCCTCCGTGTTTTTATATTATTTTTATCAATTTTTAACACTATATACGTTTGTGTCATATTTCGTCAAAATACGACTTAACAAAAGTATATCATAAAATTGTATTTTGCTCAATAAAATATTGTAAATCGTAAAAAAAGTATGTATAATCTAAAGTGGAATGTAATGTTTTACTTGTATTGCTACTGGATTAAATAAAGGAGTATTTTTATGGAAAGCAAGATTCTTACAGGGAGATGGAATTTCAGACAGGTTGGAGAAGATACCTGGATGAAAGGATATGTACCGGGCTGCAATTATCTTGACCTTATGCATAATAAAGTTATAACAGACCCATTGCAGGGACTTAATGAAAATGATGTTCAGTGGGTTGCCGAAAAGGACTGGGAATATGAAAGAAATTTCTATCTTCAGGACTCGGACTTTGAATATGACAGAATTTATCTTAGCTGTAGAATGCTTGATACACTGTGCGATATTTATATAAACGGAAAATTGTCTGGTAAAAGCGATAACTGCTTTCTGGCATACCGTGAGGATATAAAAAAATATCTTTGCACAGGTGAAAACAGAATAAAAATAGTGTTTTATTCTCCTGTTAAATATGTAAAAGAAAAATATAAAAAATGTCCTGCTCCTATCAATTCCAACGGCTTGAACGGAATTGTGCATATCAGAAAGCCGCAGTGCCACTTTGGTTGGGATTGGGGTCCATGTCTTCCTGTCAGCGGAATATCAGGCGATATTTGTCTTGAATTTGCAGAAACCGCTGAGGTTGACAGAATTGATGTTGAACAAAAGCATAGTGATAACAGGGTTGACCTGCATATAGATGCATATGTAAAAAGTATATCAGACGATGAGTATTCCTGCGAGATTTCTCTCTTTTCTCCTAACGGAGAATTGCTTGAGTCCTGTAAGGATACTACTGCTGATTTTTGCGTTGAAAATCCTGAGCTGTGGTGGACAAAGGAGCTTTCTGACAGAAACAGTCAGCCTCTTTATACAGTAAAGGTAAAAGTCTTAGATGCAGACGGAAAAATTGTTGACAGGAAAGAAACTCAAATCGGGTTGCGAGTAATAGAGCTTAACAGAGATGCCGATAAATACGGACAGAATTTTCAATTTAAGCTTAATGGAGTACCTTTGTTTATTAAGGGTGCGAACTACATTCCTCCCGATAGTTTTATTACAAGATTTGACGATAAACGTCTTAAAGACCTTATATATGCAGTTCAGTTTTCAAATATGAATATGGTGCGTATATGGGGCGGAGGATATTATGGCAGCGATGAGCTTTACAGCCTTTGCGATAAAAAGGGCGTACTCATTTGGCAGGATTTTCAGTTTGCCTGTCAGGCTTATCCGTTTTTTAATGATGACTTTCTCGAAAATGTAAAAAAGGAAGTTGAATACAACGTTAAAAGAATTAAAAATCATCCTTCGCTCGCCTTGTGGTGCGGTAATAATGAAATAGAAGATATGCATATGGCTTGGGCACATATGACAAAATATGTGAATTATACCGAAAAATTCTTCTATGGAATTTTAGAACCTGAAATCAGAAAAATTGATAAGCAGACGCCGTATATTCCCGGTTCTCCTATAGGTACATCGCATAATGAAGGAGTACACAGCGATAATGTGGGTGATACTCATTTATGGGGAGTATGGCACGGACTACAGCCTATGAATCATTACCGTAAGAGACTGACTCGCTTTTGCAGTGAGTTTGGCTTTGAAAGTCTGCCTGATATGAAAACAATTGAGAAATTTGCTCAGCCTGCTGACTACTCATTATCAAGTGCAGTTTTTAAGTCACATCAAAAATGTGCGAACGGCAATGATAAGATGATATATTATATCGCATCAAGATTTAATCTTCCTAAGAAATTTAAAGATTATGTTTATCTGTCACAGATTACACAGCAGGAATGTATTGCCGATGCTACAGAGCATTGGAGAAGAAATAAAGGCAGATGTAATGGTGCTATGTATTGGCAACTTAACGATTGCTGGGGTTGCTGTTCCTGGTCGAGCTATGACTTTTACGGAAACTATAAGGCTCTTCAGTATAAGGCAAGACATTTTAATGCTCCTCTTGCAGTATCTATTGAGGATAATCCCGACTTTGTAAAAATTATGGCAATAAACGATTATAACAAGATTAGAAATGTCAGAATCGAATATGAGCTTTTTGATTTTGAAAGCGGTGTTATAAACAAAAAAATTCAGAATATGACGCTTTCTCCTCTTGAAAACAGAGATGTATTTTTCATTGAAATGGATAAGCTCAGAAATGAATATGACCTTGAAAGAACAGGACTCCGTGTAAGATTATTGAATGGTGAAAAGGTTATTAATGAAAAGATATTACTTTTCGACAAGGAAAAAAATCTTGCCTTGCCGAATGCTAAGCTGAAATGTAAGATAACCGTTAAAACAAATACTCTTGTGCTTGATATCACCTCTGATAAATACGCAAGGATTGTTAATCTTGACTGTGCTAATTCAACTGAGCCATTTAGTGATAATTTCTTTGATATTCTCCCCGGTGAAACAAAGAGTGTTTATATGAGAAAGGATAAGAATCTTGAACTGATTGACCAGGCTAAAGCAATCAGTGTTTATAGCCTTTGCAATATAAAGCCAAGCACTAATAAGCTTGATACAAAAATAAAGCAGACAAAGGTATTTTTATCACCTGTGAATATTGCCAACGCCATTCATCACGGCAAAACCTCGGTAAATGACTAATATTAATAATAAAGCAAAAGGACTGTCTAAATCAGACAGTCCTTTTGCTGTAAAAATGATTGAATTTATATTATACAATTCCCTGAGCCATCATAGCGTCGGCAACCTTCATAAAGCCTGCAATGTTTGCACCCATTACAAAATTATCGGGAGCATTGTATTCCTCACAAGCTTCCTTCATATGATAATAAATATTTATCATAATGCCCTTGAGCTTTGCATCAACCTCGTCAAATGTCCAGCTTGAACGTATAGAGTTCTGACCCATTTCAAGAGCAGATGTAGCAACACCGCCTGCGTTTGATGCCTTTCCGGGAATAAAGAGAACGTGATTATCAAGGAAAATCTGAGTAGCCTCAGTATCAGTAGGCATATTTGCACCCTCGCATACAGCATAGCAGCCTGTTTTAACAAGTCTTTCTGCCTCAGCCTTGTTAATTTCGTTTTGAGTTGCACATGGAAGAGCAACCTCACAAACAACATTGTCCCATACTGAGCCTTCGCCGTATGTTGCGTCAGGATGATAGTTGAGATACTCTTTAACTCTCTTTCTGTCAACCTCTTTAATCTGTTTTAATGCTTTAACATCAATGCCGTTTTCGTCAATGATATAGCCTGTTGAATCTGAACAGGAAACTACCTTTGCACCAAGCTGCTGAGCCTTTTCAATAGCATAAATAGCAACGTTACCTGAGCCGGATACAGCAATTCTTGAGCCTGAAATGTTTTTACCGTGGTCCTTGAGAAGCTCCTCTGTGATGTATACAAGACCGTAACCTGTAGCCTCTGTTCTTGCAAGAGAGCCACCAAAGCTTAAACCTTTACCTGTAAGAACACCCTCAGAACGATTTGTAAGCTTTTTGTACTGACCGTAGAGATAACCTACCTCACGTGCACCTGTACCGATATCGCCTGCGGGAACGTCCTCGTCGGCACCTATATACTTGTAAAGCTCGTTCATAAATGCCTGACAGAAACGCATAACCTCCATATCGCTCTTACCCTTAGGGTCAAAGTCAGAGCCACCCTTAGCACCGCCGATAGGAAGTCCTGTTAAGCTGTTTTTGAAAATCTGCTCAAAGCCGAGGAACTTGATAATGCTGAGATTTACGCTTGGATGAAGTCTCAAACCACCCTTGTAAGGGCCGATAGAAGAGTTAAACTGAACACGGTATCCTCTGTTTACGTGAACCTCACCCTTGTCATCTACCCAAGGAATACGGAACATAATCTGTCTTTCAGGCTCAACAAGTCTTTCAAGTAAGCCTGCCTTCTGATATTTAGGATCGTTGTCAACAACAGGTGCAAGTGCCAAAAGTACCTCTTCTGCCGCCTGTATGAATTCCGGCTGGTCCGGATTTCTCTTTTTAAGGTCTTCAAGAACCTTTTGTGAATAAGTCATATTTGCCCTCCCAAAAATATTGTTTAGTTCGTAATGAATAAACAGGCTTTGTAATATAACAATACAAACCCTGTTTACGACGCCTTCATTGACATCTATCCAAAATTATATCACCGACAAAAATTAATGTCAATGAAATTGCGTATAATTATACATTTAGTGTATATTGTTCAAATTTTTGACAGAGTTCATTTATGCTTTTTATTTTGAAATGCCATATAATATTGTATGCAGTTGCATTTTCTAATATTTTTTGTTATTATTCTTATAGAAAAAGTGAGGAAAATTATTATGTTTGTAGATATAGCGAAAATTAAGATAAAAGCAGGTGACGGCGGAGCAGGTGCAGTTGCTTTTCATAGAGAAAAGTATGTGGCAGCAGGCGGACCGGACGGCGGTGACGGCGGAAAAGGCGGAGACGTTGTTTTTGTTGTTGACGATAATCTGTCAACTCTTGCAGATTTTAGGTATAAGCGTAAGTATGCCGCAAAAAACGGTGAAAACGGCAGAGGATCACGTCAGTACGGAAAAAAAGCTCCTGACCTTGAGATAAAGGTGCCCAGAGGTACTGTTATCAGAGAAATTAACTCCGGTGCTGTTATGGCAGATATGAGCAAAACCGACCGATTTGTTGCCGCAAAGGGCGGAAAAGGCGGATGGGGAAATATGCATTTTGCCACCCCTACAAGACAGGTTCCCAGATTTGCAAAGCCGGGTATGCCCGGCGAGGAGTGGGAGATTTCCCTTGAACTTAAACTTCTTGCAGACGTTGGACTTTTAGGTTATCCGTCAGTAGGTAAGTCAAGTCTTATTTCCGTTGTAAGTCAGGCAAAGCCGAAAATCGGTGATTATCATTTCACAACTCTTGTGCCGAATTTGGGTGTAGTATCAATGGGCGAGGGCACTTCATTTGTGATTGCCGATATTCCCGGACTTATTGAGGGTGCCAGCGAGGGAATAGGATTAGGCCACGAATTTTTGCGTCATGTTGAAAGATGCAGACTTCTTGTTCATATCGTTGATGTCAGCGGTCATGAGGGCAGAAATCCTATTGAGGATTTTGAAAAAATCAACGAAGAGCTTGTTAAGTTCAATCCCGACCTTGCCACAAGACCGCAGATTGTTGCGGGAAATAAAATTGATATGGCGGAGCCGGAGCAGATTGAAGAATTTAAAAATTATGTTCAGTCAAAGGGATATGAATATTATTCAATTTGTGCTCCTATCTGTGAGGGTACGCAGGAATTAATTAATGCAGTTTGGAATAAGCTTCAAACGCTTCCGCCTATAAAGGAATACGAAGCAGAGGAAATCCCTGTTGAGTCGATTATTAAGAATGATAACGGTTTTAAGATTACAGTTGTTGATGATAATTATTATCTTGTGGAAGCGTCTTGGTTTCCAAAGGTGTTTAAGGGTATAGATATAGAGGATTATGAAGCTTTGCAGTATATGCAAAGAGTTCTTGAAAAAAGCGGAATTTTTGAAGCCTTGAGGGAAAAGGGAATACAGGAGGGCGATATCGTATCACTTTATGATATAGAGTTTGAATACGTGCCGTAATGATATGAGATTTATTGATAAAGACATTAATCCAAAGCAGCTCAGTCCCCTTAATTTAGCTTTTATAGGGGACTGCGTTTATGAAATGCTTGTCCGTGAAAGCCTTGTGACAGAGGCTAACAGACCTGTAAACGATTTACATAAGGAAAGCGTTAAGTTCGTTTCTGCAAAAGCACAAACTGAGGCATATGAAAAAATAAAGGATTTGCTTACCGAGGAAGAAACAGCAGTTTATAAAAGAGGCAGAAACGCAAAGGTGGGACATTCTCCTAAAAGTGCAACTGAGGGGGAATACCATTGTGCAACAGGAATAGAGGCACTTTTCGGCTTTTTGTATCTCAGCGACAGGACAGACAGAATAAAGGAGCTTTTTTCAAAAATTAATGCTTGACATTGAGCATTACTTGATGTATACTTTATATCGCTGACGGGAGCATAGCTCAGCTGGGAGAGCATCTGCCTTACAAGCAGAGGGTCACAGGTTCGAGCCCTGTTGTTCCCACCAATAGAAAAAAGACACCCTCGTGGTGTCTTTTTTCTATTCAATGAAGTATAGTAGGGCTCGAACCTGTGACAAGCCGATCCAAATCTGCTTGCAGATTTGGGAGAAACAGTCCGGGGGACTGTTTCGTAGCGGGTTAGTTACTCTGAAAGCCCTGTTGTTCCCACCAATAGAAAAAAGACACCCTCGTGGTGTTTTTTTCTATTCAATGAAGTATAGTAGGGCTCGAACCTGTGACAAGCCGATCCTCGTCGTCACAAACTCCATATCGTTCGCAACAGCTTTTTTCAAAAGCTATCGGCTCGCTCATTCCGTTGCTCCTCCTCTCCCCAAAAAGTCTGCAACTTTTCGGGGACCCCGAAAACGAATTTGGGAGAAACAGGCTAACAGCCACGTCCCCCTTTGTCACTTCGTGACATTTCCCCCACACTGTGGGGGAATCTTCAGTGGACTGTTTCGTAGCGGGTTAGTTACTCTGAAAGCCCTGTTGTTCCCACCAATAGAAAAAAGACACCCTCGTGGTGTTTTTTTCTATTAAATGAAGTATAGTAGGGCTCGAACCTGTGACAAGATTTTTTGCTATAAACTCAGCTTTTTAATTTGATTTATCAATCTTTCATCATGGATGCTTGAATTCGATATTTCTATTTCAAAATAAGAATTATCCTTTACAAAGCAAAGTGAAATACTGTTTTCACCATAAAGTCCGGTTATGTAATATCCATCAGTTATTTCCATTTTATTACATATTGATTCTTCAATTTCATTCCAAGTAGCATTATTTGTTCTTGTTGGCTTTCTTTGCTCATAATACATCATTACAACGTCATAACTGTTTGCGGTTACACAATCTGTATAAACAATATTGTATTCATCACCTATGCCGTCGAAGTGTGCCGAGTAATTTTCTGTAATTATATCATTTGTATCTTTTATTTTTATCTGCGTTTCGTATTTATTGTCAAAGAAAGCGGTATAGTCCACGTAATTTACAGTATCAACAGGATCATCAAAAATCTCAATAATTTTGCTGTCGTCCATTTGTGTCATTTTTATTGAACAGCCGATCACAAAAGAAAACGACATACAAACTATTATAGCTTTCATAACAGAAGCTCTTTTCTTTAGAAGGGCACTTACTATGACGGTAACAAGCCAAATAACGAATGCTCCTATGAAAATCAATGAACATATACTTAAAAAACTGATTTCATTTTTATGTAAATAAAAATCAAGAACATTTTTATATTTCTGAAACGTGAAATAAAAAATATATAATTGGTATGCAAAAATTATGGTTATTATAAATTCCGTAATCAGTCTTGCATATTTTTTTATTTTTAGTTTTTTTATTATCTGCTCATCATTGCATTCCTGCTTCGGCAAACGCTCACCGTTTAACAGTTCACCAACACTTACGCCAAGAACCGCTGATAAGGATATAAGAATTGATACATCAGATATACCTCTGCCGCTTTAATTAATGAACATATATTTTATCTGCTGAAATCAGCAAATCATACCGCCTTCAATCCAGCTCATAACCGACGGATATTCCTCTTTATAATTATCAAGCTGTTCGTGATTCGTTTCAACAAATGCCTGAAGCTCCTCTGAATCCTCAAAATCAAATGTGAAATCCTGCTCAAAGGCATATGTTGCCGTAAACATACAGTCAAATAAATCGTCTGCCGAAAATTCTTCAAGCATTTTGTCTGCCGTTATTTCGGTAAAATAGTCAAGTGCATTTTTAACGGTTAGTTCAAAATCATCCTCGTCCACTTCAATATTTTCGTTACCATTACAGTAATTTGAAATTTCATCCTCGCCGAAGCCTGCCGATTCGCAGTAGTCAAGCACGTCCTCAAAGCCTGTTTCATTTACCTCGTCATAAAGTCTGTAAACAAATTCGCCTAAAAGATTTTGCAGAGAAACAGCCTTTATAATAGCATCAATTTCGTGACCTTCTTCATCAGTTATTACATAACCGCTTTCCTTAAAGCTGTCCCAAATTAAAGTATAAAAGCATTTATGAGTTTCGTTTTCCGAAAAAATAGCGTCGTCAATAAATTCTTCAATATTCATATTAATCTCCTTAAACATCATTGCGTTGCTACCGTATATTGTAACCCATAAGTTATATATTTTCAATATTGCATTGCAACTTTATATAAGTTATAATAAAAAGGATTGGAGTGATTTATTTGCAGTATACAATTACAAGCGGAGAAAACAGTGCTGTTTTAGGTTTAGATGGGGCACAGCTTAATTCTTTAAAAAAGGATGGCAGAGAATATCTTTGGCAGGGTAATCCTGATTTTTGGGCAGGGCAGGCTCCTGTTTGCTTTCCTATAACAGGTGTTCTTCCTGACGGTAAATCAAAAGCCTTTGGTAAAGAATGTAATATGAAGCGACATGGTGTAGCAAGAATTAATCCATTTGATGTTTTTGAAAAATGCAAAAACAGCATAACCTTTATTCAAAAAAGCACAGAGGAAACAAAAAAACAGTTTCCTTTTGATTATGAGCTGAAGATAAAATATACTATCAACGGCGATACTGTTACAAATGAGTATATAATAACTAATACAGGAAAAGAGAAATTGCCTTTTGTAATCGGCGGTCATCCTGCCTTTAACTGTCCTGTTGACAGCGATGAGAAATTTGAGGATTATAAAGTTATTTTTGACAAAAATATAACCGAGCCTTGTTTAAGACCCGACCACCACAGCGGACTTGTTGATACAGATAAAAAGTATGATGTTATGCAGGGAGGCGCTGTTCTTAACCTTGAGCATAGTCTTTTTGAGGAAAACGATGCTTTGATTTTTGAAAACTGTCCTGCAAAGTCAGCAACATTAATCGGCAAAAACGGCAGGGGAATTAAGATAGAATTTCAGGATATGAGAAATCTTCTTATCTGGTCTGCCGTTGGAAATGCTCCCTTTGTTGCTCTTGAGCCTTGGACAGGCATTTCAAGCTGTCTTGACGAGGATGGTATTTTTGAGCATAAAAGAGGAATGACAGTTCTTGATGCAGGGGAAACTGTTTCCTGTAAATTTAAAATCACAATGATTTAACCCTTTGTATACATACTGTTAATAATATGGTGATAATATGATAAAAAGAAAAA
>JBJFGE010000038.1:0-42819 GCA_051892435.1 Eubacterium sp.
CGTCGACCTCTAGCGTGACAGGCTAGCGTTCTAACCAACTGAACTACCGGGCCATCCATTGGTGGGAACAACAGGGCTCGAACCTGTGACCCTCTGCTTGTAAGGCAGATGCTCTCCCAGCTGAGCTATGCTCCCACGACTGTGTCGTACTTGCGACTTGTATATAATACATTAAGTTATTAAAAATGTCAATACTTTTTTTCAGAAAATTTAAACTTTTTACTTGCTTAATATATAACTTAAAATAAAGCAGGACATTACTTTATTTTGTTACATCCTGCTTTACTCATAATTATTAATATGTGGAGCTTGTTGTATAATTCACCTTGCCGTCAACTGAACGCTTTAAAGTGAAATTATTACCATTTTGCGTTACGTTAAGGTTAACCTTTTTGGGCTTTGCTTTTTGACAAGTGTAAAATGTACAAGTAATTACACCGTTTTTAACGGTCATTTCAACCTTAATAGCATATTTAGTATTATTAGTCCACTTCAAGTCCTCAACATTTCCGTAAATAGCTGAATCTCTGCCAAGAGGAACATAAGACACCCTTTGGCTGTGCTGATGTCTTTCATTGATGGTTAAATTAGCCTTCAACACACAATTAAACATTGTAGATGCTACCTGACAAATTCCGCCACCCAAGCCGTCTTCTGTGCTGTCTACTCCTGTGAACAAGGGTGCTTCCTTGTATCCCTTTTCTGCCGTTCGAGGACCCACAACCTTATTAAGAGAAAAGGTTTCTCCGGGGTTAACTATAGTACCTGAAATAGCTTTACTTGCGATTCTCAAATTTGTTGTTCTATTTGCATTATTTACGTAATTAGAGGAATAAGTTGCATATACATTTGAAAAATAAGAGCTGACAATACTGCTTTTTTCACCATAATACTTTTTTCCATTATAGTTGGAGTAAGCACGTACCTTTGCATAGTAACGCTTTGACTTGTCAATTCCTTTTATTGTATAGCTTGTTTTTGATGAAGAAACATACACAGTCTTTACATTCTTTTTTAACTTTTTATCTGTGGAATAAAAAATTTGATAACCTGAGCAATTAACCTTGCCCCATTCAATATTCAGCTTATTATTTGATTTTGTAACAGAAGTAATTTTAACCTGAACAGGTTTTATAAGAGTTCCTACTTCTGCACTGTATTCACCAAAGCGTTTCTTATCATTAATATTCTTATACGCTCTAATCTTATATCTAAATGTTTTAGCAGGACTAAGATTTGTTATTTTATATGATGAATTCTTAGAAGAAACATATGCATAATGCTTAAAGTCGCCTTTATTTTCATCATATACAACAATTTGATAGCCGGATGCCTTGCTAACCTGACTCCAATTAATAACAAGTGATGACGATGTTACGTCAGTAATAGATACATTTTCAACTATAGCAGGAACAATTTTAAAGCTCTTGCTGATTGTTCCTGTATAATTGCCGATACCTGTAATTTTAACTGAAGCGTTTCCAATATTATTGTTGCTAGAGAATGAGACTTTATAGTCAATATCCTGAACGAGATACTGTTCGCCTGCATCTCCGCCCTTGTTGTATGAGACATAAACAACAGGTGTTACCTTTTCACCATTATATGGGAAAGACGTACTATCAAAGGAAACTGTCGATTTGCCCTTACTGCCGATATTCAGCTTTTTTATTGTAAAATCATTGGCAACAGTTCCTGAAAAATTACCAATACCGGTAATCTCAACCTTACCTATACCCGCATTTACGTTGTCAGTATAAGAAACAGTATAATCCTTATTCTCAGATAATATCACGTCATAATATGTAACGGTTACAGCAGGTGAAATTGCTTCGCCTGTATAGTTAGTCGATGTATACGACAATGACACTTTAAAATTGTTATCAGATGAAATATCACAACAGTTAATATCAAACTGTTTACTGATTGTGCCGGAATAATCATTAATACCGTTTATTGAAACAGTGCCCTTTCCAACATTAATGTTGTCACTGTATGAAACTGTAAAATCTCTTCCCTTTAATAAAACAGTACCATTATTAATAACGCTTGTTACATAAGGTTCTTGAGGCTGGCCATTATAACAGAAAGACGTATTACTGATAGTAAACTCTGTATCACTTTCATTTAAAGCAACTGTATCTTCAGCATATACTGAAACTGCGAAAACAGAACATACTGTAAAAACTAATACTGATAAAATTAAGCTTGAAAATTTTTTCATAATTACACTCCGTTATTTTTGACCGTAATAAGCATTTTTTCCATGCTTTCTCTGATAATGTTTATCAAGAAGATACTGCTCAATACCGATATTACTTGAACTGTCAAAAGCCGAAATCTGCTCGGTCTGATAAGCCATTCTCGAAACCTCTTCAAGAATTAAAGCATTCTCAACAGCTTTAAAAGGATCCTTCCCCCAGGTAAAAGGTCCGTGTCTGTGAACAAGAACAGCAGGACATTCATCCGGACTGATATTTCTCTTTTCAAATTCTTCGACAATAACCTTTCCCGTGTTAAGCTCATATTCTCTATCTACTTCTTCCTTTGTAAGTCCTCTCGCACAAGGCACACATCCATTTGCAAAATCAGCATGGGTTGTGCCATATGCAGGTACATCTCTGCCTGCCTGTGCCCAAGAACATGCCCAAGAAGAATGAGTATGTACTACTCCACCAATATCGCTAAATTTACGATAAAGCTCAAGATGTGTTGGCGTATCGGAAGATGGATTAAGGTCACCTTCAACCTTGTTTCCGTTTAGATCCATAACAACCATATCGGATGCTTTCATAGTATCATATGGCACACCTGACGGTTTTATTACAAAAAGTCCTTTTTCTCTGTCAATACCCGAGACATTTCCCCAAGTGAGTACAACAAGACCGTATTCAACAAGCTTTAAATTAGCTTCAAAAACTTTTTCCTTTAATTCCTCTAACATAGCTTCTCCTTACATACCAAGCTTATAAGCAACGTCATTATAAAACAGTTCCTTTTTGAAGGAATTAATCTCGGTATCTTTATTGATATGAATAAACTCAATACCCATAATTTCTGCAAAATCTCTCATATGATCAGCAGTAAGTGTATAAGAAAGAACGGAATGATGAGCTCCGCCTGCATAAATCCAAGCTTCTGCTGATGTTTGCAAACAAGGAAGTGGCTTCCAAAGAACACCTGCAACAGGAAGCTTTGGCATATCGTTAGTCTGCTCCTTACACTCAACGTCATTAACTATCATTCTAAGTCTGTCGCCCATATCAACTAGTGTAACAACAATAGCATTACCTGTCTGTGCTTTAAAGACAAGTCTTGCAGGGTCTTCCCTATCACCAATTCCAAGAGGATGAACCTGAATTTTCGGCTTTGACTGAGCAATTGTAGGACAAACCTCAAGCATATGTGAACCCATAAGCATTTCGTTACCGGGCTCAAAATGATAGGTGTAATCCTCCATAAAGGCAGTACCACCATTCATACCCTCAGCCATAAGCTTCATTACCCTTGTCATAGCGGCAACCTTCCAGTCACCCTCAGCACCGAAGCCATAGCCCTGCCTCATAAGATCTTGAGCAGCAAGACCGGGAAGCTGTTTTAACTGCTGTAAATCCTCAAAATTAGTGTGGAAAGCACCAAAGCCGTTTTCATCAAGGAATTTCTTTAGAGCAACCTCTTCACGTGCCTGATATCTGACAGCATCAATATTATCAGTATCCAAATCATAATACTTTTCATATTCCGCCATCTGAGCATCAATCTCACTGTCAGTTACAGCATCAACCTCTCTGATGATATCACCTACACCGTAATGGTCAACCTGCCAACCAAGCTTAATCTGTGCTTCAATTTTATCACCGTCAGTAACAGCAACATTTCTCATATTGTCGGAAATTCTTAAAACTCTGAGCTTTCTTGATTCAGCAGCACCGACAGCAGCTCTCATCCATACATCAATCTTACTCTGGAATGCTTCATCCTTCCAATATCCTGCGGCAACCTTAACCTTTTTTCTCATTCTTGCGTGAATATAGCCGTGCTCTCTGTCACCGTGAGCAGACTGATTAAGATTCATAAAATCCATATCAATGCTGTCCCAAGGAATGTCACGATTATACTGTGTATTCACGTGAAGATACGGCTTATTAAGTGCATTAAGACCTGCAATCCACATTTTCGACGGAGAAAAAGTATGCATCCAAGTAATAACGCCTGCACACTCAGGTGTATTATTAGCCTGCTCAATTACAGACAAAATCTCAGTTGAAGTTTTAACGCAAGGCTTTGCAACAACTCTACAAGTGAGCTTATCTGTCCATTCCCTGCACATTTCCTCAGCGTGAGCATTAATATCGGCAAAAATTTCTTCACCATATAAATGCTGTGTACCAACTAAAAACCAAAACTCATAATCTTTAATAGCCATATTCCTACTCCTTATATATTTTCACCTGCCGTTTTTTCAACGGCAAGGCCTGATTTGTACAATTTCATATATTCTTCAAAGCCCTTTACATCTTCAGCGTCAGGCTCTATTGTTGTGCATTTGAACTTACTGAAAATATTTTTCTTGAGATAATCATCAAGGCTCTGATTCTCGCTATCATATGCATAATGAGCAAGCACTGCAATACCCCAGGCTCCGCCCTCTGCAGCTGTTTCAAGAACAGAAACGGGAGTATTCATTGCAGCAGCCATGATTTTCTGACCAACCACAGGTGTTTTAAACAAACCGCCATGACCTGTTAATCTGTCAATGGTAACATTTTCCTTTTCAAGAATCTCCATGCCAATTTTAAGAGTTGCGGTTGTTGAATAAATCAAAGAACGCATAAAATTGGAAAGATTGAAATTACTGTTTTCACCTCTAACAAAAAGCGGTCTGCCTTTTTCTGTCTTTGTTACAGGCTCTCCTGAAAAATAATTGTAGGAAACCAAACCGCCGCAGCTTTTATCGCCGTCAAGAGCCGTATTATAAAGCATATCGTAAAGCTGAGGCTTTGAAATATCAGTGCCTGATAACTTTGAAAATTCATAAAAAATATTTACCCAATAGTCAAAATCAGTACAGCAGTTATTACAATGAACCATAGCAACAGGCTTACCTGTTGGAGTAGTTACCATATCAATTTCTTCATAGACCTTTGAAAGCTGATTTTCAAGAACTACCATTGAGAAAATCGAAGTACCTGCAGAAATATTACCCGTTCTTTGTGTAATACTGTTAGTTGCAACCATTCCCGTGCCTGCGTCACCCTCAGGAGGACACATAAGAGCACCCGCTTGAAGATTTCCCGAAACATCAAGAAGCTTTGCACCTTCTTCAGTAAGATATCCTGCATTTTCACCTGCGATAAGTACATTTGGAAGAATCTCTCTGATATTCCAATTATACTTTTTAACCTCTTCAAGAGAAGAGAATATTTCAATCATACCGGAGTCAAAATCACATGTTTCACTGTCAATAGGAAACATTCCGGATGCCTCACCTACACCGAGCACCGTTTCACCGGACAATTTCCAATGAACATATCCTGCAAGAGTTGTTAAAAATGAAATATCGGAAACGTGCTCTTCACCATTTAAAATCGCCTGATAGAGATGAGCGATACTCCATCTTTGCGGAATGTTAAAGCCAAATTTTTCAGTAAGTATTTCAGAAGCCTTAGATGTTATGGTGTTTCTCCAAGTTCTAAACTCAGCAAGCTGATTTCCTTCTTTATCAAAAGGAAGATAACCGTGCATCATTGCAGAAATTCCTATTGAAGAAAGTTTTTTAATTTTTGTGTTGTATTTCTTTTCAACATCTTCATTAAGCTTGCTATAGGCATCCTGAAGTCCTGCCCATATATCCTCAGTATGATAAGTCCAAATTCCGTTTTCAAGCCTGTTTTCCCAGCTATGACTTCCCATCGCTATAGGATTACAATTTTCATCAACAAGAACAGCCTTTATTCTTGTAGACCCGAACTCAACTCCAAGAGCCTCTTTTCCTGTAATAACATAATCAGCCATTACTTAGCCTCCAAATAAATATTTGTTATATTTTACATTAATAGAGAAATTTTTTCAATACCAATAGCAAATAAAAATTATGTTATGTAAAAAAGGTCTGCTTGTTTAACTACAAACAGACCGTAAACTATTTTTGTTTCTTTTTATCAGTAATCTTGCTTTCAGAATGATTAATCAGATTGACAATATTCTTCCTATGAGCAACAACTACAATTATTGTGAAAACAAGAGCTATCACAGTTATAGGAATACTTCTGTGGAAAGCATATATCATCACAGGATAAAGCAAAGCCATAATTATACTGCCAAGAGAAACATACTTCGTAATTATAACAACAACAGCAAATACAGCAAGTAAAATCAACGCAATTCGCCAATCAATTATAAAAACCATACCACCTGCGGTTGCTACACCTTTACCACCCCTAAATTTGAAAAAGCAAGGAAAAATATGGCCTAAAACGCAGAAAAATCCTGCAAAGGATTTAATAAACATTGTTTGGTCAACATTTTGAACAAAGCTGTTATAAAAATCCTGACTAAAAGATTTTTCAGGAGTCATCTTTAAAATGGCAAATGCTATAAAAATAGCAACAGCAACCTTAACCATATCACCGATAATGGTAAGAACAGCATATTTTTTGCCATAATTGCGAAGCATATTTGTAGTTCCTGCATTGCCGCTTCCGTAATTTCTGACATCATCTTTTTTCAGCTTATTTGAAAGAATAACGCCGAAATTGAGACTACCAAGCAAATACGATATTACTGCTATTAGAATATAAGCAAGTACAATCATTATTTTTTGTTCTCTCCTCTTTCACGGATAATAAAACGAACAGGAGTTCCGTCAAGACCGAAAACCTCTCTTATTTGATTTTCAAGATAACGCTGATATGAAAAATGGAAAAGCTCAGAATTATTAACAAAAAATACAAAGGTAGGCGGTCTTGTTGAAGCCTGAGTCATATAGTATATTTTTAATCTCTTTCCCTTATCTGTAGGAGGCTGAACTCTTGCAGTTGCGTCTGCAAGAACCTCGTTAAGCTTACCGGTAGAAATTCTCATTGAATTTTGAGAGTGAACAAAGGAAATAAGCTCAAACAATCTATCAATTCTTTGTCCTGTTTTAGCTGAAATAAATATAAATGGAGCATAGCTCATAAAAGAGAAATCGTTTTGAAGTTTCTTTTTAAATTCATTCATAGTGTTGCCGTCTTTTTCAACAGCATCCCACTTATTTACAGCAATTATACAGGCTTTCCCCTGCTCTATTGCTATACCGGCAACCTTAGAATCCTGCTCAGTAAAGCCCTGTGTAGCATCAATCATAATAACGCATACATTAGCTCTCTCAACCGCCATTCTCGCACGTATAATACTATATTTTTCTATAACATCATCAACACGGCTTTTTCTTCTCAATCCTGCTGTATCAATCAAATTGAACTTACCGTACTGATTTTCAACAAAAGTATCGGTTGTATCTCTTGTAGTTCCGGCGATGTCAGAAACAATAGCTCTGTTTTCACCGCAGATTTTATTGACAAGTGATGACTTCCCAACATTCGGCTTTCCAATTAAGGCAACACTTATAACCTCATCATTTTCTTCTTCATCGTTACATTCGGGCACATACTTCAGTACCTCATCAAGCAAATCTCCTGTGCCGTGGCCATGAGATGCAGAAACTGCAATAGGGTCACCTAAACCAAGATTATAAAACTCATAAAAGTTAGGGTCAGGCTCGCCTATGCTGTCGCACTTGTTTACACAAAGGACAACAGGCTTTCCGCTTTTTTGAAGCATTGACGCAACCTCATAATCGCTTGCAACAACACCGTCACGTATATTGGTTACAAGAATTATTACATCTGCTGTATCAATAGCGATCTCAGCCTGCGAACGCATCTGCTTTAAAATAACATCATTAGTATCAGGCTCAATACCGCCTGTATCAACAAGGAGCAATTTTCTGTTAAGCCATTCACAATCGCCGTATATTCTGTCACGTGTGACACCCGGAGTATCATCAACAATAGACATTCTTGTACCTATCAACTTGTTAAAAAGAGTCGATTTTCCTACATTAGGTCTGCCGACAATAGCAACAACAGGCTTTGCCATATAAAAATCCTCCCTTCAATAGCAGAAATTATAAGAAGAAAGGCGGACACAATGTCCGCCGTGCCAACAACTAAAATTAATCCTCGTCCTTAGCGATAACTTCTTTGCCGTTATAGTAACCGCAGTTGCCGCATACTCTGTGAGCAACTGTGTAACCGCCACAGTTTGAGCACTTAACAAGTGTTGGAGCATCCATCTTCCAAACGCTTGATCTTCTCTTGTTCTTTCTTGCCTTTGATGTCTTTCTTGCAGGTACTGCCATTTTAATTGCCTCCTTTATGTAAAAGCATTTTATTCTTCATCAAGCAACTGTAAAAGTGCAGCCATTCTCGGATCAACATCACTTTTACAATCACATTTTTTGACGTTCAAATTAGCTCCGCATTTAGGGCAAAGACCTTTGCAATCCTCTTTACACAGAATTTTGCTTGGAAGGCTCAATGACACCTCTTCGCCGACTAATTCGTCTAAATCAAGTTCCCTGTTAATAATAACAATATAGTCGTCATCGTCTTTCTCGTTTTCAAGCTTTTCAACTACAATGCGTTTTACCTTAAAATCAAAACTCTTTTTTACATCCTCAGCACATCTGTCACAAAAGCCTGAGAAATCAAAAGAAACATCAATATCAAGATATACAACATCAGCCTTGCTGAAAACAGAACCTTTAACAACAACAGCGTTCTTAATAGGATTATAAGTACTGTAGATGAGATTACTCAAATCAAGCCTGTAATCAATGTCCTTTTTGCTAACGATTCCGTTAAACAATTCTGTCAGGTCAATTTTCATAAAACCACCTCGCACTACGCTTTTAGTATTATATATATATTGTTGTCCTTTGTCAATAGAAAATTTCAAAAATCAATATTGTAAAAAAATTTTTAGTTTGTCAATAGAAGGTATTTTAAGTGAAAATTTTAACATTTTTTAAAATAAACAAAAAAAGCAAAATATATATTGATAAATTATTATCAAAGTGGTAATATTTTAGTTGGGAAAACATTCCTAACTTAAATAACAAGGAGATAGATTTATGGCAAACAGATTTGTACTTAACGAAACAAGCTATCACGGTTCAGGTGCTATTAAGGAAATAGCAACAGAGGTTAAAGGCAGAGGCTTTAAAAAAGCTTTTGTATGCTCTGACCCTGATCTTATTAAATTCAATGTAACTAAAAAAGTTACAGATGTTCTTGATGATGCAAGCATTGATTATGAAATCTATAGTCAGATTAAGCCAAACCCAACAATCGAAAACGTTCAGACCGGTGTTGCAGCGTTCAAGGCTTCTGGTGCTGATTGCATTATTGCTATCGGCGGTGGTTCATCAATGGATACTGCTAAAGCAATCGGTATTATTATTGAAAATCCTGATTTTGCAGATGTTCGTTCACTTGAGGGTGTTGCTCCTACAACTAACAAATGTGTTCCTATCATTGCAGTTCCTACAACAGCAGGTACTGCAGCTGAGGTTACTATCAACTACGTAATCACTGACGTTGAAAAAAACAGAAAAATGGTATGCGTAGACCCTAAGGATATTCCTATCGTTGCAATTGTTGACCCTGATATGATGTCATCAATGCCAAAGGGACTTACTGCCGCAACAGGTATGGACGCTCTTACACACGCTATTGAAGGTTATATCACAGCAGGTGCTTGGGAGCTTTCTGATATGTTCCACATTAAAGCTATTGAAATCATTTCAAGAAGCCTCAGAGGTGCTGTTGAAAATACTCCAGAGGGTAGAGAAGGAATGGCTCTCGGCCAGTACGTAGCTGGTATGGGCTTCTCAAATGTAGGTCTTGGTATCGTTCATTCAATGGCTCACCCACTTGGTGCTCTTTATGATACACCTCACGGTGTTGCAAACGCAATCATTCTTCCTACGGTTATGGAATACAATGCTCCTGCAACAGGCGAAAAGTACAGAGATATCGCAAAGGCTATGGGCGTTGAAGGTGTTGACGAAATGAGCCTTGAGGATGCAAGAAAGGCTGCTATTGACGCTGTTAAACAGCTTTCAGAGGATGTTGGAATTCCTTCAGACCTAAAGGAAATCGTTAAGCCTGAGGATATTGACTTCCTTGCTCAGTCAGCTTACGACGACGCTTGCCGTCCGGGCAATCCAAGAGAAACAAGCGTTGAGGAAATCAAAGAGCTTTATCTTTCACTTATGTAATTACTTAAATACATAGATTTAGCGGACAGTTCATTTGAACTGTCCGCTTTTTTTAGTGTATCAACTTTTATTTTAATGGCTCTGCTTCAAAGATAAACTTTAAAGGCGAAGTGTAGCCGAATTTAATCATATGTTCCTTTGACGGAATAGGACCGCAGCTACCTGAGCCTGTACCTCTTACAAAGCCATCAACAGCTGTAAAGGTTGTATCTGTATCAGGTAAATCTTCAATATGCTTTGCATTTTTCAACTGACCGAGAGTAAAATGATTGGCATTAAAATTAAAGCATTTATCAAGAGCAGTGAATTTGAAGCCTATTCCCTTTTCATCAACAACCGAGCTATAACGCACATCTCCCCTGTTACCAGAATCCTGTGGCTTAATATACTTGTGAGGCATTTTAGATACAGTGGTTTCATAGATACCTACAGGAGAATGTTCCTTGAAGTCAGAATAATTCTCAATAGGACCTCTGCCGTAGTAATTTACATTTTCGAAATTCTTTGGAAGCTCAGCGTGAACACCAAAACGCGGGAGCTGGTCTGTAAGCGGGCAAATCTTATTAAGAGAAGCAGAAATTATCATTTTTCCGTTATTGTCAAAATAGTAATCAACCTCTGCCTTTGCAAGAACAAATACTCCTCTTGTTACAAAGTCGAAAACCGTGCTTACACATTGTTTACCGTTTTTATTTTTAACACTGCATGATACAAGCTTTGTCTTGGAGCAGTCAAGACCGATAATTTTCCAGAATATTACCATATACTGGTCATTATCAAGCCTTCCTCTGTAAATATGAGGAACAAAGCCGTTTTCCTCATCTAAAGGATTTGTATTAAGATATTCCTTGCCGTTAAGGATGTAGCTTACAAGACCTTTCTTTTTGTCGAAAAGAGCATTACCGTTTTCAAAGGAAACTTTTATGCTGTCAGACTTATTTTCAATGCTTGCTGAATCAGGAGTGCTTGATTTTTTAATCTCAGCAAGTGAAACAGTTATTTGTTCAACTGCTATTTCTCTTCCGTCATTTTTATCCTTATATATAAAGTTTACGAAAATATCTTCGTTCTTTTCTGACATCAACGGAGAATTAATTTTAATTTTCTTCTTTGTCAATGGATTGATTACGGAAGAAATATTGCCTTTTTCACAAACAATGCCATTCTTGATAAGCTCATATGAAATTTCAATATCCGAGCTGTCCTTAAAGCATCTTGTGTTTTTAAGCTCAAAAACACCATCGCCTAGATACTCAGCCCTAATAGGTCTATAACAAACCTTCATTTCAAGAGCACCGCTTGACGGTCTGCGGTCAGGATAGAACAAGCCGTCTACGCAGAAATTTCCGTCGTGGATTGGCTCATTATGGTCGCCACCGTATGTCCATTTATATTTAGCGTTTTCATCATAAACACTATGGTCTGCCCATTCCCAAATGCAACCGCCCATAAATTGCTTTGAAGAATAAAAAAGTTGTATATAATCCTCAAGTCCACCGGGGCCGTTGCCCATAGCGTGTGCATATTCACATTGGAAGAAAGGCTTGCCCTTATACTTGCTTCCGGCAGTACCCTTGAGTATCTTTCTCATAAGGTCGGGAGTTGCATACATTCTTGATACAACATCATAAGCCCAACGCTTACTGCGGTTTACACCCTCGTAGTGAACAGGAATTTCAGGGTTTACCATCTTTAGAAAGTCATAGCAAACATCCTGGCATTTATATCCGCCTGATTCATTACCAAGACTCCACATTGTAATAGAAGGATGGTTTTTATCCCTTTCATACATTCTCTTAACTCTGTCCAAATAATGTGTTGCCCATTTAACGTCATTGCTAAGCCTGTTAGGATTGTATGTACTGTGAGGTATAGCATAAAAGCCGTGAGTTTCAATATCAGCCTCATCAACTACATAAAGTCCATACAGATCACACATTATCAAAAATGCAGGGTCCGGAGGATAGTGAGAGGTACGAACAGCATTGCAGTTATACTCCTTCATAAGCTTAATATCAAGCTCTAAATCGTCGAGAGAAACAGCATAACCCTTTGTCATATGGGTATCGTGATGATTAACACCAAGAATTTTTATTGCTTTACCGTTGAACAAAAATACATCGCCGTCAATTTTTATATCTTTAAAGCCTATAAAAGTACGTACTGCTTCGATAACATCAGAGTTCTCTTTAAGTACAATTTTCACCTCATAAATGTTAGGTGTCTCAGCAGTCCATTCATCAACAGAAAGATTGGAAACAACAGTCTGTTTATTTTCGTTTAAAGATACATTGAAAAGCTTATCGCAGGAAATCTCCACAGATGAATTTTCAGAAAGATTACCGTCAACGGTAATTTTCAAATCATATGTTCCGTCGGTATTCTTCTTTGGTCTAAAAAGGAAATCATTAATATAACTTTCCTGCTGATTAATAATATAAACATCACGGAAAATACCGTTTTCTCTGAACATATCCTGACACTCAAGATATGTTCCATTGCTCCATTTGTAATTGACAACAACAATTTCGTTATCGCCATCGCCGACAAATGATGTAATATCGAATTCAGCAGTATTATGTGAGCCCTCAGAATAGCCAACATATTTTCCATTTACATAAAGTGCAAGTGCACCTGCGACACCAACAAAAGAAATTAACTGACGTGGATATTTTTCAATCTTAACAATCTTTCTGTAAATACCAACGGCTACATCCTGAGGAATGTGAGGCGGTTTTTTAGGAAAAGGATAACGTGTATTAATATACGCAATCTGGTCATAACCCTTTCTCTGCCATGTTGACGGAACATTCAGTTTGTCAAATTTAAAGATGTCTGTATCGAAAGAGTCGGGAATCTTGCTCAATTTGTCAAAATAGGCAAAATCCCATTCACCGCTTAACATAACTACCCTATTAGAATTGTAGCGTTCATTTTTATAATCTGTTTTATCAAGCGTCTTTTCATTTGAAAAAGGAATAAAATAGCTTCTTGCAGGAAGCTTGTTTTCTTCAAAAACGCAAAAATCAGCATGAATTTTTCTATTTACATTATAAATCATACAGTCCCCTTCTTTCTGTCATAAACGTACTTATTAATTTTAATTCTTATCAAGCTTTATTTCAAAGGAAAACTTAGCGTTTTCTTCGTACCAAAGCGGGAAATTAGTTCCCCAAACGTTATCATAAAGCACATATGAAATTCCGTCAGCTGCACAATCCTCCACCTTATTATCATATTCAAGAATTTTACCTTGACCTAAAGATATAAGCGGTGAATCAATATTTTGGATTTCAAAGATTTTGTTTGAATTTTTAATGGTACATTTTTCAACTGCGTGAAGCTTCCTACCGCCCATTGATGCAACCTTATTATAATCAATTTTACTACCCAGCTTTACTAATGAAAGCTCATCAAATTCTGGATAGAGATGAAGGAAAATTGCTTCGGTTGTTCTGTTAGCATCCTTATCAAACCACATAACATCAAAGTTAAGTCCGTTTTCAGTAAGCGTATAAACTACCTGAACATTTTTAGGGGCACCTGCTTTTTCACAAACCTCTTTATCGCATTTTAAATTTGCGATAATTCTTACTGATGCCTCATCCTTTGTAAAAAATGCGTCAGTCAATTTATAGTAAAAACGACCTGCAGGATATTTTCCGTCAACACATTTTAAAAGCGGTCTGCCAAAATCAGGATAAGCCCAAACTCCGTTTTTATTCATATTTCGTGCATAGTGACTAAACCAAAAATCATAGTCCTTACTTGTATAGGAATGGTACTCTAAAAACGGTCTGTTATTATTTTTTATAACATCACATCCGTCACAAACAAGCTTACCGATTCCGCCAAAGCTGTTAAGCTCAAGCTCATACCCAAAAGCACTTACGGTACCTTCAAGTCTGTCAGCATTTTCAAGTGAAAAAGGATTTTGAGGAATAAGACTGTCAAGTGCTATTTCGGCCTGTTTTTTATGCTCATCATCAAGAAAGCTTACAGCCTTTTCTATGTACAGTCTTTGCTCATTCCAGCTTTTTTCAATAATGCTGTATGAGCTTTTAAATCTTAATTTGTTGATTAAATTGAGTATATTATATGGGAAATCTTTTAACGGATGCTTAATAAAGATTCTATCTCTCTGTCTTGCTTTCCTGAAATCATCCTTCAAATAATTTTCATAGTCGGCAAAATATGTCTTTACATCCATACCGCAGGTATGCTCGGCAATACAAAGAAGATTATCGGTAAAGCCAACATATTCTGCTGTATTTTTTTTCATACTTCCCTCAGCAATCCATTGTCTTTTAATCCTCATAAGCTCACGCAAAGATGCTGATTTATAAGGGTCAGCGGCACTTCCGTGTATCCAGGTGTCGCCTATTTCATCCTCTATAACAGGAAGCTTATCCTTAACCTGCCACAAAGCCTCTGCATAATCGTCAAGGGTAGATGCTTCAACATCGTAGCCCGGAAAATCTTTTTTAATGTTATCTAATTTTTCCAAAACCTTTTCAGGAGACGGTGCGCCGTGATTGTCAAGGGTATGGTCAAAATACAATACCTCATCAATTAAATCACACTTAAACGCTCCGCCGTAATCACCTGAATACATAACAATTATTTCTGCATCGCCGTTTTTCCACAAAAAGCATTCGGGAACCTCAGGCACAGCAGATGCACCGTTCACACCGATATGTAAAAGCTTAATGCCACGTTTAGCGAAAAGCGGAACAAGCCCTTTTGTATGTCCCGGAACATCTGTCATTTTTGCTGCAATAGATTTTTTGCCTCTGATTTCATCAATCGTATCAACAATAGAAAGTCCGTATTCAAGAGTGTCCTCGTCAAGAAGCTCTGTATGGGTTGTAAAAGGATATGCGTGAGGAACAATATCACCTGATTTTATCGCATTTTTAAGCTTTTCCTTTTGTTCGGGTGTACCGTTTTCAAGAGCCTCTTTTAATATCCAAGAGCCTGTAGTCCAAATGAAAGCTTTTCTTTCATTTGTATTGACCTTTTTTGCAAGGTCTATGGCACCAGGAATAAAATTGTTGATATATTTTTGCCTAATATTCTCGGCATAATCAGTAAAGCCTAAATCAAGATGTGTTTTAGAAACAACAAATACCTTTTTCATAAAAAATTATCTCCGTAATTATGCTTCAATCTTAGCACATTCCCTGCTTTCTTCACCCCAAGAGTCAACAGCATAGATTTCATATGTATGCTTACCCTCAGACACTTTTAACTGTAAGATAACATTTTCGCTCATACTGTCAAGACCGTTGTAGAAATCACTAAAGAAATACTTTGTTTCCTCTCCGTCAATTACTACCTTATATGAGTGTACGAAATCATCATCTGTTCCTGCCTTAAATGACAAAGTTACATCTTCACCGTTTACATTTGCAGTTCCATTTGTGTCTGTCATTACCGGTGCAGTATTTAATGCTTTTCTGCTGCCAAATGAATATTTACCGTCATTTTGGTATGGAAGTGATAAACTCCATAATTTGTCAGCTTTTTCCTCTTTTGCATTGTTCTCAGACGCAAAATTCATACGATGAATATCAATAGAATCGCCGGTAAATTCCATAATATATCCCATAGGAGTGGCATCTGCATTCGGTGGTATAGTACCATTCTCTTTACCTGTTTCAAGCTCAGTATACGAGAGCGATTGCGTGGTCATAACAGTATATTCGCCCTGCCAAATTGAACGCTCATCTAAAATCGAATAATGACTATGACCACTGAAATTAACAACATTAGGATATTTTTCCAAAACCTTGTTTAGTGTTTTGTCGCCCCATTCATCACTGCCGTAGCAGGTATCCAAAGGCTGATTATGAGTCATAACGAAAATTGGTTTTCCGTCAGATTCTTTGCTTGCTTTTTTAAGCTCCCTATTAAGCCACCTTGATGTCAGTCTGTAACCGGCTGTCATACTGCCATTATTCGGAGAAGCACCGATAAAATGATATCCGTTTACAACATAGTGAGTCCATGGTGAAGTGCCCATCACCTTTTTAAACGCCTTTAAATGATTAATTGCGGTTTTTGCATCTTTATTCCAAAAGTCGTGATTACCCATTATTGTTTGAATAATCGGTCTATTGTCTCCGTAAACTTCGTCAATAACGCCTTCGTAAGTTTCAAAAGCAAAATATGTACCTAAGTCTCCGATATCTCCTGCAAATAAAATCATATCAACGTTATCATTTTTCATAACAGTAAGAGAATTTTTCAGATGCTTAACATATGTATCGTCATTTTTTAAGGCCTCCTCGGTTGGCGGAAGCTGTGTATCGGAAATAACACCCACTTTAAATGAAGAGCTGCCTGTGTCAAACTCTTCAACCTCTGTTTTACCTATGATAATTCTATCTGCAAAACAGTAAAGGGCGGCTAATATAACACAAATCACAAGAATAATTAAAAATATAGTCACGATAATCCTTTTTCCTTTACTCATTAACTGTTCCTCCTTGCTCAGCGGCAAGTCTGTTTAATTCTTCAATTTCACGTCTTTCTCTTTCTTCACGGAATGCCTTGATTTTTTCTTCCTGTGCCTTTTCATCAAACTTATAGAAGAACATAGGAATTGCCTGAAGCAAAAGTCCGATTGCACCCAATGCTGTAAGCATAAAGAATATAACATTGAGAAGAGTAGTATAGTTAACACCGCCTATAATGGTTGCCTGTGTTGTGCTTTCAATTAGCGGCTTTGCAAGATTATTAGTAAGCTTTGACATAAGCTCTGCGTCATATCCAAACTTATCAACAATATTAAGCATTACTACATTAAATACTGCATATGAGATTTTACCAACAAGGCTTCTAAATGAAAATACTGTACCCTCAAGTCTTTTTCCTGTTCTCATTTCAAGGTCATCAACAACGTCAGAGAACATTGCAATAAGAAGAACGGTCATAATACCTACAGGGAAGTTTGTAAAGAATCTTAAAATTGTATAAACAATTGCACCTGCAACAGTATTGTAAGGAACAATCCAAATACCAACTACAAAGCAGAGGATATCTGCGATTATACCAAAGAAGGATACGCCAATCCAAAGGGTTTTCTTGTCCATCTTCTTGAGGAATACGGGAACAAGAGCCATTGAAAGCATATATGAGGCACCACTGCCTAATTGAAGAAGCGGAGTAAGAAGTCCCTCACTTGTAAGCTGAATTGAAATACCGAAGGTGTTATAAATCCAATTGCACAATTCATCTATAGGAATTACGCCTGCACAGTTCCACTTTGCAAAGTATGGTAAAAACATTGCACCGAGATTAACAAGTGATGAGAAGAAAGCCGCAATTACAAGACAAATGAATTTTTTATCCTTAAATACAACTTTAAGTCCGTCAATATATTTATCCTTTCTCGGAGGAATATAAACCTTTTCCTTGATACCGAAAAACGAAACAAACATCGGAACAGCTGCCATGATACCAAAAATAATTGCAGCTCCGAAATAACCCTGTTTCTGATTATCTCTACCCCAAAAACCAGCTACAGTAAAGAAAAGAACAGACGGCAATACAGTACCGAGTGAGCCGATAATGTTACTGAAAGACACAGCCTTAACACGCTTCTTATCCTCAGGGAAAACTAAAGGAGTTAATCCCTGATAAGGGATGTCAAGTGCAGTGTAAACGGTGTAATAAAGAATGTATGCAACTATTGCATATATAAAATTACCCTTTTGACCGAAATTAACGGGGGCAAAAAGCAGAGCCGTTACAATGATAACCGGTCCACTCATCCATAATATGTACGGACGACATTTACCCCATTTTGTATGCGTTTTATCAACAATCATACCCATAAGCGGGTCATTAATTGCATCCCAAACCTTTGTTGCCGAAAGAACAATACTTGTCATAGCAAGTGACAGTCCGAGTACGTCGGTAAAGTACATATTAAGTGCAGTTCCGATTAAGGTGTAAAGCGTACTTGTACCAAACGGAAGCAAAGAGAACATAATTATCTCTTTTGTAGTTTTGTCTTTAAGTGAAATTTTCATTGTTTTTCCTCCGGTTTTCTAAAAAATCCTTTTTTATTAATTAAAAAAATTAATCCATTTATTATACTTCCGATGTAATCGTCGGAAATCTCAAACCTTGGAATTGCGTATTTTGGCAATCCCCTAACTGCAGTATTGAATATTTGACCGAATTGATTTTGCCGCTCTGACTTATAGAAAACAACGACCTCAGGATTTATACAAATTATTACGTTACGTAAAATTTTAGCGGGATACGATATTCCCATAATATTTTTACGCAAATCATTTATAAAGCTCACCTCACCGGCGAAGCCTGCACTGCCTTCAAGTACATGTCCATTTGCCATTTCACCAACACCGATACCGTTATGACCAAACTGAACAGTAACAATGTTTTTAACATTGTGCTTAACATTCTCGCTCTCGCCAATAACAGAAAGCTTCATATCATTTTGCACTATTACGTTAATTTTGTATTTCTGTTCAAGGTCAGATTTAATATCAAAATCAATCAAATTACTGTTATAATACCAATCAATAATTCTACCATCCTTGACCACACAGGGAATTGAAAGACAAACAGTACCAATATCATACTCACTTACCAAGATATCAATAAGCTTGCAAAGACTTTCATAATATTGGTTAATTTCAATATGAACGGAAATTTCTTTAACACACGTAAATTTAAAATCAAATATTCTTCCGAGAATCTCATTATTATCAACAATCAAAAATAAAAAATATTGATATTTTTCATTAATCAAATATTGCTTTGCTTTTCTTCCGCCTGTGGAATCCGCAGTATCTCCCTCGATAATCATACCATATTCTATCGCCTGATTTACACACTTTTTCACAGTGGTCAAACCGCCGTCAGTATTATCTGCAAGTGTAGAAAGACTGCAATCACCTTTTTTACGAAGGACCTGTAATATATCTGACAAATTTTTATTTCTGATACTTTTTAGTGCATCTTGTTCACTCAACTAAAGTTCCTCCCTACTTTTGTTACTGGGTGTCATAAGTCATTATATACCTATAAATTGTTAAAGTCAACACACTAAAGATTATATATAACATAGAGCATATAAAAAACAAAAAAGGCAGTAGTTTAAAAGCAAAACTACTGCCTAAATATATTATTACATTGGATAAACAGATTAAAGTTCGTCGCAATAATCAAAAATCTCAACCGGCAAATCTTCCTTATCACAGCTAATGGTGAAATAGAAGTTTACATCAGTTGCTTCTGAAAGCTCAGAAAGCATCTCAAAGAACTGAGGAAGTTTCTCATACTCTCTGCCTACAATTTTAAAAGTAGCATCAACGAGAACATCTGTTACATCATAGTTACCTGCACAGATACCTGCAAGGAAACCATAAAATGCCTTATGACCATTGATAAGATAAGTTTCAGTCTCAAGCAAGCGAGCCTTTGATGAAACATCATATGTAAGCTTTGGCTCCTTCTCAACGCAAACAACATTGCCGTCAGAAGCCTCAACACAAACATTAACCTGGTCAATAAGTTTCTTTGTCTTACCTGAACCTTTATTTCCAATGATAAGTTTAATCATTATTAAATTCCTCCAAGGTGATTTATTTCAATTACATATTAACATATACCGAGACGTTTTTCAAGACTTTCTTTTTCCTTTTCGTAACCCGGTTTTCCGAGAAGTGCAAACATATTCTTTTTATAGCTCTCAACACCCGGTTGATTAAAAGGATTTACACCAAGTATATATCCTGAAACAGCACAAGCTTTTTCAAAGAAATAAATCATATAACCGATTTCTTCAGGAGTGATTGACTCTGCTTCAATAACAAGATTTCCAACTCCGCCATCAGTATGAGCAAGAAGAGTTCCCTGTCTTGCCTTCTCGTTAACATAGCTCATAGACTTGCCGCTGAGGAAGTTTAAGCCGTCAATATTACCCTCTTGCTCGGTAATGAGAAAATCATTTTTAGGATGATTAAATTTAATTACGGTTTCAAACATGAGATTTGCACCGCTTTCCTGAATAAACTGTCCAACAGAATGAAGGTCAGTTGAGAAAATACAGGAAACAGGATAAAGCCCCTTACCGTCTTTTCCTTCACTTTCAGCAAATAACTGCTTGAGCCACTCATTAAACATTGTCATACAAGGCTCGTATGAAACGAAGCATTCAAGCTTTACTCCCTTGTTGTAGAAGCAGTTACGTACTGCTGCATATTTAAGAACGTCATTCTCTTCAATATTCTCACTGCAAAGAGCATCCTGTGCTTTCTTTGCACCGGCCATAAGTGCGTCAATGTCAATACCCGCAACTGCAATTGGTAAAAGACCTACAGCAGTTAGAACAGAATATCTGCCTCCAACATCATCAGGTACAACAAAGGTATCATATCCCTGTGAATCAGCAAGTTCCTTCAAAGTTCCCTTTGCCTTATCGGTTGTAGCAAAAATTCTCTTGGATGCCTCTTCTTCGGAATACTTGTTATATACGAGATCTCTGAAAACACGAAATGCAATAGCAGGCTCAGTAGTAGTGCCACTCTTGCTGATAACATTAATGCAAATGTCTTTGCCCTCACAAATTGAAACAATTTCAGTAAGAGCCGACGGACTGATTGAGTTACCGATAAAGTAAATATCAGGAGTGTTCTTCGGAAGTGAATTATAATTAGGAGAAGTAAGAGCCTCAATAACTGCTCTTGCACCTAAATATGAGCCACCGATACCGATTACAATAAGAACATCGGCATTTTCTTTAATATATTCAGCCGCTTTTTTAATTCGAGAAAATTCTTCCTTATCATAATTAGTCGGTAAATCTACCCAGCCTAAAAAGTCGCTTCCCTCACCTGTTTTATTGTGAAGTGTATTAAGTGCTGTAACTGCTTTTGGAGTGATTTCTTCAATATCCTTTGCAGATATAATACTATCAGCATGCTGTGAAATAAATTTAATAGCCAATATAATCGCCTCTGTTTCTGGTGGATTTATAAAATTATTTCATACGAGCAAATATAATACACCATTTTGGAAAAATATTCAACATTTTTTTATATATTACTGAATAAAACCGCAAAAATGTACGAAAAAGTTGTTTTCATTATATTATTTTCCGCAGTAAGTGGAACAGATGCCATTTTCTTTTCACCGCATTTTACAATGATTTCTCCCAGAATATCTCCTTTACTAATCGGAGCTTCAACCTTTTCCTTTACTCTGTAATCATATGTAAAATTATCAGTCCCCTTTTTTACAAGAACACCCTCACCATCGGAAAAAACAGGCTTAACTGATTTAATTACACCGTTCTTGACCTTTACAGATTTGATTTTCTCTTCATCAATTTTTATCTTATTTATCTGATAATTTGCAAAGCCATAGTCAAGAAGATTAGTTGATAAATTAAATCTGTCTTCACTTGTATCAGCACCGAGAACTACGGATACAAGACTTAGTCCGTCACGTGTAGCAGTTGCGCAAAGGCAAAACCCTGCATTAGAGGTTGTTCCCGTTTTTAACCCGGTTATACCATTGTATTTATTTACCAGCTTATTTGTATTATTGAGCTCTGTTTCACCGTTTCTAAGTGAATCAAGCCAAATTGTAGAATAATCCTTTACTAAATCGTGTTTCATTACCTCACAGGCAATAACAGCTAAATCGTAAGCACAGGAAAAATGATTAGTAACACTATCATCAAGTCCTGTACAGTTTTCAAAATGTGTATTTTCAAGACCAAGCTCCTTTGCTCTATTGTTCATCATATCAACAAAGCCGCTGTCACTTCCTGCAATATATTCTCCTAAAACCGTGCAGGCATCATTTGCGGACGCAATTATAACCGCTTTTAATAAATCATTTACACTCATTTGCTCTCCAACCTCAAGCCATATTTGCGAGCCACCCTTTGATACTGCATTTTCACTTGCTGTTACCATATCGTTGAGACTGATTTTTCCGCTATCTACGGCTTCCATTATGAGAAGTATTGACATAATTTTGGTTACTGATGCAGGAGATAAATGCTCATAAGCGTTGTTTTCCTTAATAATTTCTTTTGTATCCATACACATAAGTATACTTGATTTTGCCTTTATCTCCTGCGTAGCATCTGTTTTGGCATAAGTCTGTACAGGCATTACCAAAAGCATTGAAAAGGTCATAAAAAACACTATTATTTTTTTCATATAAATCACCTAATAAATACTATGTATCTGTGTCTTGTTTTAATAACATTTTTTTGGTATAATACATAACTAAATCAAAATATCACGGAGGTAAAAATGAAAGCTGCATTCTACACACTTGGCTGTAAGGTCAACCAATATGAATCTGAATATATGGCAGAGCTTTTAAAAAATGCAGGATTTGAAATAGTAAACTGTAAAGATGAAGCAGACTATTACATAATTAATTCCTGCACTGTTACGGCAACTGCCGACCAAAAGACAAGGCAGAATGTTAGAAAATTCAAAAGGGCCCATCCTAATTCGACTGTTGTTCTTACAGGCTGTATGCCTCAGGCGTTTCCAAAGGATGCAGAAAATCTTATTGAAGCCGATATCGTCATTTCAAACAAAAATGACGGTGATATTTTATCAGTAATCAATGAATACAACATAAATAAAAAGCGTCTCATTAAAATTGAAGAGCATAAAAGCGGTGACGCTTTTGCAGATTGCTCAATAAATCATTTCAGCGAAAGAATAAGAGCCTTTGTTAAAATTGAAGACGGCTGTGACAGATTTTGCAGTTATTGTATAATTCCTAAATCAAGGGGCAGAGTTCGCTCAAAGAACCCTGAAATTTTAAAAACCGAAATTAAAAATCTCGCAGAAAACGGAATTAAAGAAATAGTACTTGTAGGTATTAACCTTTCCGCTTACGGAAAAGGAGATAATTTTGATATTGTCGACGCTGTTAAAATCTGTGCCGATACCGAAGGAATTGAAAGAGTAAGACTTGGTTCTCTTGAGCCGGATCACATCACTGATAATATTATTGACAGACTTTCCGAAATTAAAAAATTCTGTCCGCAGTTTCATCTTTCTTTACAAAGCGGATGTGACAAAACTCTCAAAAGTATGAACAGGCACTATACATCATCGGAATACAAATCCCTTGTTGATAAGTTAAGAAATACCTTTGACGATACAAGCATCACAACAGATGTTATGGTAGGCTTTAACGGCGAAACCGAGTCAGACTTCAAAAACAGCCTGGAATTTGTGAAATCAATAGCCTTTGAAAAGGTTCACGTTTTTCCTTACAGCGAAAGAGAAGGTACTGCTGCATCAAAAAAAGGAGACGACGTTCCTAAAAATGAAAAGGAACGCCGTGCGGGAATAATGATTGAGGAAACCGAAAAAATCAGAAATGCGTATATGTCTACCCTTATCGGTCAAAAAAAAGAAGTTCTTTTTGAAAGCCTTGTTGAAGGAAACACATATCAAGGTTACACCAAAAGCTATATTCCGGTAAGATATAAAAGCAGTGATAACATTATCGGAAAAGCATTAGATGTTACAATTACAGAATTCTATGACAGAGAATTCTGCATTGCTGAATAAAGATTCTTTGTTTCTTCATTGTCTTTAATTGAGCTGTAAGAAAAAATATAATATCCCTTTACACCGTCAAGCTTAGAAAGATATGTTATCTGTCTGGCAACAATATTATTATTCTTAACAAATTCCTCTTTACCCGACTCCCCTGCAAATTCATCTTCCTTTCCTGATTTGTATAGAGGAAGAGCAATATATAAATCACATTTAGCAGTTGTATACCATTTTTTTACGGTTTTCATAAAGGGCTGATTTTCGTTTTGAAATCCAAAATAAATTTGCGGACATATATAATCAACATATCCCTCTTGAGAACACCATTTTTCAACATCAGCGTATAGTGAGGAATAATCATTTTCAATATTTGAAGCAGGGCTTACACCGAATGTAATGTTGCTGTTGATGCTTTTTACTGTTTTGTAAACCTGCTCAACCATATTGCTGACATTTTCTCTTCTCCAGTCCTGCAGACTTTTATCTCCCCCGTTATTTTTATATTCTTCATATAAATTTTCATCAATTGAAGCATCCTTTGACGGATAAAAATAATCATCAAAGCATATAGAATCTACATTGTAGTTTTCGGCTATTTCCTTTACGCCGTTTACTATCAATTCAGTTACTTCTTTACTTCCCGGGTTAAAATAAATCCCATTGTCGAGCACAATTAAATCATCTGTATCCTTCCACTTTACTGCAATATTTTTGTCACATAGCTTGGAAAAATCGTTATCGCTACTGACTCTGTATGGATTTATCCACGCTTCAAATGACAGTTTATACTTGTGGGCAGCGTTAATCATAACTTCCAACGGGTCATAGTCAATACTGCCTCCCTGAACGTTACAGCAGTATGCACTAATTGGGAAATATGAAGATTTGTAGAATGCATCAGCATATGGTCTGACGTGAACGGTTACTCTGTTAAATCCTTTTGATGACAGTTTTTTAAACACCTTTGTGATTTCTTTTTTAAATTCAGCTTCAGACTTATCAATTATCATTGATGAAAGCTCATAATATGTGATCCAAACAGATTTAACATACTGTGGCTGAACAGTATTTTCAACCTTGCTTTCAGCATTGTTCCGTGGTACTGAGCAACCAAAAAGTCCAAAAATCAAAAATATAGACAACATTGACAAAATTAATTTTTTATACACTTGAACACTTCCTGTTTTTATAGTAAAATAAATGTGGTGATTGAAATGGAATACAGACTTGGAAATTCATTAAGAGTAAAATCAAGAGGAGAAACTGTTGAACTAACATGTCCTCATTGCAAAAAAGAGGTAAAATTCGGCGTATTTTCAAACTTTGAAAGACGTCTTGCTCCGAAAATTACTTTGCTTGACTGCAATACTGTTTACTTTCTTGTCTGCCCCGAATGTGCATCTGTTTTTACTGTTGATGAAGCAAAGGGTGACAGCTTTAAGAAGGGTGAAAAGCTTTCAATAGGTAACTTTGATTTAAAAACGCTTAAAGAATTTAAGGAAAAAATTTAATGATATACGCTGTTATATATTTTTGCACAATCAGTCTTATATCTGTTTTTCTAACTATTGCAGATAAATTTAAGGCCAGAAAAAACAAATGGCGAATACCTGAAAGCACTTTGTTAATCATAGGACTTTTAGGCGGTGCATTATGCGAATACATTACAATGAGGCTTATTCATCATAAAACCCTGCACAAAAAATTTATGATAGGACTGCCTGGCGAAATATTCTTTCATATAATCATAATAGCTTTAGTATATTTAAAGACCGCACAAATAATATAGTGCGGTCTTTTAATTTTACAAAATAATACAGATTAAGCCGTTACATCCCTCATTTATTACTCTTTCTATAGTTTCTCTAAACTTATTTCTTGCATCAATCGGCATACGGTAAAGCTTATTATTAAGTCCCTCACTGACAAGCTCATGGAGAGACTTTCCGAAAATATTTGTATTCCAAATATCCGACGGATTTTCCTCAAATTCCTTGAGAAGATACATAACAAGCTCCTGGCTTTGACTTTCACTGCCAACAATCGGTGCAACCTCAGTGAATGTATTGCATCGTATCATATGAATTGAAGGTGCCTCTGCCTTTAGCTTAACTCCGTATCTACCGCCTTGCTTCATAATTTCAGGCTCACCGAGAGAAAGCTCGTTCATTTCAGGCATTACGATACCGTATCCGGTCTCTTCCACATCACTTAACGCCTTTGAAAATCGCTCATACTTATGTCTCATTTGAATAAGCTCTGTAAAAACAGACATAAGCTCCTTTTCATTTTTTATCTCAACCTTACAGTTTTCAGAAAGAACCTTGTAAAAATATGTGTTATCAATATATAGCTTAATGCTTACCATACCTGTTGAAAGGTCAAGGGAATTAATGCTCACCGATTCAATATACTCATTTTCTTTCAGTGCATCTGCAAAGCCGGAAATACTTCTTATATTTGTTATATTTACGGCACTTTGTCTTATTGATGTGAAAATTGAAGATTTTAAATAATTATCTTTTTCAAGACTGTTTATCCATGACGGGAAATTAATTCCAACATTTGACACAGGAAATTCATAAAGTACATCAGTCAGCACATCTGAAATTTCTTCCTCAGTCAACTCAAGACAGTTTACAGGTACAACAGGAACAGAATATTTTTCTGTTAAAGATGTGCACAGACTGATAACCGAGGCAGATTTCGGTTCAATGCAGTTCATAAGCACCACAAATGGCTTATTAAGCTCTTTTAGTTCATTGATTACCCTTTCCTCAGCCTCCTCATATTCATCACGTGGAATTGAGCTGATTGAGCCGTCAGTTGTAATTACAAGGCCTATTGTTGAATGCTCGCTAATAACCTTTTTTGTGCCTATTTCAGCTGCCATATTAAAAGGAATTTCCTCATCATACCAAGGAGTTCTAACCATTCTCGGCTGATCCTCTTCGATATATCCAACAGAGCTTGGAACAATATATCCAACGCAATCAATAAGACGTACTCTCATTTTAATATTGTCGCTCATATTAAGCTCTATTGCATCTTCAGGAATAAATTTTGGCTCTGTTGTCATAATCGTTCTACCTGCGGCGGATTGAGGAAGCTCATCAAGTGCCCTCTCCTTAACAAAGCTGTCATTGATATTAGGTAAAACAAGTGTGTCCATAAATCTCTTTATGAAGGTTGATTTTCCTGTTCTGACAGGTCCTACAACCCCGATATAAATGTCTCCGCCTGTTCTTTTGGATATATCGTTATAAATGTCACTATACATAATCTAACCTCACATTCCGGGAACAAGCAATACTCGTCTGTCATCAATAATTTCTGATTTCAGGTCGTTTTCTTCCATAATCAACTGCATTGCCGTTGAAAAGCTTTTGGCTATATCCCAAACATTTTCATTTTTATTAGCAAAATACAAGGTAAGCTCAGGAGTGTTCAGTGATGTTTTTTCTCCGTCATCCTCAATATCTGTCAAGTATCTCACCGTATCATTTCTGTAAAGATAGGCACTGTATTCAAAATTAAGCCTAAGCGAAATTTTATCTGCACTCTTAATTACATAATCATATGACTGTAAATTAGCAATTCCTTCTCCTTCAAACTCTTTATCGTTGAGAGTAAACGAAAATTCACTGCTTTTTTCAAGATAGCATAGCTGTGAGCTATCATCATAATAAACAGCACAAACAACCGTCTCAATATACATAACCGATTTTTCAACTCTAAATGAATTAAAATCCACCTTTAAATCGACTATCTCAATTACATTTTTGTCGCAGTCAATGCTTATTTCATAGGTCTTGTCATCAAAATAAAACACAGGATTACTTTTTAACTGTATGTTTTTACTTTCCACACTTGCATTATGATGCGGTATGTACGAGTCAGAAACAAAGCTCATTTCAGATATCGCATTAATTTTGTATGATATTGAAATCTTACCTACAGCTTCAATATCATTAAGCAAATTATTTGAGTCACTTTTAGCTTTTACATAAAGCTGTGACACCTTTGAAGAAATAAAAGCGGTATCATTTTCGTCACATTCAGCTGTGTCAATTATTTTGCTTACAGAGAAGGTATGCAAACATTTTTCAAGAGAATTATTTTCATTTACATAAACTACTGTAATCTCATTTCTGATTTTTACAAGCATTTTGTCTTTGATAATTTTCTTGTCTTCAACTATAGATGTAACGAATGCGTTAATTATATTTTTTATTTGATATTCATTCTTAACTATAGGAAAAGTCTCATCAAATTCTGCAGAGCAAATTCCTGCGTTTTTATCGGTAAGTGAAGATATATTCATTTCTCTTACAAAAGCATCCTTACAGCTTGATAGGCACTTACATGGATTTTTACAATAAACATCAATGCAAACTCCCAAAGAGCTATGCACATCAATTCTTCTTTGATTAATAAGTCTATGGTTATAGTATTTTGTCTTAACATCAACATTGGCAAAATAGAAATACTCACAATCAGACAAATCAAAGGATTTATCAAATTCCTCCTCAAATTCACAGGAAAGCGGACACCCCTCACTGTCAAGATACAAAATACTGATAATGCTTTTACCGAAAATTTTAATTCCGCTACCGGTAAACTCATAGTCACACACAACATTTTTAACACAGCATTTTATCAGTTTTTCTATATCTTCAAGATATTGAGGAAGATTAAGCTGATAATCAACGTCAAAGCTTTCTCTTATTTGCTCCGTCTTTTCATTACAATTCATTGATTTGTATTCTTTGCATAGCTCCATAAAGAATCTCCTTTTCAGTTTCTAACAATTACTATGCAATTAAAATTTAATATATGACAAAAAAATGACCGATGATGTCATCGGTCAAAAAAGTTAAATATACTTCTCATTTCTTTTCAATTAAGCAAACTGCGTGGGCGGCAATACCCTCCTTTGCACCTGTAAAGCCTAAGCCCTCTTCTGTAGTTGCTTTAACTGATACAAAGTCAAAATCAATATTGCAGGCTTTGGCAATGTTTTTTCTCATTGCTTCAATATAAGGCGCCATTTTAGGAGACTGTGCAAGAATAGTTGAGTCAATATTGACAATTAAATAGCCTCTATCATAAACCTGTCTTACTACCTCTTCAAGAAGCTTCAGGCTGTCTGCACCCTTCCATTTATCGTCAGTATCGGGAAAAAGATGTCCTATGTCACCCATTGCGGCAGCACCTAAAATTGCATCTGATATTGCGTGAAGGAGAACATCTGCATCACTGTGACCTAAAAGTCCTAACTCACTCGGTATATCAACACCGCCGATTATACATCTCCTGCCCTGTACAAGCTTATGTACATCATAGCCATGACCTATTCTCATTACTGCTCACCTCTCATTTTTAAAATACTTTCAGCCATGGGAATATCCTCCGGAGTAGTTATCTTAATATTAGTATATTCGCCGATAACCACATTAACTTTTTTGCCGAGATTTTCAACAAGTCTGCAGTCATCAGTAAAATCCTTACCCTGTTCCTTGGCAAGCTCCACAGCTTTGAGATAATCAGAAAAATAAAATACCTGAGGAGTTCTGATTGAAATTAAATTAGACCTGTCGGGAGTTCCAACAATCTGCAAATTCTCATCTACTATTTTTATAGTATCCTTGGGAGTTACACCGACTGCGGCAGCACCTGTTTCCTTTGCCTTATTTATTGTTTCGGTTATTTCCTTTTCGGTAACAAGAGGTCTTGCACCATCGTGAATTATGATTAAGTCACATTCATCAATAGTTTCAACTGCGTTCATAACACTTTCCTGCCTTGTAGCACCGCCAAAGCAATATGAAAGCTCATACCCAGAAAGATACTTTTCGAATTCGTCAAGGTCACTTTCACGGATAACAACAATAATTTCATCAATAGCACTGATTTTTGAAAACGTTTCGACTGTTCTTTCAATTACTGTTTTTCCATTTATTCCAAGTAGTAATTTGCTTTTTTCGCTTTTCATTCTTGTGCCACTGCCGGCTGCCAAAATTACTGCAACATTACTCATTTTTTAGCTCCTCCGTTTCCTCAAATGTAGGTGTTACAAACTCAGTTTTATATGGGTCATAGATAACATAACCGGGCTTTGCACCGTTTGGCTTTTTAACATTTTTTACAAGCGTGTAATCAACCGCAACATTTGATGACTCTCTTGCCTTGCTGAAATATGCAGCTATAACTGCACAATCGTGAATGGCAATATCAGAAATTTCTGCACCAGATGTTTCGCATATAACATGACTTCCTGCCGTATCCTGTACATGAAACCAAGTATCATAGTTCTTAGCAGTCTTTAATGTCAGCTTATCATTCATTAAATTATTTCTGCCCACTAAAACATTAAAACCGTCTCTTGTTCTAAACCGCATTGGTTTTAATTCTTTAGTATTTTTATTCTTATTTTGACTTTTTTTAATGTACCCGCCTGCTGCAAGCTCTTCTTTAATCTCCGATATCTCACTGTCGGTTTTTGCCCTAGACAGCTCATCAATTACAGAATCAAAATACTCAGCCTCAGCCTTTGCCTGAGAAATAAAATCATTTAGTTTGCTTTCGGCAATCTGTTTTTTCCTGTATTCCTTATAATATTTTTGGGAATTTTGGGACGGTGTCAACGTAACGTCAGCAGGAATTCTGATAATTTTATTATCATCATAATAGTTTTCCAGGTCATAATACGGAGCACCCTTTTCAAGCCTGTACTGATTAGAACTTATCAGGTCGCCAAAAAGCTTATAGGTATCCTTGTCCTTGCAGTCCTCAAGCTCGTTTTGACGGTTTATGGCTTTTCTGACAGCTCTTTCCTGCAATGTTCCGAGAGCTTTAAAAAGCTCAGATGAACGAGCCTTAATTCTCATTAAACGAACCTTTTCATAGAAGAAAAAGTCAAGAAGCTTTGAAAAGCTTTCATATTCTCTGATTTCACCAATGCTTCCGTATTGCTTAACATCAATAAAAGTAAAATCCTTAGGTGTCTCAACAATAACAACAGTAGGAACAGGATTTTCAGCCATTTTCTTAAATTCTTCAACAGAAAGTCCATTTTCAATCTCTCTGCAAACTATCGGAGAAACACCCTTAACTGTTTCTAAAAACGCTTTATAAATACCCTTATTACTGCTTGCTATTTTTTCTTTAATAATAGAAATATCGTCAGTAAAAATATTCAGCTTATCCTGTGCAGGTGGAGAAACATAAGTTACACCGGGTAAAATCTCTCTAACCTGAGATTTGCTTTCATCAACTCTTTTTAAAGAGTCAATAATTTTATTTTCGCTGTCAACAAATATAATATTAGAATACTTGCCCATAATCTCTATAATGAGGGCATAGCTTGTTTTGTCTCCAAGCTCATCAGTACCACTGAAATTTATTCTTAAAATTCGTTCAAGATTATCCTGCTCAATAGATGTTATCCAGGCACCTGTAAGTCTTTTTCTGAGCATAAGACAAAACATAGGAGGCTTTGGAGGGTTTTCGGGGGCAAATTCAGTAAAATGTATTCTTGCCGAATCTGCATTACAGGACATCAAAAGCTTTTTACTGCCTTCTCTCGAACGCAAAGAAATTACAATTTCATCTCTCGATGGCTGATGTATTTTATCGACTCTGCTGTCAACTGCAAAGGAGGCTATTTCATTTTTTAGATGATATAAAAATATTCCATCAAGTGCCATAATTATATTTCAGAAACAGGATTTTCAACAGGTGCAATTAAAAATTCGACATCCGGAAATTCCTGCTCAAGTCTTTCTTTAAGCATTAAAAACGGAACATTCTCCGTTTCAAAGTGACCTGCAGAAATTACTGCATAGTCATTTTCATATGCATCAAGCATTTCGTGATATTTAATCTCACCTGTTACAAAGCAATCGGCATTCTCCATAGCATCTGCCATATACTCACTGCAGTCTCCGCCACCAACTGCAACTCTCTTGATAACTTTTTCAGTATCAGTATATCTAAGCCCATGAGTACCGAGAATTTCTGCAACATAAACAGCAAAATCGTCAATGCTCATTTCTTCTTCTAATTCACCTACAACGAGCATAGAACCTTCAATATGCCTTGCATTTTTAAGACAAAGAAGCTTTGCAAGATTGTCATTTATACCTCCGACCGCTTTGTCAAAGGATGTATGTGCACTGATAGATGCAATGTCGCAGTTGATAAGCTCGTATATTGCCGTATCTGAGTCAATCCTTTTAAGTGGATTAAAAATTATTGGATGATGTGTTAAAAGCAATTTAGCACCTATACTTTTTGAATAAGCCACTGCCTGCTTGCATGCATCAAGGCTCATAACCACCTTTTTAACCTCTTTATCCATACTGCCTACAAGAAAGCCTGTATTATCCCAAGGCTCAGCATTATCATATGGTGCAATTTTATCTATGTAGTTATATATATCTTTTACTGTAGTCATACAATTTTCTCCAATGCAGAAATTATATCAGAATAATCTTCGCCTGACTTTGATTTGTTTTTAAAATAGTTCAGCAGATGCTGGAAATATTCTTTATTGTTAAAATCAGTTATATTACCAAGGTAATAATCAACTTTGCTTTTTTCGGCTACATTTCCTGTGAAATAAGCATCAAAAACAGAATAATAATGCTTGCCGTCTTTAACTATGATATCATTTTGAATTTCAAAACCGTTATCAAACAAAAATTTCCTTGCCACTTCGGGATGAGTCATAGGCTGAAGAATAATGTGCTTTTTCTCAACAAAGCTGTGACGAGATAGGATGTCAGCAATAAGCTCACCGCCCATTCCTGCAATAATAATCGTATCAAAATCTTTTTCATCAAGGCTGTCAAGACCGTTTGATAATCTAGTTTTTATTATATTTTCAAGTTCCTTTTCTTTCACAAGAGATATGCAGGAATTCAAAGGACCTTCATTTATGTCTGAAGCAACGGCACTTTTTATAATCTTTTTCTCTGCAAGATAAACAGGAATATAGCCGTGGTCAGTTCCAATATCAGCAATAGCAGCATCCTGTTTAACAAGAGCTGCTACTGTGGATAGTCTTATTGACAGTTTCTGCATCAGGCACCGATATGAGCATTAAGCTTTTCAACAAGGTCATCAGCATCTGTTCCATGAACTATGCAAGCATCTGCGATTGATTCGCCTCTTGATGCAGGACATCCAAGACAGTGCATACCAATCTCAAGAAAGAGAGGTGCTGTATCCGGATATTTATCAAGTACGTCTCCGATTATTGACTCTTTTGTGATTTCCATAGTATAATCTCCTTTAAACATCATTTAAAATCTTTAAGATATTTATAACATAAATAATCTTTTATTGCAAGTGAGATAAAAATATGTTAATATATTTTTCCGAAGAAGGTGATATCAAATGGATAAAGAATTTAATCCAGCGCTGCAATTCGACGCTTTTACCGCAGGAATTGAGGACGGCGGTTTAAGGTCGAGCACATCTATTGAAATTCTATCCTGTTATATTCTTGCCAACTGTAACGAAAAAATTACGGCAAAAAATATTATCGATTCTCTTGTTGAAGGAAAAATTGCAAATTATTTTGAAATATCAAACGCAATCAGCAAAATGATAAAAATGGGAAATTTTTCAGAGGATGAAAAAGGATATCTTCACATAAGTAAAGATTGCAGATATTCAGTTGACATAGTTGAAAATGATCTTCCTATAACGATAAGAGAAAAGGCTGTTGAGCTTGTAAGAAAAACAGTAAAATATGAAATTAATAAAAAAGAAAACAGAACTGAAATCACAAAGGAAGATAATGGATTCAAGGTGACTATGCACGTAAGTGATAAAAATTCTGATTTTATGGTGCTCTCCCTGTATGTACCGACTGAAGCACAGGCTGAGGTTATTAGGGATAAATTTCAAACCCATCCTGCCAAGGTTTATGAAATTCTTATTAATTCAATATTTGAATAAAAAATAACCTGTTGAATTTTCAACAGGTTATTTTTATAAATAAAATCAGTCATTTGGTATAAAAGCTTTATGAACTGCTGCAACTGCTCTATCAGCTGACTCAGCGTCAATAATAACAGAAATCTTAATTTCAGAAGTTGAAATCATCTGAATATTAATGTTACTCTCATAAAGTGCCTCAAACATTTTTGATGCTGTTCCCGGATGAGACTCCATACCTGCACCAACAATTGAAACCTTTGCAACCTCTGTGTTGCAAACAATCTTACAATCGTCAAGCATACCCTCAAGAAGCTCAACTGCAATAGGACCGTTATCCTTGCTTACTGTGAAAACGATATCCTTTGTGCCGTCACGTCCAAAGGACTGAAGAATAATATCAACATTGATATTCTTTGATGAAAGCTTTGAAAAAATCTTGAATGCGATACCGGGTGTATCCTGTAAGTTTAATATTGAAACAAGTGCAACATCCTTATCCTTTGTTACACCTCTGATTAACATTTTTTCCATTTTTGCTACCTCCTTAACGATTGTACCCGGAATTGGGTTAAGTGATGAGAGAACCTCAAGCTCTACTCCGTATTTTTTAGCCATTTCTACAGAACGATTATTAAGCACTTGAGCACCAAGAGTTGCAAGCTCAAGCATTTCATCGTATGTTATTTCTTTAAGCTTTTTAGCATTGTCAACTTTTCTTGGGTCTGCTGTATAAACGCCCTCAACATCAGTAAAAATCTGGCATTTATCAGCTTTAAGAGCTGCCGCAATAGCAACAGCAGATGTATCTGAACCGCCTCTACCGAGAGTTGTTAAGTCATCATAACGGTTAATACCCTGAAAGCCTGCGACAACAACGATATTACGCTTTGCAATTTCTGCCTGAAGTCTGTTAGGCTTAATATTCTTTATTCTTGCAGAGCCGTAAATAGAATTTGTATTAAATCCTGCCTGCCAGCCTAAGAGGCTGATAACGGGATAGCCTAAGCTTTCAATGGCCATTGCAAGAAGTGAAATAGAAATCTGCTCGCCTGCTGTAAGGAGCTGGTCCATTTCTCTCTTTGCAGCTTTTGGATTGATTTCATTTGCTTTTTCGATTAAGTCGTCAGTTGTGTCCCCCTGTGCGGAAACAACTACAACAACATCATTGCCCTGCTTATAAGTATCAGTTACGATACGTGCAACATTCATAACTCGCTGGGCGTCTGCTACTGACGATCCGCCAAACTTTTGAACAATAAGTCCCATATGTCTGTAATCCTCCGATTAATAGTTTGTAACTTTTATTGTATTGATAACATCAATTCCCGAAAGCTTTTCATTAAGCTCATTCTCGGTCATTATATCTGTGATGAATGCAACCTCGTCTGAAGGTTGACCCTGTCTTGAAAGATATTTTACCTCATCAAAAACCGAGTTGATTTTAGTACAGCTTGCTTTTGCTCTAACGTAGAACGGCATTTCAATACTGCTCTTATAGTCAACGACGTAGTCCTCTGAGCCTTCGCCCCAACCAAAGATTTTCTTTCTCTCGGTATGCTTAGCACAGTCAATAATATCTGCAACAACTGCTGAAGCGGTAGGAAGCTTTCCGGCACCCGGACCGTAGAAGCAAACATCGCCTACTGCATCGCCTCTTACAAGAATCGCATTGAAAACATCCTTAACAGATGCAAGCTGAGAACCGTTATATACAACTGCAGGACTGACAAAAGCAGCAATTTCATCATCATTAATATAAACTACCTGACCTAAAAGTTTAATTACACCGCCTGCTGAATTAATATATGAAACATCCTCAAGAGTAATATTGGTGATACCCTCTGTTTCCACCTGATTAGGATAAACGTGCTTGCCAAAAGCAAGAGAGGCAAGGATGCAAACCTTACGACAGGCATCGTGACCTTCAATATCTGCTGTAGGGTCTTTCTCAGCATAGCCCTTTTCCTGAGCGATTTTGAGAGCCTCATCAAAGGACATTCCCTCTTCAATCATCATTGTAAGAATGAAGTTTGTTGTGCCATTTAAAATACCCGCAATACCCTCAATATTATTAGCTGCAAGACACTGTGTAAGAGGACGAATAATAGGAATACCACCACCAACTGATGCCTCAAAAAGATAGTTTGCACCATTCTCCTCAGCAACTTGAAGAAGCTCAAGACCTCTTTGAGCAACAAGCTCCTTATTAGATGTAACGACACTCTTACCTGCTTTAAGAAGCTTCATTGTGAAATCAAAGGCAGGATTTACACCGCCCATTGTTTCTGCAACAATTTTGATTTCGTTATCATTTAAAATATCGTTAAAATCCTTTGTAAATAAATCCTTATGTGGATCATCGGGAAAATCACGTAAATCAAGAATACGTGCAACCTCAAGTGATTTTCCACCGGTTTTATTTGGAATAGAATTACTGTGCTTTTCAATTACCTCAACAACACCGGAACCAACTGTTCCGTATCCCATTACGGCAACCTTCATATTATATACCTCCTATGATAAAGACACGGCAGTGACACCGTCTATAACCTTTATTGAATTAACAAGCTCGTCAGAAGAAATATTCATTTCGGCAATTCTGACGGTAACTGAAACATCCGCTACTGAATTTACGGGTACGCTTTGATTAACAGAAAGCACATTTGCTCCGGCCTTATAAATCTCACTCATAAGTGCAGAAAGAACACCTGCGTTATCCTTTAATTTAGCATTAATTGTTGCAGTTTCATCACTGTCCTGAGTGTTATATTCAAATATTGCATCCTTATATTTATAGTATGCACTTCTTGAAATACCCGCCATTCTCACTGCCTGACTGACAGAAGCTGCTTCTCCCGACGCCAAAAGATTTTTAGCTGTAATTACCTTTGGAAATACTTCGGGAAGAATGCTGGAATTAACAAGATAATATTTAATCTTATCCATCGAATTGTCCTCCGCTCGCATACAGTTGTTTTGCTGTGAGAAACACTTTACTTATATTAACAAAAAAGAATCCATATATCAAGTATAAATCAAAAAATTTTATTAATTCTATTAAAATTACTTGATTAATATTGCACATTGAATTAAAATAATGTATAAAATAACCAAAGTTTTGCAAAGGAAGTTATGTTGTTATGAACAGCAAGGTTGAAAAAAGAAGGGCAACGCTTATAAATATTGCGTACACAGTTGTTATTCTTGCTCTTGTTTATCTGTTTTTTAAATATTGTTTTGGGGTTGCGGCTCCTTTTCTGCTTTCATTTTTCTTTGCCGTTTTACTTCAGCGTCCCTTGCGCTGGCTTGATAAGAAAACCAAAAATAAATGTCATACGCTTTGGTCAATTTTACTTGTACTGTTTGTTATAGCAATTATTCTTATTCCTATCGGGCTGATTGTCGGAGCTATTGTCAGAGAGGTAGGAAGCTTTGTTTCTTACATTGCCGATCAGTTAAACGATCTGCCTGCTTTTCTTGTTACTCTTGAAAGAGAGCTTTTGAATTTTCTCAAATTTTTACCTGACGGTATTTACACCACAGTTTCCGATAAGGTAACTGAATTTTTCGGCAATTTCATCAACGATTTTGATTTATCTGCTTTAGGAATAAATACACAGTCAATTACAAACGGTATCACAAGCAGTATTACAGGAATTTATAATGTTGCAAAAAATGTACCGTCTATCCTCATTGCAGTTGTTATCGGAATTATCGCTTGGATTTTCTTTACAAAGGATTACAGAAGAATTGTTAATTTCATAAAGCTTCAGCTTCCTGATAACCACAAAAATCTGTTAAGCGAAGTTAAGCAGGTGTTTTCAAAAACAATCCTGAAAATGCTTAGAGCATACGGAATTATAATGTTTATTACATTCTGTGAGCTTTTCTTAGGCTTCTCAATTCTCAATCTTATAGGTGTAATGAATAACAATTTCACCTTTGTTATTGCGATATGTATTGCGATTTTTGATATTTTACCTGTCGCCGGCTCAGGCGGAATTCTTATCCCTTGGGCATTAATCAGTCTTATTGCTGGAAATACCGGTCAAGCAGTTGGACTTATCGTAATGTATGCAATTATTACTGTCATCAGACAGTATATTGAACCTAAAATTATGGGCAATTCTCTCGGAGTTCATCCGCTTGTAACTCTTGCAGGCTTGTACTTCGGACTGAAGCTCTTTGGCTTTATGGGTATGTTTATCGTTCCGATTTGCGTTATGACCTTAAAAGCATTTAACGATACAGGCAGAATTCATCTTTATAAATCACCTGAAAGAAATTAAATATATAGTTTAAGACCTCCATTACGGAGGTCTTTTTTAATGCTTTTATCAATGCCATATCAAATAATATTGTTCATTTTTCTGCTTATTTTAAATTAAAGTAGCTTATGTATAGCTTGTGTCTAATAGTAAATTCTTCGGGACATTTTGAGAGAAATTCTTTGTGCTTTTCCTCCCACATCAAAAATGTAGACTTATCCATTGATGCTAACGAACCTCTGCAGGCACACATTCGTCCGTGCCAGCTTTCACGAGTAAAGGGTATATCACAATAAAACGATTCGGTGACCCTGCCCTCAAACAAATCGTCAAACATATCCTTTGAACCACTTGCACCAGGAGTCCAGCTTTTATTCATTTCCTTTACAAGCGAGTGACTTTTAGATGCAATTTCATCTTCTAAAGTATATGTCAAATAAACCTTAATGAATTTACCGTTAGGCTTAATCATTCTTTGAATTTCCGAAATCATTTTATCACGGTCAAGATACCAGAAGCACTGAGCTGCAGTAATTGTGTCAAAGCTATTATCCGGCAAATTTGTATTTTCGGCAGGAGAAACAATATAGTTTATATTCCAGCCATTTTCTTTAGCCTTTAAACGAGCAAAATTAATCTGCTCCTCTGTAATATCCACAGCGGTTATACTCGCATTTTTGTTATATAAATTTTGTGGCAAAACTCCTGTACCAGTGCCAATATCAAGCCACGAGCTACCATCAACAGCAACCCCTAATTCACGCAATCTGTTATAAAGCTCTTTTGGGTAAATATCTCTGTACCTTGCATATGCACTGCTTGTAAGTCCCCAATCAAAAGCTTTTCCGTTATCAATATTCTTGTTACTTAACATAATTTAAACCTCTTTTCAAAAGTAAATAATAATTATAAAAATTAATTCAAACGACAGATAACACCATAATCAATTTCGTTTCTTTCAAAATAGCGATAGTTTTTTGCAGTGTATTTTTTCATAGCTTTTGAATAGTGTCTGATTTTTTCTGCGTATTCAATCTTTGTTTTTTCAGGAAGATCGGACATCCACTCACTACTATTAATTGAAGAGATAATTTCATCAATTGAGACTAAACCTACACAAATTATTTTTGCTTTTGGAAATACTGTTTCGAACTCCTTTGGTGTAAAATGACAACCCTCAACTATCAAGGTCTTATTTGGATAGTCATTAAAGAAGGTCGAGCAATATATCATTACTAATTTCAAAAAAATATCATTGTTTACATTAGGCTGAATGAGAACATCACCATCATAAAGCTGAAAATCAGTGAACGCTCCCCTAACCGATTTTGATAAAGAGTCAAGGCTCAAAATTGAGGTATTCTCATTTGCAATATGATTTGTAAGTGTAGTTTTTCCGCATCTCGGAGCACCTGTTATATAAACCAAATTACTCATAACTAATCCTTTCTGAATATATCGAGCATATGAATTGAAAAGCCTACTAAATCTTCCCTCTCGCATATTGTTGACAGAAATTTCATATACTCCTCAAATTCTCTTTTATTAAGTCTGTCTAGCTTATTGTTGAATAAATATGACAGCATATCAACGCCCACAAAATGCAGCCTTGTGACATTATAGCTTTTCATAAGCTCGTCAATATCAGGCTTTCTGTACAGTTCAAAAATCTCATTTTCAGTTGAAATAGCGTGATAGTCTTCCCTGATTAAGCCTTTATCAAGATAATCAAGTATCCTTTTTTTGTAAAACATTTTATACATAGTTGTATCGTTATTGACGTATGAGACGAAAATTACACCGCCATTTTTGGATACTCTAATTGCCTCGCTGACTGCCTTATGCTTATCTTCATTATTAAACAAATGATACATAGGTCCAAGCAGTAGAACAATATCGTATGTATCACTGCCTAAAAATGACAAATCACAGGCATTGCCTTCGTAAATTTTGATGTTATGATTAGGCTTAACCTTCTTTTTCATTATCTCAATGTTATGTGGTACAAGCTCCACAGCAGTTACATCATAGCCTTTATCCGCAAGTGTTACCGAATATCTGCCTGTACCTGCACCGATTTCAAGTATTTTTGAATTAGGCGTTAAATATTTTTCAATATATCTCATAGTTATTAGATATTCCGGCAAATGACTTTTTCTTTTCAGTCTTCCGTCCTCGTCATAATTATTATAATATTCAATTATCTCATTCATTTCTTTTTCCTCTTTTCATAATAGATTAGTGTCATTCTGTTATTTACCTTTTTCTGTTGACCTGTTTGTTCATACCCCATTTTTTCATACAGATAGCAGTTTTTCTTTTCCTGCATTATAGTTTCAAGCTTCCATAAATTGTTTGAATAAAATATTCTTTCAGATTGACTGATAGCCTGTTGGGCAATGCCTCTGTTTTGCCACTTTTTAAGGACAAATATTCTTGCTACTGATGCATATTCATCACATGTTTTTATCCATATTTGTCCTACCTTTTTACCGTCAAAAACAATCCATAGCATTGTAAGCTTCGGACTTTTATAATACTTTATAAAATCAATATGATTTCTAAACACAGGATTAATTTTATCTCTGTATTTTAAAAATATAGGCATGAATCCCTTTCGATGCTGAATAAGAGCTAATATCAGTTCCCCTTGTTTAATTTCTCTCAATTCTACCATAATTTCCTCCATAGAAAAAACCGCTGACAAACTATACGTTCATCAGCGGTTTAAAATTTGTAAAAATAATATTAACTCATCAAACCTCTATGAACGCAAGACAAATAAGCCCATGTATAATACATAGGCTGCTGTGGGTTCATATAAGATTTTGAGCTAAAATTAATCATATTTTTGTACCTCAACTTTTTCTCACAATAACATAACAGTTAAAATTTGTCAAGAAATAATTTTACACTATTATTTCAAAATCAAAATACTTTTCCTGAAACAAAACTTGATTTTTTATGTCCTCATTAGTAAAATTACTGTTTTCATCCGCAACAACGAGCTTATCCTCAATATCATTAAATCTATGAATTATTGCTATAACCTTTCCTGTGAATTGCTTTAGAGATTCACTTACACCAATAACATATGCGTCCTGCTCCTCACCGTCAGGAGCAATTATTCCCTCAATATAACCATAATTAACAGGATAAATCAAATCCTTATGCTTTGGATGTACACTGCCAAGAGGTCTGTCAATTATAACTGTTACATTTTTTCCTAATAATTTTTCCGTTTTCAACTTTTCCAAATATTCGTCTGCCTCACGTCGTGAATGAAAGGTTATCACTTTTTTGTCCGAATATTTTTTAATCAAATTTAGAATAATGGGTTTAACATCTTTTTCAAAATTGTTTATAAAGCCAATCAGTTCATCATTCACAGGCAAAACACAGGGTATTTCATCTCTGATTTTTCTGTTTTTTACTCCATCGATGCAAATTTCTTTAGGAAAATCAAGAAAATAAATCAGTTCTGCTTGCTCAAAACGAAGCTCAAGAGTGTTTCTGAAATTTCCGTCAATTATCCAAGATTCTGTTTTAAATATCTCATTCTGCTTTTCAATAAGCTCACTGCGGGTAATATGGGTTGCATCAGCCTTCCAGTAAAACGTGTCAAGATTATATAGAGGTGTGTTTACAATCTCTGCAAGCTTTCTTGAAAATGTGCTTTTTCCAGCACCTGAACACCCGATTACAATAATTTTTTTGTACTTAAAATTCGACATACTGTCCCTCCTAAAATAAATTTAGGTAAAAAAACCGAACACATTGGGCAAGTAAGATTTTTTACCTACGCCACTGTGTTCGGAATGTTGACAGTGTATTTCTCGGTCTCAACCGATTTGTTTATTAAAAATAGCACATAAAGCTTTGTTTGTCAAGATTTATAATTGAATTTTAAAGACGATATTTCAATATATCTAACGGCATTTCTGCCTGAATATATTTTTCATTCATCTGTTCCTTATAAGACGGAATATTTTTTATATACCAAACTGCCTGCACTGCCGTCATTCCAACATTTTCAGCACCTTCAAGCTCACAGCATCCGCCGTCACCAACATATAAACATTCATCAGCATTTAAATTTAATCTCTCTAAACACAAATTATAAATAGCCTCATTAGGCTTTTTGATACCTTCCTCATAAGAAAAGCATACAACGTCAAAATACTTAAACAAACAGCTATTTCTTATAACCTCAACCTCCTCTGAATAACAATTAGTTATAATTCCGATTTTAATTTCTCTTTTCTTTAATTCTTTCAAAAGAGGAATGATTTGTTCATTAAGATGATTGAAATTATCTCTTTTTGCCGACTTTCTTTTATCAGATATTTTATTTAATAATTCTTCAGAATAGCGGTAATTTTCTTTAAGAATTTTGGAAACAGCATCTTCAAAAGTCATTTTGCCGATTGTTTTATCATATTCGGTAATTTCCCAAGTTTTCATAAAAACAGATTCTTCTATGTCAGCATCCTTTGCAATATGTCTGCCGAAATATTGAGGATTGTTGTACTGTGTAATCAAAGTTTCATACATACCAAAAATAACTGCTTTTATCATAATAACTCTCCACATTTATTTATAAAATGATATTATCATAGTAATTATATAAAAGCAAGAAAAAACCTCGTATCGTGAGATACGAGGTTTAAAAAAGATGTCGGCGAAGACC
>JBJFGE010000039.1:0-118407 GCA_051892435.1 Eubacterium sp.
GACCAATGGTCGCCCCTACGGTCGTTTCATTCAACAACTCTTCGACAAACCCTAACTTTTAAAACTATTCATTGTCGGGAAAAGGTGTTCATTATTACACTACCTATCTTCTCGTCTGCGTGCAGGCTCAGCCTGCCAAATACTAATTTATAACACAAAAAGGAAGGCATTTGCCTTCCTTTTTCATTCTATCTCTCAATCCAAATCGGATTGGTAAATGCCCAAATAAAATCAGGCACACTGCCGTCACCCTTTAAAATTTTGCTTTCAATGATTTTATAAATTTCTTTAACAACAGGGCTGAACTTATATGTAATCTCGGCACGGATAAAACCGGGTTCTTCAATATCAACTGTTGTCATAAATGTTTCTGTATTTTTTGTTGCAATTTGCTCAAAAATAACCTTTTCGTTATTATAAACCGTAATCTTATGGCCCATTTTAAACTTTGTGACAGTAAGCTCTGCCTTTTGATTATCAGAAAACTTAACAGTGTCACCGATATTCGCATCACCGCAGGTAAGGTAAATCATAGAGGAGTTCGGCGTATTTGTAATAACACTTCTGCCCTCTCTCATAGCCTGAAGGATATCCTCTTCGGTTTTGCTTTCAGCATGAACAATAGTTGTCGGCATAGCAAGAAGGGGAATACCTGCCACATCGCTATGATAGTCAGAGCCACCTACTGCACCGATATGCTTGCCTTGAAGAAGCTGGCTAACCCACCAATCTCTGTTTTTCATATTATCACTATGCTGGATTGTATTCCAAACCTCAACACAGTCAAAAGGATAATCCTCAAGATTAAGACGAAACGGACAATTTGAACAAAACGGATGATTTACCGAAACAGTAGCACCTGCGTCCTTACATCTCTGAATAACCTCTGCATAGTCCTCTGCTGTTCTCAATACAAATGACGGCTCGTCGGGAACTGCCTTTCCCCAAACATTAACGTGGCCGGGATGCTCTGTAAGCTCCTGTCCCTGAATTACAAGCATATCACCGTCAAAATAGCTATGGTCAATAGAATTATTATTGTGGTCTGTGATAATCATAAAATCAAGACCCTTTTCCTTGCATTTTTCAACAAGCTGACCTTTCGTAAAATGACCGTCACTGAGTATTGTGTGTAAATGTGTGTCACCTTTGTACCATTGTCTTTCCATAAAAACTTCCCCCTTTTTTTACAGTCAATATTTACTCAACCGTTTATCAATCTATCAATTCTTTCATTATCTCTTGAAAAACGACGCTGACTTATCAGCATAACAATCTCGTCACCCTCTTTGATAACCGTATCACCCTTTGGTGTTATGGAAACGCCGTTTCTCTCAACGCTGACAACAAGGCAATGCTTGCCCCAATCAACATCACTTATACATTTTCTGTCAACAGGACTGCCCACAGGCACTACAAATTCACGCAGTACTTTTTCGTCCTTAGGCTGGAATTTCGGACTTTCGCTGTTATTCTTCAAAATTCTGCCTAAAAGCATTTCATAAAACGGCTCCACGCCTATAAGATTTGCAACAGCATAGCTAATAAGGCTAACCGTTGCCAAAGGCAAAATATTATTCATATTTCCCGTAAGCTCATAAACAAGAACAATACTTGTAATAGGACTTCTGACGATTGAGGAGAAAAAGCCTGCCATACCGATTACAACAAATTCCTCGTAAAACTCAGGACCTAAATCAAGAATATTTATTGATGCCGCACCGAAAATTGCACCTATATAAGCACCAAGCACGCAAAGAGGATAAAGTGTTCCTCCGGGAGCGCCGCAGGCAAAGCTGATTACTCCGAAAAGAAATTTGCACACAAGCAAAACAATCATATATGCTATTGACGGATGCTCCTTCAAAAGCATTTCCGACATAGCATGACCGCCGCACAAAATCTGAGGAAACACAAGTCCCACAGCTCCGCTTATAAGAAACACTAACGACATTTTTATATAGTTTGGTACAACCTTAATGCTTTTGTAAATATCCTGTGCCTTAACCATTATTACATTATATGCCGCTCCGCTTACACCGAGAATTACTCCAATAAGAAGCAGCAGCCAATAATAACGCAACGGAAAATTAACCGTATCGTAGTTAAATGTAGTGCTTTGACCGAAGAAAAGCTTTGAAATGAAATCCGCAGTTATAGTGGCAACTATTCCCATGCAAAGAATACTTCTGTCAAAGGTGCGGTGAATTTCCTCAAGGACAAACATAATGCCAGTAAGCGGTGCATTAAATGCCGCAGACATTCCTGCTCCTGCACCACAGCTTATCATACGAAGCTCAGTGGTTCTGTCTGCCTTTGTCAGTCTTGCCACACCCTTTGCCGCCATACCGCCAAGCTGAACACTGGGACCCTCTCTGCCAAGTGACAATCCCGAAAATACAGAGGCAGTACCACCCACAAATTTCCATAAAATAATCCTATACCATTTAGGATTGAAATTTCCTTTTATTTCTCCGTTGACCTGTGGTATTCCCGAGCCTGACGCCATAGGCTCCCATTTGTTAAGAAACGAGATAAATACGCCTATAACCGCCAAAAGTATAAACCATCCTGCAATTCTAACAGGATTACCCTTCACAAAATCAAGAACCTTCATAAGTCCCGATTCTGCAAATGATAAAGCATATCTGTAAAGAACGGCAGTTAGTCCGGCGACTATTCCCACTTCAAGTCCCCTGACAATTAGGTAAAAGCTTTCTTTTCTGCCATATTCAATTTTTCTGTAAGTTGATTTCTTTTTCTCTTTCATTTTCTTTATTTGCTCTTTTTCGTTATTAATCTAATTATATCACATAATTTTGCGATGTACATATTTTTATAAAAAGAAATTGAAATTTTGATTATAAGATGTATAATAAAAGCTGTAATATTTCAGGAGGTAAAACCATGCTTGAAAAAAGAAAGGTTGTAATCATAGGTGCAGGTCACGTTGGCTCTCATGTAGCAATGGCACTTTGCTTTCAGGGCACCTGTGACGAAATCGTATTCATAGATAAGGACACTGAAAAAGCAAAAAGCAACTGCTATGACGTTGCGGACGCCTGCCTGTTTTTAGGCTCTACAACAAAAATCAAAGTTGGAGATTACAATGACTGCAAGGATGCGGATATTATAATAATTTCAATCGGTATGCCGAGAAAGCCTGGTCAGACAAGGCTTGATTTGCTTGACGACTCAATAATTATGCTCAAGGATGTTATTGAAAATCTCAGACCTATTGACTACAAAGGCATCATTATGTCAATAACAAACCCTGCCGATGTTATTGCAAATTATGCAAGAGTTCATCTAGGACTTCCAAGAGAAAGATGCTTTTCAACAGGCACCTCTCTTGACACAGCAAGACTTAAAAGAACTGTCAGCGAGCTTGCACAAATTGACAGAAAAAGCGTTACTGCCTGTGCTTTAGGTGAACACGGAAATTCATCATTCGTTCCCTTTTCCTCCCTTACCATAGGCGGAAAAAGCTACAAGGAGCTTCAGGAACAAAAGCCTGAAAAATATTCAAGCCTTACTGAAGAATATATACTTGAAAGAACGCGTAATATCGGAAACGAAATTATTATCGGAAAGGGATCAACAGAGTTTGGCATAGGTGCTGCCTGTGCCGATATATGCAAAGCCATTTTCCACGATGAAAAAAGAGTAGTTCCTCTATCTGTTTACCTTGACGGAGAATACGGAATGCACGATGTTGCCTGCGGTGTTCCCTGTGTTGTAGGAAGAAATGGTATCGAAGACATCATTGAGCTTCCTCTTAATGATAAAGAAAAAGAACAGCTTGAATACACCTGCAGTGTAATCAAAGAGTATATTAAGCGAACAGAAATAATATAGAATACTAACTTATAAAACAACGCAGAAGCATTAAGCTTCTGCGTTGTTTTAATTCATTCTGCGATTTTCCAACCTGCTGAAATAATTCCCTCGTCCTTTCCAATGTGGACAAGCAGGCTTTCTATAACATCATTATCCTTTTTAGGTGTAGAAACATAAGCACGGATTTTTATGTTTTTGTCGTCTGTTTCATTGCTCTCAAGAGTGTGAAGTAATACACCGTTTTTTTCTCTTATGGTTTTTACAAGATGTGAGCGAATGTCAATTTCACTGTTTTCTGTACATACTATAGTGATTTTATATGTACATTCACTTCTGTCCTCTTTTTCCTTATTATAATGATTTTTGTGATTTACATAGCTTGAAAGAGGGTGAAGCACAAGATGCAGGAATACTATAGCGACTGCCACAATTACTGAAAACCAAATATTAGGCAATGTGCAAAGCACACCTATAGCGGCAGTAGTCCAAATTGTAGCGGCAGTTGAAAGACCTCTAATATTAATTCCGTCACGAATAATAAGACCTGCTCCGAGAAAGCCTATACCGCTTACAACCTGTGCCGCAACACGAGTAACATCTACATTATCTCCTGCCGCAATGTATGAAAATGCCGAATAAGCGTAGGCTCCCACACAGACAATAACATTAGTAAGAATACCGGCCTGATGTCTGGTCCACTGTCTTTCAAGACCGACAATAAAACCTAAGACTATAGCAACGACGAGTCTGATTGTAAAGCCAGACACAGTTGCTATATCAAGTATCTCATACATTTAATTATTCAGCCCCTTCTACTGATTTCATTTTTAAATATGAGTTAATGAATCCGTCAAGGTCACCGTCCATTACAGCGGTAATATTTCCCATTTCATAGCCTGTTCTATGATCCTTAACCATAGTGTAGGGCATAAACACATATGACCTTATCTGACTGCCCCAGGCAATTTCCTTTTGGTCGCCCTTGATATCGTCGATTTTCTCAAGATTTTCTCTTTCCTTAATCTCAACAAGCTTTGACTTGAGCATACGCATAGCAACCTCTCTGTTTTGATGCTGGCTTCGCTCAATCTGACAGGATACTACTATGCCTGTGGGAACATGGGTAAGTCTTACGGCAGATGAGGTTTTATTTACCTTTTGTCCGCCTGCACCTGAGGCACGGTAAACGTCCATTTTTATATCCTCTTCACGAATTTCAACGTTTACATCGTCGTCAATTTCAGGCATAACCTCAAGGGATGCAAATGAGGTATGACGTCTACCTGAGGAGTCAAAGGGCGATACTCTGACAAGTCTGTGAATGCCCATTTCTCCCTTGAGATAGCCATATGCATTTTCACCCTCAACAAGAATTGTAGCACTTTTTACACCGGCAACATCACCGTCAAGATAATCAAGAGTTGACACCTTATAGCCGTGGCGTTCGCCCCAACGGTTATACATTCTGAAAAGCATTTCTGCCCAGTCCTGTGCCTCTGTTCCACCTGCACCTGCGTGGAATGTTAAGAGTGCATTTTTGCTGTCATATTCTCCGCTCAAAAGCGTTGAAAGAGTAAGACTCTCCAATGTCTTTTCAATCTCATTTACAGAATTAACACAGTCATCTAAAAGGTCTAAATCCTCTTCCTCGTTTGCAAGCTCAATCATCACAAGTGCATCGTCAAAATCATTTTTAACATTTTCATATGAAGCGACCTTTGATTTAAGAGATCCGATTTTCTGCATAATCTTCTGACTATTTTCCATATCGTCCCAAAAATCAGGTCTTGAGCTTTCCTGCTCAAGCTTTTCAATTTCATTTTTCAGATTATCAATAGCAAGAGCCTCTTTTAAATTTTCAACTGTTTTCTCAGAATCAAGAAGTCTTAATCTGAGTTCCTCATACTCTACCATATTTTTTCTCCGTTTTAAAATATTACATTTATAAGCATTCATATTATTATATACAAATTATCTATGTAATGCAAGTTTAAAAATACATTCATAATATTTTAATTAAATGATTGATTTATTCTGTTATTTTATATATAATAATAAATTGATTAACAATATTTAGCATTTATGTTGAAAGGAAAAAATTATGCCGTCTTATGAAAATCAGACCTGCCCTGTATGCGGCAAAGATTTTACAGCTGATGATGATATCGTAACCTGTCCGATATGCGGTACGCCACATCACAGAGAGTGCTATAAATCTCTGGGACACTGTGCAAACGAAGATAAGCACAATGCTGATTTTTCATTTACACCGAGTGAAAGCACTGCATCACAGCAGGATAGCAACGAAAATCAAACAGACGAGTCTAAGGAAAACAACAATCAATATTACTACACTCCGCCAAAAGAGGATAAAAACGAGAAAACAAAATGCGTAAAATGCGGTGAAGAAATCGATAAGGACGCACCCTTTTGCAACAAATGCGGAGAAAGACAGCCATCCCCGCAATACAAGGAATATAAATCACCTATAGATTTCGGCTTCGGTAATATGCCGGAAATGAAAACGGGCTACGAGAATAGCGAGGAAAGTATAGACGGAAAAAGCGTCTCGGAAATAGCAAGCGTGGTAAGAACAAATACGAAGAAATTTATTCCTAAGTTCATAAAAAACAAGAAAACTTCTTGGAACTGGGGGGCATTTTTCTTCGGCCCGTTCTATCTCTTTTTCAGAAAGATGTATAAAGAGGGAACAATCTTTCTTGCAATAAGGCTTATTGTAGCTCTTGTAGTACAGGGATTATATGCTCAGCCATTTGCTGATTTTTCCCGTTATGTTGCATCAAATTATGATAAGATTATTTCCGAACCGTCAGAGGATGTGGTAAATCAACTTACCGGCTTGTATGAAAAAATTATACCGATGATGCTGATAATAATGGGAGCAAACATAATTATTCACGTAGTCATTGCTCTTTTTTCAGATAGAATGTACAGGTCAAGGGTAATTTCAATACTGAGTAACGTTGACAGTAAGCTTGACGACGGCGGTATGTTTAATCAAACCTTTAGTATGATGGATACGGAAACAAATCTTTCACAAAAGGATATGAAAAAGCTTTATCTCGGTAAAGTGGGAGGAACAAGCATTTTCGCTCCTGTTATTGCATATTTGATATACGATTTGATAACATCTTTTATTTCAAATCTATAACCAATTTTACTAATTAATTATTAGACATAATATTAATTCTTAGGAGGATTAAAAAATGAAAGTAAAAAAAGCGATTATTCCTGCTGCAGGTATGGGAACAAGAGTTTTGCCGGCATCAAAGGCAGTACCAAAGGAAATGCTCAACATTGTTGACAAGCCTGCAATCCAGTACATAGTTGAAGAGGCCTTTGCTTCGGGTATTGAGGATATTCTCATTATCACCAACAGAGGAAAGGGTGCTATTGAGGACCACTTTGACCATGCTTTTGAGCTTGAAGCAAAGCTTGAGGGTAATGAAAGCAAGAAAAAAATCTACGATGATGTTATGGCTTGCTCAAATTTCGGCAATATTTACTTTATACGTCAGAAGGAGACAAAGGGTCTCGGACACGCTGTTCTCTGTGCTAAGAGCTTTGTAGGAAATGAGCCTTTCGCAGTTCTTTACGGTGACGACGTTATTGTTGCTGACACACCCGTTACAAAGCAGCTTTGCGATGCTTACGACAAGTACGGCAAGGGTGTAGTAGGTGTTAAAGAGGTTCCGGGTATGGCAATCACAAAGTACTGCTCACTTGCTGTTGATCCACTTGAGGGCAACTGCTATAACTGCACTGATATGATTGAAAAGCCATCTCCGGAAGAAATTATGTCAAACTTCTCGATTCTCGGCAGAGTTGTTATGCCACCTGAGATTTTTGATATTCTCGAAAAGACTCCTCTCGGTGCAGGCAACGAGCTTCAGCTTACAGACGCTATGAGAACTCTTGCTCAAACAGAGGGTGTTGTTGCTGTTGATTATGACGGCAAGCGTTACGATATGGGTAACAAATTCGGTATTCTTCAGGCAAACATTGAGGTTGGCTTGAAGCATCCTGAAACAAAGGATGAGCTTACTGCTTACATCAAAGAAATCGCAAAGGATTTGGACTAATATGATTAAACTTGAACGCACGGGCGTAATGAACTTTGACAACGCTATGCGTGGTGCGAGAAACCCTATGAATTCTTGGGGCAGATACGATTCCTACTACGACGAGGAGGGTAATTTCGTTTTCGGTGAAAACGATTTGTCCCTTGCAAAGCGTCTATGCAAAGCCGGAACCGACCACAGAAAATTTGTCAGAATGATATTTGTTACAGTTGACGTAACTGCGCCTATGTACTGGTGGAAGGAATATGACACCTACAAGGTTGCCACAGTTGCAAATTCCACATCTACTATGCACAAGATAACGTCAAAGCCCTTTGAGCTTTCCGATTTTTCCGTTGATAAAATGAATGAAGAGGGTATCAGGGCTATGGAAGCCGTTATTGATACTCTTGAAGATTTAAGACTGAAATATCTTGAAACAAAGGACAAGGAGCTTTGGTATACGATTATACAGCTTCTTCCAACCTCGTATAATCAAATGAGAACCTGCACTCTTAATTATGAAACTCTCTGCAATATTTATTATGCAAGAAGAAATCATAAATTGGACGAGTGGCATACCTATTGTGACTGGATTGAGGAGCTTCCGTATTTTAAAGAACTTTTTATAAATGAGGACGAAAAGGACTGATAAAATGCCTCAATACTATTATGACCCGTTTAATAACGGCAATAATCAAGGCTACGCATACAACGAGCAAGTACAGAGAATGTATGAGCGTGAAATGAGAAAGAAGGCCGAAAAAAGAGAACTGAGAAAAGTAGGCCTTGCTTTAGGCACTGCCATTATTGCATATATTGTACTCCAATCAGTAGCTTCCATTTTACTAATGAAGCTTGGTATGTACAATCTTTACAAGGAAAGTGCGGTTTTCCAATATGCTTTTAACATTATATTTGTTTCTGTTCTGTCAGTTGCAGCTCCGTTTGGAGTAGTTGCTCTGTTTAACAGAAAAAAGTACAGAGACCCTATCGTACCGAACAAACCGATAAAGGCATCAAAATGCTTTGCTTGGGTTTGCTTCGGAATGTGTTGCTGTATCGTTGTAAATATGGCTGTAAACTATATTGTTACTTTTCTGAAAACAGCATTTAATATCACGCTTACACAAGGTGAAAGCCTAAGTCCTGACTCAGTATTCGCCTGTGTTATGGAGGTTATTGCTCTTGCTGTAATTCCTGCTCTTTGCGAGGAATTTGCGATGAGATGCTGTTCTCTTCAGCTATTGAAAAAATACGGAACAGGATTTGCAATCTTTGCAGTAAGTATGGTTTTCGGTCTGCTTCACGGAAATGTTATTCAGTTTCTTTTTGCCTTTGCAGTAGGTGCGGTTTTAGCTTACGTCACAGTTAAAACAGGAAGCATTATTCCTGCTATCCTTATTCATATGCTCAACAACGGTATGTCTGCTGTTCAGGATATATTTGAATACTCTTTAGGCGAAAAGGCGTCAGACTATGCTATTGTTGTAATGTTTATATTCTGGGTTATTGCAGGTGTTCTTGCTGCTGTGTACCTTTTCTTCAAAAAGGAATTCAATGGCATTACCAATTCAAGCAAAAGTGTACTTTCAAACGGAGAAAAGCTTGTAGCTTTTCTGTTCCCCGGTATGATAATTCCCTTTGCATTTCTTATAGCAATGACAGCTCAAACTGTTTCTATAGGATAAAATATGGACAAATATTTTATGAAAAAAGCACTTGAGCTTGCCAAGGAAAGTGCCATTGAAGGCGAAGTACCTGTAGGTGCAGTCGTTGTAAAAGACGGAGAAATTGTGGGCACAGGAAGAAATAGACGTGAAATGGGCAAAAATGCTCTCTACCACGCAGAGCTTGAAGCCATTAACGAGGCTTGCAAAAGGCTTGGTGGCTGGAGGCTTTGGCAGTGTGATTTGTATGTAACTCTTGAGCCTTGCCCTATGTGTGCAGGTGCAATTATCAATTCAAGGATAAAAAGAGTTGTGTTCGGTGCAAAGGACGGTAAGGCCGGATCATTTGGCTCTGTGGCTGATTTTAACGATTTGCCCTATAACCATAAGCCTGAAATCGTATCAGGTGTTCTCGAAAAGGAATGCTCTGAGATTCTTAGCCTGTTTTTTGCCGAATTACGACAGAGAAGAAAAAATACCGTTGACAAATAAAATATTAGATATTACAATGTCATTAACTTAATAAGTCGGGGGTGCTTGGGATTTGATGCCTAAGCTGAGATTATACCCTTCGAGCCGTACGTTAGAACGAACGGTAAGACGAAGCGTTATTTGTAATTAACCCTGCATTTATTGCAGGGTATTTTTTGGCTTATTTTGAATTTTACGAAAGGAGTATACATATGGCAGATTCATCTATCAAAAATACAAGAAGACTTACTGAAACAGCTATTATGCTGGCTCTTGCAGTTGCTCTTTCCTATGTTCAGATTTTTTCTCTTCCAATGGGTGGCTCCGTTACTCTGTTCAGTCAGGTTCCTATTATCATTATCGGCTATCGTTACGGTGCTAAATGGGGAATTTCAACAGGCATAATTTACGGCGTTCTTGAAATGCTCTTACAGGGACTTGGAAACTTTGCTTACGTAAAAGGCTTTGGCTCATATCTTATTCTTATACTTGCCGACTACGTTCTTGCATTTATGGTGCTCGGCCTGGGCGGTGCTATGTTCAGGAAGGCAATCAAAAATCAGGCTGTAGCTTTAGGTCTCGGTGCTTTTGTAGGCTCTCTTCTTCGTTTCATTTGCCACTTTATTTCAGGTGTTACAATTTGGGGCGAATATGCTGACGGCTGGAAATCAGTTTGGGCATACAGTGCCGGATACAATGGCTCATATATGGCAGCAGAAGCAGTTATCTCTGTTGTTGGCGTAGTTCTTTTAAGCATAGTTCTTGATTTTTCAAGCCCTACACTTATCAGAAAAAAGAACAAATAAATCTATAAAAAGCACAAACACCGTCTGAATTTTCAGACGGTGTTTTTTTATAAATATTCAAATTAGAATATATTGCTGTGCTGAAACGCACCATAAAATTACTTTGTGTGTTCATCAAGAGTGAGGTAATATGACGGGAGAAAATTCTCCTTGAAGTATTTTACCTCGTCAAGATTAATATCATCGATAATTCTTTTCTGTGCCTCAAGTGCTTTTTCAAATTCACGGTTTCCCATTCGGTCCTCTTCAATACATTTGATGAGGGCACTTATTTTATCTGCCGCTTTTACTAAAGCCCAAAGCTCCTTATCCTCTTCCCTGTGCTCAAAGAGAGGCTCATAATCCTCTCTAAACTCCTCAGGAAGCATTGAAAGAAGCCGGTCCCCTGCAATACGCTCAATATCCTTATAAACATTCTTTATATCGTCATTATAATATTTAACGGGAGTGGGCATATCGCCTGTGATAACCTCTGTTGTATCGTGATAAAGAGCAAGAACGGCAACTCTCTGAGCATCATAATTTTTGCCGAATTTCTTATTTCCGATAAGTGCTAAAGCATGGGCAATGACTGCAACAGAATGGCTGTGCTCAGCGATATTTTCCTTGGTGGAGTTGTTCATAAGTGCCCACCTGTCAATATATTTCATTCTGTTGACCATAGCGAAAAAGTTGTTATTCATTCTCTTTTTCCGCCTTTACAGTTTCAATTCCAAGCTCGTCAAGCTGAATATCGTCGATATAATCAGGCGCACCGCTCATTAACTCGCTTGCGTTTTGTACCTTTGGGAATGCCGTAACATCTCTTAGGCTGTCAGCACCGCAGATAAGCATTGCAAGTCTGTCAAGACCGATGCCCATACCGCCGTGAGGAGGTGAAGCGTAGTGATATGCTTCAACAAGGAAGCCGAACTTTGCGTCAATCTCCTCCTGCTCCATACCGAGAAGCTCAAACATTTTATTTTGAAGCTTACAGTCGGTAATTCTCATTGAGCCTGAAGAAAGCTCAATACCGTTTAACACAAGGTCAAAAGCCTTTGCTCTAACCTTGCCCTTGTCTGTATCAAGATAATCAATGCATTCCTCCATAGGCATTGTGAACGGATGGTGCATTGCAACCCACTCGCCTGTTTCCTCGTCCTTCTCAAAGAAAGGCATCTCAGTAATCCAAAGGTAATTCCACTTACCCTCAGGGATTATACCAAGCTCTTTGGCAACGATAAGACGAAGAGAGCCGAGAATTGAAAGAGCAGAAGATGTTTTATCTGAAATGATGAAAACACAGTCGCCCTTTTCAGCACCCAAGGTGTCGCAAAGCTCTTTAAGCTCGCCTTCCTTGAGGAACTTATTAAAGGAACAGCTTGGCTCCTCGTCAGCCCATCTTACATAGGCAAGCCCCTTTGCGCCGATTCCCTTTGCGTGGTCGGTAAGCTTATCAATCTTCTTCCTTGTATAAACCGTAGCGGAATTTTTAGCAACTATTGCCTTAACTGAGCCACCGTTTTCTATTGCGTTTTTAAATACAACAAAATCGGTCTTGTCTGCCCATTCGGTAATATCGTTTATGAGCATATCAAAACGTGTGTCAGGCTTATCAGAGCCATAGTTTTCCATAGCCTGAGCAAAGGTCATTCGCTCAAGAGGAAGATTAATGTCAATATTGATAGTCTCCTTCATCAGCTTTTTGATGAAGCCCTCTGCCATTTCCATAATATCATCTGTATCAACAAATGACATTTCAAGGTCAATCTGTGTAAATTCAGGCTGTCTGTCAGCCCTCAAATCCTCATCTCTGAAGCAACGTGCAAGCTGAATATATCTGTCAAAGCCCGAAACCATACAAAGCTGCTTGTAAATCTGCGGAGACTGGGGCAGAGCATAGAATTTGCCGTTATGTACACGTGACGGAACAACATAGTCTCTTGCACCCTCAGGAGTAGACTTGATAAGCATCGGTGTTTCGATTTCAATAAAATCGTTTGCATAAAAATATTCTCTTGCGATTTTTGCGATTTTATGACGCATAAGAATATTTTGTGTTAATTTCTGATTTCTCAAATTGAGATAGCGGTATTTTAATGTTGTTTCATCGCCCACCTTTTCGGAATTTACAATTTCAAATGGAGGTGTCTGTGCCTTTGAAATAATACGGAATTCCTTAACATTAACTTCAATTTCACCTGTAGGAATATCTTTATTTTTACTTTCGCGCTCACAAACTGTTCCCACAGCGGCAACAACATATTCACTTCTTACACCTTGAGCCTTGGCAAAAACCTCTCTGTCAGTAGCGTCGTTAAATGAAAGCTGAACAATGCCCGTTCTGTCTCTCAAATCAATAAAAATAAGGTTTCCCAAATCTCTCTGTCTCTGACACCAGCCGAAAAGTGTAACCTCTTTTCCTGCGTCGGCAAGTCTTAATTCACCGCAGTAATTTGTTCTTTTAAGTCCTTTTATAGTTTCTGTTTCCATATCTTACTCTTCCTCTGTATTTACTGAAAATAATGAAGAAAAATCAAATTCCTCACCGTTAATTTCCAAATCTGCTAATTGCTCGGAGAGGGAAATGTTATAAAATCCGTTTACAAAGGCAGTTAAATCAATCTCGTTTTCCTCACCGCTTGACATATTTTTAAGCACAGCCCTGCCGTTATCAACCTCATTATCACCGATAACAATATTGAATTTTGCCCCAAGCTTGTCCGCATATTTCATCTGAGCACGGAGGCTTCTTTGATTAAGGTCCATAATGACCGAAAAGCCCTCTGCTCTCATATCCTTTGCAAGCTCAACAGCCTTAATGGTTGCCTTGTCGCCCAAAGCACAGATAAACAAATCCGGAACCTCAGGACTCGGGAATTCGCAACCCTGTGCCTCCATAAGAAGCATAAGCCTTTCAAGTCCCATTGCAAATCCAAGTGACGGAGTATGCTGACCGCCAAGCTCTTCAACAAGACCGTCATATCTTCCGCCTCCGCAGACAGTACCCTGAGCACCGATTGAATTTGATACAAATTCAAATACGGTTTTTGTATAATAATCAAGTCCTCTTACAATTTTCGGATTGATTATATACTCAATATTCATTGCTTTAAGATATTCCTGAACCTTTGCAAAATGCTCCTTACACTCATCGCAAAGATAATCTGTAATAGCGGGAGCACCTGCTGCAATTTCAGAGCATACAGGACTCTTGCAATCAAGAATTCTCATAGGATTTCTGTCAAGTCTGCCCTTACATGTGTCGCACAAATCTTCCTCTCTCTTTGAGAAATATTCTTTAAGTGCCTTATGATATTCAGCTCTGCAGGTAGGACAGCCGATTGAGTTAATCTCAAGGCTTAAATTCTTAACTCCAAGGGTTTCAAAAACTGAATTTGCAAGAGAAATCATTTCTGCATCTGCAAGAGGTGACTGCGTACCGAAGCACTCAACACCGAACTGATGAAATTCTCTCAAGCGTCCTGCCTGTGGCTTTTCATATCTGTAGCAGGATGTGAGATAGCATATTTTCTGCGGTAACGCCTCATTGCACAAGCCGTTTTCAAGAAACGCTCTTACCGCACCTGCCGTTCCCTCAGGTCTGAGTGTTATTGACCTACCACCCTTGTCGTCAAAGGTGTACATTTCCTTTTGAACAACGTCTGTTGTATCTCCTACACCTCTCTGAAAAAGCTCGGTATGCTCAAAAACAGGGGTTCTCATTTCCTTATATCCGAACTTTGACGCTATATCAAGAACGGTTGCCTCAATATACTGATGCTTGTGTATATCCTTTGGAAGGGCATCCTTAGTACCCTTAATTGCTTTAGTTATCAATGCCATATCTATAGCCTTTCTGTTGCTGAAGTTTTTATATATAAAAATGCCAAAATTCTTGCGTGAATAACACACAAGAATTTAAAGCAAAACTATTTTGACTGATTATATCTTGGATTAACTATTTCTCTCCACTCAAAATCACCTCGTTCAACACCTCTGATAAGTGCCTCCGCAGTAGCAATGTTTGTGGCAAAAGGAATGTTATGAACATCACAAAGCCTCAACAAATCGTGGTCGTTTGGCTCGTTGGGCTTAGGTGAAAGGGGATCTCTGAAGAAAATCAAAAGGTCAATTTCGTTGCAGGCAATTCTACTTGCTATCTGCTGACCGCCACCTTGACTTCCTGAAAGAAAGCAGTTAATTTTAAGTCCTGTTGCCTCCGAAACAAGCTTTCCTGTCGTACCTGTGGCACACACCTCGTGACGGCTGATAATTCCGCAGTATGCAATACAAAACTGTACAAGAAGTTCTTTTTTTGCATCGTGGGCAATAAGTGCTATATTCATAATGGATTTCCTCCTTCTTTATTTGCAATGACTGTAATTATTTTAGCATAATTTTAAATTATAATCAACCTGAATAAAGGAAAATTAAGGTAGAATTGTTCCTACCTTTTGGTTGGTTTTTGCGTCAGTATTATTCTGATACCAATAATCAATAATCTGTGCTGTTATTTCTGCTGTTTCCGAGCCTGAGCCCGCAAGCTCAACTACAGATGAAACTGCAATTTCCGGATTATCATAAGGAGCATAGGTGATAAGGAAACCGTTATTTCTCTTTCCGCCGTTTACTATTACCTCTGATGTACCTGTTTTGCAGGCAACCTTTGTATCAATCTGATTGAAAACATAATAAGGTCCGCCCTGAGTTGCAACAAGCCTCATACCCTGATGAACTGCATCAAGTGTGCTTTGGCTCAAATCTACAGTATCGGCAACTGTTTTGCTTTTTTCATTAACTGTACCTGTTGAAGCGGAAATAATTGATTTTACAAAATGCATTTCATATCTCGTTCCGCCGTTTGCAACGGTTGAACAGTAGTTTGCAAGCTGAAGAGGAGTAAAAAGGTTGTCACTCTGACCGATTGCCGCCTGAAGTGTGTCACCTGCATTCCAAATTCCGCCTGCTTTTTCTCTGTTTTCGGGAGAAGCAAGCTTACCCGAAGCCTCTGCAATCTCAACACCTGTTTTTTCGCCGAGCCCAAATGCACTTGCGTACTCATCCATTTTGCTGATGCCAAGCCTCATAGCACAGTTGTAGAAGAAAAGGTTACATGAATCTCTAAGGGCTGTCTTAACATTTTCTCCGCCGTGTGCATTACCGTGAAGACATTTAAACTCCTGCTTTCGGTAGGTCATATTACCTGTACAGGTGAATATTGTATCATCGCTGATTACGCCCTCCTCCAAAGAAGCACAAGCCACCACCGGCTTAAAGGTTGAACCGGGAGCATATGTTCCCAGTGCAAACCTGCTCCACAAAGGATTTCCTGAATTTGAGGCAAGCTCATCATATTTATCGTAATAATCGTTCAAGTCAAATGTAGGATATGATGCGGCGGCTAAAACCTCTCCGCTGTTACAGTCCTCAACAACAACTGCACCTGCCGAATAGAGTATGCTTACGCTGTTGCAAACCTCCTCAAGCTTGTTCTGTGCCAAAATCTGCAAATCCCTGTCAATAGTCAGGACAACCGTATTTCCCTGAACAGGCTTTTTCGTTACTTCCTCTGTTATTGTCCCGTCTCTGCCCACAGTGATTGTAAGCTCGCCGGCAGTACCTCTAAGCTCCGACTCCATAGCCTTTTCGATACCTGACTCGCCTATTTGGTCGGTGATTTTATATCCATCGTCCTTTAGCTCACTGTATTCCTCGGCATTGATTTTACGGACAGTTCCTAAAATATGGGGAGCAACAGTTGAGTCAACATATTCTCTGTAAGCAACCACACTGACATCTGCACCGAGATAGGTTTCCTTGTCCTCTTTAATCCTTGCAATTGTTTTGTCACTTACATCATCTGCAATGGTAACGGGATTTTCATAGGAAAAAAGAAGCCTCGTCAGCTCATATCTGATATTGCCGATTTTTAAAGCTGTTTTGTTATCGTAGCCCTCTATCTCATATTTTTCGAGCATTGCATCAAAGCAGTTCTGAGCAGTTGCATATGGCTGAAGATTAAGCATATCCGCACTTTTCATTGTGGCAATATCTTCCTCTTTACCTTTAAACTTAATATTGCCGTTTTTATCAATTTTTAACGGAAGATTATCTGCATATTCCTCGTCATTAGCCTCAAAAAGCTTTATAAGATTATAGATAATCTCGTTTCTTTTATGGTTATTTTCAGTTGTATCTGCCCCGGGAAAATAAACGGCATTCAGTATTACCGAATTGCCCTGCCTGTTTGTAACAAGGGAGTTACCGTTTCTGTCCACAATTTCGCCCCTGGCAGCTTCAATGGGAACAACATATTTTTTCTCTGTATTATTGAGTTCTGAATAATATTCATTATCACGAACCTGAATTATATAGAGGTCTGATGCAAAGCCAAAAACTACTGCAAGCACAAGAATAAGTGCAATAATACTTCTGCTGCTTTTATATTTGCTTTTCATTACAAGCCTCCTTTAATTCATTGGTAATTATCAGATTTCGGGTAGCTCACGGTACTCAAATTTTTTCTTTACCGGCCTCAGCACAAGCCATAAAATCGGTGTAGCAGCAAAGGTGTAAAGCATACAGGGTATATAGAACGAAAACAGAGTCATTTCTCCCCCGGCAACATCCTTTATTATTATGAAGAACAGCCAATAAAGCAGACAATAAATGCCTGTTGCCGCAACTGCACAAATCATATTTGTAATAAACGTATTTCTTGCGATATAGGTTACTAAGGCACATGAGAAAAAGCACACAAGCATTATATAAATTGCATTAAAGCCCATGTGGACTCCGGAGGATACATCCCACAAAAGTCCTGCAAAAAGTCCCATAAGCGCTCCGTACTTTTCATCCTCACCCATAGAGAGAATTATTGATACAGGTAAAAGCAAGAAGCATCTTGCTCCGTTTATCTCAGGGAAAAGTCCTGCCGTATTTTGCAGCAGATCGCAGAGAAGTATTATCAGGCAGAAACTGACGTATTTAGCTGTTTTCTGCTTTTTAGTCATTACCGCCCTCACCGCTTTCTTCACCATAATCAATAAGAACAAGGCACTTGTCCAGCTTTTTTATATCCGTGCCCGGCTCGACAGATGCATAGGTGGAAATATTAGTAGTCTCATCACTGATATCCTTAACAGTTCCTATTATTATGCCCTTAGGCATTTTTGAGCTTACGCCTGCTGTTGCAATAATTGAACCGTAGGAAATTTTTGTCGCTGAATCAAGATTTTCAAATTTACAGTAGCCGTCCTCTGCCAATTCGGCACTGCCTGTGACATAGCTTAGCTCATTTGTGCTTATATCATATGCTGAAACGGAAAAATCAGGATCAATAACGGAGCTTACCACACTATAGGTAGGATACGCCTTCTTTATTATTCCCACAAGATATTTACCGTATAATACGGCATTACCGTCCTTAACACCGTTTACCGTTCCCTTGCTGATAGTAAATGTACAGTAGGGATTTGCACTGTCTCTTCCAATGACGGAAGCCTCTGTAAATTTAAAATCCTTGTTCTCTTCTTTAAGCTCCAACGTCTCCTTATAGAGCTCGTTTTGAGCCTTTAAGTTATTATAATCTGCAAGCTGCTCCTGAAGCTCTCCAAGCTGCTGCTGAAGAGAATCAATTTTATTCTCGTACTCAGCATTACCCTTTGCATTTTCGGAAATAGTGTCAATACTGTCGGAAATTTTACTTGCTACCCAGTGAGCAGGAGTAAATACAGCTCCGACTATTCCCGACTGAGCAGTTTCACCATGTCCGTTTGCGGCACTGATAAACATACCTAAAAGTAAAAGAACTATAATGCTGACTATTAACTTGAAACGGCTGCTTTTAAAAAGGTCCTTCATTTTTACTGTGCCCTTCTGAGTTTAATTGATGTACCGATTGCAACACAATCAAGAGGCTTTTCGGGAATGTGAACTGCAATCTTTGTTTCCTTTGAAATTAAATCTGCAAGTCCTCTGAGCTGGCTTGCACCACCTGCAAGATAGATACCTCTGTCAATTATATCCGCCGCAAGCTCAGGTAGTGTAACCTCAAGAGTTTCTTTAATGGCAGCTATAATCTGACCTACAGGCTCCGCCAAAACCTCACGGATTTCCTGAGAGGTTATTTCGACGCTTTTTGGAAGTCCGTCAACAAGATTTCTTCCTCTTACGTCCATAGCACCCTCTCCGTCATATGATGATGCTGAGCCGATTTTAAGCTTAATATCCTCAGCAGTATTTCCGCCGATAAGGAGATTGTGTGCCTTTTTCATATGGTTTACAATAGCATTGTCAAAGGCGTTTCCACCGACCTTTATACTTCTGCATGCCGCAATTCCGCCAAGGCTGATAACAGCAACATCACAGGTGCCACCGCCGATATCAACTATCATTGAGCCGGTCGCCTCAAAAACAGGAAGTCCCGAACCAAGAGCCGCTGCCATTGATTCCTCAATAAGCTCAACCTCCTGTGCACCTGCCGACCTTACTGCATCCTCAACTGCTCTTCTTTCAACCTCGGTAACACCGCTGGGAACACTTACAACAACTCTTGTTTTTGTGATAAGATTTCTTCTGCTTGAACGGTAAATAAAGCTTCTGAGCATATCAGATGTCATATCAAAATCAGCAATAACGCCGTCCTGAAGAGGTCTTACCGCAACTATTGACCCCGGTGTTCTGCCAATCATAGCCTTTGCCTCGTCACCTGTGGCAAGAACTCTCTTTGTCTTAACATCAACTGCCACAACGCTTGGCTCTCTGATAATAACTCTGCCCTTTTTATCGCAAATAACTGTATTCGCAGTACCTAAATCAATCCCAATATCTCTTGAAAATATCATAACAATAACTCTCTTTCAACATTCTGGAAAATATCAATAACCATATATTACTAAAAAATAATCATATCTATTATATAATAGTGTCTCGTTCATAACAATAGCAAATTTAAAAATTTTCAAAATATTCAAGAAAATTTTATTTTGGCAAATATAGACAAAATGAATTCTTCGTGTATAATTGTACTTATGAAGTATAGTTAGGAGAGAACTATGAAAATCGTTGATTTAAAGAACAATATTTTTGTGCTTGAGACAGAAAATACTCATTATGTTATCGGAGTTGATAAAAAGGGACACAATCGTCAGCTGCATTGGGGAAAAAAATGCAGCATTGATGACTACTACGTTTTAGGCTGCGACTGGGGCGACGAAAATTCAAACCACACCTCCCTCGATGAAATGAAGCAGGAGTGTACCGTTTTCGGCAGTACAATGTACCGTGACTGCGTGCTGAAAGCAACCTTTTCTGACGGTTGCAGAGAAATCAATCCAAAATTTGTCAAAAGTGAAATTAACGGCAATACTCTTTCTATTACCTTTGCCGACAAATTATACCCTCTGGAATATGACTTAAACTACGCTTTATATGAAAGCACAGATATAATTGCAAGAAATATTACAGTAAGGAATATAGGTAATGAACCAATAGTCCTTGAACGAATTAAGAGTGCGGAATTCTCTCTTCCCGGCATAAAGCCTTATAAAATCAAGAATACCAACGGTTCTTGGGGCGGAGAATTTATACAGACGGAAAGCCTGCTTGACGGAGGCTCTCTTGCCTTTGAAAGCAGAAGAGGTATATCCGGTCATAATAACTCTCCGTATTTTATTGCACATAGAAATGCTGACGAAAAACAGGGTGACGTTTATTTCGCTTGTCTTGCCTACAGCGGAAATTTCAAGGTAAGTGCCACAAGAGATTTATATGGGATTACAAGAATAATTCTCGGTATGAATGACTTTGATTTTGAATACACTCTCAAAGCAGGTAAAAGCCTTGACACACCTGTAGTTTACTGTGGATACACCATCGGCTTTGGCGAAATGTCAAGGCAAATGAACAGATTTTGCATAGAAAATATACTGCCAAAGCAGTTTAATAATAAAATTCTTCCTGTGCTTTACAACTCTTGGGAGGCTACGGAATTTAATGTAAATGTTAAGCATCAAACAGAGCTTGCAAAGCTTGCCGCCGAAATGGGAGTTGAGCTTTTCGTTATGGACGACGGTTGGTTCGGCAAGAGAAATAATGACCGTGCAGGCTTAGGCGATTGGTTTGTAAATAAGGAAAAATTCCCTAACGGACTGGATGAACTTATACAGAATGTAAACAATTTCGGAATGAACTTTGGACTGTGGGTTGAGCCTGAAATGGTAAATGCAGACAGTGACCTGTTTAGAGCTCACCCCGATTGGACATACCACTATGACACAAGAGAAGCAAGCGAATTAAGACATCAGCTTGTGCTCAATATGACAAGAAAGGACGTTCAAAATTACATACTGAATGTGCTTGATAAGCTCCTGACAGACCACAACATAAAGTACATAAAGTGGGATATGAACAGACCGTTTTCGGAAACAGGAGCAGAAAATCTTGAAAATCCGAAGATGCTTTATTATCTTCACACCAAGGCTGTTTACAGTATCGTTGACGCATTAAAGGAAAGACATCCTGACGTTGCAATTGAGAGCTGTGCATCAGGCGGTGGCAGATGCGACTTAGGAGCACTTAGCCATTACGACCAGGCTTGGACAAGTGATAATACAGACGGTATAGACAGAATGACAATTCAAAAAGGATATTCTCTTTTAAGACCTACCAAAACAATGCGTGCCTGGGTTACCGACATTGCAGGAATTAACAAGCCCTGCTCACTTGATTTCAGATTTAATATTGCTATGCAGGGGTCACTCGGTATAGGCGGAAACCTTCTGAACTATAGCAAGGAAGACCTTGAAATCTGTAAGAAAAACATTGAATTTTATAAGGAAATACGTGACATAGTTCAGTTTGGTGACCTGTACAGAATTCTTGACGCTGAGGAGGACGAAATACTGATGAACCAGTACGTCACCGCCGACAAGTCACGTTCCGTTGCATTCATTGCCGCAAGAGGCACGAGATTTTTTAAAAAGAGAATTCCCATTTTATTTGACGGACTTGACGAAAATAAAAAATACAGATTACATCTTCACGGAGAGAATTTTGAAAAAACAGGCTCATTCCTTATGAATGTGGGAATACCCATTCACGTACACGGTGCATATTTCAATGAAACAGTAGTTCTTACGGAAATATAACAGCATAACAAAACCGCAGTAATCATTTTTGATTACTGCGGTTATTTCATTATTTTATCGTTGAATTTTTAATATTAATCAAAATCTAGCGGCTCCTGAGACCTTGAAACAATTTCCCCTGTTGACGAATCAATGTCATATTCATACTCTGTTTTTGCGTCGTGGAATTCTATTTCATATACCTGTCTTCCATTGTCATAATCAAGCTTTTCAGAGGTGAAAACAACTGTGCTTGCATCGCTGATACCGGCTTCTTTAAGGGCAATATTCTTTGCATTATCAACAGTAATTTGTGCCTGATTTACAGAGAATTGATTAGTTACCTCTTGGGTATTTCCCTGTGTCTGAGAGGTCTGACCTCCCTGCTGCGAGGACTCACTAACGCTTTGTGTTATAGTGGAATTACCCGCCGTTCTGCTGATTCCCACTGATATTGATACCGCAATTACAGCAGCAATAATAACAATTAATATGATTGCAAAAACCGAAAGCAATCCTTTTTCCTTTTTATCCATAAAAATTCTCCTTCTGTCTTATGCCTTAACAAAGCAGGCAAGCCAATAATAAAGCGGTATAATGATAAATAGCAGACAGGAATATCCCCACATACCTGTAGCAACGCCAAGGCACAGGAATACCGTAACAATAAGCTCCGGCACAGGCATAAGAAGTGCAAAAACCTTTCTGTTATTAGCCTTGCAGGCAATGGCAAATCTGTAATAAATCGGTATTGTCATAAACAGTATCCAAAGAGGATGCCAAATATGGAAAATCATAGAAAGTGCAACATAAAGTATAACTATGATAATCGGAAACGGAAAAATCAAAAGTGCCTTTGCAACCTTAGGATACATTCCGAAATCGTTTGCCTTTGAAAGCAGAGATTTTACCTTTCCTTTAAAATCCTTATCCTTCTTTTTGGGGTCCTGAACAATAACCTTATCCTTATCAGTATTTAACAAATCGTCAACGCTTATTCCATATATTTTAGCCAGTGCCATAAGATTATCAATTTCAGGTGAAGATTCAGCTCTTTCCCATTTTGAAATAGACTGGCGGCTGACGCCAAGCTTTTCAGCCAGTACCTCCTGACTGTATCCGTTCATTTTTCTAAGCTCCTGAAGCCTTGTCGCTGTTAATAAATTCATACGCTTTCCTCCTTGTTTTTTTGTGGTTTCATTTTACCAAAACGCTATATTTTTTGCAACATATTTCAGTTTGCAAATGCAGGAAATTTCCGCAACCATTGGTTGCATTTGCTCAAAAGCCTTTATTTTAGCCGTATTTCTTTAAATAAATGTTTAAAATCTTGAAAAGAATATATAAATATGCTAAAATCAATGTATCTATGGATATTTGAATTGGAGCAAAAAATGGATAGAATTACTAAACTAATAAAAAAGATTTTGAGATATATTTCAAGGATGTTTTCTAAAACACCTAAAAGAAAATTTTACTACGGGAGATATTTTAAGCACTGTAAAGTAAAGGACAATGTTATTTTAGTAGAGTCCTTCCACGGCTCAAATATTTCCGACTCCTCTCTTGCCCTTGTAAGAGAAATACTGAAATCCTACCCCGGAAAATACAAGATATATTACGGCACAGAAAATAAAAAGGCTCATCAAAAGTTTATTGACGATATAGGGCTTAATGTTAAGCTCATAGACGTTACCACCTTTAAGTACACTAAAATTCTTGCCACTGCAAAATTTCTTATCAACAACAGCTCCTTCCCTGTTTATTTTGTAAAAAGACCCGAGCAGGTTTATATTCAGACCTGGCACGGAACACCGCTTAAAACACTTGGCAAAAAGATGCGTCTTGGCATTGAGTCAATGTACAATGTTCAGCATAACTTTTTACAGGCTGATTACATTACATTCCCCAACGATTTTACACGAGACGTAATGATGGAGGACTACAACCTTAACGACCTTTACACAGGTAAGGTTGTAATGGCAGGTTATCCGAGAAACGAAATTTTCTTCCATAAGGAAGATGGAGAAAAGCTGAAAAAGGAGCTTGGCTTAGAGGGGAAAACAGTTTACGCATATATGCCCACCTGGAGAGGTACAAGCAATCACGATGTAAACACCTCTGCATACGAAAGCAGGGTTAAAGAAATATTCAAGGTTCTTGACAAGAAGCTCAAGGATAATCAGGTTTTTTACGTAAATTTCCATCCTATTTTAAAGGACTCAATTTCCCTTAAAAAGTACAAGCACATTAAGCCATTTCCTCAGGGTGTTGACAATTACTCATTTCTCAACTGTGCAGACGCCCTTGTTACAGACTACTCTTCAGTATTCTTTGACTATTCAATTACTCAAAAGCCTATCATCCTCTTTATGTATGACTATGATGAATATATGCACGACAGAGGAATGTATATGGACGTTGCATCTCTTCCCTTCCGTCAGATTTATAACGAAAAAGAGCTTGCTAAGGTTTTAAGTGATGAAAGCTTTATGTCAGATTCGTACACCGACACAGAGTATTTCAAAACATTTTTCAAATACGATTCTCCCGATATAAGCAAAAAGCTTCTTAACCTGCTGTTTACAGGTGACGCCGGAGATTTGGAAATCAAGGACTATGCATTTAATAAGGAAAAAAGATTAAAGGTAATTCACCCTGAAATCGTGAATCAGTTCGCACATCTTAATTCTATTGCGAAAAACGCCGACGAAAATACTGTCGTTTGCTTTGAGAAAAAATGGTTTAAGGGCGAGGTTGGACCTCAGCTTTATGATAATTTCAACGATGCCTTCAAATATGTTGTTATTACAATGACCACACCGAGAACGTATTTTGAGGATTTGCTGTGTCACTTAGGCGTCAAAAGCGTAAAGGATAAGGTCCACAGGCGAGAAATTCAAAGAACATTCCCAAACTTAAATATCGACCCTGATTATATTGAGAACATATCAGCCTTTGACGATAAATGTATCGTCGACGAAAGCGATATTGTTCACCTCAAAACAAAGGATGTTATAAACGGTGATAAGGAAATTACAGTATCCGTAAATGGAAAGGGATATGAATTTCAGAAGCTGGCAATCGTCGGACCGAAAAGAGTTATTCTTAAAACTCTTCCCTTGTCAGAGGACGAAAGAAAATCAAAATCAATCACAATACCTCTGCAAAAGCTCATTGAGGAAATGATTGTATATAACAAGCAACAGTTTGTAATCGGAATTATAGCATTTAACAAGAAAAAGAACAGACGGTGTCTCGTAATTCCGTCTATTCCTAAAAAGAGTCAAAACGATATATCCGAGGCATACAAAAAGCCTTTGTTTGACAACTATACTCTTCCGAAAGCATATTTTGACGCTGATTTGAAAAAGCTCTTTGATGCTGACAATGACAGAAACAGAAAAATGCTTGAGCTTTATGATTTAACCCCAACGGTTTATGAAATTGCGTCCAGTCCGTTCTTTAACAAGCTCAACGAGTTTTCCCTTTATTTCGGCAAAAAGGAAGATGCCCTTGAGGCAATTTATCCTCCCTGTAGGCTGAAAGCACTTAAAACTAAAGGCAGCAGGCTTGTTCTTGTTGTTGAAGTGCCAAAGGATAACAACGCAAAATTCAAGGGAATTGTACTGAAATATCGTTCTGTAATAGAGGATATTCAAATCCCATTCAGCTGTAATATTCAGGAAAAAGAGAACTGTCTGAGAGTTGTTGCAAATCTTGATTTTACTCCCGATATGCCTTTAAAGGAAATTTACTGGGACGTAAGGGCAGTTGTTGAAAAATACGGCTCCGACCAGCTTGTTAAGCTCGGATACACGGGTATAAGCCTGAAACAGAAATTCTATTTCACAAACACTCAATGTGATGTTGGCAAGGACCACATCATTTTCCCATACTTTAACAAAAAAGGCATTATCAATTTCTGCTATCGTGAAAGAAGCGAATACGATACTGCCGCAATTAAAAGAAAAGAAGTTATCGCATATATACTCTTTATTCTTTTCGGTCTGTTCCTCAGAAGAAAAAATATATGGATTGTATATGAAAAATTCTGCAAGCTTGCTCAGGATAACGGCTACTATTTCTTCAAGTATTGCATGGATTCTCTACCCAAGGAGGAAAGCAAAAATATCTATTACATTATAGATAAGCGTTCTCCTGATTATGAGAACATCAAGCAATACGGAAAGCACGTTATTCAGTTTATGAGCATAAAGCATATGCTTTACATTATGTCAATGAAAATCTGTATTTCATCTGACTCAAAATCTCACCTCTACGCTTGGAGAACAAAGCCAAGCCTTATCAAAAGAGGAATCAGTAAAAAGAAGGAGCTGTTCCTCCAGCACGGCGTAACTGCACTTAAACAGGTGCATCAGCTTTTCGGCAGAAAAGGAACAAGTGCTATGACCTACTTTGTCACCACCGGCAGAGTCGAGCAGGAAATTGCAATTTCCGAGCTTCTCTATAACGAGAAAACGGCGCCTATCACAGGCTTTGCAAGATGGGATGTCCTTGAAAATAAAGAGGATAAAAACGACCGTTTCATTCTTCTGATGCCTACTTGGAGATCGTGGCTTGAGGAAGTCAGCGACGCAGAATTCGTAAACAGTGACTATTTCAAAAAATACTCTTCACTTTTAAAGAGCAAAAGGCTTGATGAAATTCTTGAAACGGGCAATACAAGGCTTGTATTCTACATTCATCCGAAATTTGCAGGCTATATTGACAATTTCAAGGATGCTGTCAGCAGCAAAATAACCTGTATTCCTATGGGACAGGAGCCTTTGAATGAGCTTATGATGAAATGCTCAATGCTGATAACCGACTATTCAAGCGTTTGCTGGGACGTCTACTATATGGACAAGCCTGTACTTTTCTATCAATTCGACTACGATATGTACAAGGTTGCCCACGGCTCATATATCAATATGGAAACTGACCTTTTCGGCAACAGATCAACTGACGAGGAAACACTCCTTAATGATATTGAGCATTTTGTTGATAACGGCTTTGAAGAAAACGAAGAAGACAGAAAGAATGCACCAATGTACTTTGAGTACCGTGACAACAATAACAGTAAACGTATTTACGATTTCTTAAAAAACAATAATTTCTAAAAAATAACGGACAGTCAACTGACTGTCCGTTATTTTAGTATTTGTAGGGGTGTCCCCTCGGCACAGTGCGCATTGTGCGCGTGCCGACGTAGCAGAGGGGGGTATTAGGGGGAATGGGCATCTTTGATGCTTCCCCCTGATTTGTAATCTACAGTTGTGGTACCCAAAATTTCATTCATTGCTAAAGCAATTCTAAAATTTTGACCACTGCCAATTCTTGTTGCTCCTTTTATCTCGCACTGCGAGCAGTCGCAAACGAATCTTTGTTTCATTTCTTTCGCAACACAAAAGAAATGAAAGACCCCGCGTCAACGGAAAAATAATATATCTGCTTTTGCAGATGTACTATATAAATACTAATTTATCTACCTATTATTCCTCTTTTAGTAAAATTGTTATAGACCGCCCTAACGATAAGAACAGCAGTATATCCCACGATTATAGCACCGGCAACGTCGGTAAGATAATGTGCACCAACAACCATTCTTGTGTAACCCATAACAAAAACATAAACAGTGCTTACACAAACAGCAAAGGGGGCAAGCTTTTTCAGCTTATCAAATGCACCGCAAAGCAAAACACTTAAAAATGTTGCAAAAGAACAAGTAGTGTGACCGCTGGGGAATGAATCGGCTCTGTTATAAATTCCCATATCATCGCCGATTTTATACCAGGGAGTAAAGGCAGAAAAATCAGTGCCGTTTACCATAGCACTTGTAAGAGGTGAATATTTGCCCTCGCTTAAACCCTCTTCATTAAGAAAACCGTTTGAATATGCCACCATTTCTCTGAAACGAACTCTTGATGTAATAGTCTTACACTCTTCAATGATTTTTGTAAAAATTCCGAAAAGCACTCCCGCAAGGGCCAATGCTTCTAACTTTTTCAAGGTCTTTTTATCAATTTTTGAAACAATAATAATTGAAATTATCGCAACTATAAAACTGATAATAAAGTAAACTGCCTGGCTTAAATTATCCTTATCTGCCATAAGCATAATATTCTTCGTTACATTTTCTATAAGCTTTTTCCACCCTACGCCGCAGAGAATAAAAAACCCTAAGGTTGTAATTACCTTTAAAATAAGATTAGATACTTTATATACTTTGTTATCTGTATTTGCCACCGGCTTAACAAAGGGTAAAAGCCTTCCGATAACAGCTAAGCTTTCGTTAAGGTCACGTCTGCAAACAAAAATTATTGCAAAAGCAATTCCCCAAATACCCCAATAAACAAACAATCCGAATGACTCGAAAATCTTGCCAAACATACTTTCAGGATTAAAAAGCGTCATATCAATTTTCAAATCGTTTAACGTTCCGAATACCATCAGCCCAATTGCAACAGCATATAGCAATACAGAAAAAATGATAAAGCCTTTATTTTTAGTCTTTTGCATAATATCTCCTCCGACATACAACAAACAATGTCATATTATTTCAATGAATAATATATCATATATGTAATTTTTATGCAATTATTTTGATGATGAAAACAATAAAAACTCCCCGATAAAAATCAGGGAGCTTTCTATATATCTGAAATTATTTCTCAGCGTATTTGTCGTCGCCGTTCCAGCTATACATAGCACGAATCTTCTCGCCGACTTCCTCAAGCTGATGGCTTGCTTCAAGCTCTCTCTTAGCCTTGAAATGAGCCCAACCGTTGTTAGCCTCTGTGATGAACTTAGAAGCAAATGTACCGTCCTGAATTTCCTCAAGAACCTTCTTCATTTCCTTCTTAGTTTCGTCAGTGATAAGTCTCTTACCTGTCTCGTAGTCACCGTATTCAGCAGTATTTGAGATTGAATATCTCATCTTTGAGAAACCGCCTGAATAGATAAGGTCAACGATGAGCTTCATTTCGTGGATACACTCAAAGTAAGCATTTCTTGGATCGTAGCCTGCCTCAACAAGTGTTTCAAATCCGCATTTCATAAGAGCTGTAACACCGCCGCAAAGAACAGCCTGCTCGCCGAAGAGGTCAGTCTCTGTTTCGCACTTGAATGTTGTCTCAAGAATAGCAGCACGAGCACCGCCGATGCCTGCACCGTATGCAAGTGCTGTATCAAGACAATGACCTGTAGCATCCTGATATACTGCAACAAGACAAGGAGTACCCTTACCCTCTTTGTACTCTGAACGTACTGTGTGACCCGGTGCCTTCGGAGCAATCATAAATACGTCAACATTTGAAGGAGGAACGATTTGCTTAAAGTGGATGTTAAAGCCATGTGCAAATGCCAATGCCTTGCCTTCTGTAAGGTTAGGCTCGATATCCTTCTTATAGATTGAAGCCTGCTTCTCGTCAGGAGTAAGCATCATAATAACGTCAGCAGCCTTTGCAGCCTCAGCAGTTGTCATAACTTTAAGACCAAGCTCCTCAACGTGCTTCCATGATTTTGAACCCTCATAAAGACCAACGATTACATTAACGCCGCTCTCGTGAAGGTTAAGTGCGTGTGCGTGTCCCTGTGAACCAAAACCGATAATGGCAACGGTTTTGCCGGAAAGGACATCAAGATTACAATCTGATTCGTAAAACATTCTTGCTTCTGCCATTTTTAATACCCTCCAAAAATTCAATTTGCAGGTGCAGACGTTGTCTGACTACCTGTTATTATTTTCTGTGATTTTCATTATATCTTGTATGATGTCTAATGTCAATAGCAAATTTGAAAAAGTTTGAAATTATTTTGAAGATTTCTTGAGGCTGTCAAGAGCGTGGAGAATATGAAGCCTCATTGCCGTCTTTGCACCGTCAGCATTTCTCTTCTTGAGGAATTCCATTATCAGTCTGTCATCGTTCATATTATCCTTACTGATATCCTCATCTTTTGTCATAACCACAACGCCTTTTCTGATAGCATTAAATATGATAGGCATAAACTGCTTAACAAAAGAATTATGGGTTGCATTTGCGATGCTCTCGTGGAATTTCTGTTCCTCAAAGGTTCTGTCCTCGCCGCTTAAAATCTTCTTTTCTATCTCTTCTCCATAGTAACAGATAATGTCAATTTCCTCGTCTGTAGCCCTTTGTGCCGCCAAATATGCACAATCCGGTTCAAACATCAGTCGCATTTCAAACAGGTCATCAAGTCCCGAAGCGATATCATTCAAGTCGCCTGAATCAATAATCGTTTTTGATGTAACATATGTTCCCTTTCCTCTGCGAATCTCAAGTATACCATTTGTGGTCAGCACCTTAATAGCCTCTCTCAAGGTCGAACGGCTGACGCCAAGCTCACTCGAAAGTTCAATTTCATTAGGCAATTTATCACCTAAAGAAAACCTGTCACCCTTTTCTATTATCTCCATAATTTGCTGTGCCGTACTGTCAGCAAGCCTTTCGGATTTGCCCATACACTCACCTCTTGACTGTATAATATCACGCAAGGCATATAAAAGTCAATAGTTGTCAGACATCTTACAATAAAAATTTACTTTACGGCTATCAATATTTGTTCAAATTCATCAATTTGATGTGTTTTGCTTGTAAAATGGTATATAATGTTTTATTATATATGAGTGAAATTGTTTAATTTGGAAGTGGTGATTTGAATAAAGTTACAAAAATGAGATATTATATAGAGTCTCTTTGCGTATTCAACTTTGAGGAGGACGATATTTTTTCGGCACTGTATGATTTACTTTGCGACGATGATGAGGATACCGTTGCTCTGCAAAGTAATTTTTTCAGGGAGCTGTCCGCAGCAAACTCACTGAAAGCACATATCAGCCATTTGATTTTGACTAACGATAATATTTTTACGAAAGCAGCTTGTGCAGGCAAGGCCGGAGAGCTGCCTATCGCAATTATTAATGCAGTTAAATCAGACTTATCAAAGCTTGAGGAAATATCCTCTCTGACAGCTCAGGATATTTTAAGCGGTGTTGACGACGATGATGTAAAGGAAATACTTTTAACTCTTCCCGGCTGGGAGGTCGGTAAGCCATTGTCACCTCTTACAACACATTGGGACAAACAGCTTGACGAGCTTGCGACGTATTACAAAAAATACGGCTACGGTGTCTATGCAAAGCACGTTGCTTTCACCTGGAGGGACGAGGAAATCTGTCCTGTTGCCTCCATTGACCCGATTACTCTTTCGGATTTGAAAAATTATGAAAACCAACGTCAAAGAGTTATCGACAATACAGAAAGCTTTCTTGCGGGACATCCTGCCAATAACGTGCTCCTCTACGGTGACAGAGGAACAGGAAAAAGCTCTACAATTCACGCTTTGCTTAATGAGTATAAGGACAAGGGACTGCGTATGATTGAGATACCGAAAAGTGCAGTTTCCGACTTAACACTGATACGTGAAGAGATTGCAGGCTCTCCAATGAAGTTTATTATCTATATTGACGACCTTAGCTTTGATTCAAACGACGATTCCTTCAGCGAATTAAAAGCGGCACTTGAAGGCAGTCTGTCAGGCAAGCAGGAAAACACCCTGATTTATGCTACATCAAACAGACGCCATCTTATCAGAGAAAGCTTTTCGGACAGAGAGAATGATATCAACAGAAACGATATTATGCAGGAGCAGTTAAGCCTTTCTGACAGGTTCGGTTTGACAATAACCTTTTTAAACCCCAACAAAAACGAGTATCTTGACATTGTGCAAAAGCTTGCTGTTGACCGAGGACTTGACGAAATTGTCAATATGGAAAAGCTGTTATTCAAGGCTGACCAATGGGCAACAAGACGTGGAGGGCGCTCGCCCAGATGTGCAAAGCAGTTTATTGACCACGTTCAAGGCTGTGAGGCACGAGGCAAGGAATGGTAATTTTCGTGGATACTTAACAGTGACATAAATTTCCATTCAAAAAATATTTAAAATTTTTAAAAATTATTCACCAAAATAACAAAAAAATACCAATATAGCGTGTTACAATCATATCGTAAGAGAAAAAATACCGCAGTAATGCGGTTGGAATACATCTCAATAAAGACGTTAAAAATAAGAAAAGGAGAAATATGAAATGGGTGCAAAAATACTTGTAGTAGACGATGACCGTAATATTTGCGAGCTTTTAAAGCTTTATCTTGAAAACGATGGGTACACCGTTTATGTTGCAAATGACGGTCAAAAGGCAGTTAGTATGTTTCAGACAAAGTCACCGGAGCTTGTTCTTCTTGACATTATGCTGCCAAAAATGGACGGCTGGCAGGTTTGCCGTGAAATCAGAAAAACATCAAGCGTTCCTATTATAATGCTTACTGCAAAGGGCGAAACCTTCGATAAGGTGCTTGGTCTTGAGCTTGGTGCAGATGACTATGTAACAAAGCCATTTGACGCAAAAGAGGTTATGGCAAGAGTTAAGGCTGTACTCAGAAGAGCAAATGGCAGTAAGGATACTCAGGAAAACGCTAAGAAGGTTGTCGCATATGATAATCTCGAAATAAATATTGAAAATTACGAGCTTAAAGTTAAAGGAAAAGTAATTGACACACCTCCTAAAGAGCTTGAGCTTATCTATCATTTTGCTTCAAATCCGAATAGGGTTTACACAAGAGACCAGCTTCTTGACGAGGTTTGGGGATTCGATTATTACGGAGATTCCAGAACTGTTGACGTTCACGTTAAAAGACTTCGTGAAAAGCTTGAAGGCGTTTCTGACAAATGGTCACTTAAAACCGTTTGGGGTGTAGGATACAAGTTTGAAACAAAGGATTAATTAAAATAAGGAATATAATATGGCATCAAACAGGAAATCGGTTACAAAACAATTTCTGAGTAATAATATGTTTGTCAAGTATTTCTTATTGTTTTCATCTATTTTCCTTGTAGTTCTTACTATTCTGGGAACTACCCTTACCGTTCTTGTAAACGCATACAACCAAAATGAAAAAACTCAGCTTCTTATGGAGAACACACAGTCAATAGCAAAAAGCGTTAATTCCACGCTTATCGCTCAGGAAATGAACGACACCTATTCTGTCGAAAAGGAAATGATTTGTAAATCCTTAAAAATCATTTCAAACTCCATAGATGCCGATGTTTTTGTTTGCGATATTGAGGGAAAAATAATAATGTGCAAGGAAAGGGCCGGCTCACTTCCCTTCTTTGGCTACTTTTCCAAATGCTCCCACCATAGCAATTACTATATAGGAGACAATATTCTCCAAAAGGTTTATGAAAGCAGCTATACAGGAAAAGGAAACGTTAATGGTGAAATGTCCTACATCGTAGGATACCCCATTTACAGCGGGAATCAAATTATAGGCTCGGTCTTTGCAACAACAGAAACAAATGTCGATTCGCTTACCTTTGCCGTTTTGAGAATGTTTATGATTAGTGCTCTTGCCTGCCTGTTTTTAGGTTTCATTTGTATTTGGCACTTAACACGAAGCTTTGTCAGACCCCTTCAGGAAATGAGTAATGCGGCAAAGCAGTTCGCAGTGGGAGATTTCTCCTACAGAGTAAAGGTTACCGGTGACGATGAGCTTGCGGATTTGGGCAGAGCCTTTAACGATATGGCTGATGCTCTTGATTCTCTTGAATCATCGAGACGAAGCTTTGTATCAAACGTTTCCCACGAGCTTAGAACTCCTATGACGTCAATTGGTGGCTTTATCGACGGCATACTTGACGGAACAATACCAAAAGACAAAGCAGACTATTATCTTGAAATTGTCAGCGGTGAAATAAAGAGACTTACCCGACTTGTTGTAACAATGCTTAATATGAGCAAAATCGAGTCAGGAAGCTTTGAAATGAAGCCGCAAAATTATGATATAACAGACCAAATTATCCACATTCTTCTGACCTTTGAGCAGAAGATTGAGGAAAAGCATATTGAAATACTCGGGCTTGAGGACTTGCCTCCTACATATATTAACGCTGACAGAGATATGATTTATCAGGTGGTTTACAATATATGTGATAATGCCGTGAAATTCACAAACGAGGGTGGATACATCAGAGTTTCTCTCTTTGATTTGAACGACAAAGTTGAGGTCCACATTAAAAACAGCGGCATCGGCATTAAGCAGGAGGAGCTTTCAAAGGTATTCGAGCGTTTTTACAAAGTTGATAAATCCAGAGGCCTTGACGCAAAGGGTGCAGGTCTCGGACTTTATATAGTTAAGATGATGGTGGAAATGCACAGCGGAAATATTTACGCAAAGAGTGACGATGAAGAATCAGCAGAATTCGTCTTTACTCTTCCTAAAAATTATTCCCCTCGATATAATAAAAAATAGCGTTTTCATTACTCTCTGTAGACTACAGCAGGGAATAATAATGTCTTGACTAAATTTGTAGTCGGAAAGGCCATGGAATTAATATGAACGAATTTGACGAAGAAAAAAGTAAAGAAGAACAGGCAAGACCTGACTATTACCAGCCCACAGACAGTACTGCAAACGGAACCTACTACACTCCGCCGGAGAAGGAGGAACCGCACCAGACTGACAGCGGAGCATACCACTATTCATATGTAAATAATGACAGCAACAACCAAAATTCAGGTCAGTCCTCCTACGGATATCAGGGAAATGATTATTATAACCCTAATAACCAAACCAATTACTATTCTTCAGATAACGGAGCAGGTACACCTCCGAATGATAACAACAATGATAATAAAAACAAGCCTAAAAAAAGCAAGGCAGGAATTGTAATTCTTATCGTTATAATTGTCTGCGTTTGCGTTGCCGTTGCAGGAATTATTACTTCCGGCATCAGCTCAAAGAGCGGAAACGATAAAGACAGTACCTCTCAGTCGCAGGATGCAGACGGAAATGATGTAACTGTAAGCGACAGCGATCAGGTTGCTACTGTTGACAAGGACGGAAATTACACAGTTGCAGGCGTAGCAGAGGAATGTATTGACTCCTGCGTAGGCATAACAGTTTACTCACAGCAGGCAAATGCTTACAGCTATTTCTACGGCTACGGCTATGGATCACAGAACGGAAGCGACAGCTCAGAGCCGTCAAAATCAGGAGAAGGCTCAGGTGTAATAATGTCTGAAAATAACGGTAAGACATATATTATGACCTGTGCCCATGTTATCAGCGACGGCGACAGCTTTAAGGTTACGTTAAACAATAAAGAGGAATATGACGCAACAATGGTGGCATACGACAGTCAGACAGATATCGGCGTTCTTTCCATTGAGGCTACAGGCTTAAAGGTTGCTGAATTTGCAAACAGTGAAAATCTTATTGTTGGAGAACAGGTTGTTGCAATCGGATGCCCCGGCGGACTTGAATTTATGAATTCAGTTACAAGCGGTTATATTTCCGCTCTTGACAGACCGGTTTCATCAAGCATTGGATATGATAACAAATGTATCCAGACAGATGCAGCTATCAACCCCGGTAACAGTGGCGGTGCGCTCTTTAATATGCAGGGTCAGGTCATTGGTATTAACTCCTCGAAAATTGCTTCCACTGAATATGAGGGAATGGGATTTGCAGTTCCATCAACAACTGCTCTTGCAACTGCGAACAGTCTCATTAAGGCAGGTTATGTTGAGGGCAGAGCAAAAATAGGCGTTCAATACAATCCGATTACAAGCTTCAATAATTCTTCTGCTATTTTAAGTGCTCTTGAGGAAAAGGGCTTTAAGGATGCAAAGGGAACAATGGTTATCAACTCTATTGACGATAACTCCGATTTGAAAAACAAGGATATCAAGCAATACGATATGATTGTTGCAGTTAACGGCCAAACAATGACATCAACCGATATTATGACCTCTATCCTTGCTGATTCAAAGCCGGGCGACACAATCAAACTAACCATTGCAAGAGTTGAAAACAACGAAATAAAGACCTTTGAGATTGAGTGCAAGCTTATCGAATCCAAAGGCTAAAATCAAAATATGCAAAAATGCCCTTTTGAAAAGAAGGGCATTTTTCATTTTAAAATAAATCTATTGACTTTAACACTTTTATGTGTTAAACTCGTGTTAGATAAAAAAATATTAAAGAATAGAGGTAATTCTTATGAACAAAGTTATCAAAAAAGTAACAGCTGTTGCTCTTTCCGCTCTTATGATAGGCGGTTGCTTTGCCGGCTGTTCATCAGCAACAACCGACACAGAAGCAAGCGGTGACGTTGTAGAGGCTAAGACATCCTACAATATAGGTATTTGCCAGCTCGTTCAGCATCCTGCTCTTGACGCAGCTACTCAGGGCTTCAAGGATAAGCTTACTGCTCTCGGCGAAGAAAACGGTATCACCTTTAACTTTGACGAGCAGAACGCTTCAGGCGAGGCTACAAACTGTACAACTATTAACTCAAAGTTTGTATCTGACAATGTAGATCTTATTATGGCAAACGCTACTGACGCTATGGCTACTGCTTCTCAGGCAACTGCTGACATCCCGATTGTTGCAACATCAATCACTGACTATGCAACAGGTCTTGGAATCGAAGATTGGACAGGTAAGACAGGCTTCAATGTAACAGGTACATCTGACCTTGCTCCTCTTGCTGACCAGGCTGCTATGATTAAAGAGCTTGTTCCTGACGCAGAGACAGTTGCTATCCTTTACTGCTCAGCAGAAAAGAACTCAAAGTATCAGTCAGACGTTATCCAGCAGGAAATCGCTGCTCTTGGTATGACAAGCAAGGAATACACATTCGTTGATACAAACGATGTTAGCGTTGTTACACAGCAGATCGTTACTGATAAGTGCGACGTAGTATTCATTCCTACAGATAACACAGCTGCTTCTAACACAGAGGCTATCAACAACATTCTTGAGCCGGCAGGCGTTCCTGTAATCGCAGGTGAAGAGGGTATCTGCACAGGCTGCGGACTTGCAACACTTTCAATCAGCTACTACAGCATCGGTGAAAAAGCAGGCGAAATGGCTTACGATATCCTTGTAAACGGAGCAGATCCTGCTGAGATGGAAATTCAGTACGCTTCAGACCTTACAAAGAAGTATGTTGCTGACAGAGCTGAAAAGCTTGGTATCACAATTCCTGAAGACTACGAGGCAATTACTGAAGAGTAATAAACCGCTACATTTAAATTTTAATAAAAAGCGATAAGAAATCCTTATCGCTTTTTGTTGTCTATAAGCAAGAGAGATAAATCCTAAGGAGCTATAAAAATGTTAGAATTTTTGCATTCCCTGCCTTCCCCCGTTGCACAGGGTATCATATGGGGCATAATGGCAATAGGTGTCTACATAACCTACAGAATACTTGACCTTGCCGACTTAACCGTTGACGGTTCGTTAGGTACAGGCGGTGCTGTTCTTGTAATTCTCACAACAGTTCACGGCGTAAATATTTACGTTGCGTTGCTTGTGGCATTCGTTGCAGGCTGTCTTGCGGGACTTGCAACAGGTATTCTTCACACCAAATTCGGAATACCCGCTATTCTTGCAGGTATTCTTACACAGCTTGCTCTGTATTCAATTAACCTTCGCATTATGAGTGGCAGAGCAAACGTTACTATCAGCTGGCGTAATTATGACCTGATTGTTTCATCAAATATGCTTCAGATTTGGCACACAATTCTTGTTGCCGCCATTTTTGTTGTAGTAATAATTGCTATACTTTATTGGTTCTTTGGAACAGAGCTCGGTCACTCAATAAGAGCAACAGGCTCAAATCAGAATATGGCAAGAGCCAATGGTATCAATACCGATACAAGAAAGATTATCGGCCTTGTAATTTCAAACGGTCTTGTTGCAATCTCAGGTGCTCTTCTTTCACAGTTCAGCGGTAGTGCTGACATCAATATGGGTAGAGGTGCTATCGTAATCGGTCTTGCTGCCGTAATTATCGGCGAGGTTATCTTCGGAAAGCTGTTCAAGAACTTTGCATTGAAGCTTCTTTCCGCAGTACTCGGAAGCATTATTTACTATATTGTAATTGCAATCGTACTTAAATTAGGTCTTAATGCTAACGACCTTAAATTATTCTCCGCTATCGTAGTTGCACTTTTCTTGGCAGTTCCTTATTGGAAGTCAAAGGTTGCAAGTAAGCGTGTAAAGGTAAAGGAGGATTAAGAATATGCTTGTTATTAAAAATGTTCATAAAACCTTCAATCCCGGTACAGTAAACGAAAAGAAGGCACTTAAAGGAGTTGACCTTGTTCTTAACGAGGGAGATTTTGTCACAGTTATCGGCGGTAACGGTGCAGGTAAATCAACTATGCTCAATATGGTTGCAGGTGTTTATCCCGTTGACTGCGGTACAATTACCATTGACGGAAACGACGTAACAAAGCTTCCTGAGCATAAAAGAGCAAAATATATCGGCAGAGTTTTCCAGGACCCTATGAACGGTACTGCCGCAGATATGCAAATTATTGAAAACCTTGCCCTTGCAGCAAGAAGAGGTCAGAGAAGAGGCCTTAAATTCGGCGTTACCCGAAAGGAAAAGGAAGAATTTGCGGAAATTCTTAAAGAGCTTGATTTAGGCCTTGAAACAAGACTTACATCAAAGGTAGGGCTTCTTTCAGGCGGTCAGAGACAGGCAGTTACTCTTCTTATGGCAACACTTAAAAAGCCAAGACTACTGCTTCTTGACGAACATACGGCAGCTCTTGACCCTAAGACTGCTAAAAAGGTTCTTGATTTGACAGAACAAATTGTTGAGAAGGATAATCTTACAACAATTATGATTACCCATAATATGAAGGACGCTATCAACATCGGTAACCGTCTTATAATGATGAATGACGGTAAAATCATTTATGATGTTTCAGGCGAAGAAAAAAAGAAGCTGACAACAGCAGACCTTCTTGCAAAATTCAAAACGACCTCAGGTGAGGAATTCGACAATGACAGAATTCTTCTCTCCACAGAAGCAGACGAATAATTTATACAAAAAAACAACCTTGCAGGTAAATCTGCAAGGTTGTTTTTTTATGCCGTATGATTTAAAAGATATTCAATTATTAGAGGATTTACCTGTTCATCATAATCCTTTAATATTGAATAATTATCCTTGTTAAAGCCGTGGCCTGCACCGTCGATTTTTTTGAGCTCGGCAGAATTATATGTTTGAACCGCCTTTTCACTGTAGCTTATAGGCACAACATTATCTGCTGTTCCGTGGATAATTAGTACATCATTTTTAAATCCTGCGATATTAGCATAAATATCGTAATCCTTAATCGTAGCAATATAATCGTGGCCGATTGTTCCCGAAATTGATGTAGTCATTCCGTTTTCAGGGATATTGTCACCAAAAAATTTCATCTGGTCCGCAATATTAAAGGCAGGATACATTAAAACCATCCCCTTAATCTGCTCAGGTACATCATTTGCCGTTAATGCTGAAACAAGTCCGCCCTGACTTGTGCCTAAAAGGAACAGATTATTTTCATCAATATAATCAAGCTCCCTTAATTGAGAAATAACTGCTTTAAGGTCACTGACCTCAGTGAAAACAGTCATATCACTCATACTGCCATCACTTCTGCTGTTTTCACTTCCTCCGCAAAAATCAAAGCAATACGCCGCATATCCTTCATTTGCCAGCACCGTACAATAAGCATTCATAGTATCGCAGGTAAGTGAATGGCTGTGAGAAAGTATAACCGTAGGAAGCTTTCCTGTTTTATCGGCAGGAAGATACATTTTACCGTATATTTTTTGTGTACCGTTATAGCAGTATAGCTCATTTACTGTATATTTATCCTCTTGAATTGTGGTCTGAGTTGAAGTTTGAGAAGCGATTGTATTCTCACTGCTGTCAGAGATAATCTCAACTGTATTATTTTTTGATGAACCCGATACATTTACTGTAACCGACTTGCTAAATAAGGTTTTCTTCTTTATCTTGCTATAGGCTTTTATTCTCAAGGTGCAATCGGTAGAAATCTGTAAATTACAGGAAGTAGTTTGATTATTTGAGGTTTTGTAAATTCTTTCCCATTTTCCCTCTTTATTTTTATATTCAATAACATAGCCTGAGGCATTTTTCACTTTTTTCCAGGAAAGCTTTACATATTGTGAATTATTCCTTTTTACAGTAAATGAGTCGGGTGATTTCGGTCTTGTGTAAGCAGTTATAACGGTTGATTTAGAAGAATAAAGCTTTTTCTTTCCTTTTACTTTATATGCACATATTTTAAATTTATATTGAGTACCGTCTGAAAGCTTATTAATTTTCACAGAGGTGATACTGCCCTTCTTAATTTGCTTTACCATAATCCATTTTTTATTTGATGAACTATATTTATAAATAATATAACCATTTGCACCCTTAACCTTTTTCCATTCTAATGTAACGGAGGAAGCATCATATTTTTCAACAGAAAAGCCTGACACAGTTGCCGGTTTTGTCTCTGCAAAAGCGTTATCGGCAGAAAAAACAGCACATACAGACATTAATAAACACAAAAATAATACCATCACTCTCTTGGAGTTTTTCACTTAGCAACATCTCCTTTACTCACTATAATACTAAACGTCTAAAAATCCATTGTCAATAAATTTACCATTTTTTTATCAAACGTATATGTTGAACAATATGACGTTTTGTGCTAATATATAAAAATAAAAAAGGAGAAAAAACAAATGAGCAACACTTTTATTTCTGATAGCATAAAATATATCGGTGCAAGTACATATGATATTGATTTGTTTGAGGGTCAGTACATTGTGCCAAACGGTATGGCATATAATTCATACGTTATACTTGACGACAAAATCGCAATAATGGATACAGCTGACACTAAAGTAAGTGAACAGTGGATAAGTAATCTTAAAGAGGTTCTTAACGGCAGAACTCCCGATTATCTCGTAGTTCAGCACCTTGAGCCTGACCACTCGGCAAATATTGAAAACGTCATTTCAATGTATCCTGATATTAAAATTATCTGCACCGCTAAGGCAAAGCAAATGATGCCTCAGTTTGCAAACGTTAATCCTGACAACATCATTACAAAGGCAGAAGGTGACAAGCTTGAGCTTGGAAGCCACACTCTCAACTTTGTATTAGCTCCGATGGTTCACTGGCCTGAGGTAATGGTTTCCTACGAAAGCAGTGAGAAGGTTCTGTTTTCTGCTGATGCATTCGGCAAATTCGGTGCTCTTGATGCGGATGAGGGCTGGTCCTGCGAGGCAAGAAGATATTATTTCAACATTGTAGGAAAATACGGCAAGCAGGTTCAGGCTCTTCTCAAAAAAGCGTCAGAGCTTGATATAAAAACAATCTGCCCTCTCCACGGTCCTATTCTTACTGACACAATAGGAGAGGTTCTCAATCTATACAATACCTGGTCAGCATATGAGCCTGAAAATGAGGGCGTTTTCATTGCATACGCATCTATTTACGGAAATACTGCTAAAGCTGCTGAAAAAATGAAGGCTATGCTCGAAGAAAAAGGTTGTCCGAAAGTTGCTATAGCCGACCTTGCAAGAGACGATATGGCAGAGTGTGTTGAAGACGCTTTCAGACACAGCACTCTTCTCTGTATGGCTTCAAGCTATGACGGCGGTGTATTCACTCCAATGAGTGATTTTCTCCATCACCTTAAAGCAAAGGCATTCCAAAACAGAAGGGTTGCCCTTGTTGAAAACGGCTCTTGGGCCCCGTCTGCCGCAAGAGCTATGAAGGCTGAATTTGAGCAAATGAAGGATATAACGCTTGCGGAAAATGTTGTTACAATTAAAACCACACTGAAGGACACAGACATTCGGGCTCTTGACAATCTTGCAGATGAGATAAAATAAATCAATAATTGACAAATTATTCAGTTTGTATTATTATTACTAAGCAATAATTTACTGCGGAGTGGTAATTATGATTACTGTTTTTACAAATGCGGATTTTATTTCCTTTAATGAAGAAAATACAACATATTCTGTTATGGTCATAAACGGAAAAGAAATTGCTTATGTAGGCTATAATATTCCTCTTTGCTATGACAGCGAAAGAGTAATTGACTTAGGAGGCAAGGCTGTTATTCCTCTTGTAAATGACAGGCTGTGCCTTACTTATCGTCACGCTGACTACCGTGTGCTTGCCGAGGGAGAAAAGGCCGATTTTGCCGTACTTGACAAAAATATTCTCAAGGACCCTGAGGGAGTACAGGTTTTGGAGGTATATATCCACGGCAAAAAGAAAGACTAGTTGAAAACAACAAGAAACCGCTTGATTAATTCAAGCGGTTTTTTCATAATCAGCCAAGCTCAGCAGCATATTTATTTATCTTGTCGACAATAGGCTTTGCTTCCTCGTACGAAACAGGAAGAAACGGGCTTCTGGGATTTCCACAGTCAATACCGAATCGCTGAGACATAACCTGCTTTGCCGCACCGTAAAGTGATTTGCAGGATAAAAGGTCAAATATACATTCGTTAATTTTAAACTGAAGTGCCTGTGCCTTTTCAATCTCATTGCTTTTTACGAGTTCATCAAGCTTAACAAAAAGCTCAGGCATACAGCCATATGTACCGCCGATTCCTGCATCAGCACCCATTAATCTTCCGCCGACAAACTGTTCATCAGAGCCGTTAAAAATAATAAAATCATCACCTGCCGCCTGTCTGTATCTCTCCATAAGATAAACAGGCTCAGCAGAATTTTTAACACCGATAACCTTTTCATTTTTCGCCATTTCGCCAAGCATTTCGGGAGAAAGATTAAAGCCTGTAAGCTGAGGAATATTATAAATGATAAAAGGCAATGAGGTTGAATCAATTATGGAATTCCAATGAAGGCTTACGCTTTCCTCAGGAAGATGATAATAAACACAGGGCACTGCACTTACAGCATCAACGCCGATTTTTTCAGCATGCTTTGCAAGCTCAATGCTCTCCTTTGTAGAGGCACATCCAACGTGAACTATTACGGTAAAACCATCGCCTGCTGCCTCTTTTACAGCCTGAGCCACCTGCTTTCTTTCCTCTGTTGAAAGAAGAAATCCCTCCCCTGTTGAACCGCAGGCATAGACACCTTTAACACCTAAAGACTTATAAATCTTAACAAGAGCTTTCATTTTCTCTGTATCTATATTATCATTTTTATCGTAAATTGCGTTTAAAGCACAAAATACTCCTCTGAATTTACTTAAATCTGTCATCACAAAATCTCCTTCTTACTTTGAAAAAATAATATCACAAAAAAACAGACGTTTCAATATTGACTTAAAAATTAGTAGTGATATATAATATCTTGGGTGATTAATATGACAAACGAAAAAATACTTGAAAAGATAAAAGGCGGTTTAATCGTTTCCTGTCAGGCACTTGAAACGGAGCCCCTTTACGATAGCTACATAATGTCAAAAATGGCATGGGCGGCTTTTCTTGGCGGTGCTGTGGGCATCAGAGCAAATACAGTTGTTGATATTAAAGCAATAAAGGAAAAGGTTGACCTGCCACTGATAGGTATCATCAAGCAGGTTTATCCTGACAGCGACGTTTATATTACCCCAACCATGAAAGAGGTTGACGCACTTGTTGAGGCAGGCTGTGAAATCATTGCAGTTGACGCAACAAAGCGACTGAGACCTAACGGAATTACCTTTGGAAAATTTTTTACCGAGGTCAGAAGCAAATACCCAAATCAGCTTTTTATGGCTGACACCAGCTGTTTTGAAGAGGGTGCTTTGGCTGAAGAATTAGGCTGTGACATTATCGGCACTACTATGTCAGGATATACTCCATACACAAAGGGAACATCTCTGCCTGATTTTACTCTTATGGAGAGATATGTTAAGGAGCTTAATGCTCCTGTTATTGCTGAGGGTGGAATTTGGTATCCCGAGCAGCTAAAAAAGGCTATTGATATCGGTGTTCATGCCGCAGTAGTAGGCACAGCAATAACCAGACCTATGGATATAACAAAAAGATTTGTGGGTGCTTTAAAATAAATACAAATAATAAGAGCTGTGAAGCTAAGCAATTTTCGCATTGCTATCTTCACAGCTTGTTTTTTATTCTCCCTGATGGTAGTCCTCTATGGATTCTTTTCTTGTTTTAATTGTTCCGTCAGATGTCTTTTCCACTATTTCAGGATACCACTGATATGCCAAATCGTAGGGATTTTTTTGATTATTCTCATCATAAATCACCTGTGGATAATGAACCTTTGACTTTTCAGTAGCCGTAGGCTTATCGTTTGACTCATTTCTGAGAACTCCTACAACAACAAATCTGAATCCTGCTCTGAACTCTGTGGGACAGGAAATTGTCAAAAGCTTATCCTGCCTTGTAAGAGTTACTCCGGTATCGTATAAAAATCTGCTGTTAAGCCTATCGAATAAATCGGAATAGCTCTTGTTCGTAAGCTCCTCGGTAACGTTATACGGAAAAACATAACCATTGTCATCCTCAGGCTGAGTATTTGTATAAAAAGCACCAACCACTTTAAACCTATACTCATTATACAAATCAGAATAGCTTATAAATCCTGTGGAGCTGTTATTATATGCCTCGGCACTGCCGTAATAGTTTTCAAGGGAATTATCATTAAGATATACAACGTAGTTAAACTGATTACACTTGCTGTCATTTTTTTCTGCATATGGAAGGATATCGTTCTCCTCCGAAACAACAGGCGAGCTTAAATGAATCTCAGATATATCAATATATCCCACCGACGCAGGATTTTCTCCAAATGTATCACAATATTTTTCCATAATACCTACAGGAAATTCAACATTAGGATATTTTTTCTCATACGGCTTGAGATATGCTGATTTCGACTGATTTATACCATATCTCACTCCGAATACAGCACCGACTACAGCAGCCGCAACAACTAAAATAATTATGATAACCTTGAAAAGCCTTTTAAAGTTAATATTAAGCTTTTTTCTTTCCCTTTTTTGCTTAGCCTTTTTAACCTTTTTCTCCTGTTCAGGCTTTTTGTCAGCCTCCTTGGGCTCAGACGGCAAAGTCTCCTTCACAAAATCAATGGGACCTTCCTTAAATCCTTCAGACGGAGTTAAATTCTCCTGACCTTTCTTCTCCTTTTGATTTTGAAAATCCTTGAGAATTTGGTCTATGCTTTCCTGATTTTTGATATTATCATTGTTATTTCCGGTTTCAAATTTATTTTCGTCACTCATATTATCTAATAATTACCTTCTTAATATTGTTTATAGCCTCATTGATAAGCTCGTCAAGATTTATAATATTATTTTCCGCCGCAATAACGTCATCAATATGCGGCTTAGTTTTAGGATGCTTAGGTGTGAATACAGTACAGCAGTCCTCATAAGGCTGTATTGAGGTTTCAAAGGTGTCAATTTTCCTTGAAATTTTTATTATCTCTTCCTTGTCCATGCCTATGCAGGGTCTAAACACAGGCATATCAACTGCACAGTCAGTACATCCAAGAGCATAAATTGTCTGGCTTGCCACCTGACCTACGCTTTCTCCTGTTATAAGGGCACTGCAATTCTGCTCAAATGCAATTTTCTCGGAAATCATCATCATAACTCTTCTCATTATAATGGTGAAAAATTCCTCAGGACACAAATCTCTGATTGCCTCTTGAATTTTTGTAAAAGGAACAACAAAGGTTGTAATAACTCCGGAATACTTTGCAACCTTTTTAAGAAGCTCCATAACCTTCATTTCGGCAAGCTCCGATGTATAGGGAGGAGAAGCAAAATGGACTGCACATAGCTCAATTCCTCTTTTCGCCATCATATAAGCGGCAACAGGAGAATCGATACCGCCGCTGATAAGAATAGCCGCTCTGCCGCTTGTACCTGTAGGCATACCGCCTGCACCCTTAATGTTATTGCCTCTGACAAAGGCATACTTGTCCCTAACCTCAACCGTAACGATAATATCCGGATTATGCACATCAACCTTGAGATGATTGAATTTTGAAAGGAGATATCCCCCTACCTCTCTGCAAATTTCAGGAGATTTCATAGGGAATTTCTTATCCGAACGCTTTGCCTCAACCTTAAAGGTTTGGGCATCCTCAAGCTGTTCTCTCAAGTATTCCTGAGCTGTTTTCTTAATATCCTCAAAATTCTTTTCGCAAACACAGGCTCTTGAAAGAGCGGCAATACCGAAAACCTTTGAAACTCTGTCAACAGCCTCGTCCAAATCAATATCATCGTCAAGAGGATCAACCATAATTGTTGACTGACTTTTCGTAAATTCAAAATGTCCTAAATCAGATATTCTATGCTTTATATTTTTTATCAGCTTATCCTCAAAGGAGCTTCTGTTAAGTCCTTTAAGAGCAAGCTCTCCGTTTTTTATAAGTATAATTTCTTTCATATGATTTCTTTCTGTTTATGCCTTAGGGTGATTTGCAATCAGCTCTCTCAGCGCATTGCAAAGAGCATCTGCGTCCTCCTTTTTATTATATCTTGAAAAGCTTATCCTTATGCTTTTATCAATGATTTCATCACTTAGTCCCATAGCGGTCAGCACATGACTTTTCTTTCCTTTGGCACAGGCTGAGCCGTTGCTGACATAAACTCCGTATTTTGCAGAAAGCTCCTGCAAAACAGTCTGGCTTCTCATAAAGGTGGGAACATAAATATTAATTATATAGGGTGAAGACGAGGTATCATTATTAAAAATTATACCGTCGATTTCACTTAATTTTTCTCTTGCATAAGCATTAAGCTCGCTTATTTTTTCCTTTTGTTTGACGATATCGGGCAATGCCCTTACTGCCGCACCAAAGCCTGCAATAAGAGGTGAGCTTTCAGTACCCGGTCTGATTTTTCTCTCCTGCTCTCCCCCAAAGGTCCTTGCAAAATTCTGATTTGTCAGGTGTGCATCTTTGTTTATATAAAGAGCACCGACGCCTTTAGGACCGTGAATTTTATGAGCTGTTACCGTAATCAAATCAGCACCCAGCTTTTTTGCATTGATGCTTATTTTACCGTAAGCCTGAACGCAGTCAATATGGATAAGAGCAGGAGCCTTTGCTTTTTTAACAGCTCTTGAAATTGCTTTAACTGGCATTATCGTTCCCACTTCATTATTAACATACATCATTGAAACAAGAATTGTATTTTCATTAACAGCATCAAAAAGCTGGTTTTCCGAAATATTACCCTTGCTGTCAGGCTGAAGATATATCACCTCAAAGCCTTGCTTTTCCAGCTCCTGTGCAGATTGCAACACGCTTTCGTGTTCAATTGCGGTAGTGACGATTCTGTTTCCCGCTCTTTTTTTTGCCTTAACAGCACCGAACAGAGCAAGGTTATTTGCCTCTGTTCCACCTGAAGTAAACACTATTTCCTGACTGCTTACTCCAAGTGACTCTGCCACCGACTGACGTGCAATAATGACCTCTTTCATTGCATCAATTCCGAGATTGTGCAGGCTTGAGGGATTACCGTAGCATTCCGTCATCATTTTCATTACTGCGTCGGTACATTCGTTACAAGGCTTTGTTGTTGCCGAGTTGTCAAGATATGCACTCATAAATTTTTAAGCTCCTTTAGCTTAAATATTCCTGCAATTGTTTTTGCGTCCTTGATTTCACCGTTCATTATTTTAGAAATGCACTCTTTTACAGGCATTTTTACAACGTCAAGAAATTCATCCTCATCAAGATTCTGTTCGCCGTAGGTAAGTCCCTCTGCATAGAAAATACGTATAATTTCACCGCAGTATCCCGGTGTGGGATAAATTTCTCCGAGAGACTCAAAACGTTCTGCCTGAGCACCGCATTCCTCTTTAAATTCTCTGATGCCTGCTTCTCTTGGGTCCTCATCCTTTTCAAGCTTACCCGCAGGAATTTCTAAAATCGTTTCCTTATAAGGATATCTAAACTGTCTTACAAGAAGTATCTCATTATCCTCTGTCAGACCTACTATTGCAACTCCGCCCGGATGGTCTACAACCTCTCTGTATGCAGTATCGCCGTCAACAAGAGTAACTGTATCGTTATGAACAGTAATGATAGTTCCGTTGAAAATCCCCTGACTTTCTTCGGTCTGTTCAAAATATCCCAAGGCAATTGAATAAATATCATCAGGCTTTTCGGCAATAAACTTTGCACCTGACTGAGCAAATTCAATTCTGCTTCCGTAGCCCCACAAAGCTCCTGTACTATCTATAAGATTAGCCTTTGCACCCTCAATATCATAGCTTTTGTCCCCTACCATAAGGACTTCATTACCGAGAATTTCAAGCTCTTTAACACAGCGTGAAATTATATTAGCCTTTGACTCGCAGTCAGCAGTAAATGAAACACCGCAAATAACATCGAAATATGACTTAATTCCGAAATGGTCAAGGAGTGCCTCCACATAATCCTGTGGCTTAGAGGAAGCAATACCAAGCTTTATATTTTCTTTTTTCAGAGATGCAAGCAGCTCCTTTATACCGTCATAAAGACAGCTTTCAAGAAGTCCCTTATTGGTATATCGTTCCCTGTATTTTTTAACAAGCTCGTCGGCTGTTGCAGGGTCTGCACCGAATTTTTCCTGAAATGTTACAAGAAGAGGCGGACCGATAAAATATGTCAACTCCTTGTAATCAGGAACCTCATATCCAAAGGCTTCAAGAGCATATTGAGCACTTTTTAAAATACCTTCACCGGTATCGCAGATAGTTCCGTCAAAATCAAAAATTACCGCACTGTATCTCATTAACCGTTTACCCTCTTCATAAACTTTTCGGAAAGAACAACAAATCTTTCAATCTCACCTTTTCCGATAACATTGCCGTCACTGTCCTTGGCACTGACAGAGAAAATCAATCTTCTTCCGTCAATCTCCTCCAACGCAGCATAGGCAGTTACAGTAGTTCCCATCCCGCTTGCCTTATCGTGAGAAACGGAAATCCTTGTACCTACAGTAGTTTCTCCCTCATCAAGAAGCGGAGCAGCAGCGTTACAGGTTGCCTCCTCCATAAGTGCAATCATCATCGGTGTTGCATAAACCTGAAGAGAGCCTGAGCCAACAGCAACTGCTGTGTTAGTTGAGTTTACAACGGTAATTGCCTCACTCTTCATAACTGATGTAAATTCTTTCATAACGTATACCCCTTAATACATTTTACAAATCATTATATCATAAAAATTAATTATATACAATACAAAAGAAATATGTTAAAATACCGTTATCAAATACAATCCGGTGATGCTGATGATGACTGATAAAAAAAGAATATACACCTTGGACGAATTAAGGGGATTTGCAATACTCTGCATGATTGTCCACCACTCTTTTTTGGATGTGGGCGATGTATTGGGACTTTCCTGGGGATATAGGGTTTTCGATACACTCTGCTTAGTTCAGCCGTTTTTTTGGGCAATTTTTATTGTTATATCCGGAATATGCTCCAGGCTTTCAAGAAACACTGTTAAGCGTGGCTTCATAGTTTTAGCCTGCGGACTTGTAATAACACTTGTAACTTCGGTAATAATGCCTCTGATGGGCTTTGAAGGTGCTGAAATTTATTTCGGTATTCTTCATTGTCTCGGATGCTGTATGATTATAACAGGACTGCTTATCCCGCTGATAGAAAAAATCGACTACCGTGTTGGTGCCGTAATTTCGCTTGTACTTTTCTTTTTTACATACGGCATAAATTCAAAAACTATGCTGTTTGGACTTATCCACCTACCTGAAAGCTGGTATCAGTACAATTTTCTTGCACCTATAGGATTATTTTCAGACACCTTTAAAAGTGCAGATTATTTTTCATTAATACCTTGGTTGTTTATGTTTTTATTCGGTGCATTTTTAGGCAAGCTTGCAAAGGACGAAAAATTCCCACAGAGTATGTATAAAAAAAGAAGTAAATTTCTGTGCTTTGTGGGGAAAAACAGCCTGTGGATTTATCTTCTTCATCAGCCTGTAATTTATGTTATTATGTTTGTAACAGCAATTATCATCAATATATAAAATAACAAAAAGAGCACGCACCTCATATGATAAATAGGTGCGTGCTTTCCAGTTGTTAGCGGCAGTGGCGTTGGATACTGTTAGTCTAACGCCCAAAGAATAGCTGCCGCTGTATCGGCTGATTAGGCAATGGAAATAATTCATTGCTTTCGGTGGCGGAAATTGGATATTTTATTCAATTTTCAGCCACTGCTCGTTAGCCTTTTTTACAGAATAAAGACAATAACCGAGAATTTTATTGACTATTGCCTTCGCAGTGTTAATATGTCTGCTGACGGTAGGCTGAGAAAGCTTTAGCTCTCGTGCAATTTCCATCTGAGTTTTTCCGTGAACATAAAACAAACGCAGACAAATACTTTGTCTGGGCGTCAACTCATTTTCAATAATTTTAGGTAATACGCAGGAAAGTGACTTGCTGAGAATTTTTTGTTCATCATCGCTGTCATCTTCAAAAAAATCTCTGTCGGCGACACATTCTTCTAAAAAATCCTTCAAAGCAATTCCTCCTCATCATAATAGCGGGAAAGCAAGTTTGAAATCCTTTTACATTCACAAGCCATATCGTAATATATCTTTATTCTCTTCCTGAGCAAAACAAGGTCATTACCTCTGTATACGCAAAGAAGCGGTTTAAGTCCGTCAAGCTTTGCACAAAGCACCCTGTACTGCCCCTCGTATTCACGAGCCAATTCATCAATATTCATTTGCTGCCCTTCTTTCCTTGCAATCTTGACAGTATGTAAGTACGTGCTTGTCCTGTCAAAAATTGCTTCTGTTTTATCAAAGCCTTTGCCTTGACAGTTATTCATATTATACGAACATTTGTTCTATGTCAATAGGCGGTTTTTAAATTTTTGGTAAAGTCCGTAATTTTTCACCGACGGAAAATTACAAAAAGCTTTCTATAATTTCATAATTCTGCATTATTTGACCTTATTCGTAATTATGTTTAAAAAATATTAACAATACTATTGACAATCTGTACAATATACACTATAATTATATTAGATTTGAGGTGGGCCGCACCACCTTGAACTCTTGGTCCTCCATAGTTTGTAATGACAGAGAGGGGAAGGTCGGGATATCGGTACCCGGCCTTCTTTCTTTTATGTTCGATGAAATTTTATAAACTTGTGTACATAATCAAATTTTTTCTTTACATTTTTATATTTTAGTATTAGAATAGTTAGGAGTGGTAAAGATGCCTGTCACAGCATCTTTGCCTTTTTTTGAAAAGGAGACAGTTGTTATGGAAAATTTAGGTTACTACAACGGCAAATACGGACTTATTGAAGATATGCAGATTCCTATGCTTGACAGAGTATGCTGGTTTGGTGATGGCATTTATGACGCTACATATTCTCATAATCACAAGATTTTTGATATGGACGCCCATCTCAACAGATTTTATAATTCAGCAAAGCTTCTTGATATCAATATGCCTATGGAACGAGAAGAGCTTGAAAAGCTTTTAAACGACCTTGTACAGAAGGTTGACAGCGGTGACCAGTTCGTATATATGCAGGTGACAAGAGGCTCAGGACTCAGAGGCCATATCTACGCAAAGGATATCAAAGCTAACCTTTGGATTACTCTTACTCCTTCTCCTGTTGCAGACACATATAAGAAAATAAATCTTATTACATATGAAGATAAGAGATTTGAATATTGTAACGTTAAGACTCTTAACCTTATCCCTTCCTGCCTTGCCGCAACAGCAGCAGACAGAGCAGGCTGTGACGAAGCAATCTTCCACAGAGGAGATATCGTTACTGAGTGTGCTCATTCAAACTGCTCAATATTCAAGGACGGTAAGGTTATTACTCATCCTTTGACAAATCACATTCTTCCCGGTACCGCAAGACTTCGTTTGCTTGCATTTGCCGAAAAGCTCGGCTACGGTGTTGAAGAAAGAGAATACACACTTGACGAGCTTATGAATGCTGACGAGGTTGTTGTCCATTCTACAGGTTCATTCTGTCTTGCAGCTGCAACTGTTGACGGCAAGCCTGTAGGCGGAAAGGCTCCTGAAATGCTTAAAACAATACAGGATGCTCTTGTAGCAGATTTTGAGGAGCAATGCAAGGCTGACTGACAGAGGTAGTTTTCAATGTACGAAAGAACATATGCAAAAATAGATTTGGATGCAATAGGATACAATATTGACAATGTTCTGAAAAAAATCGACGGTAAGGCAAAGCTTTTAGGTGTAATAAAGGCTGACGCCTACGGTCACGGTGCAGTCGAGATAGGCAAAATGCTGGAAAGCAAGTGTGACTTCTTCGGTGTTGCCTGCGTTGAGGAGGCTGAGGAGCTTATTGACGCCGGAATTAAAAAGCCTATTTTGATTCTCGGATTTGTTTCTCCCGCATATTTTGACAGAATAGTTGCTAAAAATATACGTATTCCGATTTTCTCCTACGATGAGGCAAAGGCCTTATCAGACGAGGCTGTCAGACAAAATAAAACCGTTCCATTTCATTTTTGTATTGATACAGGTATGAGCAGAATCGGCTTTCAGGTTAATGAGGAAAGTGCTGATATATGCAAAAAAATAACTCAGCTCCCAAATATTGAGGCTGAGGGACTTTTTTCTCACTTTGCAACTGCTGATGAAAAGGTTTTGACTAAAGCAGAGGCACAGAGAGACAAATATGTAAAATTTGTTTCAATGCTTGAGAAAAGAGGAATTAACATTCCCATTAAGCATTTGAACAATTCCGCCGGAATAATGAATTTTGACAGGTATTTTGATATGGTGCGTTCAGGCATAATCACATACGGTCTGTATCCGTCAGAGGAGGTTGACAAATCTCTTCTTGATATCCGACCTGCTATGGAGTGGAAAACTCATATCACCCACGTTAAAGAGCTTGAGGCAGGACGTGAAATTTCCTACGGCGGTACATATAAAACTACGGAAAACAGAATTATCGCCACCGTGCCTGTGGGCTATGCTGACGGATATCCAAGGTGCCTTTCAAATATCGGCAAGGTAATCGTAAAAGGTCAGTATGCAAACATCGTAGGCAGAGTTTGTATGGACCAATTTATGATTGACGTAACGGATATTCCCGATGTTAAGGTTGACGATATCGTTACTCTTGTAGGAAAGGACGGCGACGCTGTTTTATCTATGGAGGAGGTTTCAAATCTCGGCCATTCATTCAACTATGAGCTTCCCTGCAGAGTGGCAAGACGTGTTCCGAGAGTTTACTACAAAGACGGAAAGTATGTTAAAACAGTAAACTATTTAAAGAATAAGTAATTGTTTTAGTGTTTTATATTTCCGCTAATGCGGGTGTTTTCATTTTTCAAGTTGCGATAAAACAAAACAAAAAAGCAAATCAAGGAGAAGCATCAAAGATGCCCATTCCCCCTGATAACCCCCTCTGCTGTGTCAAGGGGACACCTCTGCAAATACTTTACAACAAAACCCTCCCGAACAATTCGGGAGGGTAATTTTTTTGTTATTATAATTATTCTGCCGAAGCTTCTGTTGACGGCTCTGTTGTTGTAACGACCTCGCCGTAAACCTGAAGAATAACCTCGTCACCTACTGCACAGACAGAGCCTGCCTTAGGTGCCATACCGAAGCTTGATTTAACCGTATTTTCTGCGTGAGCACCGTCATTATAAACCTCTACTGATGAAACCTCAAAGCCTGCTTCTTTAAGCTTTTCGGTAGCCTCCTCAAGAGTAAGACCGCCAACGTCGGGAACCTCTGCAGTTTGAACACCCTTGCTGACTGTTAAAACAATTTCTGTTCCCTTATCAACTGTTTCACCGGCAGTTACGCTTTGCTTAAACACAATCCCTTCGTCAACATCGACAGAATACTGTGAATCAAAGGTCAGCTTAAACTGCTCGTTCCAAGCACCGTTATTTTCAATATCACTTTGGGTATATCCTGCAGATGTAAAATTAGGAACAGTATATGTTGCAACAGCAATAGGAGCAGTAGTGTCCTCCTGCTTATTCAGGCCACCGTTTTTCGCAACCAAAACTCCTGCCACACATGCAGCAACAATCAACACGACAAGAACTATGATTATAATTTTGTTTCTCTTGCTGTTATCCTTGACATCATCATATCCGGGATATCCTCTGTAATTTTTCTCCTGAGTAACAGCATCAAACTCCTCTTCTGCGTTAACCGCTTTATTGGGAGCAGGTGCAGCAGCGGCAACAACTGCAGGAGCGGCATTAAGCTGTTCTCTAAAGGTATCAATATCCTGAGTTCTTTTTTCCGGATAAATCTGAAGTCCTCCACCTAATGCTCTGATAACATAGGTAGGAATTTTTTCAGCAATAGTATTAGGTATCATCAGCTTATCATTTGTTTCTCTGGACTTTGCGTCAGGAGGATTTTGACCTACCAATGCTCTGAAAACGCAGGCTGAAAAAGCATAAATATCCGTTGCCGGACACATTTTATGATTATTGTCATACTGCTCAATAGCAGTATAACCGTCATTTACATTGAATTCCAGTGCAGATGACATTGTGTTAGCCTCAGAAATGCAGAAGCCTTTAAGTCTCACTTTACCGTCACGGCAAAGAAGAAGATTATCAGGGCAGATAGCACCGTGAATAATTCCGTTTGAATGAAGCGACTCAAGAGTAGTCAAAACAGGCATAAACATTATCCTTGCCTGCTCCCAGTCAATATTGCCGTCAGGGTTTCTTAAAAGAAATTCTCTAAGGGAAATCGACTCCGTATATTCGCTGATTGCATAAGCTGTTGAATTAAGCTCAAATACATCATATGTGGGAATTACCGCAGAGAGATTTCTCATCTTAATAAGAGTAGACCAAAGGTTTAAGAATGATGCCTTGAGCTTTCCGAAGCTTTCCTTATAGCGTTCCCTAATATGAACGTCTAAATTACCCTCAAGCCTAACTGCGATACCTTTAGGTAAAAATTCTCTGATTGTTACAACCTCATCAAGCTGAGTATCATAGCCCATATAAACTGCGGCATCGCTTTCGTGAGCAACAAATCTGCCTACAACATATCTGTCACTAAGAACAGTTCTCTTTTGAAGATAAATTATATCCTCAGTGCTGTCATTATCAAAACCGCATTCCTCACAAACACTGCCGTTTGTAAGCTCTTCAAAGCAATTCATACAAAGATTATCTGTATTTTTCAAGGATTATCACTCCCGTTAATTATCAATAATTAGGGTTTGTCGGTGTGTTATTGTAGCAAACTTACGTAGGTGCTTGCAATACAAGTCCGATTATATGCAGGCGACCAATGCTCGCCCCTACGGTTAATTCATTACATATATAAGATATAATAACAACGATAATTGTCTTTGTCAAGTGAACAACCTGTTAATTTTCACAGTCTGTTCTTTGGTACATCTCACAATTAAAGATTGAATAAAAAACAAATATATTGTATAATGACTATCGTAAAACTAACGATTGAAAGGAAAAAGCATATGTCTTTCGCAATGATAAAGGAGCTTTCCGAAAAAAAAGATAAAAACGGTAACGGCTATCTTGACCTTACCGTAATAGGAAGCGACAAAAAGGAATATCCCGCAAAGGTTTGGAGATTTGAAAACAACGGTCAGTTTGCCGCAAACGACGTTGTTGAAATTGAATATACAGTTGATAACTACAAGGGCAAAACCCAGCTTACAATTAACACAATAAAGCCTGCACCTGATGATATGATTAAAGAATTTGTACCATCGTCAGAATACGATGGCAAGGCAGTTTTTGCAAATCTTTTAAATAAGGTAAACGCATTTAAGGACAGTGAGCTAAAAGCAATAGTATCACGCATTATGACCGAAAACCGTGAAAAGCTGGAGGTTTATCCTGCAGCATACAGGCTTCACCACGCTATTGTAGGCGGTCTTATGCTCCATACCGCATCAATAGTTGAAATGGCTGAAAAGACCTGCAAGGTTTACCCGAATATCAACAGAGAGCTTTTGCTTTCGGGTGCAATCCTTCACGATGTGGCAAAAACCTTTGAAATGGAAACAGGCAAATCCGGACTTTGCAGTGGTTATACTGTGGGCGGTGAGCTTATCGGCCATCTTGTAAAGGGTGCAATGTACATTGATGAAACTGCTAAAAAGCTTGGAATTGACAGCGACAAGGTAATTCTTCTTGAGCATATGATACTGTCACATCACGGCGAACCCGAATACGGCTCCCCTGTAAGACCTATGTTTTTAGAGGCAGAAATTCTTTCAACTCTTGACGCACTTGACGCAACAATTTTTGAAATCAGCACAGCAACCTCAAAAATTGAAACAGGAGAATTCACCGACAGACAGTGGGCACTTGACAACAGAAAGCTCTATAACCACGGACTTTCATCAACAGAGCATAAGGTTAATTTAGGAGAATAATTTTGGAAAACGAAAACAGTATTAACACAAATGAAAGCTGGACCGAAATATCCATAACCGTAGATACAAAGGATATCGACACAGCAGGAAATATCGCTAATCTTGTAGTCCCCTACGGAATTTATATCGAGGACTACTCTGACCTTGAAAACGAGATAATGGAAATTGCCCATATTGATTTGATTGAAGAAAGTCTTTTACAGGCTGACAGGTCAAAGGGCATTATCCACGTCTATGTCAATCCTCACGAAAATCCCATTGAGGCAGTTTCATTTATCAGAGAGAGGCTTGATTTAAACGGCATAGAACACAATATCAAGATTGCTGACTGTGCCACAGAGGACTGGGTAAATAACTGGAAGCAGTATTTTCACCCTATGCCTATCGGCAAAAAACTACTAATCAGACCTACTTGGGAGGAGGAATACGACCCTCAGGGCAGAATTGTGCTACACATTGAACCGGGTCTTGCCTTTGGAACAGGTAGCCACCCTACAACAAAATTATGTCTTGAAACTCTTGAAAAATACATCGATGACGGCTCAACCGTTCTTGATATCGGATGCGGCAGCGGTATACTCTCCATTGCGAGTCTTTTACTGGGGGCAAGCTCCGCCTTCGGCGTTGATATAGACTCCCTTGCAGTTAAAACCGCTATGGAAAACGCAAAGGAAAACGGCTTTGATGAAAGCAAATTCAAGGCAGTTCAGGGCAATCTTTCAGATAAAGTCAGCGGTAAATACTCCGTTGTTGTGGCAAACATTGTTGCCGACATTATTATGGAGTTTAACAGGGATGTGGGTAAATTTCTTGATGATGGCGGTGTTTATATCACCGGCGGTATCATTGAATCAAGAGAAGATGAAGTGCTTATGTCCTTTGCCCAAAACGGCTTTAAGGTTAAAGAACGCTTTGAGGAAAAGGGCTGGCTCGTTTTCGTAACCGAAAAGGCATAAAATATATTGCAATAAAGGGACTGTAAAAAAAACAGCCCCTTTATATTATTTTCTGTCATTGAAATCTTTTTTAATATTTTCGCTCCAATCACTTGATATGGGCATATTGTTTCGCATGTTTGAAACTGTTTGGCAAACTGTTTCGTAGCACACTGCCGTACCCTGACTGTCACAGCAATAATCAACAGCTCTGTCAGATCGGATACCGTAATTCTCTGCTGTTTCAACGGCATCAATATTTGCACCGATAAACAGAAATTCCCATCCGTATTTTTCCTGTTCCTTTTTTACCATTTGCTTAACCTTATTGGCTGAATAATGCTTACTGGCATTTTCCATACCATCGGTTATAATGACAAAAAGAGTGTTGGCAGGAACATCCTCTTTTCTTGCATATTTATGAATGTTTGCGATATGGTGAATTGCTCCGCCTAACGCGTCAAGAAGTGCAGTACAGCCACGGACATAATACGTTTCATCTGTCATAGGCGAAACCCTATTAATATCAACTCGGTCATAAATCACCTCTGACTCGTGGTCAAAAAGAATTGTTGATACATACGCCCTTGAGCTTTCCTTTTTCTGCTTTTCAAGCATTGAATTGAAGCCGCCGATTGTATCCCTTTCAAGACCTGCCATTGAGCCTGAACGGTCCAAGATAAATACAAGCTCGGTTGTGTTATTTTTTGATTTGTTATTTGTCTTTTTCATAATAAAAACCTCCATATAATGAATTTTGTTTTGCTGTTTTCAGCTTACACGTTCATTATAGGAGGTTTTTATTTTTATTTGGTCGCCTGCCGTGCGACTAATTTACAGAACCAAGGAGGCTTTGGTCAAAGGCAAAAAGCGCCTCATTAATCTCAAATATATTATAATTCTTATTCTTGATAAAGTATTCGACTATAATATCAAACTTATTGCTGTGGGACAGGGCAAAGCCTGCCTTTAAAAGCATTTCATTCGTTTCATCGAGAGAAAGCTCCAGTGCAATGCAAAAGGCAAGCACCGTCGGCTTGCTGGGCTTATAATCTGGATTTGAACGAATTTTTGAAAAAAGGCGTTTATCAATATTTGCCTTTTTATAGCACTGGCTGTCCTTCATTCCCTTTTCATCAATTTTCCTCAGTAGCATTTGAGAAAAGCTTTCGTCAATCATCTTATCAAGAACATCCTTGAGGCTTGTTGCTTTCGGAGCTTGAGCAGCATAGCAAAAGTCAACAGCATCCTCCTGAAAAAGAGTTGCTTCAGAAAGTGTAACACTGCACTGCTCCCTGCGCATACGCTCATAATCAATATCCCTATGCTCAGCTACATAATTATCATCAATATACTGTGCAACATCCGCAAAAAGCTTACTGCTGACGGTAACGGCATTTTTATTGTACACAACAATATACACAAGCATATCGTTTTCCATTAAAAATTCAGCAACCGTATCAACCGCAACCTTAAAGGCTTCGTACATAGGATATCCGTAAACGCCTGACGAAATCAGCGGGAACGCCACTGACTCACATTTATATTCTTTAGCAAGGTCAAGGGAATTTTTATAGCAGGAAATAAGAAGCTCTCTTTCTCCATTTTCTCCTCCGTGCCATTTAGGGCCCACAGTATGAATAACATATTTAGCAGGGAGATTATAGCCTGCGGTAATTTTAGCCTCTCCTACTCTACATCCGCCAAGCTTCATACATTCAAGCAGAAGTTTTTTGCCCGCGGCCTTATGTATTGCACCGTCAACACCGCCACCGCCTAAAAGCGTTGAATTAGCGGCATTTACTATTGCATCACATTCTACTTTTGTAATATCATTTCTGATTATTTTTAAAGGCATAATTTTCTCCGAAAAAGCGGACAGAAACTGTCCGCTTAAAATAATTTTATTATTTATTTGGCTTTTTGATTTTGTTGAGCATTGCATTTACCTCAAGGATTTGCTCCTTTGTAAACTTACCGCCAAGCATCATAAATACTCGCTTTACGGTAAAGCCCTTAACGAGCTCGATCATAGACTTATTGATACTGCTGATTGTAAAGCCCATAACCTCTTTTTCGCCCTTTTTGCCTTTTTCCTTCTTTTTATCTTCACCGCTTGACATAGAATTAAATACAATCTTGATGAATTTTACAGCGAAAAGCTTTCCTCTAAAGGTACTGAGGATACTGCCGAATGTATCATTGATTGAGAAGTAGCCCACAGGTGTATCAATCTCAAACCAGTTGATAACGGCACCCTCATCCTTCATAACGTAATCCTCGTTGAACTTATCAACCTTTTTGATTACGCCCTCGTCAGTAAGCTCACCTGCTCTGACAAGAATTTTTGTTTCACTGTTCTTGTTAGGAACATCGAAATAGAAGAATGGATATTTGCCCTTTTTCTGCTTGCCGATGCTTTCGCCGTTGGCAAAAAGCTCAACCTCGTCTTGATTTGAATAAACGGTAATCCTTGTAACATCCTCTACTCTGTCAACATATCTCTTACCGCAAAGGTGAACCATAGGCTTATCCGAAAGCCAAGCCTGATATGCATAGTATGAATCCTTCTTGTACTTTCTGTCAAAGGTAACAAGGCCCTTGTGGTTCATACCGTTTTCACCGCCCTCAGCTCTTGCATCAGCGGCAAAGTCAAACATATTCCAAACGTGAGTTGCCCAAAGATACGGTCTTTCGGCAATCTGCTTAATAAGCTCCTCGTGGTAATATGCCTGATACTCCTCGGTATAGTCACCCTGCTCAGGATTTGATGTATGCCAGTTAAGAGCCTCACAGCCGTACTCACTTAATCCGATTGGCTTATTTGGATATTTCTTGTGGAAATTATCAAACCACGGGCCGTTCATTGAGGTATTTCCTCCGTACCAGCCGAAGTAGTGGTTGTATGAAAGCACATCTGAAATCTTAGTATAATCATCGTCGATACTGCAAGCAGTAAGAACTGCGGCAGTAGTAAGTCTTGTCTTATCAAGGCTATGAGCAAGATCATTGAGCATAACGTGATTATCAATAAGGCTCTTGTCAGAGCCGTTCATTGTAATCTCATTTGAAAGTCCCCAAACAACAATACAAGGGTGATTATAATTCTGGCAGATAAGCTCTGTCATTTGAGACTTTGTATTATCAAAGCCATTTGGCATATGCTTTGAAATATAAGGAATTTCAGCCCAAATAACAAGTCCCTTTTCATCGCAAAGGTCATAGAAAACCTGTGAATGCTGATAATGAGCAAGGCGGATTGTATTTGCACCCATATCGCAGATAAGCTCGATATCCTCTTTATGATGCTCCGGCAAAAGTGCATTACCGATATCAGGTCTGTCCTGATGACGTGAAACACCACGAAGGGGGTATTCCCTTCCGTTAAGGATAAAGCCCTTTTGCGGGTCAATCTTAAAGCTTCTGCAACCGAAGCGTGTTGAAATTTCATCAACTGCTTCGCCGTCAACAATAAGCTTTGCCGAAGCTGTATAAAGGAATGGGTCCTTAACACCGTCCCACAAATGAACATTCTTAATTGTAATAGTAGCCTTTGGATTTTTGCCGTCAGCAGTTGCAGTAGCTACTGCATTTTCACCGTCTGTAACAGTAAACTCAACAGCACCGCTTCCATATACCTGAATTTCAACATCAGCATCACTGCCATTGATTTTAGGTGTAACGGCAATACCCGGTGCACCGTAATAGTCCAGGTCAAAATGGTCCTTCTTAACACCGATAAGCGTTACATCACGATAAATGCCACCGTAGAATGTGAAGTCAGCCATCTGAGGATAAACAAAATCGTTAGGGCTGTTATCAGCAGTTACAACAAGGAGGTTTTCATCCTTAATATCATCAAGCTTTACTCTGAATGTTGAATATCCGCCGTGATGAGTTACAAGCTCTTTTCCGTTAAAATAAACCTTACCTGTGGAGTTTACACCGTCAAGCTGAAGATAAACCTCGTCGCCTTCGGGCATATCGCTTTTTGCAAGAGATTTTGCAAAATAGCCTACTCCTCGATAGTAGTCATTTCCACCGTCCTGACCGTCTTTGCCATTCCAAGTGTATGGAAGATTTAAGCTTTCCCAATCCTGTGGGAGCGTTGACGGAACAGCCTTTGCATCCTTGGAAAACAGCCAACCTTCGTTTATGTTTTTTACAATACGCATAATTTTACCTCGCTATGTTAGATTTATATTATTCAGCATTTTCATTTGCAGACTGACCGAATTCCTGCTCCTGCTTGTAGTCGATATTATAAATAAACCACATTGAAAGAGTCATTACTGCAAGTCCTACTACAAGGAATATGATATAGAGATTCTTAATATTTTCAGAAGCCTGTGCTGTCTGAGTTGTTGCAGTTTCAACATAACCGACTGCGCTGAGTGCAAGAGCAACAACAGCAGAGCCGATACCCTGTGACAGCTTACGGAAGAATGAGTAAAGAGCATAAAGAGAAGCCTCCTCACGAATACCCTTCTTGCGATAGCTCATTTCAATACAGTCAGCGATAATTGCCCAAACAATGATTTGGAATACACAGCAGCCTGTGTTTACAAACATAAGACCTATTACGTAAATAACGATACCCTTCATATCCGGAGTGATAGGCAGGAAAAGCATAAGTATACCGGAAACAACACTGACGATACCTGAAATAACAATCAGCTTTTTCTTACCGATTTTTGCAACTATATTTGATGCAAATGGCATAAATGCAATCAAAGGCAAGTATGAAGCAATCATTGCAAGAGTTGACTTGCTGGCATCATTGAAATAAAACTGGAATACAAGGTTATTTACAGACATTGTAGAGTTGTAGAAAACAACTACTGCAACTGTTGCGATGGTAATAGCAACCATAGCGCGATTTGTAAAGAATGACTTAATAGTTGAAATATAGCTAACCTTTTCCTGAACCTTATCCTCACGGACTACTCTTTCAGTTACCATTTTACGCATTGCAAAGAACACGAAGAATGCTACTACAGAGAAAATAATAGATACAACGAAAAGTATGTTTGCATCAAGTACATTGTCCTTGTATACAACCTTAGGCAAAATCATAACACAGAGTGCAGGAAGTGATGCACCGATGCTTCTGAAGGTTGAAAGAGTTGTACGCTGCTTTGGGTCCTCTGTGATTACAGAGTGAAGCGAACCGTACGGAACGTTAATCAAGGTGTATGCAACTGACCAAAGGCAATATGATGCAAGACACCAAATGATTTTTCCAAGCTGTGAAAAGCCTGTTACAGGGGTGAAAATCATAATTGATGTTACAACAAGCGCCACAGAGCCAATAGCAATCCAAGGCATAAATTTACTTTTTGTTCCAATACGTTTACGGTCAACCATATTACCGATAAGGATATCATTAATTGCATCCCAAACCTTAGATACAACGATAATCCAAGCCCAGTTAGCCGCACTTAAACCGATACACTGTGTATAAAAAAGGTACATATAGGATGATACAAGCTGGAAAGAAAAATTACAGCCCATATCTCCGAAGGCGTATCCAATTTTATCTCGCATACCGAAAGGACGGAGTTTTTGTGAGTTTTCCATAAATAACTTCTCCTTTAGTTAAAAAATATTGTTTATTAAATTATACATTATAATTGTAAACATTTCAACAAACATAATTTTGAAATTTGTCTATTATATGGAATAAACAGTGCTAAATCTTTCCGGACAGTATATTTAGACATAAAAAATGCTGCCTCAAACGAGACAGCATTTAAACTGCAAAAATAAATTATTTCTGAGGTCCGTTGAAGCCCTTTTCCTCTTGGAATTTTGCAATCTTATCAATAACTGCAAGGATAACCTCAAAGCCGTCTCCTACTGTTTCAACGTCAAATCTCTCAGGCATATCTCTCCAGGTATGATAGTAATATGTGAGAACAGGGTTCTGTGCAGCAAAGGTAACAGACTTAATACCTGCCTTGGTAAGAGGTGTACTGTCACAACCGCCTACAGGATTATGGATACAGTAATCGGTTTTACTCGGTACTCCAACCTCCTTGAAGGACTCCTTAAACATCTGCTCAAGGTCCTTATCAAAGCGTGTAAACTGCCAATCATCCTTAATAACAACCTCGAAATAATCCTTATCGGCAACAGAGTCGATATTGATATTCCAAGCATTTTTTGTAAGGTCGTCGTTCTTATGCTCGCTTGCAAATGCCATTGAACCTCTCAAGCCTGCCTCTTCAGAACCGCAGTTAAAATCAACGATACGGCAGTTTTTAGGCATTTTGTCAGGGTTTTCAGCAAAATACTTTGTTACTGCATAGCTAAGTGCACAGCCTGTTGCATTATCCATAGCACCTCTTGATGCATTTCTCGGATGAGGGTCAGCCCACATAATTACAAAGCAGCTGCCTATTGCTGTGATTATGGGAAGAAAACGAAGTATGAATTTGAATATGTAGAATGATTTTGAATACTGAATAAGGTTAATTGCCCATAAAGCACCGAAATACTCACCTGCATAAATTACAGACATGGCAATGGAAATACCGATAAGCAGGAATACACAAACAGCACCGAAGCCTACCTTACCGTAGGTTGCTATAATGCCAAGGATTGGCTTATCCTTGTACTTATAAGCGTGCTCGGAATGACGCCAAGTCCAGCTTGTATCAGTATGACCTGAAAGAATGATTGTATAATCGTACTTCCCATCAGGAGGAAGAAGCTCACCGTATGTGTTCTGTGAAATCTCCTGTTTAAAGAACATATCAAACCAAGTCTTGTAAAGAAATACGCTCAAAATAAGCCAAGCAACTACTGCAATACCCGAAAGTGCCATACCGAACCAAAGGGTAGGAATAGAAAGTGCAAGATATACAAGCGCACTCATAATAAGACCAAACCAGCCTGCATACGGAATACCGCCGATTGATGATCTGGGAGAAACTGCGAACTCCTCCTGCTTTGGAGTAATTCCGATTTCCTTGAGCTTTTCGCCCATATAATCGGCATACTTTTTTTCACCATCAGAGCCGGGAAGTCTTGAGCCAATCTTCTTTGCAGCATAGTCAACTATGTCGTAGGCTTCCTGGGCATACTTTCTGTTTTCCTCTTTCATTTAAGGACCTCCAAAAAAAATTTTTCCTCTTTTATGACGAGGTATGTCATATCTTTTTTATATTATCACAATATTTTTCCTTTTTCAATAAAATAGGAATATAAATTTAGTTATCGGACAAATGATGTATGAAAAGTCCTGATAAAAGCTTTGGCTCAAACCAAGTAGACTTTGGAGGCATAATCAAATCTGCGTCTGCAATAGACATCAAATCGTCAACAGTTGTGGGATACATTGCAAAAGCCACAACCATATCAGAGCCTACTCTTCTTTCAAGCTCATCAAGTCCTCTTATTCCGCCGATAAAATCTATCCTGTCATCTGTTTTTGGATTTTTAATGTTCAAAACAGGGTCGAGAAGATTATTTTGAAGAATAGAAACATCAAGCCTTTCTACCGGGTCAGCCTCATTAATAATACTATTCTTTGCAGTAAGACGATACCACTGATTTTCAAGGAACATACCGAATGTATGCTTTTTCTCAGGGCGGTACTGACCGTTTGATTTCTCTATTTCAAATTTTTCGGAAATCACATTTATAAATTCTTCAACGGTATAGCCGTTTAAATCCTTGACAACTCTGTTGTAATCCATAATTTTCAGCTCTTCGTCAGGGAAGGCTACTGCAAGGAAGAAATTAAACTCCTCTGCTCCTGTGTAATTGGGATATTCCTTTCTTCTCTTCTCTGCCACTCTGACGGCAGAGGCACATCTGTGATGACCGTCGGCAATGTACATAGCCGGTACTTTTTCAAATGCAGAAGAAATTTTTTCAACTGCTTCGCTGTCGTCAATAACCCAAACAGTCTGGGCTACATCGTCAGATACAAAATCATATTCGGGATTATGGGCGGATATCCATTCTGACACAATATTATTTACAGCGTCATTTTTTCTGTATGTAAGGAAAATCGGACCTGTGTTTGCATCACAGGTGTCAACGTGATTAACACGGTCCTGTTCCTTTTTAGCCAAGGTGTATTCGTGCTTTTTAATGATATTATTTTGGTAATCATCTATGGAGGCACAGCCTACAATTCCTGTTTGACTTCTGCCATTCATTATTTGTCTGTAAATATAAAAGCAGGGTGCTTTGTCCTGAACGAGAAATCCGGAATTTTCAAGATTTAATAGATTTTCTCTTGCTTTTTCATAAACGATGCTGCTGTAAACATCTGTATCCTTCGGCAAATCTATCTCCGCCTTGTCAACGTGGAGAAATGAATAAGGATTGTCCTTTACTGTCTCTCTCGCCTCGTCGCTGTTCATAACGTCATATGGCAAAGCAGGAATAAGGGACTGCTTTGATTTTTCCGGCCTGTAGGCTTTAAAGCCTCTGAATACTGCCATAAGCTACCTCACAATCAGTTAAATATTTTTTTCGTAAATCATACGCAAGCCGTCAATAAGAAGATTTTTATCAACGATTACGTCTGTTTCGCAGTATTTTGCAATAACACCGCCAAGTCCTCCGGTGATAACTACTGTTGCTTTTTCGCCAAGCTCCTGCTCAAATCTTTTAACAAGACCGTCAATCATAGCCGCAGTGCCGAAAACAGTACCGCTTCGCATACAATCAATAGTATTTGTTCCGATAGCACTTTTAGGTGCTACAATTTCAATCTGAGGAAGCTGTGCCGTACCTGACGCAAGTGCCGCCAGCGACGTTTTTACTCCGCACATAATTGAACAGCCCACAAAGCAACCGCTTTTATCAATAACGGAGGCCGTAGTTGCAGTGCCCAAATCAAAAATAATCTGAGGACAGGGATACTTTGCAATACTTGCAACAGCACCGACTACCATATCTGCACCGAGCTCAGCAGGGTTATTTGTTTTTATATTAAGTCCTGTTTTTATTCCGGGACCTATCACTATAGGCTTTTTACCCGTAATGAGCATAATCGCCTTAGATATTGTTCTGTTAAGAGGAGGAACAACCGAAGATAATGCACTGCCCTCTATTTCCTCAGGCTTAATTTTACATATTTCAAGAATACTGTTAAGCTTTATTGCATATTCTTCAGCCGAATCATCAACAGCTGTTGACAGGCGACACTCATTAACAAGCCTTTCGCCCTCAAGAAAGCCTAAAACAATATTCGTATTTCCTACATCTACAGCAAGAATCATAATTTTTCCTTTCTGCCGATTTTAACAAGCTTAACAATAGTAGGTGAAAGAATAATATTTGCACCAAGCTCAAACAGGAAATTAGCACCTACCAAGCCTACAAGCATATACTCAAGTACATTTGTACCTGCTGCCCATTCCTTGATGGTTTCAAAGAAGAAAAGTCGGCATCCGATTAAGAATACACCCGTATTTACAACAGGGCAAACAATGGCAGAGGTTATAACAGCTGCAATTCTGTTTTTCTTTTCAATCAGACTGTAAACAAAGCCTGCACAAAGACCTGCCAGCATACCTTTGAGAAGAACGGTAACAACTGTTCCGATAGGGTTTATTGCAAGAAATGCTCCTGCATCACCTGAAAGAAGCACAGCAACGCCGAAAGCAAGACCAAGCCAGCCGCCTGCCATTTTTCCGTAAAGTGCCGCACCGACAGCAATGGGAATAAGTACAAGGGAGATTGAGAACGGGCCAAATCTGATGAAGCTTCCTAAAAGCTGAAGTACAACAACAATTGCTGTAAGCAGTCCTATCCCTGCGATTTTCTTTGTGTTTTGTTTCATAATTAAATTTTCCTTTCTGCTACTGTTCCATAGGCTCAGACATTAAAACACCAAAATATCTTAACCCGACAATTATTATTTTTGTCTGCGGATACAATGCATTGCTATTATATTATAATATTAATTCGTTGTAAAGTGAAAAGTTTGAATCATTCAAAACAAAAATAACCACGAACGAGATTAACAAATCAAGTTCGTGGCATTTTTTACCTGAACATTATGTAGGTATATGTAACTCCTGATTGATTAAGGCAAACATACTCGTTTTTATATGACGCAGTAACGTCCTGCGTTACGTTAATGGTTGTGCCGTCCTCTCCTATCGACAAATTCGCCATAGAAGAGATTTGTGACGCAAAGCCAATATAATTATACTTCCTGCTTTCGTCAAAATCAGAATAGCTGGCAGGTCTCGCCGAGGCAAAAACCAAAACAAATTTTGGCTCAAAGGGACAATCGGTAGTTATACTCCTGTTCAATTCACCGTTTCCGAAATACAGACCGTAGTGAACACCTGCATTCCAAACTTCCCTTTCTTCTGCTGTTATATGAGACACCGAGTCAGACATATGCTCGGTAACAGTTTTTTCTATCATCTGGTTATCATAGTTAAAATCCGACCTGAGTGGCTTATCGGAAGCCGACCACTGATTAAGCTTAAGCACTGATGTTTTATTTGTACTGCTCATAAAATCCTCCTTATAATTTCATTGTATCAAGCATCGAAAAAGGTGCGCCGATATAATCAAAGGACTGAAAGCTCATTTCAAGTGTTTCCCATTCTTGAAAGGTCAGTCCCGAACCTGTAAGCTTTAAATATACAAAAGGCGGCAAATAATACTCAAGCATTTTCATAATCACATGAAGCTGCAAGATATTACTGCTGCTTATACCGTGAAACGCAATTTCAAAATTATCAGTAACAATATAAAATTTGTTTCCGAAGGTTTTGTAATATGAAATAAATTCATCGGCACAAAATTCATTGTATATTTCGGAAAGCTTTTCTTTTATCTGATTTTTCTTCTCCTCATAGCTAAAATAACTATATATGTCAAGAAGAGCACAGTATTTATCAATCGTTTCCTCTGACATCGTATCTAAATATTGCTGATTTTTAATTTCGTCGTAATAATTTTTTATAAGCTCGAAGCCTGAGGCACAGGCGTATAGCAAGGATATAAGCCGTAAATCATCATCTATATCAGGTACGATTTTATTTACAAGAGAATAAAGTCTTTCAAAAGCATTCAAATTACTCATTATCGCAATTCACCACCAAATTTGAAAGAATTAAATATGCTTTAGACGGACAAACGAATTCTCCGTTGACAATATGACTGCTGTAAAATCTCACATCGTAAATATCCTCATTTCTGAGTAGCTCTTTTGTGATTTTTGAAACCGAAATTGATTTTCCGATTTTTCTCTCACTGAATATTTCCTCAATAACATTTTTGGCAAAATTCGATACTTCGTTTTTATCAGCCATCGAAGAAATAGTTAAATCAACCGTAATATTAACCGAGGATACGGACGCACGATCAATCACCACTGTCAGTCCTGCCATATCGGCAAATCCAATACAATCTCTGATTTCCATTGTGCGGTCAGCAGTGATACTCTGACCGTCGTTTAAACGCACAACAATTTCTGTTATTCCTTTGCTTTGTGCGTCTAACACCCTGCAATCTGATATGTAGTCTAATTTTTCAATTTTATTTTCAATTGATGCCTTTCCTATTCCGTTAGCAGGAATTGTATAATTTTTGATAATTCTTTTCCTAAAGGCACTATCGGACTCAATATCACTTCCGCCTGAAAACTCACTTTCATTCGTAACATTTTCCACCATAACAGGAGCATTTACCATAACGGTGATTTCTCCTGCCAAGGCGTTATACTCCTCGCCTCCGGCAAGTGCCTGTGCAGGCACCTCAACGCTCAGCTCACCTGCCGAAATAACTGCATCCTCCGTAGTTTCAAACTGAATATACGGCTTTGAGCAAACAGAACAGACCGTACCTTTGCTAATCTGTATATCCTCCTCTGACGCTTGAGCATTATAGAATTTTAATGTTCCTATAGCCTTTGTTTCACCCTTTCGGGTACAGTCTCTCATTTCACCCAGCATATCAAGATATTCACCTGTAGCAGTTTGAACAAAAGACTGTTTTAAAATATAGTCCCCTTGGCAGGACAAGCTGTAAAGCTCACTTGCAAGTGCCTCAATAACTTTCTCCTCAAAAGAGCCCGTGTCAGGATTTTCTCCGCATTTTTCAAAAAAAGCACCTCTCATATTGCTTTCAATTTCATCATAGGTCAGTCTCATATGGTATTGTCACCGTCCTTTCTTCATCATTAATCAATAGGTTAAAGGTTATCTCAGACTGTTCCTTTTTTACTGATTTTACATAGACACCGTCAAAATCAGACAGTCCCTGTCTTGCATATGCCAAAAGGTATTCCTCACTTAAATCCTTATACAGTCTTATCTGACTGCCGTAATCCTTTTTGGGATAAAACCTTTTTCTCGGGCAATAAAGCGAACAGACACAATCTGACAAAAGCTTCTCAGCTTCATCGACAGTCTGAAAATTACTGAGCGTCATTCGATTACCCCTTTTCTATTTATTTTTAAGCCGTTAATAATAACGCTTCCGTCATTTTTCAGATAAATATATCCTCCCGATGCACAGGTGATTTTTATTTCTCCCTCGTTGATAGACTCTGCGTTCATTTGGGTGGCAAAGGAGATTTGCTCTCCTGCACTTCTCGCCATTAGGATTTCACTTCCTGAGGGTAGAGAAAAAGCATAGCCATATGGAGAATAAACCTTAACGCTTCTTTGAACACCTGTTGAAACAGCCTCAACCTCGCCCTTGTCGTTAAGCGTAACTCTGCCGTTTTCAATAGCAGATGACTCAGCCTTTTCCGACAATTGCTTACTAATCCACATAAACCATTTCCTCCATATCAATATTCTTTCTGAGAACAAGCCTTGTTTTTTCGTTTCCGTTATCAAAGATATATTTCTTTTCGGTCAGAATGTAGTCATCAAATGATCCGACTTCTCCACTATAGGAAAAACGCTGATAAAGCCTTTCACTAACTACTCCCTTTACTGTTATTTCGAGAAGCATATAGTCATTAAAAAAGCCCTTCATTTTTTGTGAAACAGCAGTCGTTCTCTGCCACTGTGCAACAGAATTAATATTTACATAACGTGTTCTGTTAAGTCCCTTTTCCATTGCAAGCTTTGAAATATAATGGGTTATATAATCAGTGTCCTGCTCTCTCTTGTAGCAAATTTCTCCCACCGGCTCACTTCTGTTAATAACCGCAGACGCGGACAAAACAGTATACCCATTAAGACTTCTCACGTCCTCGCTTACAGTACCTAAGCAAATTTTGTTTTCCGGAGTGATAATCATTTCACATCCTGTCAAGGCTGACACAAAATTATTAATAGCACCGAAGCATGAGGTACCTGACGATACCTCATACTTTTCGTTACAGGAGATTTCCGGCATTGAATATTCAAATCCCAAGGCTCTTGCATATTCAGCCCAAAGCTGTCTTGCAGAAGGGCAGTTGAACGTGAAAGGCTTTGACTGACTGTCAACAAGAATGCTCACAGATGACCTTGCATAGATATATGTCTCAAAGCCACTTGAATCAGCCGTAACTCTTTGACAGTCACAAAATCCGTTAAAAACAGCACTGCTTTCGGAATATGCTTTGACGCTGACAATTTCACCGATTTTCTCCTTGCTTTTAAATTTAAAGCAAAGAGATGCACAGGCAACGCCCACTGTTTCGGTAATAATAATCTGCGTCAAATCCTTCACATGATATTCCTTGCCGTCAATATCTGTCATTTGAATTTTCACGTATTCTTATCCTCCCTCCCGAAGCAATGTCAAAAGGAGTTGCAATATCATTAAAACGCATAATATCATCAACGCTGACACCACACCTGTCGGCAATATCAAAAGCGTTTTCGTCATTTTCGGCAACAGTAAACAGAAACTTCTTTTCAACCGACACCTTGTTACAATCCTCTACAAAGGAAAAGCTGTAGCAAATGCCGTTATTTTTACTGTCAAGCTGATATGAAAAATCAGACAAAAACGCCTTTATCGGATACACGCCCGGGCAAAAAAGCCAATCTGACTTTTTTGATTTCATCATTCTTGAAAGTCGCTGACAGTAATGAATTGCGTTTTCAGAAAAAAACATACCGTTTCCCGAAATCACTGTTGGCTTATCCGTAATTTTTTCGGTTTTACTTTTCCCGCCGTATACAGGACTGTAAATCACCGTTGAAGAAATTTCAGCCTTGATTACTTTTGGATTTGACGGAAATTCAAAATCCCCGAATTTCATTCTGATTTCACTCATCACTTTTCAGCGGAGCCATCATATCTTTTTCCGTCAAGTCTGAATATTTCGCTTAAATTCTCTGCCTGTTCAATTTCATCATTCACCGCTGCCACCTCCAAACATAATTTCTCCGTTAAATGCAACTTCAGTTTTCATAATATATGACGCCGTCTCCTTGTTTGCATATGTTCTCTGTGCCGATATAGCCACTACATTATAGCAATTTGCCACTTCACAAATATGGGTGAAAATTTCACAGGCCATCTTACTGTCATTACCGAAGGGAACAAATATATCAACAAATATTTTCACCTGACCATACCTGCTGCTTTCACCTATTCTATCGGACTCAAGGGAAATATCCGAAAAGCCTACAGCAATAATGCATTCCTTTAGTTCGGTAGGTCTGAAAGCATAAGGATACGCACTGATAATTTTAATTTCATCAAAATAGCTGTCTTTTCTCAACGCCAAAACGAACTCATCAAGAAGGGATTTAATATTCAACATATTCATTCTCCTTAATCTTTTTAAGTATGCCTGTAAAATAAATTATCTCATCATCAATCCTTACAGCATCACGTCTTGTAAAGCTGAATGATGTATTGTCATAAACAACACGTCCCTTTTCTGACAAAGCAGTTATATCGTGACCGCAGGGACCGATGTAAAGATAATATTCTCTGCTTTCGGCACCGATTTCGGTATAAATCGGCTCAAAGGCTGAGCTTTTACGCCTCCACAGCGGATAGATATATGCCTTAAAGGGCATTGATGTCCATTCTCCGTCAGTCAGATATATCCGATTTCCGATTTTTTCAAGCTGTTTTTTTATTATGTATGGCTTATTCATATCACACCGCCTCAAACGCAAAGGAATCCTTTTTAAGCAAATCTGCACAATCCTTTACGGCTTGGTCATATAATTCTCTTGCCCCCTCAACTGAGGCAGAGGACATTGAATAAGTAATATCCCCCGCCTTAAAAGAGGTCAGGCTTTCAGACTGATTTAACAAGAGAATCTGATAGTAGCATTTTGCGGCGGCAAGATGAATAACACGCTTATCCGTTTCAAGCTCCGAGCTTTTAAGCTGAGAGGAAACAGAATCGCAAATGCTTTCAATTATGCCGTCATATTTATCAAGCTGTTCCGATTCATATTCCGTCAAAACGTATAATTCGTTTTTCACTGCATTATAATCAGTCATTCAAAGCCTCCTGATTATGATTTAACAAGCTTTTTTACTGCACCCTCAAAAATAGGTGAAAAGCCAACTATTGTTGAAACAGCAGCTCTTTCAAGCTGTCTGTCAATAATCTTGTCAAACTCTGTTGTAACATCACTTGCAACAACCTTTTCAACAGCATAGTTCTTATCCAGTGCAATAACCGTATTGGCATTAACATTGTCAAAGCAAATGATTTCTGCACCAAACGGTGTGATAAGCTTTCCTGTACCATGAAAATCAAGGCCTGCATTTGCATCCTTGAACTCTGAAATTTTAAGTATTTCGGAAATTGTTGCAGGATTTGCCACAAGAGTTGTCATTGTATATGGCTGAAATGAAAGCCAAAGATTTACAAAATCATCATATGAGAAATTAGAGCCTGCAGTTTTCAAAACCTCTGTCTTATCAAGTATGATAGAATCAAGTGCCTCTATAAATTGGCTTTGAGAAATGCTTTCGCCAATCTTTTTAAGGGCAAGTGAAAATACATCAAGCTTCTGGAATTTAATAGCCTCATAAGATGCTGTAATCATTTTACCGAACTTTCTAAGCTCTGTAAGACTGCTCTTAACGCCGATTGTAAGCTCGGGAAGGGCTTCACCCTCTCCAATCTCCTCAAGATAATAGTCAGAGTCTTCGCCTAAAAGACTGATTGAACGGTAGTCAAGTGAGTCAATCAAAGTTGTTGTTGCAACAATGTTTTCAAGTCTGTCATTTCCTGCCATACCGTTTTTAACGGCACGTGAAATAAATTCAGGAAAAAGTACAGCAGCATCTGTTGTTGAGAAGAATTTTGAAATGGTGTCGGAATTTTCACCTGATACCTTAATATCAAATCTTTTAAGCTGACGCTCAAATGCATCAAGTCCCTCAAGAGAGGTCCCCTTATAATTTTCAGACGGGTCAAGCTTCTCAAGTGCCTGAGTAAATGATTTTCCTGTTGTGTAAAGTCCCTTTTCAAGTTTAATGTTATCGTATGCCATAATTATTTCCTCCTTAAATTACATCTTAAACTGATTAAACTGATTGCTTGTATTGCCGTTCTCTTTAATCTGAAGAGAAGCGGACTTTTCATAATTTGCCTTTGAGAAAGCCTTTTTGAATGCCAAAAGCTCCTTTGCTGTCATAACCTGAGCAACGCCCTTAAAGGTTTCAATATCCATATTCGGCATTGCGACAGCACAAAGTCTTACAACCTCATCGGTAAGGCTTTTTTTGTACTCACTTCCGAGCTTCGCCTCATCTTTAAGGCTTTCAATATATTCAACTGCACTTTCAGCCTGTGCCTTTGAAAGAACAACACTGTCAGTACAGCCTTTAAGAGTTTTAATAATTTCTTCCATATTCAAAGCTTCCTTTTCTGAAATTTTAAATGTCTTTGTAACTCCTGCCTCTCTCTGTGCAGGAACTGCTACAAAGCTGAATTCATAAGCGTCTCTTGCATCTGACAAAATGACAAAAGCTGTTTTGCCTTTATAGACCTTGCCGGGAATATGCTCGCATCTCTCCTGACGTCTGTCCTTGCCGCAAACAGAGCAAATACTCTTACCCATTGAACAGGAAACGGATACTTCCTTTTTAATTCCCGCCTCAATCTCGGTGATAAAGCCTTCTGTTTCATCATTTCTAACCATATAAGCCTTTGCCATAAGACGATAATAATCTTCACCGTCAGCAGTTTTCCTTCCCTCAACCCTTTCAACCCAGGTGTCATAAATTCTTGCAGTCTGGTCACTTGATTTCATCGAGTGGTCTTTAATTCCCGTTCTGCCTAAAAACATCTGTGAAAGCTCATTAAGAGCCTCAAGGGAAAACTTTTCATAATCTCTGTCAACATCATTGTTGCAAAGCACTAAGTTAAAAGCATAAAGCCTATCAGCCTCAAAGGGAGTTCTTGTAAAGGTGTTAATTTTTTCAAGCTCTTTGTCTGTCAGCTCAACGCTTTTGATTGTAAATCCTTCTCTCACGCTTCAACCTCCTTATTAATTTTATTTGCCTGTGCCATATAAAGCTGTGCCTGAGCCTTGTCCTTCTCGTCCTGAAGTGTGATTTTGCTCCAAATAACCTTGAGGTCACACTGAATACCGTTTAAGGCGAGATACATATTGCCTATTTGGATAATAACAGGTGTGAGAATTCTTCTGTAGGATTCAAGCTCTGTGGTAAGAATATCAGCCTGCTGAGTGCTCATTCTTTCGGTTGATGACCAGCTAAGTCCAAGCATAAAGGGAGGTATTCCTGTTTTTGCAACTATCTGCTCAAGAAGCTGACGAACAGGAATTTCACTGTCGAGAATTTCATTGTCAGCACCAATTACCTTTATACTGACATCGCCGACTGCTACAAAATCCTTAACAGCTGAGGAGTCCATAGCCTCCTTCCAAGCCTGTGCTACTGTCTGAGCCTGCTGTGATGCTCCCGCATAATCCGAGTTATCTGATGGCTTACATATAACAGCGTATCTGATGTTCCCTGCATGCTCCCAGTTTTCACCGATGGTATTATAAATTTTCATCAGTATGTCACTGATAAAGGGCAGTCCGCTTAAAAGGCTTGTACCGCAAAGCTTTTCAGGCTCAGGGTTTAAAACAGAATAAAGAATAAGATTAGGATGTTTAATCCTTTCTCCGAAATTATAAAAATCAACATCAATTCCGTTTTCAGCCCTTTTAAGCTCAATGCTTTCAAGACTGCTGTTATAAAGTGCATAAAGCCCCTGCTCATTTACAACCATTTCGCCGATAGCTGTTCCAAAGGTGAGAAGCTGATTGAGATAATTTGAAATAAAAGCAGACAGTCCCCTTTGATTGCCTCCCACATTGATATTTTGAAAGTAGGAATTTATGCTTTCATTAAGGCTGTCATTTCCTGTTTCAAAGGTGAATCCCTCTGTCAGTCTGACAATTTTGTTGATTGCGGCGTCAAGAATAGGCACAGCATTTCTAATCTGTGCATAAACCTTTGACTCTGCACCCATAGGCAAATACGAGGTTAGACTGTAATAAGGGTGAGAAGAATTTATTGATGTCTGCACCGCCGTAGCATTCGGCAACGGCAAATCAGACTTCTTTTTTCTTTTATCAAATATGCCCAATACCTCAATTCCTTTCTATTGCAACGGACACAAAGCCGTTTTGGTTTGCTTCCTTTTTCATCACTGTTGAAACAAAATAACGTATGTCGTCCATTGCGTGGTCATTTTCTTTTTTGACAGCGTCCTTTTTTATACTGTCATCCCAGCGGTAAAGAGAAAATTCTCTTATACTGTCACGGCAGTTAGGCGATATGTAAATCTCCTCATTTTTAAGTGCCTGACAGACTCTGTTTATTCCCGAGACAACATCGTTGTCAGCCTTAATCACCCTATATTTCCCGTGACGCCTGACAGTTTGAATAAAGGACGCTGCCGACGGGTCGATAATCAGAGCCTCAATAGCCTTGCCCTTTGCAAGCTTGCAAAGCTCCCTATAATATTCCTCGTCGGTAAGCTGAATACCTGTGTCTCGCCCCGAATGATAATATTCGTCAACACGATACCATTTACCGTCAAACTCTCCCCACAAACCAAGGGAAAAGGGATTAACCGTTCCGTAGTCACAGGAGAGGTAATATTTTTTTATCGTACCCGTACATTCTTTTACGTGTCTGGCACAGTCAAACATAGGATAAACCAAACCCTGTGCCGTGACCCACTTCCCCTCAACGAAGCGCTCATAAAACGCTCCCGAATAAAGGCTTTTATATCGGTCAATAACCGATTTTGAAAGAGATGGATTATCCTGCATTGTAAAATGGAGATATAAAACATTTTTCTCCCTGCATTTCAAAATCCACTCCGTGTAAAACCAGTGATAGGGATGCTCAGGATTGCAGTTAAAAAAGTACTTTGCGTTTTCAAGAGAGCATCTTGCAATGGCCTGCTCAACAAAGCTTCTGGGCATCAGAGCCACCTCGTCAAGCATAACACCGCCTAATGTCATACCCTGAATTAAGGATGCCGAGGATTCATCTCTCCCGCCGAAAAGATAAAAACGATTTTTCACATTTCCTCTTGAAACGGTTAGTACATTTCTGCTGATTTTATAGTCGCAGGAAAATCCAAGCTCATTAAGTACAGGAAGAAGCGGCGTTATTACATTCCGTCTCAGAGAAGCGACAGTCTTTCCGCAAAGTGCAAAGGAGGTGTCGCTGAAATAATAAAACGCCCAGCAAATAAATGAGATACTCATACAAAGGGTTTTACCTGACCTGACCGCTCCGTCACAGATAATTCCGTTTTTATCTCTCATTCTGCTTCCCTTGCACCACCATGTTAAGACTGCAAGCTGTTTTTTAGAAAATGGCTTAAAGCTACTCACAGTCGCCATCTCCGTATGCACTGTCTGCACCGATAGCGCTTTTTTCGAGAGCATCAAAAAAAGATGTCTTTTCTTTACCGTCCTGCTCGACAGCTAACTCTCTGAGCTTATCTATCGCTTTGAGCCTGTCAAAAAATTTAATCTCCATACCACCGCCCTTAGGTCTCTTAATCTCACTTACATTAAATAAATCAAGACTTGGCAGTTTGGCTATTATGTTTTCTTCAGATTCATAAAGGAGAGTTACAGCGTCTGTAATTTCTCCAAAGGCAAGGCGCCTTAAACCGTCGCTGACCTCCTTTTGCGTAATCCTTTTTCTGCGTGACAATTCATCATCTCCCTACTGATTTTTTCAGGGCAATAAAAAAACGCCCTGCACTTATAGGGCGTATAGGCGGTATTTATAGCATAATCACGCTATAATCAGGCCGAAAAACAGCAAAATAAAATTATTTCACTTCAATTATTCACCTTTTGCGTATATAAATCGGGTTTGTTGAGGTGTTACTGCAACAAGCTTTCGTAGGGGCGTGCAGTGCACGCCCGAATATAAGCGGGCGACCAATGGGATTCCCCTGTTAGGGGAAATGTCTGCGAAGCAGACAAAAGGGTCTGGCGACCGCTCCAAGGTCGCCCCTACGGTTGTTTCATTCAACAACATCTCGACAAATCCGAATTGTAAAACTATTTTTGTCGGGAAATGGTGTTCTTTATTATATCGTCTATCTTCTCGTCTGCGTGTAGGCTCAGCCTGCCAAACCCTAATTTATAAAGAAAAAAGAGGGCATTGCCCTCTTTTTTTACTCGTCAACCTCTCTTGCGTCAGCCTCAATCTGTGACGGCTCGATATCAATTACTGCCTCTTCAACAGCCTTTGCAACCCTTTTCACCTGAATAAACGCAATAAGGTCAAGAACCGCATATACAATCAGACTTATTCCCAAAAGTCTGATAACTGCCAGTGAGGAGCTGAAAGGATTAATAACAATAAGAAGTCCTAAAACAGCAGTAGCAACAGACAGTAAAAAGGACACTATCCAGTCACCGAAGCCGTATCTTTTAACATCTATTGACGTAATCAAATCAACTACACCGCTGATTAAGATAAACAGACCGAACAGAAAAAGAAGTATTGATACAATGCTTTTGTATTTTACGCATACAATAATTCCCGATATTATCGCTATCACCGCAAGAATAATCAAAAACGTATTTCTGTCCTTTACAAAATAGGAAATCAATGCCCCTATACCGAGAGCAATCATTGTAATACCGCAAATCATACTGACAACGTAAAGTGTTTCTCCCGGTCTGATAAGAAGAACGATACCCATTACTGCCGAGGCTATAATTGTAATGATTGACAGATTTTTTATTTTACCGAAAAATTCTCTCATTCAATCACCTACTTAATATACCTTATGTCGTTGCCCTCAAGAACAAGTGGCTTATATTCTCCTGCAATTCTTGAGGTAATACGCTGGTCATATTTATCTTCCAGCTCGTCAAAGGTAAAGTTTGTTGAAATAATTGTGGATAGCTTTGCTGATATTCTTGAATTTATTATGTTAAACAGACTGGCAACCGTGTAGGCACTTTTAAATTCTGTACCTAAATCATCAATAATCAGCAAATCGCAGTTTAAAACTGCCCTTTCATAATATCTGATATTGTCTGTTCTGCCGAAATTTTCGTTTTGCAAATCGTTTAAAATATTCTGTGCAGTACCGTAAACTACGCTTTTACCCTTACTAATAACAACATTTGCGATAGCAAGTGACAAATGAGTTTTTCCTAGTCCCGTACCGCCCATAAAAAGAATATTTGCCGACTCTCTTGAAAAATTTGTCGCATATTGGCTACAGCTTCTCTTGATTTTTTCAGCCTTGTTTCTGGGACAAACACCGTTTTCCATTACCTCATCCGGATAATAATTAACATCAAAGCTTTCAAAGGTACATTCAGAAAGAGGTGCAATTTTTTCAAGGTTTTCTCTTTCGATATCCTTTAAAATCTCGTTGTGGCATTTACAGCGTCTGCTTTGTACAAAGCCTGTATCCTTGCAGACAGGACAGGTGTATTTTATATCAAGAGCATTTTCGTCGTAGCCGTTCTTTTTCAGAAGTGCTTTTTTCTCCTCCTGCAGTGCAAGGCTCTCCTCCATAAGCTTTTCAATATCAGCCTGCTTGTCATTACTGTAAAGAAAAACCTTTGAAATATTAAGACCGATTCGGGAAAGCTTACGCTGTATTTCCTCAAGCTCTGGGATTTTTTCGCTGATTTCCTCTAATCTGTCCTGTGCCTCAAGATTTGCTTTTTCTCTTCTTCGTTCAAGAATTTCCGTTGCTTTAGAGTAAACCTCCTGCGAATATGACATTGCTTTCCCTCCTTATAAATCTGTGTTATTCATTGACTCTCTTTTAATTTTTTCAAGGTCATAAGACGGCTTGCTTTTAAGCTTGTTATCCTTCTTATCCGCCTTTTGCTTTGCGAATTCCTCCTGCTGAGCCTTAACCTGAACAGGAGAAGTAATACCGTCCTTTTTCCACTTTTTCAAAACGGAATTCATATAGGTAAGCTTAGGCTCAGGGGTGTTTTCCTTCATAATATCGGCAGCAAGGCTAATCATAGTAATATCAAAATCCTCAAACCAGCCGTTTACCATTTCTCTCTGTTTAACGGTAGGCTTACGGTGTCTTATTCCCGTTATGGAAATTATCTCATTCCAAAGCCTGTCGCTTCTTTCAATCTCCTTGAGCTTTTCCTCTGCTTCGGCAATGCTGTCAACGCCCTCGTCAGCCCAGTTCTTTGCCATAGCATTTACGTAGGAAATTCCGACTGATCTGCCTTTTTCTTTTTCACAGCGGTAAAATTCAAGAATCATCAAAACCACTTCAGCTTTAAGACCGTAATAGTTTACCATATTAATAAGCATTTCCTGTTCGGCGTGGCTTATGCTTCTGCCGAGAACCTTCTGTGCCTCGGTAAGAAGAAATCTAAGCTTTTCATCATCACGCAAAATTGCCACAATATCCTTTGGAGAAAGCCTTGGAGCAGAAAGTGTTTCCTTAACCTTTTGTACGGGCTTCTCCGCCATTTCCGCCTGAACAGTCTGTATAGGCTCAACGGTCTTGCCGTCAGCAGACAAAATGCCTTCTTCAACCCAAAACTCCAAAAGATTATCAATATCCGCCACCGTATGACCCAGTGCCTTTGCTATATCCTCAGAAGATGCCTGACCGTTATTTCTCAATATGTAAAGTAATGATTTAAGCTGGTATTCGCTTGCAAGCTTCAAATATTTATCCACAAGCAAGGACGGCACGTTAAATATACCGCCGTTCCAAACTGAACCAAAGGGTAAAACTCTGTAATCCATTAGATAAACTCCTCTTGTTGTAAGTTTCATTTTATCAAAAAAATATGTATATGTAAACATATAAATATTACAAATTTCTAAAAAAACACTTGACAAAATCATATCCGATATGTATAATTACACTTGCATTTGCGGATGTAGCTCACCCGGTAGAGCGCAACCTTGCCAAGGTTGAGGTAGCGAGTTCGAGCCTCGTCATCCGCTCCATAAAAAATCGGTGCTTATTTCAAGCACCGATTTTTTCTTTTAATCATCTTTATTTTGATTGCTATAATGCTCCTTTGCCTGCTGCATAATTTTCAGCGTTTCTCTAACTGTTTCGAGAGTTGCCTCGTCGGGAGAGCATTTTACTGCGATATACGGCTTTTTGCCTGCGGAAAGGGTTACACGTCCCTTCATAAAAGCATTAAGCACAGCTACAGTTTTAATATCCACATTCGGAGAATAGAAAAGTAAAGAGCCGTTTCGCTGAACAATATCGGTAATATCAAGTGACATTGCAGTATTTCGAAGCAGTGCAATCTCAACAAGTCCCCACACGCAGGCAGGCGGTGCACCGAAACGGTCTGTCAGCTCATCATAAACATCATTTGCGTCATTATCATTTCTGATATTTGCAATTCTCTTGTACATTGAAAGCCTTTGAGGAGTTGAAACAATATAGCTTTCGGGAATATTTGCATCAATGGCAAGGTCAATAAGACATTCCTTTTCCTCCGGCTCATCCTCGGGAATTTCGCCCTTTTCCATAGCCACAGCCTCTTCCAGAAGCTTTAAATACATATCGTATCCCACAGCCTCCATATGACCGTGCTGTCTGTTGCCTAAAAGCGAGCCGGCACCTCTTATTTCCAAATCTCGCATAGCAATTTTAAAGCCGGAGCCAAATTCCGTATATTCTCTGATTGCCTCAAGTCGCTTAGTGGCAATATCCGTTAATTCCTTGCCTCTTGTGAAGGTGAAATAAGCATATGCACGTCTTGAGGACCTGCCTACACGTCCTCTTATCTGATGAAGCTGGGCAAGTCCCATTCTGTCTGCATTTTCGATAATAAGAGTGTTACAGTTAGGCACATCAACACCTGTTTCAATAATAGTTGTGCAGACAAGAATATCAATTTCGCCGTTTAACAAATCTCTCCATACAGACGATAAATGCTCCTCTGTCATCTGACCGTGAGCAATACCCACCCTTGCATCAGGCAGGGCTTTTTTTATCTGCATTGCCTTATGCTCTATTGTTTCAACATTATTATGAAGATAGTAAACCTGACCTCCTCTGTTGATTTCCCTTTCCATAGCCTCGGTAACTACTTCGGCATCATATTCAACAACATAGGTCTGAACAGGGTGTCTTTCACCGGGTGCTTCTTCAAGGAGGCTCATATCCCTAATACCGCTCATAGCCATATTAAGAGTACGTGGAATAGGGGTTGCCGACAGTGTGAGAACGTCAACTTTTGGAAATTTCTCTTTGATTTTTTCCTTTTGAGCAACACCGAATCTCTGCTCCTCATCGACAATAAGCAGTCCTAAATCCTTGAATTTAACGCTTTTTCCCAGCAATTTGTGCGTGCCGATAAGCACATCAACACTGCCGTTTTCAAGTCCCTTTAAAATCTCCTTTTGCTTTGCAGGAGTAACAAAGCGTGAAATCATTTCCACATTAATGGGATAAGCCTCAAATCTTTTAAGCGCCGTTTGATAATGCTGCATAGCCAAAACCGTTGTTGGAACAAGAATTGCACATTGCTTTGAGTCCGTTACGCATTTGAAAACAGCCCTCAAGGCAACCTCGGTTTTACCGAAGCCAACGTCACCGCAAAGAAGCCTATCCATAGGTGCGGACCTCTCCATATCGTGCTTTATTTCATCAGAGCATCTTAACTGGTCCTCGGTTTCCTCATATTCAAATCTCAGCTCAAAATCACGCTGTAAATCAGAATCCTCGGAAAAGGCAAATCCCTTTGTACTCATTCTCTTGGCATAAAGTGCAATAAGCTCCTTTGCCATATCCTTAACAGAGCTTCTTACCCTTGCCTTAGTCTTTTTCCATTCTGTTGAGCCGAGACGGTTAATCTTAACCTTTGTATCGTTTTTAGGACCTATATATTTTGAAACCAAATCAAGCTGTGTAACGGGAACGTAAAGTGTGTCACCCTTTGCATAGCTTATTTTAATATAATCCTTTTTAACCTTGTTAATCTCTAATGCGTGAATACCCTCAAAAATACCGATACCGTGAATATTATGAACAATATAGTCCCCCACAGAAAGCTCATCAAGAGAATGAATGGCATTTTTTGAGGAAGCCTTATGAGTTTTTTTCTTACTCTGATTTGTCCTTGAATGAGTAAGCAGAGCAAATTTCATATCGGTTATTTTAAACCCCGATTGCAATGTGCCCGTAATTACATTTATAGCTTTCGGCTGGAATTTAGAAGGTGTTTTTTCATAGAAAACACAATTAAAGCCCATATCCTCAACATCGTCAGCCAAGGCTCTGCCTGCTCTTGCAGTTCCCGCCATCATACATACGGTATAGCCACCCTTTACAAGCGGGAACAGCTCCTCTTTAAGCTGTGAAAGAGTACCGCTCCAAGCGTTAAAGCTCTGAACGCTGAAATTAGCAAGATGTCTGACAGGAGTATCAAAGCTACCCCTTGGCAAAGAGTCCATATACACGACATTTTTTTCGTTATAAATATCGGTCAGCTCGTCAAATGTCAGGGCGAATTTGTCAAGTCCCTTGCAAAGCGTACCGTCCTCAACAAACCATTTAAGCTCCTCTAAATTAAGCCTTTCCTGCTTAACGGTTTTCTCCTTTACCCTTGCACTTTCAACAGCAAAAAGCATACCGTCAGCATAGTCAAAAAGTCCCCTTGACTTATAGCACAAGGGCAAATATTTATCAAGGCAATTGAGCCTGATTCCATCTCTTAACTTATCAGCGTCTGCAAGTAGCTTTTCTCTTGCCTTAATTGCCTTGCCCTTTAGAGATTTTGCGAGGCTTTCAATTTCGTCGGCAAGCTTTAGGCTGTCCTCGAAAAGCACCTCATTTGCAGGTGTAATCTCAACGAACTGAACACTTGAGCTTCTTCTCTGAGTGCCTATATCAAAGGAGGAAATAGTATCGACCGTATCACCCCAAAGTTCAATTCTCACAGGCTCATCAAGATATGACGGAAAAATATCTATAATACCGCCTCTTACTGCAAACTGACTTGTACCGTCAACCTGCTCATATCTTGAATATCCTGCCAAAACAAGTTTTCTTTCAAGGTCATTTATATTAATTTCATCATTTACGGAAATTGAAAATGTACGCTTTTCAAGCTCCTTTGGAGGCATTGTATACTGACAGGCACCTGCAACAGATGCCACAACCGCCGTAAAATCACCTTTAATAATTCTTGAAAGAACGCCAAGCCTTATATGCTCAAAATCTCTGCTGACGCCTGCAACCTCAACAAAGGTGAACTCTCTTGCAGGGTACAGCAGTACACCCTCTTGAAGCTCTGACAGACACTCCTGAACCTTTACAGCCGTAGCCTCGTCGGGAGTAATTATAAATGCCTTTTTACCGTTTTCACAAAGGGAATGAATTACAACACACTTTGATATATCGGAAAGACCGATAACCCCAATCGGAGCATTAAGGGTATTAACACTCTGACTGAGGCTTAAAAATTCTTTACTCTTATTAAATTCGTTTGAAAAACAGGACATATATCCATTACTCCCACTAACAGTTTAGGAATTATAAAGGTTCATTGCCTTATCTGTTTCGCCGTCAACAATAAGCTTGACAGCCTCAGCAGTATTCTCCAACGCCTTTTTCAAATCACTTTCCTGTTCTTTCGGAAATTTGCCTAAAACCCAAGCAACAAGGTCGTATTCGGGATTAGGCTTTTTGCCCACACCAACCTTGACTCTCGGAAAGTCCTCACTTCCCAAATGAGCAATTATGCTTTTTATTCCGTTGTGACCGCCTGCGGAGCCCTTTCTGCGTATTCTTGTCTGACCTACATCAAGTGAAATATCGTCAAAAACAACTATCACATTTTCCACAGGTATTTTATAAAACTTTACTGCCTCACCAACTGCCTCACCGCTGTTGTTCATCATGGTCTGAGGCTTCATAACAAGACAGCGTTTTCCGTTTATCACAACGTCGGCAACTAATGCGTGGTGCTTTAATTTTTTAATGTTGAAGCCCTCTTTAATTGCCAGCAAATCCATCGCAAGAAAGCCTGCGTTATGGCGAGTCATTTCATATTTTGCTCCCGGATTTCCCAAACCAACAATCAGAAAATCATAGGAGCTGCTGTTAAATTGTTTCTTCCGAATGGGAAACATTGTCATCTTCCTTTACGGTTATTTTAACCTCATCGGCTCTCTTGCCGTCAACAGTCAGCACCTCAGCGGTAAGCTTTCCGCTTTCAAAGCTGTCACCCACTTGAGGAATTTTATCTGTATTCTGCATTATCCAGCCGTTTACTGTTGAAACATCGTCGTTTTCGCAGTATATCCCGAAAAATTCATTAAAATCGTCAATAGACGCACTGCCCTGAACGATATATTCATTTACGCCGACTTCTTCAAAATCGTTTTGTACCTCATCGTGCTCGTCCCAGATTTCTCCTACAAGTTCCTCTAAGATATCTTCAAGAGTTACTATACCCTCAGTACCGCCGAATTCATCAATAACAACGGCAAGATGTGTTTTATTCTTTTGAAGAATACGCAGAAGCTTTGAAATTTTCGTATCGGGTGAAACCACGGGAACGGGCTTTAAAACTGTTCTGAGAGATTTAAGCTTTCTTTTTCTCGCATTTTCAAAATCTCTATGGTGGATTACACCGACAATGTTATCAATATCGCCTATATAAACGGGCAGTCTGCTGAAATTTGTTGAATTGAAAACACGCTCAATTTCATCAAGAGGAGCATATTTATCCACCGCCTCAACATCAATTCTCGGCACAAGAATATCACCCACATCAATATCGTCAAATTCTATTGATGAACGGATAAGCTTGCTTTCGTTTTCGTCGATTTCACCGCCTGTTTTGGCCTCGTCAACATATGTTTTCAATTCTTCTTCAGTGATCGTATCAGCCTTGCCTAAGCCAAAAACCTTGTTAAGCATAAGCTTCCACCCCTTGAAAAGCCAGTTAAGAGGCATAAAGAGAATGATGAAGAATTTAATAATCGGTGTTATGGCAACAACAAATCCCTCTGCCTTTTCCTTGGCAATGGTTTTAGGTGAAATCTCACCGAAAATCAGCACAACAATAGTCATAACAACAGTTGACACCGTAGCACCCAAATCACTGTTGTCCCCAAGCAAGCCTGTAAAAAACAGCGTTGCTATAGAGGTAGACGCGATATTAACGATGTTATTACCGATTAAAACTGTTGAAAGCACCATGTCATACTTTTCCGTCAGCTCAACGGCGTTTTCGATTTTCTTATTTTTCTTTCCGTCACGCATCATTGCTTTAAGCTTAACACGGTTTACGGAAGAAAAGGCTGTTTCTGCACTTGAGAAAAATCCGCTGAAAATCACCAGCGCAATCATAGCACACAGCAATCCTGCGTTCATTTTTTCACTCCTATATAAAAACAATTAAGTAGCCAATAAATAGTCCAAAAAGCCTTGTACTCAACAAAGTGTACAAGGCTTGGAGAATAACAAAAATCAATCTTCGGTCTTTTCAAATTCCTTAAAGCTTCTTTCGCTATCGGGAATTTCAAAGTTATACATATTTTCGTCCTTTACGTGCTTTTTAATAAACTCGTCACGGTCAAACAGCTCATCAGCCTTAACCTTCCAAAGCTTAGCAGCATCAATAGTCTTGTCAAAAAACTCGTTGGCAGACTCAGGAGCAAGCATTTCTGTTGAATATGCACCTGTATCGTGTACCATTTTACTGATAGCGCCGGGGTTGTCAAGCATAGGACAGGGACGGAGCATATTGTTTGAGAAAGGCTGATTTTTCTTATAAGCCATAAAGAGTGGGCTCTTGAGAGCGTCAATAACGTGACATTCCTTAATATTAACATTTGAATAATGAACAAATGCACAAGGCTCACAGTCACCGTTTGCATTAATATGGAAATAGTGACGACCGCCTGCAATACAGCCCTGAACATACTCACCGTCATTCCAAAAATCAAGAGCGAAAATAGGCTTTGTATGACGCCATTCATGCATTTTTTTATACATCAATGCTCTTTGGTCAGCACTTACCATAAGGTCGGTTACAGCACCGTTACCGATAGGCATATATGTGAAGAACCAAGCAAACATTACGCCCTGATCAATAAGCCAATCCATATATTCGTCAGAAGCCAAAAGCTCTGTATTCTTGCTTGTATAGCAAAGAGAAGCACCGAAGGGAACGCCTCTTTTCTTGAGTCGAGCCATAGCCTCACATACTTTTTTATAGGTACCGTCGCCACGGCGGAAATCATTTTCCTCCTCGTGACCTTCAATGGAAAAGGCAGGAATAAAGTTACCTACTCTTACAAGCTCATCGGCAAACTCATCATCAAGAAGAGTACCGTTTGTAAAGCTCATAAATAAGCAATCGGGGTTTTCATCGCAAAGTCTGATAAGGTCCTTTTTACGCATAAGCGGTTCACCGCCTGTGTAAAGGAACATATATGTACCAAGCTCTTTAGCTTCTCTGATTATACGCGCAAGAGTTTCATAATCAAGCTGACTGCTCTTTCCGTATTCGGCAGCCCAGCAGCCCTTACAATGAAGATTGCAGGCGGCGGTTGGGTCAAGAAGAATTGCCCAGGGAACATTACAGCCGTTTTCCTCGATAGCCTTCATTCTCTTTGAATAGCTGTTAATAGCTACATTAAGAGCAGGTGGAACAAGCTTTTCAACAACCTCAATATTAGTATCGCAGAGAAGCTTTTTTGCGAAAATCATCCAGTTGTTATCAGGGTCATCAAGAACCTTGTGAAGACCTGCATATGTGCTTCTATTTACCTTTTTAACATCAGCCATTTCAAGCAGGCTGAGAATTTTAGGTGCATTAGAATTAAAATCCTTACGAGCATATTTAATAGCGTTTTTAATAGCTATTGACATTGCTGTTTCTTTAATAGATTTCATAAAATGAATCCTCTCTTAGAATAAAACCGAGTACATCTCGTAATAGCAAATATAGACCTTTTATTATGAATTGTCAAGAAATATTTTTTGGATTATCGACAAACGTCTAATACACTGTTCTGCTAAACACATTAAAATCTAATCTGAAATTTCAGTCTGTATGTCCTATCAGTCTTGTTTTTGTAAATTTCGTTGCAGTGAGCACCCCAGCTGTCGTATCCTCCGACACCCTGCTGACGGGCAATAAGTCTTACGACAGTTTTATTGTAATCCTTCAAATCCTTTTGGTGCCAAGCATTTTCAACCTCTTTCGGAAGCCAGTGAGAAACATTAAGCTCCATTTGAGGCTCGGCAACAACGGAAAACACCTTCTTGTCTCCAACTATTGCCGCATATCTTACGCCTGTTCTGTTTCCGCATTCCTGAGGCTTGAGATAATTTACCCACATATCATTAACTGTTGTGTTGTAAAGTCCGATTTTTGAAGCACAAGAGCGGTCAATGTAGTTTTCCTCAGGACCGTTTCCGAGATATGTTACATTTTCAAAATCAGCCGGAAGCTCAAAGAGCATTGAAACCTCGGGAATTTCAGGCAAAGTATCATTAGGATAAAACTGAAGGTCAACCTCGATTCCCTTTGATGTAATAGTATATACTACACTTGCCTTTGATTCAGGCTGAGTGCAAATTGTTGCACCGCAGGTAATAATTACCCTTTTGGAATTTTCGAGAATTTTATAATTTTGGATAGACCATTTTGTGTTATTGAAAATTCCCGGAGTATCCCCTGCATCTCTCCAGCATCCAAGCCTTGAGCCTGCTCTCGTACCTCTGTCATTATCGGTTAAAGCTCTCCAGAAATTAAGCCTTACAGGAGCCTGTAAAAGCTCCTCGCCGCCTACCTTAATTGAATAAAGCTGATTTCTTTCACGTCTTTCAAATCTGATGTTCACATCATCTGAAATTATACGCAATGAACCATATGTATCATCAACAATAAGAGGCATATCAGCTTCAAGCTCATCATATGTATTTTCAAATTCGTTTATGACAAATTGCTCCTCGGCAACAACATGTCCCGCCTTGCACCAAGAAGTATCCTCTTTTACTCTAAGCTCAAGATTGAGATAACATTCGGTATTTGAAATTCTGCTAAGCTCAAGATTGATAACAGTCTTATCAAAAGGCTCAACATTTACATCAACAATACCGTCACAGAAAACACCCTTATCGGAGCAATGACACCAATAAAGCTCAAATTCGCTCAAATTTGTAAAGAGATACTTATTCTTAATTTCAATAATACCCCTTTGCGCGTCGATGGCATTGAAATCTACATACTGATAAAGCTTTTTAATTTCAGCAAACTTCGGTGTAACCGTTCTGTCGCCGAAAAGGAGACCGTTTCCGCAGAAATGACCGTCGTGAGGATTTTCACCGAAATCTCCGCCGTAGGCAAGATATTTTTCACCGTTTTCGTCCTCAGTCATAATGCTTTGGTCAACCCAGTCCCAAACAAAACCACCCTGTAAGCATGGATATTTGTCCCAAAGCTTTGTGTATTCATCGGTAGAACCGCAGGAATTACCCATTGCGTGAGTGTATTCGCAGAGAATAAACGGTCTGCCGTCACGCTGAGTAAGAGCGTATTCCTCACATTCCCACGGCTTATAGTACATCTTTGATTGAACGTCTGAAATCTCCTTTTCGTCGGGAGCACGATGACATTCAAAATGAACAAACCTTGTCTTATCGGTTTCCTTGAGATACTTATACATCTTTTTCGGAGTTTCTCCGCCTAAGGACTCATTACCCATTGACCAGCAAACAACACTTGTCACATTTTTATCACGGTTATAAGTAGCCTTAATTCTTTCCATACAAGCCTTTTCCCATTCCGGACGCGATGCAGGAAGCTGTGGACAGCCGACTATTGTTGAGAAGCCTGTACCATGGGTTTCCATATTATTTTCGTCAATAACATAAAGACCGTATTCGTCACAAAGCTCCAAAAATCTGGGACAGTTAGGATAATGAGATGTACGAACAGAATTCATATTAGCCTTTTTCATCATTTCGATGTCATATCTCATAACATCTTCCGTAATATAACGGCCTGTATTACAGTCAAATTCGTGTCTGTTTGTGCCCTTAAACACAATTCTCTTTCCGTTTATACGGATAATTCCGTCCTTTATCTCAACAGTTCTGAAGCCGATTTTCTGGCTGATATATTCGATAGGAACACCGTTATTTTTAAGAGTAATAACAAGGGTATAAAGATAGGGACTTTCACTTGACCATGGGTGAACATCGGTAACTATCGCCTTTAGCTTTGTCTGATGGTCCTCGTTTGCGTACTGACTGTCAAGAGCAACTGTGTTTCCCTCAGCATCAAGTATATTAAGGTCGAGGCTGAGACTTTCATAAGCACCGTTGGTTTTAACAACAATATCTGCATAACCGTCGCTTAATGTTACATCAGGCTGTGCTACAACAGTATAATCCCTGATATATTCTCTTTCGGTTGTGTAAATATAAACGTCACGGAAAATACCGCCAAGCCTCCACATATCCTGACATTCAAGCCAAGAGCCTGTACACCAGCGGTAGACCTCAACGCCGATAGTATTAGAGCCCTCAACAAGATGTCTTGTAATATCAAATTCACTGCGGTGGAAGGTAGACTCGGAATATCCTACTCTTTCACCGTTTACATAAAGATAAAATGCAGACTCTACGCCCTCGAAGCAAAGAACAACTCTTTTGCTTAAAAGCTTTTGACTGACATTGATTTTCTTTATGTAACAGCCTACAGGATTATGCTTTGTAGGTGCATTTGGAGGACAGATATCCTCACTACCCTCCCAAGGGTATCTGACATTGCAGTACTGATTTTGGTCATATCCCTGCATCTGCCAAGAGCAAGGCACAATAACAGTATCCCAGTTATGAGAATCATAATGGGGTTGAGCAAAATCACTGGGTCTGTAAGCATAATTTTTGTAAAGCTTGAATTTCCATTTACCGTTTAAAAGCTTACAGCGTGATGATGCGTACCTGTCACACTTAACAGCCTCTTCAAAGCTTTCGTAGGGCATAAAGGTTGAATGAGGGGGAAGCTTATTTACACCCACAATTTCAGGATTTGACTGCCACTCGGTATAACCGTCAATAAAATTTCTCTCCATGTTCTAATCTCCGTAGTCTGTAAAATCAAATTATCTTCTGTGATACATTCCCTCTCTAAAGCCCTCCTGCTTTACACAGACGCCAACGCTTTTGAGAAGAATAACAATATCAAGCTTCGGCGACCAATTATCGCAGTAAAGCTTGTCATATTTCACCTTTTTCATAATAGATATTTCGTCTCTGCCGTTAATTTGAGCAAGTCCTGTCAGTCCCGGTCTGAAACGGTAAACACCGTATTCAAGACGCAGTCTGTGAGCTCTCATTTCGGAAGAAATCAAAGGTCTTGGACCTACAAAGCTCATATCTCCCTTGAGAATATTCCAAAGCTGAGGAAGCTCATCAAGGCTTGTTTTTCTGAGAAATTTTCCAACCTTTGTAATATACTGCTCGGGATTTTCCAAATCTCCCGTAGCAACATTCGGAGTATCATTTCTCATTGTTTGGAACTTGTAAATTTTAAAAGGCTTTCCCCTTCTTCCTCTCCTTTCGTGAGAGAAGAATACACTTGTATTCGGTGTAAGCAGATTTGCTATACAGATCACAAGAAACAACGGAGAAAGAATTATCAGTGCAAAAAACGATACTACAATATCAAACAGTCTTTTGAATTTCGTAGGACCGAAATATTTTTTCAACTTCTGTTTCATTTTTTACTTCCTGTGTCCTATTAATGTATTTGATTGCTTTTACTTATAATTTGGTTAATAATTCCGTAATTCCATAAATCAACATAATGTGTATAGTTTTGATGATTATACCACATCTATTTGCAATATGCAATTTTTTTATAACAATTTTAATTATTGTTGCCAAATCGTAATTAATTATATATAATAGGGTGACTAAATTTTAAAGGACGGAAAAAAATATGAAAAAAATATTCAGTATATTCCTTTCAACGTTATTAATTTGCTTATGCTTTGCAGGCTGTAGCGGACCAAACGCAGAAATGACAGAGGAAAATATAACTGCAACTGTAGACACAGCAATGACTGCATTAAAAGAATTTGATACTGAAAATCTTGAAAAATATGTTGATTCCTCAACACTTTCAACTATCCTCGGTTATGCAAATGAGCATCAGCAGTTCATTGACTTAGGCAAGGCAATTTTTGAAAACCTCACATATGAGATAAAATCAATTGACCTTGACAATTCAACAGTCACAGTAAGCGTAAGCAATAAAGACCTTTATGATGTTGCAAGTGATTTTGCACAAAATCTTAAAAGCAATTATTCTACCTTTCAGCTTTTGTCCAAGCTTTCAAATGACAGCTTCCTTGACAGAAAATTAGGTATTTTATGTGAATCAATAAACGATGCCAATATGCTTCCGGATTCAGCAGAAATCACACTTACCATTGAACAGGACAGTAAAAATCTCGTGCTTGTCTTTGATGAAGATGCAGAAAATCAGGTGTCAGGCGGTGCGCTTTCCGCAATAAAGGAAATCTATTCTTGAGAATATTTATCAATAATATGTAATAAATAAAAAAACATAGTGACAATCGAGTGCATTTATGTTAAAATATCAGTTATGTAAGTTTAAGGTGGGTGTAAATAATGGCAAATAAAATTTTAACCGCCATTTTCGGAGATTACTCCAAAAAGGAAGTTAAAAGAGTTAAAAAAACAGCAGACAAGGTTCTTGCACTTGAAGAGAAATATCAGCCAATGAGTGATAAGGAGCTTACCTCGCAGACAGATATCCTTAAAGGACGTCTTGCAAACGGTGAGACTCTTGACGATATTCTTCCCGACGCATTCGCAGTATGCCGTGAGGCTGCTTGGAGAGTTTTGGGAATGAAGCATTTCCCTGTTCAGATTATCGGTGGTATCGTTCTCCATCAGGGCAGAATTGCCGAAATGAAAACAGGTGAAGGTAAAACTCTTGTTGCTACTCTCCCTGCATATCTTAATGCACTTAACGGAGAGGGCGTTCATATCGTTACGGTAAACGATTATCTTGCTAAGCGTGACTCTGAGTGGATGGGTAAGCTTTACCGTTTCCTCGGCCTTTCAGTAGGTCTTATCATTCACGAAAAGACAAATGCTCAGAGACAGGAAGCATATAATTCCGATATAACATACGGTACAAATAACGAAATGGGCTTTGACTACCTCCGTGACAATATGGTTCAGTATAAGGAGGACAAGGTTCAGAGAGGTCATAAATTCGCAATTGTCGATGAGGTTGACTCAATTCTTATTGATGAGGCTCGTACTCCTCTTATCATCAGCGGTAAGGGCGAGCAGTCAACAGACCTTTACCGTCAGGCAAATGCTTTTGCAAAAACGCTTAAAATGGTTAAGGTTGCCAAAATGGACGAAAAGCAGGACACAGAGGCAACATATGACGGCGACTACATCGTTGACGAAAAGGCTAAAACAGCAACTCTTACACAGGACGGTGTTAAGAAGGCTGAGGCTTACTTCAACGTTGAAAACCTTATGGAGATGGATAATACCACCCTCCTCCACCATATCAACCAGGCTATCAAGGCTAACGGCGTAATGAGAAGAGATATTGATTACGTTGTAACAGACGGTCAGGTTAAAATTGTCGACGAATTTACAGGTCGTATTATGGAGGGCAGACGCTATAACGAAGGTCTGCACCAGGCTATTGAGGCAAAGGAAGGGGTTAAGGTTGAGCACGAAAGCAAAACCCTTGCTACAATCACATTCCAAAACTACTTCCGTCTTTACGGCAAGCTTTCCGGTATGACAGGTACTGCTTTAACAGAGGGTCCTGAATTTTCGGAAATTTACAAGCTTGACGTTGTTGAAATTCCAACAAATAAGCCACTTGCAAGAATGGACCATCCCGATGTTATTTTCCAGACTGAAAGAGGAAAATTCTATAACGTAATCGAGCAGATTAAAAAATGTCACGAGAAGGGACAACCTGTTCTTGTTGGTACAATCAGCATTGAAAAGAGTGAGCTTCTTTCAAAAATGCTTAAAAAAGCAAGAATTCCTCATAATGTGCTCAACGCAAAGAACCATGAGCGTGAGGCTGAAATCATCGCACAGGCAGGTAAGTTCGGTGCTGTTACAATTGCTACAAATATGGCAGGCCGTGGTACTGATATTATGCTTGGCGGTAATGCAGAATATCTTGCAAAGGCTGAAATGAAGAGAATGCAGTTTACAGATGAGCTTATTGCAGAGGCAACAGGCTTTGCAGAAACTGACAATCAGGAAATCATTGATGCGAGAAAGACATTCCAGGAGCTTGAGGCTAAATACAAGGAAGAGATTAAGGAAGAGGCAGACAAGGTTAGAGAGGTAGGCGGTCTGTTCATCCTCGGTACTGAGCGTCACGATTCAAGACGTATTGATAACCAGTTAAGAGGTCGTTCGGGACGTCAGGGTGATCCGGGTGAAAGCCAGTTCTATCTTTCACTTGAGGACGACTTAATGCGTCTCTTCGGCGGTGAAAGAATGCAGACTATGATGGCTCGTCTTACAGATGACGAAAATATGCCTATCGAGTCAAAAATGATAACAAAGACAGTTGAGTCCTCACAGAAAAAAGTAGAGGGCAGAAACTTCGGTATACGTAAGAATACACTTCAGTATGACGATGTTATGAACCGTCAGCGTCAGCTTATCTATCAGCAGAGAGATCAGGTTCTTGACGGCATTGATTTATCAGATAAGATTCTTTCAATGCTTGATACAAACATTGAAGAAAATGTTAAAAACTACCTTGCAGGTGACAGCAAGGCAGATTGGAATGTTGCAGGTCTTAAAGAGAAATACAAGGGATGGCTCACTACTGACGACGACTTTACAGAAGACGTTGATATGCTTTCAGTTGACGCAACCATTGAGCTTCTCACTGACAGAGGTCATAAGAGGCTTGAAGAAAAGAGAGAGCTCCTTGGTGACGAAATGTTCAACGACTTCGAGAGAATGGTTCTTCTCCGTAACGTTGACGTTCTTTGGATGGACCACATCGACGCAATGGACGATTTGAAGCAGGGTATTCACCTAAGAGCATATGCTCAGCAGGATCCTGTAGTTGCTTTCCGTATGGAGTCATACGATATGTTTGATGAAATGACAGCAACTATCCGTGAAAACACGGTAAGAATGATGCTTACCATTATGCCGAGAAGACGTGAGGATGTCGAAAGAAAGGCAGTTGCAAAGGTAACAGCCACATCCACCGGCGGAGACGATACAGTTAAAGCCACTCCCGTCAGAAAGGGTAATAAGGTAGGTCCTAACGACCCATGCCCATGTGGCTCAGGCAAAAAATACAAGAAGTGCTGCGGTGCTCCGGGTAAGGAAAAAGCGGAATAATAGTTAATTTTAAAGGGTGCTTAAAAGTACCCTTTAAATTTTAGTAAGAGTTGAAGCACTACTGTTAAAATATGTGTATCAGGTGACTACATGAAAACAAGATGGTATAAAGATGCGGTTGTTTATCAAATTTATCCTCGTAGCTTTATGGACTCAAACGGCGACGGTATCGGAGATTTAAAGGGTATTACGCAAAAGGTTGACTATATAAAGGATTTGGGAGTTGACGCTGTTTGGCTTTCTCCCTGCTATAAATCGCCGAATGACGATAACGGATATGATATAAGCGACTATCGTGATATTATGGATGAGTTCGGCACTCTTGCCGATTGGGAGGAAATGCTAAACGCATTTCACAGCCGTGGCATAAAGGTTATTATGGACTTGGTAGTAAACCATACCTCTGATGAGCACAAATGGTTTGAGGAAAGTCGAAAAAGCAAGAATAACCCATACCGTGATTACTATATTTGGCAAGACGGTACAGGTAAAGACAAGAAAAATCCTCCTAATAACTGGCGTGCCTGCTTTGGCGGTTCTGCTTGGGAATATGACGAAGCAACAGGTCAGTTTTACCTGCACCTTTTCAGTAAAAAACAGCCTGATTTAAACTGGGAAAATCCAATGGTACGTAAAGAGGTGCAGGATATTTGTAACTTCTGGTTTGAAAAGGGTGTTGACGGCTTTCGCTGTGATGTTATCACATATATTTCTAAGCCCGATGATCTGTATAACGCAAAGCAAAGCGAGGTTGTTGTAGGTCCTCGCTGGAAGCAGTACATAAACGAACTGTGCCGTAATTCGTGGGATAAGTACGATACTCTTATTGTGGGAGAGGCTGCGGGTATTGACTATAAGCGTGCCTGTGAAATCACAAAAGAGGGTGGCAGTCTTTTGGATATGCTTTTCCACTTTGAGCATGTGGGTGCTATGCCTGTTTGTTCATTCAGCCAAAAATTAACATTCCTGCGACCGTTCAAAAAAACGCTTTCAAAATGGCAGGAAATACCCGATGACTGCTGGGGAGCAGTTTATTACGAAAACCATGACCAGCCGAGAAGTTTGCCGAGATTTGCACCCACAGGTAAACACCGTGAAATGTCGGCTAAAAGCCTTGCCGCATCACTTTTGTTCCAAAAGGGTACTCCGTTTATCTATCAGGGGCAGGAGCTTGGTATGACAAACTGCAATTATAAATACGAGGATTACCGAGATATTCAAACAATTAATTTAATGAACAACATTAAAAAAATGCCACTTGGAAGAATAATTCTTCCCATAGTTATGTCATTCTATAAACGCTATGCCCGTGATAATGCAAGAACACCAATGCAGTGGGATAACACGAAAAACGCAGGCTTTACAACAGGAACTCCTTGGGCAAAGGTTAATGACAATTATACTGAAGTAAACGCCCAGGAGGAAATTAATAATCCCGACTCTGTTCTGAACTTTTACAAAAAGGCAATTAAGATACGCAAGGAATATGCCGATGTTGTCCGTGATGGAAAATATGTTCCTATCAATATTAAGGACAATAATGTTTTTGCATATATTCGGGATAACGGGAAGCAGAAGCTTTTTGTTGTTTGCAGTCTTTCTCCCAAGCCGGTAATTTTCAAACCGCAAATCAATTTAAACTGCAAATCACATCTTATTCTGTCAAATACCGAAAATCCGCAGATGCTTAGCGATAATATGGGTTTAAAGCCCTGCGAATGTGCAGTATATGAACTGATTTAACATTAAACAGCCACAAAGGTTTATCCCTTTTGTGGCTGTTTTTTCTTAACTATATCCACCTTTTCTTTTTAAACCAAATTATAAAAGCAGTAACAACACAAATGCTTAAACCTATAACAAAGGGATATCCCCACTTTTCATTAAGCTCAGGCATATATTTAAAATTCATTCCATACCAACCCACTATTACGGTCAGTGGAAAAAATATGGTTGTAACAAGGGTAAAAATTTTCATCGTCTGATTAAGTCGCATATCGAGATAGGCTTGATAAGAGTCCCAAAGATGAATTACGCCGTCACGCAGTAGGTCCACATTCTCCTTCAATCTCATCGCCTTATCCGTAAAAATCTTAAATGAGCGAAGTCTGTTTTCATCGAAAAGCTCATTTTCATTTTCTCTGAAAGCCTCCCCCACATCAATAAGCTGTTCGTAAAAGCCACGCAAAGTCAGCAGCTCGTTTTTCATTTTCAGCAGTTTAATATTGAAATCGCTGTCGGCTTTGTCCCTTAATACCGTTTCTTCAAGCTCTCCGATTTTATATTCTGCCTTTTCAAGCTCCTTGCCGTCCCCTGCAATCAATCCCTCGAGAAAAGCACACACAAGCTTTTCAAGCGTTAAACTTTCACAGGAGCAATGGGAAAGGAGCTTCATAAAATAATTCCTGTTAGAATCGTCATCATCATAAATATTCACCGCAAGGAGTAAATTTTTCTTGATAAAAAGAGCCATACAGTCCTCACAGTTCATATCCTTTGCATCAGCAACAATAATTTTAACGAAGCTGTAATCATCAAAAACCTCAATATCCGATGAGAAAAATCCGCTTTTCTCTCGACATCTTTCAATGCATTGTAATGAAAATCCAAAGCTTTTATAAAGTCTTTCAAGCTCCTGAAAATTTATGAAACCTGCCGTAAGCTGTTTATCGTCTACATCGGAAGCAGCAATCCCGATTATCTCGTCATCAAAATGATAAAACATAAAATCACCGATTTTATGTTTCCCTAAAAGCAACAAAATACCCTTTAGTACAAAGACTTATAATTGCTTTGGGCAAAATCCCAGTTTAGCACATTAAACCAATCGTCTATATAATCTGCTCTTAGATTATAATGTTTTAAATAGTAGGCGTGCTCCCAAACATCTATAGTGAGTATTGGCTTTTGTCTAAAACACAGGGGTGTATCTTGATTGGCAGTTGTAACAATTTTTAAATTTCCGTCACACTGTGTCAGCCAAGCATATCCCGAACCGAAAACCGACATTGCAGATTTTTTAAATTCCTTTTTAAATTCGTCAATGCTGCCAAACTGTTTTTCAATAGCCATTAAAAGCCTGCCGTTTGGCACTGTTTTTTCAGTAGTCAAACCACTAAAGAAAAAACGATGATTAAAAACACCGCCGGCATTATTCTTTAATGTCCTTATATCCTCAGCGGGAATGTTAAAATGACTGCAGGCAAGCTGTTTAAGAGTAAGTCTTTGAAGAAGGTGATATTTTGAAACAACCCTGTTAAGATTGTCAATATAAGCCTGCAAATGCCTGTCATGGTGGAGACGCATAGTCCTTTCATCAATAAAGGGCTCTAAAGCATCGTAATCATAAGGCAGCGGCAAATTGATAAAGGGATATCTGTTATTTTCCATTATTTCACCTCCCTTTATCATATGCCAATAATAAAAAGCAGACAGTATTTCTACTGCCTGCTTTGTTTTAAGTTAATTATTTTTCAAGGTTTGACTTAACCTCATTAAGAATATCCGAAAGCTCTGTGGGAAGAGTATCGCCGAATTTAGCATAAAGCTCGTCAACACCCTTGAGCTCTTCTTCCCAAGCATCCTTATCAACGTCAAGAATCTTGTCAAGGTCAGCCTCTGTCATATCAAGACCTTCAAGGTTGATATCCTTTGCATAAGGAAGATAACCGATAGCAGTTTCCTGAGCGTCAACCTTACCGTCGCAACGGTCAATAATCCAATCGAGAACACGAAGGTTATCACCGAAGCCGGGCCACAGGAAGTTGCCCTCATCGTCCTTACGGAACCAGTTTACGTTGAAAATCTTAGGAGCTTTTTCAGGGTCAAGAGTTTCGCCGATTTCAATCCAGTGCTTCCAATAGTCACCCATATTGTAACCGCAGAATGGAAGCATAGCCATTGGATCACGTCTTACAACACCGACTGCACCTGTTGCAGCAGCAGTTGTTTCAGAGCCCATGATTGAGCCAACGAATACACCGTGGTTCCAATCCTTTGACTGATATACAAGCGGGGTGAGCTTAGCTCTTCTTCCGCCGAATACGATAGCAGAAATCGGAACACCCTGTGGGTTTTCAAACTCTGAAGAAATGCAAGGACAGTTCTTAGCAGGAGCAGTAAATCTTGAGTTTGGATGAGCACCCTTCTCTTCGCTTTCAGCACCGTTCCAAGGATTACCCTTCCAGTCAATAGCATTTGTTGGCGGATTCTTGTCAAGACCTTCCCACCAAACTGTGTTGTTGTCAAGATTATGACAAACGTTTGTGAAGATAGTACCCTGCATTGTTGACTTGAGAGCATTTGGGTTAGACTTCATATTAGTACCCGGTGCAACACCGAAGAAGCCGTTTTCAGGGTTGATAGCATAAAGGCGTCCGTCAGGACCTTTTCTGATCCAAGAAATATCGTCGCCTACGCACCATACCTTGTAGCCCTTCTTCTGATATCCTTCCGGTGGAATAAGCATTGCAAGGTTAGTCTTACCGCAGGCAGATGGGAATGCAGCACAGATATATTTGATTTCGCCTGATGGCTTTTGAAGACCGAGGATAAGCATATGCTCAGCCTGCCAGCCTTCATTCTTACCAAGATAAGAAGCAATACGAAGAGCGAAGCATTTCTTACCGAGAAGTACGTTTCCGCCATATGCAGAGTTCACAGAGATAATTGTGTTGTCCTCAGGGAACTGACAAATCCATCTCTTTTCAGGGTCAACGTTACATTTGCAGTGCATACCACGTACCCAATCGTCTGAATCGCCAAGGCAGTCAAGAACTTCCTTGCCAACTCTTGTCATAATGTTCATATTAAGAACAACGTAAATTGAATCTGTAATTTCAATACCGATTTTTGAGAAAGGTGAACCTACCGGACCCATTGAATAAGGAATAATATACATTGTTCTGCCCTGATAAGAGCCTGCTGCGATGTCATAAAGCATCTTGTAGCACTTTTCAGGATCCATCCAGTGGTTAGTAGGACCTGCATCCTTTTCGTTCTTGGTACAGATAAGAGTTCTGTCCTCAACACGTGCAACGTCGTTCTCGGCAGTTCTGTGAAGATAACAGTCAGGAAGAAGCTCATCATTAAGCTTAATCATTTCGCCTGTTTCAACAGCCTCAGCTTTAAGAGCATCAATCTGCTCCTTTGAACCGTCAATCCAAACGATTTCAGATGGCTTAAGAAGCTCAACCTTTTCGTCAAGCCAAGCGAGAAGCGACTTGTTGGAAGTAAGATTTGTTTCCATATAGTATTCTCCTTTATATAGTTTGTAATATTAAGATAGAAAAAATTTTCTATTGCGTTTTATTATACCAAATAATACCGAAAATTCAATAGAAGCGCTAAAAATTCATTAAAATGTCACAATAAGACAATCTAAGAATAAACTGTTTTGTATTATTCATCAATAGCCATTGTGGCATAGGCGTTCAGACTTTCGTCTGCACGTACACCTGCAAGGTATTCGTAGTAGCCTTGAGATGCTATCATAGCGGCGTTGTCACCGCAGTATTTTAGCTCAGGCAGATAAAGCTCTGCACCAAGACGGCTACACATTTTTTCTGCCTCTGCCCTTAATTTAGAATTGGCAGAAACTCCCCCGGCTATTACAAATTTTTTGAAATTTTTATCAACTATAACCTTTTGACAGTTTGAAATAAGGCAGTCAACTATTCCCTTTTGAAATGAAGCCGCCAAATCGGGAATAACTATTTCTTCTCCCTTTTGCTGAGCATTATGAACAGTATTTATAACTGCGGTTTTAAGTCCGCTGAAGGAAAAATCATAAGGACTTCCCGCAACCTTGGGATGAGGAAATTTATATGTATTTTCATTTCCCTCTTTGCTGATTTTATCAATGCTGATACCGCCCGGATATGGCAGTCCCATTGTCCTGCCTGCCTTATCTAAAGCCTCGCCTGCGGCATCGTCACGGGTTTTTCCGATAATCTCAAAATCCGTATAGGAATTAACCGCAACTATATGAGAATGTCCCCCGCTGACAACAAGGCATAAAAAGGGTGGCTTAACATCATTTGAGATATAGTTTGAGGCAATATGTCCTCTTAAATGATGAACAGGAACAAGAGGCTTTTCTGCGGAAAAGGCAAGTCCCTTTGCGAAATTAACGCCAACAAGCAGTGCCCCTATAAGTCCCGGTGCATATGTAACTGCAATCGCCTCAATATCATCAAGGGTACAGCCTGCCTGCTCCAGAGCCTCCCTGACAACACCGCTTATTGATTCTGCGTGACGGCGTGACGCAATTTCCGGAACAACGCCACCGTATAATTTATGCTCCTCTAAAGAAGATGCTATAACATTTGATAATACCTTTCGTCCGTCCTCAACGACTGCCGCAGCAGTTTCATCACAGGAGGACTCGATTCCTAAAATTTTCATTTTCTCTCCGTAATATATCTGGTCATAATAATTGCATTTTCAGTTGGACTTGAGTAAAATTTCGGGCGGATGCCCATATTTTCAAAGCCTGCTTTTTCGTATAACTTTATAGCAGGAGAATTGCTTTCACGTACCTCCAAGGTGATGAAATCCATTTTGTTTTTCAACTGTTCGTTAATAAGTGCAAGAGCTATTCCCTGCCCTCTGTACTCAGGCAAAACAGCAACATTTGTAACATATCCCTCGTTTAAAAAAATCTGAAGTCCCATATATCCAACGGCTTTCCCGTCAATATCGGCTACAAGAAAATGTGATGTTTCAATGTCAAGCTGTTTTGCCAGGTCCGACCGTGACCAAGGATTAGAAAAGCAAGCTTTTTCTATCTCATAAACATCATCAATATATTTTTCTTCAAAAGGCTTTATTTCCATATTTTCTCCTGTTTGATAAATTTGGGTTTATCAGTGTGTTACTGTAGCAAAATTTCGTAGGGGCTTGCAGTGCAAGCCCGTTATAAGCGGGCGACCACTGGTCGCCCCTACGAAAGTTTGTTACAACAAATAAATTTAATGAGCGTCGTACCAATTATCTCCGATCTTTCCGTCTGCTTTAAGGCGAACCTTCATTTTGCAGGCATTTTCCATTTCCTCTGTAACGATTTCAAGTGCCTTTTGTGCCTCGCTTTCAGGTGACTCAACAATAAGCTCATCGTGTACCTGAAGAATAAGCTGAGATTTCATATTCTCTTCTCTTAAACGTCTGTCAACCTTTACCATGGCAATTTTAATAATATCGGCGGCAGTGCCCTGTATAGGCATATTTCTTGCAACTCTTTCACCGAAGGCACGCATCATATGATTGCTTGAGGCAAGCTCGGGAAGATAACGCTTTCTGTGGAAAAGAGTTTCGCTGTATCCCTTATCCTTTGCCAAGTCAATCATTTTCTGCATATAGTTATTAACGCCACTATAAGTAGCAAGATAATTGTCGATATATTGCTTTGCCTCTTTGTTTGAAACGCCAATATCCTTTGCAAGAGAAAACGCACCGATACCGTAAACAATACCGAAATTAACAGCCTTTGCTCTGCTACGCATCTGCGGAGTAACCATTTCAAGAGGAAGATTAAACACCTGAGATGCAGTAATGGCGTGGATATCGTCGCCGTTATTGAAAGCATTAATCATATTTTCATCGTCGGAAAGGTCAGAGAGAACACGAAGCTCAATCTGACTGTAGTCAGCGTCAATAAGCCTTTTTCCCTCGCCTGCGATGAAGAATTTTCTCATTTCTCTGCCAAGCTCTGTACGGATAGGAATATTCTGCAAATTCGGCTCAAGAGAGGAAATTCTGCCTGTTCTTGTTTCAACCTGATTAAAGCGTGTGTGAATTCTGCCGTCAGGCTCAATAACCTTTAAAAGACCGTCGCAATAGGTTGATTTCAGCTTTGAAAGAGAACGGTATTCAAGAATCTGCGAAATAACAGGGTGCTCGTTCACAAGTCCCTCTAAAACCTCTGCATTTGTAGAATAGCCTGTCTTTGTTTTCTTTTTACAGGGCAATTTTAAATCTTCAAAAAGTGCAACTCCAAGCTGTTTTGGAGAATTAATATTAAACTCATAACCAACGCTGTCGTAAATAGTTTTTGTCAGCTCGTTTATTCTTTCGCCTAACTGCTTGCCGAATTTTTCTATTCCCTCTTTGTCAACCTCGAAGCCGGCATATTCCATTTTTGCCAAAACCTCTGAAAGCGGTAATTCAATTTCGGTAAGCAATTCTCTTTCATTTGCATCATCAATAAGTCTGTCGGTCTTTTCAAAAAGCGGTTTGATTATCGCCGCAAAAGATACCGTCAAATCATTTTCGCCCAAAGAGTTAAGATATTCAGGGAGCTTTACACCGTATTCAAGAGCAAGATGCTCGATATCATACTTAGAATCACTCGGCCTTAAAAGATAAGCAGAAAGCATTAAATCTCCGCAGACATTATTAAGCCTTACACCGTACTTACAGGCAAGACGGTGCAATTCCTTTGTGTTATAAGAAAACTTCTTAATACTCTCATTCTCAAAGAAATTACGTACAAAATATGAAAATTCAGGGGTTTCGAAAGGCATTACAATTATTTCATCACCAAAGGCAAAATATAAATCTCCCACTGTACCGTCTATGATATCGGGATAAAAATATGCCTCTGTACCTTTTAGCCTGTCGAGAAGGTAGTCAGCATCAACACAGGTGAGACGGCTGATTTCCCTTTTCGTTTCCTGCTCCTCTTCGCCATTGTCTGTAGCACCGTTAGGGTCAAGATTAAATTTCGGTATAAGAGAAAACAGCTCAAGCCTTACAAACTGCGAAACAGCCCTGCCGTCATTCTCTCTCTTAACAACATAGTTATTTATGTCTGTATCAATGGGTGCATCTGTTCTGATTGTGCCTAAATCAAGGGAAAGATATGCCTTGTCCTTATCATTAGCAAGCTTTGCTTTAACACCTGCTTTAATATCAAGGTCGTCAAGATTTTCGTAGATATTATCAATATTATGAAAACGCTGAATAAGGTCAAGGGCAGTTTTCGCACCAACACCTGCAACACCGGGAATATTATCGGAGCTGTCCCCTTGAAGAGCCTTAACCTGAATAAGCTCATCGGGAGTAACACCGTATTCCTCAGCAATAGCCTTTTCATCATAAACATCTGTGACAGCCTGTCCCATTTTTGTACGTGCAAGAAGAACCTTAACACCGCCATGTGCAAGCTGGAGAGAGTCTCTATCACCTGTTGCAATAAAGCATTCATCACCGTTTTCACGGCAAGCCTCTGCAAGAGTACCGAGAATATCGTCAGCCTCCCAGCCCTCTTTTTCTATAGTTGCTATTCCCAAGCTGTGAAGAAGCTCTTTAAGCACAGGCATCTGACTTCTGAGCTCGTCAGGCATTGCGTGACGTCCTGCCTTGTATTCATCATACATTTTATGTCTGAATGTTGGAGCGTGAACATCAAAGGCAACTGCCACAGCGTCGGGATTGCACAAATCCTTAAGCTTTAGAAAAATAGTAAGAAAACCGTAAACAGCATTGGTATATTCTCCGTTTTTAGTAGTCAAAAGCTTTATTCCGTAAAAAGCACGGTTGATTATACTGTTTCCGTCAATTACAAGAAGTTTCATTTTCTTCCCCCAAATTAAAATCTCGTATTAGTATAGCATATTTTCATACTATCTACAATCACTTACTTTTATTTTCAAACCATTATACAAATTTTTGTACCGACACAACAAGCCTATCTTTTTTTGTCCTATGAAGCTCACCGCCAAAAATAAATCTTCCAAAGCCTCTGACTGATACAATATCATTTTCTTTGATAATGTAAGATGAGCTTTGAATTTTTCTGCTGTTAACAAATATTTTGTCGGTTTCAAAAAGCTTTGACGCTTCCTTTCTCGAAAGCTTATACACAGCACTGACAAGAACATCTACTCTTAAAGAACTGACAACAAGCTCCCTTTCTTCAACTGAAGATCCGAAATCCTCAGGCAGATTTTCAGCAACAGTAACGTTTACCGAGGTGTGCTTTACCTTAATCAGATTTTCAAGAATATAGTCTTTTATCTGCTCAAGGCAGAATAGATAACCGCAGTTTTCCTCCACTACAATATCCCCAAGCATTTCACGCTTTATGCCCAAGTTCATCAACGCACCGAGAAAATCACGGTGAGTAAGGCTATCGGCAAATTTTTTAGAAGCAGGAGAAATCAACAGACAGGAAATAGGAAAATCACTCTCTGCCACATCCTCACCAAAGCCTGCCACAACCCTTTCTGCCGTTTCGTATCCGCCAAAAACGGTACAGGGCAAAAAGCTTTCCTTTAAAATGCTTTGCTCCTCCAAATTCAAAAAATCGCTGAACACCTTACATTTTCGTTCATATGCTCTGTCGTAAAGCTCGTTAAATCTTTTTTCGTCCATAATTAAACTCCAAAAAAACCGCAGTAAAAACTGCGGTTTTATAAATCATATTAATGGCTTTTTATTTAGCCTCAATGCCTCTTGATTCCATCATATATTCAGCACTTGCAGGGAAGTGGTTTGTATATACGATATCAAGTGAAGCGTTCTTGTTTTTAAGAACTGCAACGTTTGCATGCTTAACATCGATATGTACATCCATTTCGTAGTCACCTGCGATGATTTCGCCTGTCTTTGTGTCGATAGTAACAGTACCTTTACCGCCCTTATATGCAACTACAAAGTTTTCATCAATAGTACCCTCTGAGAATGAAAGTACACTGATAGACTCAACTGTGGAAGAAATATCACCGAGAGCGTTGAAGAAACGTCCCTGAGCATCCTCACCGGGCATAGAAAGAATTACTTCTTTAGGCTGGATTGTGATATTGATTGTACCGTCGCCGTTGTCAACAACGTTTGCCATAGCAACGTCATCAACTGTCAATGAAGATACTCTGCAGTCGAAGCTGTCATTTTCTCCTCTTGTATCATACTGTGGGTCTCTGTTTCCGCTTGGTGGAAGACAAACAACGCTACCTGAGAAAAGGCCGCCTACAATACCCGGAACAAGACCGTCAAGCATTGAGTTTGACTTACCCTCAACAAGAAGATTCTGAACGCTAAGATTCTCATCACCGAGAAGCTTGTAATATGTTTTGGTTTCACCGTTTTCTGTATAGGTTGCTGTAAGAGTCTTTGTGTAGTCGTAGCACTCTACATAGTAATTTACGACGTCCTCAATTGATGTAAATTCAATTCCGCCATATGTATCTGCAACGAATTCGTCAATTACAATTTCTTCACCTGTTGAAGCGCTTTCCTCTCCCTCAGTAGTCTCTGTAATAACAGGATACTTGTGGATAACAACAGCAGTTGCTACTAAGCAAATAACAAGCACAACAGCAAGAAAACTGTTAAATTTACTTAAACCTGATTTTCTTTTCATACAAAAATTCCCCTTCTGTACTTTATTACTCCTATATAATATACTAAAACTTACATTTTTTCAATATATTTTTTATTTATTTTATTTTTTTAGTAATATTGTAATCTCTGTGCCTTCTCCCAGAGTGCTGTTAAGAGTAATTTCGGCATCGTGCTGCTGGGCAATATGCTTAACTATTGCAAGACCTAATCCTGTACCGCCTGTTGCCTTACTTCTGCTTTTATCAACTCTGAAAAATCGTTCAAAAATCCTGTCCTTGTACTTATCGGGTATGCCTATTCCCGTATCCTTAACTACTAATTTTACACCATTTTCACAAGGGGCTACAGAGACGGTAACGCTACCGTTTTCAGTATTATATCTTATGGCATTATCACAAAGGTTATAAACAAGCTCCTCAAGGAGACTGCCGTTACCTTTTACATAACAGCTTTCTCCCTCAAGAAATAGGGTTACGTTTTTGTTCTGTGCATTTATAGAAAGTGCCTCTACGCATCTTTTACATATTTCATAAATATCTACAGACTCAAATACAATTCCCTGCTCATCATTTTCTTCAAGCTGAGAAAGCTGAATTATATCCTCGCTTAAATTTACAAGACGAAGCGCCTGCTTTCTTATAACACCTGCAAAGGGCTTTACATCCTCAGGCTTAGCCATTCCTGATTCAATAAGTTCAGCATAACCTGCAATAGATGTCAAAGGTGTTTTCAGCTCATGGGAAACATTTGCGGTAAACTGCTTTTTCTGCTTATCAAGTGCTTTCTGCCTGTTTTTCTGTTCCTTCAAAGCATCAACAAGCGGCATTAGCTCATCATAGGTTTTTATATTATCAAGATCGGTAAGATTTTCACCCAGCTCCTCAATAGGCTTAACAATGCTTTTTGTTATTCCGACGCTGATTACAACTGACATACAGATAACAAATATAACAGAAATTAAAATGTAGATAATTATATTTGAAAAGAACGAATTTACGCTTTCAGCCTTTGTTGAAATTCTTAATACGTCACCGCTGTCAAGAAGCTTTGCATAATAATATGTATTTTCATTAAGAGTCGTCGAATTCCTTACTGTGCTTGACTCACCGTCTTTTACAGCCTGCATAAATTCCTCTCGGTTTGAGTGGTTTTCCATTTTTGAGACATCCTCACTGCTGTCTGCAAGAACTGTTCCGTCAGCAGATATGAGAGTAATTCTTGTATCCTCGTCAAGTCCGTTATTTATGAATGAGTAGTCATCGCTTTGCCTTAGCTCTGCCTCCACAACGGATTCAACTGCATTTAGATTTTCTTTAACCTGACTATCGCTGTAGGAATAAAATATTGCCACAACAACAACCGCTGTTATGGCAATTAACGATACACCGAAGGCAAGTATTTTTCCAAGAGTATTTTTAGTCATTTAATCACCGACCTTGTAGCCTACATTTCTTATTGTCTTAATATGCTCACCTGCACTGCCCAACTTTTTACGCAGGGACTGAATATGAACATCAACCGTTCTGTTGCCCTGTTCAAAATTATATCCCCATACGATTTCCATAAGTCTGTCACGGGTAAGAACGATGCCCTTGTTTCTGATAAGATGCTTTAAAATTTCATACTCCTTGTAGGTCAAATCAATCTCCTTTGAGTCCACAAGAACAATATGCTTGTTTTCGTCAAGCTCAATATTTTTATATATAAGGACAGTTTTAACCTTTTTTACAGTTCTGCGAAGGACAGCCCTTACTCTTGAAACAAGCTCCATAACGCCAAATGGCTTTGTGATATAATCATCAGCACCTGCATCAAGTCCCTTAACAGCATCAATCTCGCTTGTCTTTGCCGTAACCATAATAACAGGAATTTCACTGTACTGAGCAGTTTTTCTGATTTTATTCAGTATAGCAAGACCGTCATCCTCAGGGAGCATAATGTCAAGAAGAATTAAATCGGGAATTTTTATTTCAAGCTCCTTGAAAAATTCCTTTCCGGTGTCAAAGCCCTTAACCTCAAACTCGGAATTTTTAAGAGCATAAATTTCCAGTTCTCTTATAGATGCGTCATCTTCAATGATGTATACAAGGGGTTTTTCGCTCATATAATATGCCTCTCTGCAACTTATATTTATTTAAGTGCGTATTTATTAAGATAGATTTCAAACTGCTCCATAAAGGTTTTGTTGTTTGAATTTTTAACTCCTTTAAGATATCTATGGGTCTGATAGCTTCCCTGTGAAAGCTCAATAATGCATACTGCAAGATTTGAACAATGGTCGGCAATTCTTTCGAATGAATTAATTATATCAAAGAACAGCATTCCGTTTTCAATAGAACATTCGCCGCTATCCATACGCTTTTCATGCTTTTCACGAAGCTCTGCTTTAAGATTATCTATAACCTGCTCCAATGGCTCAACTGTCATTGCAAGCTCGGCACTGTCCTCAATAAACGCCCTTGTGGAATTTTCAATAATTTCCTGAACGGCTCTTCCCATAATCTCAAGCTCTCTGTTTGCTTCCTCTGAAAAATGAATTTTATCTTTATGCATTTTACGCTTTGTCTTGAGAATATTTACACCGTAGTCACCGATACGCTCAAAGTTACCGATAGCATGGGAGTATTTGTTAAGCCTCATAGAATCAGCAACATTAAGATTCATTGAGCTGATTTTAACAAGATATGTTTCAAGCTCATCCTCATAGGCGTCAAGGTTTTTCTCGTTTGCTTTTATCTTTTCGTCCTTGACCTTGCTGTAAATCTTAATAAAGTCAAGGCTCATTGAAATATTATCCTTGGCAAGAACAGCCATTTCATCGCATTTTTCCTTAACCTTGTCAAGAGCATAACCGGGAGAAATAAGAAATCTTTCTTCAACAAGAGCAGTCTTCTTTTCAGCAACAGCTTCACCGGTTTTATCCTTATCATCCTTGATTAAGATATACATAAGCTTTTCAAGAAGATTACCGAACGGGAACAAAACTACTGTTGCAAAAATATTGAAAACAGAATGAATAACAGCTATCGTGGCAGGACTAACCGTTTCTGTAAAGAACGGCAATCCGAATATGGCATTACCTCCGTAGAAAATCACCATTGCCAAAGCAACACCGATAACATTAAAGGTAAGATGTGCCCAAGCGGCTCTTTTAGCATTCTTATTGGCACCTATTGAGGAGATAAGAACAGTCGTACAGGAGCCAATGTTTTGACCTAATATAATCGGAAATGCCGCTGAAACAGTAATTGCACCTGTGCTTGAAAGTGCCTGCAAAATACCTACTGATGCCGACGAGCTTTGAAGCGCAGTTGTAAGAAGAGCACCTGCAAGAATACCGAGAATAGGATTGGAAAATTTAACAAGAAGATTTGTAAACTCCGGAATATCCTTGAGTCCTGACATAGAGTCGCTCATTGTGGTCATACCAATCATCAAAATGGCAAAGCCCACAAGAATATTACCTATGGTATGCTTTTTCTCCCCCTTGCAGAACATTACTAAAATTATTCCTATAAAAGCAAGGACAGGGGCAAATGCCTCAGGCTTTAACAGATTTATGAAAATATTTGACCCTTCAATACCTGTAAGGGACAAAATCCACGCAGTAGCAGTAGTACCGATATTCGCACCCATAATTATACCAATAACCTGACGAAGTGCCATAATACCACTGTTTACAAAGCCTACCGCCATAACGGTAACAGCACCTGAGGACTGAATAACAGCTGTTACAACAAGACCGAGAAGCACACCCTTTATACGATTGTTTGTCATTTTTTCAAGTATACTTTCAAGCTTACCGCCGCTGATTTTTTCAAGACTGTCACCCATAACATTCATACCGAACAGAAACATTGCAAGTCCGCCTATGAGCGTCAGAATATCAAATATAGTCATATAATATACTCCGTAAATTAAAATTGTATTTTGTTTGCGTTAAATTTAGATTAATACAAGTTCGTATTTTACATTTACTCAGTTAAATTCAAGCGTAATTTATGTTAAGTTTATGTTAAATTATTCGCAGTATACAGGAGAAGTTATTGCAAGTGGCTTTTCATCGCCGTCAACAGTACCCCAAAGCTCTGCACGATACCAATGGCCTCTTGCAAGTTTAAGTCTTACATGGCGTTCATCATAAACTGTCTCTAGAACCGTGTCATTGCCGTTTGTCACAATTTTTATCTTTTTATAGGCGATTGCTTCTTCTCCGGCGTCTTTCAAACGAGAATGTAAATCAGTAAAAAAGCTGAAGGTATATGTACCCTTTTTCACTGTATCGCCGATATGAAAGGTTTCGCCGTACCTGTGAAGTCGGAAGAAAAACTTTGCACCTGTTGACGCAACTGTTCTTCCCATTCTTATAGCCCTGATAGCAGATGACTCATCAATTCTGTCCAGGTCAAGATAAGTACATCCATAGTGACCGCCGTCCTCTAATCTGTGCCAATCTCTGCCGTAGGTAGCTGCAATCCTGTAGCCCTTGTCAAGAAGGGAGGTCCACATTTCAACGGTCCTTATGTTTTCATTGTTCAGTGCCGAAAAATCATTGTGCCACACTTCGATGTAGTCAACTGCGTTCCAATCTCTAACATTAAATTCCCATCTACCGCCTGTGCAAACGGGAGAGCCGAGCTGATATGGATGTGCAATTCCAACAACACCGCCTGCTGCCTTGACTGCCTTTATCTTTTCGTCAATATTATCAGGTACAGCGTCACGCCAATCGACATATTCCTTTGCACCTAAAACAAGCATATGGCCGTAATATGTAGTCCATTCGATACCCTTGACAGCAGGAATTATTGACTCGTCAAGCTCCTGCCAACCCGAATATGTATTATGGTCCGTCAGTGCAATAAGTGCAAGGTGGTCCTTTTTAGCCTCCTGCTGAAGCTCATTAACCTGAAAGCCACCGTCTGAATGAACAGTATGGCAATGCAATTCACATGGAAGATAGCTCATTATTCATTTTCTCCTTCCACAGTAATCTTATAATCAACATCACAGCTAACGCTGTGCACATTCAACATTATATCCCATTCTCCTTGATGAATTTCTCCCTTGAGAAGGCCGGCAGATGCAAAATCCTTGCTTATAATATGCTCCTGCTTATCTGCGTGTCTGTGGGCAGCACCTCTGTAGATGCCGTTTTCATCAACAGAAAGAGTTACAAGATTTTTAACAGGAAGATTATCAGCAGGTCTGCCAATAATTTTTTCACCGTATTTTTCGTAGCATTCCTTAACAAGTCTGACTGCCTTTTCTCTGTCCTCAAGTATTCTCGGTGAATATGAAAATTTAATTACTAATCTGTTTATCCCCTCGGGTACATCAAATCTGTGAATAAGATTTGTTTTATTGTTAGCCTCGGTTATTTTTCCTTTTGCCTCTAATATAACCAAATTTCTTACCTCGATTCCGTATAATTTAGCAGAAAAATCTATATACAAATAAATTATAAGATATAATCTTACTATTTTCAATTGATATTATTGAACAAAAATGATATATTGTTTTTGGTGATTTGTAATGAAACTGAATTCTTGGATGAAGGACCTCGACAACAGCAGAGAGGTACTATGCCTAAATATATGCGGGACTCACGACTGCGTAACTCAATATGTGCAGCTTTCCCACATATCAAAATGTCAAAATATGAATATATACGAACAGCTTTGCCTTGGCATAAGAGCGCTTGATATACGTGTTCAAAGCAATAAAAGCCGGCTTAAAATGGTGCACGGAATCGCAAAGGCTTTTAATACTCCCAATCATTTTTCGGCACAAATGGATATGGAGGATGTGCTTAACCACTGCTACAGATTTTTAGAAGAAAATAAAAGCGAGACTATTATTTTTCAGTTTAAAAACGACAGTGGAAAAGAAAACGAAAAGTGCTTTGACAACCTCTTTAACACCTACATTTCAAAGGCTTCTGACAGATGGTTTCTTGAAAACAGAAGTCCTCTTTTAGAAGAGGTACGAGGAAAAATAATTCTTATCAGACGTTGCAAAATGGCTGATAGGGAAAATTATACCGACAAAAATACGGGCATAGATTTTTCGAAATGGGTCGAGCAGGATACAGCCGAGCCGTCACCGCTGACTCTTAAAACAAGCGGTGAAAATGAAATGACCTTTATCATTCAGGATAGGTTTAAATATAAGCCTGAGCCCAGATGGAATGATTGCATAAAGCCGTTTTTAGATACAATGGCTGAATTTAACGGTAAATACATAATCAATTATCTTTCCACTGCAGGCGGTTTAAAAGGTCCATACAACAACTCAAAATACATCAACCCCAAATTTCTTGATTATCCTCTCGATAAGAAAAAATATTACGGAACAATCTATACTGATTTTCCGACAGAAAAGCTTGTAAGAAAAATAATAGATACAAATTTTTAAGCAACTATATGCAGAAGTAATTTAAAAGGCTATGCCAAACCGTTTATGCGGAATGGCATAGCCTTTAATATTTGTATTGATTACTCTACAGATACAGATAATGCAGGAATAAATTCGCCGTCAGCTTCAGTATATTCGACACTTACTGTATCTCCCTTGCTTATCAAAAGTACCTCCATACAATCAGTAACCTTGATGTAATAGTACTTTCCGTCAACCTTGAGATAATAAACGGTGTTACCGTCATTTACGGAGTTCTTTATGTCTGTTACTTCACCTGTTAAGGTTAAGGTGTCCTCCTTTACAGGTGTCTGACTGTCAACATTGCTGTCAGCTCCTGTTAAATCTTCCTCATCAACGATAACGTCATCTTTGTTTACATCGTCTGCAACTCCCTTTTCGCCAAGTGCATCAATGTAATTTTCAAGAGCACTGTTAAGTGCCTTAACATCACTCTTTGCAACATCAAGAAGTCCTGTGCCGACAACAGTCTTATCCTCAAGACTTACAAACGCATAACCCTTTACTGTGTTACTGTCGCCGTAAAGTGACATAAAGTATGTTGGATTTCCGTCAATTCCAAGTAAAATCGGGAATGTTGCCATATAGCCGTAGTTCTGTACAGCGTCCTGTGCAGACTGCTGAGCAGAAATTTCCATAGCACCGGCATTAGGATAATATCTTGCTTCCTTTGTACGCTGATTGCAGAGAATGAAGCCGAAGTTTGATGAGTCAGACTCAGAGGATGTAACGCCTGTATATACCCAAACGTCATCATCCATTGCTATATTACCGCTACCTGTAGAAGCAATATTTACATCATTCTGGAAGATGATTGAGTTCCAGAAGCCGTTTTGAAGCTTTCCGTGATAGTTATACTGCTCAATAAGAAGTGACTCGCTGTAAACAACATCAATCCAGTTAAGAGAGCTATCTGTCTTAACCTCTTCAATATCATAATAATTGCTTTCACCGTTAAGAGCGTCTGTTATTATAACACCTTTAACATCAGTACCGCCGAAAAGACCGATTGTCTTTTCAAGCACAGCTGTAATCCAGTATGGGTGCATATCATCGTCAATTTCAAAGTTAGGAGTGTCAAGCAATTCAGTAGGATACTGGAAACGAAGGTGTCTTATAAGCTTTTCGTTAAACAGCTCAGTAGGAGAATACTTAATTCCCTCTCCGAATTTTTCAACACAGTTTACTGCTGTTACCTTCTGGCTTACAAGGTCAATTGCCATATATGCCGGAAGACCGTTCTTTGTGTTGTTAAACCACTTGAACACATCTGCGTATTCAAGATAAGCAACTCTGTAAGGAGTGTTCTTGTAGTTAATTTGAGTAGAATTTGATGAAACTACATACTGGCTCTTATACTCGGAAAGAGAGCCTAACTGCTGATCTGCAAGAGTGAGGGCTCTTTTAGCATCAAGACGAGGTACCTTGTCATAGCTGATATCCTCGAAATCAGTTGTGAAATCGCCATCCTTAATTTCCATCAGTTGACTATAGGAATGTGCTCTGAAAAGTGTAACGCCTGTAAGTGTACCAACACACATTACCACAATTATTACGCCGATTATCGCAATTGGTATTATTGATTTTTTCTTCACATATTCTTTTCTTTCAATTTTCTTATTTGCCTTGCATACAAGAGCAAAAGAAAACATAAACACTGCAACAAGCAGAATAAGAAAGATATAAAGCTGTGAATCGTGTATGTTGAGAGCCGGAAGCATCATATAGTATGCAACTGCACCTACAACAATTGTCATTAAAAGTGAGAGAAGAATACGAAGCGGCATCTTTCCCGGCTTAACAACTGCCTCAACCTCATCACCTTTAGGCCATTTGATTTTTTCCTTGAATTCATTGATAACCTCATCGGCATCATAATCCATATTTGGTATGTTGTCCATATAAGTTCTCCTTGTTTTATCTTCAGCACATTATGCTGTCTTATAATTATACAGTAAACAGAAGTTTTGTGCAAGACAATATAAAAAATATAACAAAAATTTAAAAAACAGCCCTGAAAACAGGGCTGTTTATATGTTTTGCAGTTAAGTGTAATTAGCCGATAAGAGTTACACCCTTACTGTCCATAAGATATTCTGCTGATGCAGGGTAGCTCCACTTCATTGTGATATCAAGGCTTGCACTCTTATCCTTAATAACAAGGATGTTTGCGTGTGTAACTGATACATAAGCCTTCATCTCATATACACCGCTGATAATTTCCTTAGTGCTTGTGTCGATAGTAACAGTTGCAACACCGTTCTTATAATCAACGATACAGTTATCAGCAGTTGTGCCCTGTGACCAGCTAAGCTGGCTAATGCTGTCAACAGTCTTGTCAATAGCACCAAGTGACTGGAACACATGACCTTGAGCGTCCTTACCGGGCATACTCATATTAACAGCTTTAGGCTGAAGCTGGATTGTGATAGTTCCGTCACCGTTATCAGTAACATTAGCTGCAAGGATATCTTCAGGAACAAGACGGCTGGTCTGAAGTGATTCACCGTTACCGTCCCACTCATCTGTATCAAGGTCAGGATTTCTGTTTGTACTTGGTACAAGACCGTTAAGTCCGGGATTATAAAGTCCGCCTACAATACCGGGAACAAGACCATCAATCATAGAGTTTGAAGAACCGTCAATCTTGATATTACCAACCTGAAGATCCTCTTCACCGAGAAGCTTATAGTAAGTCTGAGTATTGCCGTCTGCGTCCTTATACTGACATGTTAAAGTCTTAGAATAATTGTAAGCTTCAACATAGTAGTTAACAACATCGTCAACTGTCTGGAAGTCAATACCGCCGTATGTATTTGGAACAAATTCATCAATTACTGCTGCATCGCCATCGCTTGCTCCGGTATCAGCACCGTCTGCTGCACCATCAGCTCCGCCGTTCTGCCAGCTACCATCCTTAATCTCGTGAATAGCCTGAATAGCACCGTCTGTTACATAATTAATCTTTGCACATCCTGCAAATGAGCTTGCAATAAGACCTGTTGCAAGCACAAGGCATAAGCCTTTTTTAACATATTTGTTCATTTTCAGGGTTCCCCTTTCAAAATTGTACATATCCGTTTCTATAAAACGTCACATACTAAATTTATATTAATTTAGCAAAAAAGTCAATAGAAATTTAAAAAATATGTATCTATTTTTTTATATTTTCGATAATATTTCAATTTTAATTGAGATTTTTCATCGTATATGGTATAATCTCTGCTGAAATATAGTTTCAAAAGATAGGAGTGTAGAAAATGAGATGCAGAAACTGCGGAACTGAAAATGACGATAACAGATATATATGTGAAAACTGCGGTTCTCCCCTCTATGATGAGGATAATATAAATGAGAACGAAAAAACTCAAACCTTTAAGGCAGTCAATAATACAGACGACTATGCACGGGAAACAGAAGTTGACAGAAGCTCAAGAACAACTGTCCCATACAATAGTAATAACAGCGAACAGCCAAACGGCACAAACAATGATAAATCTACAGATAAAAAGAGCATAATAGTAATCGCTGTTCTTGTTGTAGTTCTTGTTGCTATTATTGCATCTATAGTTGCTATTGCAAGCGGAAGAAAAGCTGATAAAGCAGATGAAAACGGTACATCTGAGCTCACAAAAATTTCCACTACCGTTTCAACAACATCAAATACAACCGAAAGGGAAACCACAACGGAGGAAGAAACCGAAACAACTACCGAAAAGACTACAACTGCCGCAACACTATGGATTATAAATACAAGCAGTAGCGGAGGCGGAAAAACCCAAGGCGACGGAAAATATAAAAACGGCGACAAGGTTACGCTTACAGCAATAGCAGACGACGGCTATGTATTTGACGGATGGTACTCAAACGGTATTAAAGTCAGCAACGAGACTAAATACACATTTACTGCTAATGAAAATGCAAGCTTTTCTGCAGTATTCAATCCTGTTGAAACAACTGCCCCTTCAACTGAAGCACCTACTGACATAACAGAAATTTCAGAAGCACCAAGCGTTGTTTTCGGTGAATAAGCAGAGGATAAAATATGAATAAGAAGGAATATGCACAAAGCCTGTTTAAATCAGGCTATAACTGCTCACAATCAGTTGCCGTTGCCTTTGCTGAGGATGCAGGACTTGACAGGGAGCTTGTGGCTCGTCTTACAATAGGCTTCGGAGGCGGTATTGGCAGAATGAGAGAGGTCTGCGGTGCAGTATCAGGTATGGCATTCGTGATTTCTTCACTATATAATGAAGATAAGGGAAAAATTTACGAAAGAGTTCAAGAGGTTGCAGAGGAATTTCGCAAAGAAAACAGCTCGGTGGTATGCAGGGAGCTGTTAGGTCTTTCAATAAAGGGTGCAGATTCTCCTGTTCCCGAACCGAGAACGGATGTTTACTATAAAAAACGTCCCTGTGTTGAGCTTGTAGGTATGTCTGCAGATATACTTGAAAAATATATCGAATCACACCCCTACAAATAAATCAAAAAAAGTGTTGCATTTTTCAATTTAATGTGGTATATTAACAAGGCACAAAAATCAAGTGCCTTGAATATGCGCTGCTAGCTCAGTTGGATAGAGTGACTGGCTACGAAACGCAAGGTCGATTTGTGTACAAACTGCTAACATTTTAATATTTTTGCTTACTCGCGCTGCTAGCTCAGTTGGATAGAGTGACTGGCTACGAACCAGTAGGTCGAGGGTTCGAGTCCCCCGCAGCGTGCCAATAAACCGATATAGACTTTTGTCTGTATCGGTTTATTTTTATGTTGTGGGGAGTGCGAGAACCCTCTATTCATCGGGGTCCCCGCAAAGCCTTTGGCTTTGTGGGGAAAGGAGAAACATATGGAGTATTCGTTACAAATTAGCTTGACAATTTGTTTGAATACGGAACATGTTTGGACGCAGTCCCTCGCAGCGTGCCATTATAAATGTATATAATCTGAAAAATTATCTGTTAAGATTTACAACACAATTAAACCTAAAAATATCATTTTGACGCCTATTTGACTACCACTGAACTGTTTTACAAAAACTGACGCACTACCGTACGGCAGTTTTTGAGAGGAGAAACATATGGAGTGATTGTTAATGATTGCTTTAGCAATTATTCTAATCACGGAATATGTTTGGACGGGACTCCCATTTGACTCCCACTGAAAAAATTTGGAAAGATTCAGGCCCAGGGATTTTGTTCCTTGAGCCTTTCGTTACGCCGAGAAATGTATGAGCTTGTTCTTTCGATTGCTTTTGGCTTCTGCACTTAGGATTTGCCATCATTATATTCTGCTTATTATAATATTTATATATCCCTGTTTTGTTTGTTAAGATGCCACTAATACTGAAACAGTCTGTTGACTTTTATGTTGCTTAGATTATATAATCAGTATGTAAAAAATCTTTAGGAGAAAAATATGACGCTTCAGCAATTAAAATATATTATAGCCATTACAGAATGCGGCTCCATTTCATCAGCGGCGCAAAATCTACTTGTGGCTCAGCCAAGCCTGTCAAAATCCGTTTCGGAATTAGAAAAAGAAATGGGTATTACAATATTCTATCGGAATAACAGAGGCGTTTTTCTGTCTGACGACGGCTCAAAATTTTTATCTTACGCAAGGCAGGTTG
>JBJFGE010000040.1:0-41837 GCA_051892435.1 Eubacterium sp.
CCATAAGAGCAAGTGTTGAACCGCAGATTGAACCCTGTGAGGTTGAACCGTTTGAGGAAAGAACCTCAGATACAACTCTGATAGCATATGGGAATTCATCAACTGACGGAAGAACGGGAACAAGTGCCTTTTCAGCAAGAGCACCGTGACCAATCTCACGTCTGCCCGGACCTCTTGATGGCTTTGTTTCGCCAACAGAGTATGATGGGAAATTATAATGATGGATATATCTCTTTTCAGTCTGCTCATCAAGACCGTCAAGAAGCTGTGCGTCGCTCATAGGTCCGAGAGTTGCAATTGAAAGCACCTGAGTCTGACCTCTTGTGAAAAGACCTGAGCCGTGTGCTCTTGCAATAAGGTCAACCTCTGAGTTAAGAGGACGGATTTCGTCAATACCTCTGCCGTCAACTCTCTTATGCTCGTCTTTAAGCCAAGAACGAACAACATGCTTCTGAACGAGATACATAATCTCGTCAAGCTTGCCCTCGTTGCCCTCAAAGCGTTCATCAAATTTCTCGTGAACAGCAGCATAAATAGGAAGAAGTGCCTCGTCACGAACAAGCTTATCGTCTGTATCAAGAGCCTTCTTAACATCCTCAATGCAGAACTCTTCAATCTCTGCCATAATTTCAGGATCAGGGTCAGATGATTCATAAGCAAACTTAGGCTTGCCGATTTCGTCAACAATGCCCTGAATAAACTTAACAATCTTCTTGTTTTCCTCGTGACCTGCCATAATAGCATTGAACATTGTATCGTCGTCAATCTCATTACCGCCTGCCTCAATCATAGCAACAAGGTCTGCCGTTGAAGCAACTGTAAGAGTAAGGTCAGTCTTTTCTCTCTGCTCAAGAGTAGGGTTAATAACGATTTCACCGTCAACAAGACCTACGTTTACAGAAGAAATCGGACCGTCCCAAGGAATATCGGAAATTGCGATTGCGGCTGAAACACCGATAGCCGCTGTGATTTCAGGTGAGCAGTCAGGGTCAACAGACATAACTGTTGCAACAACTGAGCAGTCGTTTCTCAAATCCTTAGGGAAAAGCGGTCTTATAGGACGGTCAATGCAACGTGAAGTAAGGATAGCCTTTTCACTTGCACGGCCTTCTCTTCTAAGGAAGGAGCCCGGAATTCTGCCTACTGAATACATTTTCTCTTCATAGTCAACTGAAAGCGGGAAAAAGTCAACGCCCTCTCTTGGCTTTGCAGAAGCTGTAACTGTACAAAGAACCTCTGTTTCGCCGTAACGAGCCATAATAGCAGCATTTGCAAGACCTGCCATCTTACCTGTTTCAAGGGTAAGCTTTCTGCCTGCAAGCTCTGTTTCCCAAATTTTAAAATTCTTGAAAAACATTTTTTGTACCTCATTTCTAAAAATTTTATTTAATCACAAGAGGTGCAAATAGTAATAAATTCAGCACACAAAACGCCAAATCCTATATGCTCAATTTACTACTATTGTCTGCCCTCTTGTAAATTACAAAAAGTAAACAAGGCAAACGATAGCTTATTTTCTATCGTTTGCCTAAGTGACAATTATTTGTCAAGAGTATCACGGATACCGAGCTTCTTAACAAGTGTACGGTATCTTTCGATATCTGTCTTGTAAAGATATACAAGAAGATTTCTTCTGTGACCTACCATTTTAAGAAGACCGCGTCTTGAGTGGTGGTCCTTCTTATGAACCTTGAGATGCTCTGTAAGCTCATTGATTCTTGTGGTAAGAACAGCAATCTGTACCTCAGGAGAACCTGTATCATTCTCGTGAGTAGCATACTCTTTAATAATAGCCTGCTTTTCTGCCTGTGTCATTTCTTTCACCTCATTTAAAATATTACCGAATACGGAAAACACAGTATCGGGAAAGGTGTGTCCTTAAATAAGGCTTACACCCGAAACCGAGTAAACCGTTTACAGCGTTGATGATTATAACATATAAATTATAATTTGTAAAGAATTATTTTTTATACCGAATATTAATGGTGGAAAAGTTGAATTCATAGTTGTGCTATTGCAACAAGCTTTCGTAGGGGCGACCAGTGGTCGCCCGCTCATAACGGGCTTGCATTGCAAGCCCCTACGGCTGTTGAAAACAATATATTAATGGTGGAAAAGGCGGATGCCTGTCATTGTCATAGCGATGCCGAAGCTGTCACAGCATTCAATAACTGCGCCGTCTCTTACAGAGCCGCCCGGCTGTGCGATATACTTAACGCCTGAACGAACTGCTCTCTCAATATTATCCTCAAATGGGAAGAATGCGTCAGAACCTAAAGCGACATTTGTCATCCTGTTGTGCCATTCTTCTTTTTCTTCCTTAGTAAACGGAGCAGGACACTCTGTGAAATATCTCTGCCATACGCCGTCCTTGAGCAAATCCTCATATTCGTCTGAAATATAAAGGTCGATAGCATTATCAGCCTCGCACTTACGGATACCCTCAATGAAAGGAAGATTCAGCACCTTTTCATTTCTTCTGAGCCAGAAATTATCAGCCTTATTTCCTGCAAGCCTTGTGCAATGAATTCTGCTCTGCTGACCTGCACCGACACCTACTGTCTGACCGCCCATTGCATAGCAAACTGAATTTGACTGGGTATACTTTAATGTAATCATGGAAATAAGCAAATCAATTTTAGCAATTTCGGGGATATCCTTAACCTTAGTTGGCATATCGGAGAAAAGGTCCATTGTCATTTTTGCATCATTTCTCTTCTGCTCAAACTTAATACCGAAAACCTGCTTTGTTTCCGTTTCCTCAGGAGCATAGTCAGGGTCAATTCTAATTATGAGATAATTACCTCTTCTTTTAGCCTTGAGAATTTCAAGAGCCTCGTCGGTATATGACGGAGCGATAATACCGTCGCTAACCTCTTTAACAAGAAACTGTGCAACAGATGCATCACACTCATCACTGAGAGCCGCAAAATCACCGAAGGATGAAACTCTGTCACAGCCTCTTGCACGAACATATGCCTGTGCAATAGGAGAAAGCTCCAAGCCCTCGGGCACCATACAAACCTTACGGTCAATTTCATCAAGTGGCTGTGCTACTGCCGCACCTGCGGGAGAAACGTGCTTAAAGGAAGCGGCACTGGGAAGCCCTGTTGCCTCCTTTAGCTCCTTTACAAGCTGCCATGAATTAAAGGCGTCAAGTAAATTAATATATCCTGCGGAGCCGTTGAGAATTTCAAATGGTAATTCCCTGCCGTCCATATGAATTCTTGCGGGGTTCTGATTTGGGTTACAGCCGTATTTAAGCTTATACTCTGTCATAAAATTTCCTCCGTATACTATTATATTGTGTAATTAATAGAGTTATTTTATACCATTGCGTTGAAAAATGCAAGTCATAATGATAGAATATAAAACAAGATAGAATTATGTAGGTGAAATTTTGAACGGAATTTTAGTAATCAATCATTTTTTAAGGACAGACAAGTTTGACGAATTACATTCACATCTTGTAAATACTGCCGAAAAAATGAATATATCACTGGATATAAAAACAAATCTTCAGCTTTCAGCAGAGAAAAAGACAGATACTGATTTTGTGCTTTTTTGGGACAAGGACATAAATCTTGCGAAAAGACTTGAAAAACAGGGCCTTCCTGTTTTTAACAGCTCCGACTCTATCGCAAAATGTGATGACAAGGCAAGGACATATATTGAGCTTGAGGGTATTGTTCCTCAGCCCGAAACCCTCATTGCTCCTAAATGCTATTTCAAATCCGATATGACAGAATTTGTAGACAGGGCAGTTGAGATTTTAGGCCTGCCGTTAGTTTTCAAAGAATGCTTCGGCTCCTTCGGTGCTCAGGTTTATCTGTGTAATTCACAGGCGGATATCCTTTCAAAAATTACGGAGAAGCCTTTTATTCTCCAAAAATTCATTAAGGAAAGTTCCGGCAAAGATAAACGCCTTGAGATAGTTGACGGCAGATGCGTAAGTGCAGTTATGAGGGAAAACAAAAACGATTTTCGTTCAAACGTCACCAACGGCGGAAAAATGACTGCCTGCACTCCGAGTGATAAGGAAATCCAAACAGCAGTTAAGGCCTGTGAAAAATTAGGACTCACATTCGGCGGTGTTGACATTCTTGAAAACGGTGACGTCTGCGAGGTCAATTCAAACGCCCACATAATAAATATTATGGACACATCGGGTGTTGACGTTGCACCCTTTATTTTTGAAGGAATAGAAAAAAGGATTTTAAAATAGAATGAGCGGAATTTTAATTTACACAAAAGAGGAAGCAAAAAGAAATAAATTTGCAGTTGAGAAGTTCAGAGAAAATCTCGACGTAATTCTTGTGAATGAAAATTACCGAGAAGAAGCCGATTTTGTAATTAACAGAACTAATGATTATAAAATTGCGGAATTTTATGAGGATAAAGGTATCCGTGTTTTTAATCCCTCAAGCCTGTCACGGCTTGCTAACGACAAACAGCTTTGCTATGAATTTATGCAGAGTCACGGCGTACCGATTATGCCGATAAATTATGACGGTATTCCTGCCGTTAAGAAAAAAATAGACGGCAAAGGCGGAGCAGAGGTTTTTATGATAGATAAAAAAGAACCCTTCGAAAAGGACTACGTTTACCAAATGCCCTGCGACACTCTCGGTAAGGATTTGCGTGTATGGGTAATCGGCGGTGAAATCATCTGTTCTATCCTGCGTGAAAGCGATAGTGATTTTCGTTCAAATTTCTGCCTCGGCGGAAAGGCAATGCCATATAATCTTAACGAAAAGGAAACTGCACTTGTAAAAAAAATCATATCACTTATTAATGCGGATTATATCGGAATTGATTTTCTTTTCCATAACGGTGAACTTGTTTTTAATGAAATCGAGGACACTGTTGGCGCAAGAATGGTTTATGAGAAAACCGATATCGACATATTGAATTCATATTGCAAATATATAAAAAATCGGCTGTGATAACAGTTGTCGCTTTGACGGCTGTTATCACAGCTTTTATATGCTTGCTTTGTAGCTTTCTCCCCAATCGGAAAGAGAATCAAGCACAGGCTGAAGGCTTTTACCCAAATCGGTCAAGGCATACTCCACCCTTGGAGGCACCTCGGGATATACCGTTCTTGTTACAAGTCCGTCTGCCTCCATATCACGAAGCTGTGCAGTCAGTACCTTTTGAGATACGGTTCCGATAGATTTTTTCAGCTCTCCGAAACGCTTTTTTCCGGGCATTAGATCACGCAATATCAAAACCTTCCATTTGTTACCTATTAAGGTCAGTGTTGTTTCCACCGGACAGGCAGGCAAATTTTTTATTTCATTTTCAGTCATAATAACTACTCCCTAAAACTTTTTTGAAAAATTTTTATAAATTTGTTTTCTGCAAAAAGTCGCTTAAATTCGTAATTGTTACCGAACGGTAACCGCCCAATAGTTTCTTTTTGGTTACTACGGTACAATAAAGTACTTACTTTACAAATGATACCATAAGAGATACAATGCAGTCAAGAGATAAGTCGACAAGCTCTTCAAAATTTAATCACATAAGGAGATAACTAAAATGAAATTAGCGGTTATTTGTGCAAACGGAAAAGCAGGAAAGCTTATTGTAAATGAAGCTGTAAACAGAGACCTTGATGTAACGGCAATCGTAAGAGGCGAAAATAAAACCGTTGCCGAAAGGTCTGTTGTTAAGGATTTGTTTGATTTAACCGAAGATGATTTAAAGGATTTTGATGTTGTAATTGACGCCTTCGGTGCTTGGGCAGAGGATAAGCTTTATCAGCACAGCACTTCATTAAAGCATCTATGCGATATTCTTTCAAACAGTAATATTCGCTTGCTTGTGGTAGGCGGTGCAGGAAGCCTTTATGTTAATCCCGAGCATACCCTTCAGGTTATGGACGGAGCAGATTTTCCGGATGTATTCAAGCCACTTGCTGCGGCACAGGGAAAGGCTCTTGAGGAGCTTCGTTTAAGAGAAGATGTTAAGTGGACATTTTTAAGCCCCGCAGGTGATTTCCGTGCAGACGGTGAACGCACGGGAAAATATATCCTCGGCGGTGAGGAGCTTACTCTTAACTCAAAGGGTGAAAGCGTTATCAGCTATGCGGACTATGCTGTTGCAATGGTTGACGAAGCTGTAAGCGGAGATAATATCCAAAAGCGAATCAGCGTAGTGGCTGAATAAAAGCTTAAATATAAACACGGCTGTTGAAGAACAGTCCTGCTTGCTTGTAAAAATCGGCTTTTTAGCCGATTTTTTTATTTTGCAACCGTCAGTTGCGGAGAAAAAACAGAAATGTAAAGCAGGGTTTGTAGTGTTTTTTTCTGCCGGAATGTAGAATGACCTTGTCAGACGAAGAAAGACGTCTGCAAAAAATATCAAAAATTTCATTTTACATATTAAGGAGAAAAACACTATGACAAATTCAAGAGTAATCAAACACGAGCATTTCGGAATCGCAAGAAAGATTGTTTCAAATATGACCGCTGAAAGCTGGGAGACGATTCCTCACGCAGTAGTATCCTACGAGCCTGAGGTTACAAAATTCCTCGAAGTAATTAAAGAAATAAACAAGGATAAGTCAAAGGAAGAAAGAGTTACCATTAATACTGCCATGCTTCGAATTATTGTTGAGGGAATCAAGGCTTGCCCTGCAATCAATGCCCACATTAATTTCAACAGAAGGCTTGTAAGAGGAGAGGTAAAAACATTTGAAAACATTGATATATCTATGCCGATGATTTTAAAAACAGGTGAAATGATGACAATTAATATGCACGGTATGGAAAGCAAATCAATCAGCCAAATGAGAGATGCCATTGCCGACAGCTCAAGAAGAGCCAACAACAGCGACTTAAACGAGGTTATGTTTGAGGTGTCACTTGACAACACATTAACAGGCTTAAAGCAGGGTAAAATCCTACAGGCTGTCAACCGTCTTGTCGGTTCAAAGACAGGCAAGCATAAGGTTAAAACTCTTAAAGGTAAAGCGAAAAAGGAATACTATTCAATCCCCGAAGCAGACAGACTTACAAAGCACGATATCGAGCAGGGTACTATTACAATATCAAACCTCGGTTCTGTTTGCCGTGATTGGAACGGACTTTGCACTATTCTTGAAATCATACCGCCACAGGTTTGTGCTATTGCTCTCGGTGCTACACAGCTTGTGCCTATCGCAGAAGCAGACGGAACTGTCCGTACTGGCTACAAGCTTCCTATTACTATTGCCTTCGACCACAGGGCACTTGATATGGGCGACATTGCTCCCTTTATGAAAAAGCTTAACGAAATCTTTGCAAATCCGGAAATTATTAAAGAGTGGGTATAAAGCAGGCTAAGCCTGCACGCAAACGAGAAGATAGACGGTTTAATTTGAACGCCCTTCCCCGACAATAAATAGTTTTACAAAATTAGTATTTGATAGGCTGAGCCTGCACGCAGACGAGAAGATAGGCGGTTTAATTTGAACACCCTTCCCCGACAATGAATAGTTTAAAATTGCGTCCTCTCGGCACAGTGCGCACCGTGTGTGCCGACACAGCAGAGGGGGTTATTAGGGGGAATGGGCATCTTTGATGCTTCCCCCTGATTTGTAATCTACAGTTGTGGTACCCAAAATTTCATTCATTGCTAAAGCAATTCTAAAATTTTGACCACTGCCAATTCTTGTTGCTCCTTTTATCTCGCACTGCGAGCAGTCGCAACACGAAAGAAATGAAAAACCCTCCGCGTTAGCGGAAACATAATATATCTGCCTTGTAGGCAAAAAAAGAGGTATGGAAAATAAATTCCATACCTCTGTTAAATTGCTGTATTACTCACCGAGACCCTTTTCGTCAAAATTAAGGATTGTTGACATAATTACCTCGTAGCCTGTTTTAATAGCCTCGGGAACAAGGCGGTCATAGCTGTCACGGCGGTTATGATAGTAGTCAGCAGGAGCAGGGTCCATAGCCGCAAGACATGTTGCTGTAATTCCTGCCTGTGTAAATGCTGCAGCGTCTGATGAGCCGAAGAATACGTTTGCAAACTTCAAATCATCGTGCCCTGCCTCAATAGCAGAGTCCATTACAAGCTTGCTGAACTTTTCATTATGCTTAACTGTGCCTGTCATATCTCTGTTATAAACATTAAGATATTCAAGGTCTGTAAGAGTATCAACACAAAGAACTGCAGTTTCAACACCACTGTTCACATATTCGTCGTAATGGTCCTTTGCCCACTGCTTACAGCCTCTGAGTCCTGCCTCTTCACCGTCGGTAATCATTGCACAAACCTCAGTGTTTTCGAAATCAACGCCTGCCATATCAAGCATACGCAAAGCAGTAACAGCCGCATAGGTACCTGTAAGGTTATCGTTAGCACCCGGAGAAATAGTTTTAAAATCAACAAAAAGGAAAAGTGTAACCATTGCAAGAGCGGTAAAGAAATGGAAGAAATAGCTGTAATCAGTTAAAAATTCTCCAAATGCACCCATATTAACAAAATGTGCAATTACAGTAATTGCAGAAATTACAAATGATGCAATAGCACCTACAATAGTACAAGCCATAAGTATTGTCATAAGAGGAAATTTCTTTCCGTAATAAATATGACGCCACTCATAAGCTGAGTCGATATGACCGCTGATAATAATTCTTCTCTTAACCTCGCCTCTTGGCTTTCTGACACCTAAAAGGTTATGACCCTCAACCTTCTTATAGAACACATCCATAAACTGCTTGTACATAAGAAATTCCATAACAGTTATAAGAAGTCCTACAAATACAACACCGCAAACGATACACTGTGCAACAAACATACTGATAACGCTTGTGAATACAAGTGCCGCACACACTACTACTGCAAGGAAGATTCCTGCTGAAACAAATTTGGTCCACTGCAAAAATGCTTTAGGTGACATTTTATATGTCTCAAATCTTGTTTCATCACAGAAGGTATCCATTTCCTTCTTAATGTGCTTTTCTGCTGCCAGGCAATTTTCATTACCTGACTCACGTGGTCCGTACTTTTTGATGACATTTGTTATTTCCTTGACGGTATAATCAACGTTTTCATCAATTACCGACTGTGGAAAATCTGCAATCTTCATTTTACTTTTCTCCTTGTGCTTTATATTTTTTATTAAGCTTCAACTCTAAATGAGTATCCCCTTTAAAAAACTTTTTACGTATCTTGGCTCTTTTTACAGCACCCTTTGGCATTGAAACGCTGTCAACTGCATAATTGATGCCAAGATATTCATAATAAGGCTTAAATCCATCAAGCCTTGCTAAAAAGCTGTTCCAATTTCTTTTGCTTTCAGGTGTCCAAGCAACCTCTGCAAGAGCCTCCATTCTCGGATGCAAACGGCAGTCAAGCATATCAAGACTATCTATCCACTCTGTCCAGTTTTCACCCTCAACACCTAAAATATTCTTAACGTTTTCCTTATCAACACCAAATTTTTCAGGCCTATATTCATATGTGTTTTTAAGCGGATACTGTGCATATGTCATATCAAAATAAAAACTCTTATGATTTGACATAATAAGCCTTCCGCCATTATTAACAAAACGCTCTGCATTCTTGTCTCTCTGAGGCGTCCAATACTGACCGATAACAGACTTGTCAAGATTTCCTGCCTTGAGAATTTCATTCCAGCCGATAAGGCTTTTCCCTTTTTCTTTAAGATGAGCAAGAATTTGATTGTTAAGCCAACCCTGCAAATCCTCTTCATTTTTAAGGTTGTTTTCTTTAATTCTCTGCTGACAGCAAGGACATTTCTTCCACTCGTCCTTAGGAGCCTCGTCTCCGCCGATATGGAAATAAGGTGCGGGGAAAAGCTCGCAAACCTCGTCAATAACGTCAAAAATAAATTCAACAGTTCTGTCTTTACCCGGACAGATAGGTCTGTTCCAATCCTTGATATGAAGCTTTGTCATTGGAATTAAGCCGCCGAAATATCCCGGCACCTCTCTGAAAAGCTCTCTGCAGGCAAGCCAAGGATATGCCGCAATGGCAGATGCTGAATGGGCAGGAAAATCAATCTCGGGAACAATCATTATTCCTCTTTCGTGAGCATATTCAACTATTTCACGGATATCATCCTGAGTATAAAATCCACCGTATTTTTCGTTGATAAGCTGTGATGACTGCCAACCGTTAATTTGAGTATACTCTCTGACAGAGCCTTTTTCTGTCAAAAGAGGATATTTCTTAATCTCAATACGCCAACCCTGGTCATCAGTCAAATGCCAGTGGAACACATTGAGCTTCATCATAAACATATGGTCAAGAAATCTCTTGACTCCATCTTTACCGAAGAAATGTCTGCTTTCGTCAAGCTGTAAGCCTCTCCACTTAAATCTCGGCTTATCCTTTATATGACAGAAAGGAGCCTTGCTTTCACCAAGCTCACCTCTGCAAAGCTGTCTTAAAGTCTGCAAAGCATAATATGCACCTGTCTTTGAAGAAGCCTTGATTTCAATTCTATCCTTATTAATATCAAGTGAATATTCCTCTTCATCAAAAGACGGTTCTCTAATTATAATCAGCCTGCTGTTTTCACCTCTTTGGCATTTCAGCAACGGCAAGTCAAAATCACTTTTTACCGTTAAATTTTGAAATCCTGTAAAAAAGCCGTCATTCATTTTACATTCCGACGGCATCGGGATAATATTTATCATAACTTTTCCTCTCTTAAATCAAATACATAGCATATGTGATTTGGAATATTGTAACATATAAATAGTAAAATCTCAACATTTCAGCAAATTTGTAACATCATTTTAATATTTAGGAAATATATAAAAATACTGCCATATTCTAACATATGACAGTATTAAAATCAATATTTCATTTCGTTTCAAAATAAGCCCTAAGCCCAATGAAGTTCGTAATAAAACCATTTATCCGTAATTTTTCTTATATAGCACCAATCTGTTCCATTATTAGGCTTGCCGATGTATGTTCCGTTGTCCGCTTCGTAGGCTTCGCCCAAGTTTTCGCCACCGTAAAAATCGGGTACAAGTATTTCGTCGTTTTCGGAATAGTAATATCCGTAATATACACCGCCGACATACAAGCCGTCTGTTTCATATTCATAAAACTGATTTTCGCTTGTCGGAATTATAGTTTCCATATTTTCCACAACATAATTAGAAATTTCCTCATATTGATTATTCGAGACAGACATACCGCAGGAGGTCAAAGAAAACAGCAAAACAATCACGGCTAAAATGTTTATATATTTTTTCATTTGTTATTTTCCTTTGCAGTTCTACAAGAAGCAACAAGCATTACACGAAGTGTTGTACATTTATCGTTTAACACTTTAAAATCATTGTCATCAAGATAATCGGTATTATGTAAAAGTTCAAGCCAATAACCTGTTTCACTTGCTTCTTTTAGTGCGATTTCAAGCTTCGAGATAAAATCTTTCTTGCCTTGAGCATAGTTTGCTTCATATATATTAGCACCAATAGAAGTTCCGCTTCTGCCAATTTGATTAGAAATAATACTCTCTTTTTGCAATTTTAGCCGTTTGACGAGATTGATTATATCAACAGAAAACTACATAGATAAATCAGCAAGCTTGTTTTCTTTCATAATTGTCACTTCCTCGAAATTATGATAACCAAAAGCTTGAATATTTCAATTATGTATCGCTTGCAGCGAAATAATGCAGATTGCTACGCAATCAATGATGTTTTCTGCTTACGCAGAAAATGATGCAATGTCGCCTAAAATGTGAGAAACACACATCATTTTCAAAGAAAACATCATTAGCATCAGCGACATAATTAGCATGCAAGGCGACATCATTCAAAAAAGCACCCAATGGGTGCTTTTTTGTGGCCCGCCCGAAGGGATTTGAACCCCCGACCTTCAGAATCGGAATCTGCTGCGATATCCAGCTTCGCTACGGGCGGATACTGATACTATTATAAATTTTATTAAAGTTGCAGTCAAGGGGAATATGTGTTAGAATAGCAGTCGAGGTGTAAATATGCTGAATTTCAAAAACGAAACCTTTAAAATTATGCAAATAGCCGACACTCAGGACGGCGTTAAAATAAGTCCCGATACTCTTGATTTAATCAATGCTGCATTAGACAGAGAAGAGCCTGATTTAGTTGTATACTCAGGCGACCAAATTTGGGGCAAAACAAAATTCAAGGGGAACAGAGAAAAGGTTAAAAGCTCTCTTGATATTCTTACAAAGCCTGTTAGGGAAAGAAAAATTCCTTTTACTGTTTGCTTCGGAAATCACGACAGACAGGTAGGGCTCAGTAACGAAGAGCAATTTGAAATTTACAAGGAATTTGATTATTTCGTAGGAGAAAATACAGATGGTGTTGACGGCTGTGCCAACCACGTTATAGAAATACGTGACGGTGATGAACCAAAATTTCTTCTGTATCTCATTGACAGTAATACAAGTCTTGACATAGGCTATGACTGTGTACATGAAAATCAAATTGAATGGTACAGAAATACTCGTGACAAATACGAGGCTGAATACGGCAGAGTTATCCCCTCTGTAGTCATTCAGCACATACCGCTATGCGAGATTTTTGAACTGCTGACAGAGGTTAAAAAAGGCACAAAAAAGGCTGTACGCGGTTTCAGAACTCACGCAAACAGATTTTATATCTTAAATTCCGACAAGGTTAATGATACAGGCTTTATGAAGGAATCTCCTGCCGATCCTCAGGAAAACAGCGGTGAATTTGCCGCATTTAAGGAAAAGGGTGACGTTATCGGCGTTTATTTCGGTCACGACCACAACAATTCCTTTAACGGCAAGGTTGACGGCATTGACTTAGGCTATACCCAAGGTGCAGGCTTCCACGTTTACGGTCCGGGCAAGGACAGAGGTGTAAGAATTATTGAACTTAAAAAAGACGGCACTCTTGACACCTATGACCTGCGTTTCAGAAATCTTGTGGGAACAAAGGTTAAAGAGCCTTTCAAATACGCAATGTTTCAGATTATGCCCACAAATATGTTTGACGCTGTAAACAGAGCGATAAAATTCTTTGCAGGACTTGGAATAATTGCCATTATAGTTATACTTCTGCTGTTCTTTTTTGGATAATTTTAAATAAAAATTAACGTCTCGGTTGCATATTGCTTCCGAGACATTTTTATTATTTTATATCACCGTGAGGACAGCCGTGACACTTACTGCAATCTCCCGAGCAGGAGCAGCCTTTACCCGACTTTTTATCCTTAACTAATTTTACAATTATTGCCGTAACTACAGCAATTACAACAAGCAAAACCAATATTGTTCCGATATTTGCTTTTAAAAATGTAATCATTTATTCAACCTCAATCAGCTCTGCGTCAGCCTTTCTGAGTGAAAGCTCATAATCTCTGACAGTAACCTCAACAGGGTCGCCCAAAGGTGCAACCTTACGAACATAGACACTTACACCCTTTGTTATACCCATATCCATAATTCTTCTTTTAAGGGCACCTTCTCCGTGAAGCTTTTTAACGGTACAGGCTTCGCCGATTTTTACCTCTTTTAATGTTTTCATATGTATCTCCTTTATGCTATATCACTTTATCCATAATATGCGTAAAAGTAATATTTGCTTAATAAGCACTCGGTTAGCAGTTCCTAACTCGTATATATGTTAGCACCGACTAACCTATTTGTCAAGAGGTTTCTTGAAAAGTTTTATGTGGTGCTATAATGAATGCGTGATACAAATTAGGGTTTGGCAGGCTGAGTCTGTCAAACCCTAATTTAGAGAATAATTAAGTAAAGAAAGAAGTAATATCAATGAAAATACAGGAATCTGCTGAAAACTATCTTGAAACCATACTGATGATGAAGAATAAAAAGGAGCAGTCCGCTGTTATTATTTTTTCTTCAAGATGTTTCCCTTATTTACAAGCTTGGTTATTTGTTTACCCTTGTTAGTGATAACAAGTGCTTTATTTTTATTTTTTGTTGAATACAGTTTATTATTATTTACCTGAACCGTTCCGAATTTTGTATTGTTTTTCAAAACACATATTTTTATCCCTGCATGACAGCCAATAACCGTATTTTTCGAGATCGTCACATTACATTGCTTAATCTTTTTAACCTTACTGTCAAGCCCTATATAAATTCCGCTTGATGTGTAATTATCCTTTTTACCTGTGGATTTGACAGTACAATTTTTTATTGTTACGCCTAACGTATCATAAATATTAATTCCCTCGTTTGACGAGGTTATATTACAGCTTTGTATTTTTATATTTTCATAAAAGCTGTTTCCTATTCTGTTTGTGCCTATTCCTCGTGCATATTTAATTTTACATCCTGAAATGCTTATATTTCTACAAGGAGTATCATCCCAGGGTGAGCCTACCGGAGAATTTGACTGCTGATAAGTATTGTCAATCTGTATTGCCTCATTGGACGGTTCACCCACATAGACACTGCCTTTAAGTGCCATATTGCAGTTTTTGACAACTGCGTTATTCACACCTGCAAACTCAATAAAATGACCGTTATAGTTATTCTTAAATGAGCAGTTTTCTATCCTTATATTTTCTGCGTGCATAAATAGGAAGGTTGAATATCCCACATAGTAACCGCTGTCTTTAAATGTTTTGCTTGTGTCCGGAGTCGACTTTCCAACCCACGTACCGCCATTAACTGCAACATTTTTCAAAGAGCCGTATTTTCCCGAAGGCTTTCCCAACCCATTAAGACAATTTGCATTTATGAGTATTCCTTTACCGTTTGCCGTCTGGTTTATTACTGCACCTGTGGCATTTATTGTTGTATTATCATATAAAGGCAGAGTAGCAGTCAGATTATATTCTCCCTCAGACAACGTCAAAGACAATGGCACTTCGGAGTTATCTGTCATAATTTTTCTCAAAACAGAAGTATCATCATCCCCACCGGGTGAAACGGTGATATTCACAATTGAATCAGGCGAAACACTGCTTGATGTTATTACAGCGCCCTGTACATTTAATGCAAAGCAAAAACAAATTGAAAATAAAATTGTAAAAAACAATATTGCCTTTTTCATTTTCTTCACGGTCCTTATATTTTTCTGATGCTGATTTCTCCGCTCCTGAGAATTCTTCTTTCTCCCGAATCAAGCTCTACCTCAAGTCCGCCTGTTTCATCTATTGAAACAGCAGTTGCAGGAGTAATTTTTCCCTTTTCAATAAAATTAATACGCTGTCCTATAACAAGAGAATGGCTGCGGTAATAATCAATAAACAGCCTATAATCTCCCTGTACAATTTGAAGAAGATTATTTGTAATTTCGGCTATTAAAGCACTTCTGCTGATTTTGCAGTTCAAGCTTCCTGCCTCATTAATATCAGTGGGGAAATCAATAGTTTTAACATTAATACCTATTCCGATAATAACACTTTCAACTATGCCTTCTTCAAAATTTGTTACTGCCTCGGTTAAAATTCCGCAAATCTTTTTATCATTTAAGAATACGTCGTTTACCCATTTGATTTTCGGCTTTAACGGTGTCAGGGTTTCTATTGCCTTACACACTGCAACAGACGCCGCTGTAGTGGCTGTAACTGCATTTTGCAATGAGGTTTTAGGTCTGATAACAAGGCTGAAATAAACACCTGTCATAGCAGGAGAATAAAAGCTTTTTCCCTGACGTCCCCTTCCTGCTGTCTGTTCATCGGCAGTCACGAGAAAAACGCCCTGTCTGCCGTCTGCAAGAAAACGCTTACACTGATTATTCGTTGAATCAACAGTAGGATAATAAATCACATCAATATCATCAATCAATCTTGATTTAATACTTTCGGCGGAAATCAAATCATTATTATCAGTCAGCCTGTACCCCTTGTTTGTAACGGCATCAATATCGTAGCCATCTGCTTTTAAAGCCTTTACAGCTTTCCAAACAGCAGCACGACTTTTTGAAAATTTATTTGCCAGCTCTTCTCCGCTTGTATAATCCTTTGCAGTCAAAAGCTCATAAAGTATATCATTTTTAAGTGCCATTTTTATCCTCTTCACAATGTAAACCTATTTTATATTTAAGTTTACATTTATCATTAAAACAAAGCTCCCCATTAGGAGCTTTGTTGATACTATTTTTTAATGTAGAATATTGCAAGAGTTTTAGGACCGCAATGTGAAGATATTGTACAGCCTGCTTTCGCTGTAATAATTTCCTTAAAGTTTGCCTTTCCTGCAATAACACCCTTCGCAAAGCTGATTATGTCGGGGCTTACATCTCCACTGTTAGCTATAACAATACGTGAGGTGTCAATTTTGCTAACATCACGCAGGCAATCATTGACATACTGCTTGTAAACCACGTCAATTTTTCCTCTATACTTCTTTGCAACATCAAGGGTTCCCTCTTTCGGGTCAACAGCAATGCTTGGCTTAATTCCCAAAACATTCGCACTGAACTTAGCAACTCCCGAGCATCTTCCACCTTTATGGAGATATTCAAGATTATCGAGTACAAATGTAGTACTAACCTTAGGAACGAGAGAATTTACTTTGGTTGCAATCTTTTTTGCATCATAACCCTTTTCTCTGAAATCGCAAGCCTTTAAAACAAGAAGTCCCATACCCGTGCAAAGACTTTTTGAATCAACGCAGTAAACATCGTCAAATTCAGAAGCCGCAATACACGCATTCTGATAGCTTGAAGAAATCGCAGAAGAAAGGCCTATATGAACAACAGCCTTCCCAACCTTTGTCATTTCCTCAAAAAGCTCATAATAGGCTGAGGGAGGAACGGCCGCAGTTTTAGGCAATATTCCCGTATCCTTAACATACTTATAAATATCCTCGGGGAAAACATCAATACCATCCTTATAGGACTTGTCACCAAGGAGGATAGTAAGTGGTGTAATTATTATATTGTACTTTTCAATTATCTCAATCGGAAGGTCGCAGGTAGAATCTGCAGTAACAATAACATCTTTCAAATAAATCACCTTTCGATTCACAGTCTAACATATAAAGGACAAATGAGCAACTTTTGTTCATAAATCTTAATGTAAATTTAATATTTGTTACAAAATTAACAAATTAAATAGACAATAATTTCCTCTACAGTCTAAATTATGCTCCGAATTTTACAACCATTCCGTTGAGGTCCACACGATTATATTTTCTGTCAAACACAATTTCCAATACACTTCTGCCCTCTACAGTTTTAATTTCACCAGTATACTCAATATTATACTGATTTTCTGTACCCGGATTCATTATTACGCAATACTCACCATTATTCAGCATCATCTTTGAAAAGGTATAACCCTCCTTAGCTGTCAAAGTAACTGTTCCGGGAGTAATTACAACCTTATCAATACACTTTATTTGAGAGCTATAATTTGCAAATGATACGGTTTTGATGTCAAAATCAGTGCTAAGGTCAAAGCTTGCCTCCAGCCAGTCAATAACCATATCGTCATTATCACGTACAGGTGGCTGGGCACTGTTATTTATTGTGCTTTCCCAGCTTTCACTTGAAGCTAAAATCGGTGAAAGAATTTTATATTCTTCATTTGTGACAAATTCTATCGTATTCGGCACAATACTAAATTTTCCGTTCATAATTGCAATTTCAGAATGTATATCACCCACATATTGAGGATTTTTCACATCCTTATAATATGCAAAAAGCTGAATGTCCAGAGTTATATTTCCGCCACTGTCAACCTTATAAAATCCGTTTCCTTTATTCCAACGTTCAAGCGTTTCATATGTGCCGTTATTTTTTTTCAATGCTCGTGCAAATCCGAAATATTTGTTCTGTGTAATGCCTGTTTCTTTATCATAAACAAATGACACATCGAAATCATCCATAACAAACTGAATATATTTGCTACAGGATTTAAGCTGAGTCATCTCTGTTTTAATAGCCTCTTCAAAAGGAACCTTCCACGTATTCTTTGTTGCGGAAATCACACTGAAATCCGGCTTGCCGTTTTTCTCAACAGGCTTAACAAGATAAAGATTATAAACGGAGTATTTTTTACCGTCAGTATTTACTAAGCCATCAATTTTTTGAATGAGCAGCTCGTTTTCTCCGTCTCCGTCATAGTCTCGATAAAACAGCTTGGGCGTTTCCTGCTTTGCATCTGATGCCCAGCCGTCAAAAACCTTTTCTATTCCGTCGTGTACAAGAACAACATCTGCACCGTCAATATAAAGTTGGTAATTTCCCTCTTCATTTTCGGCAATCTTCTTTCTTTCCACAGCCGTTGTCAGTTCCTTTTTTGTATTCATATCAGCAGTTGTAAGCACAATATCGTCTGCTATTTTTTGCTGTCTGTAATTATATGAATAAGCAAACACTATTCCGGAAGCAATAAGAAGAACAACCATAACTCTGACAAAATATTTCATATTCACAATCCTCAGTTTGAAAAATCAATTTTTTTCAGCGTAAATCTTTTTAAACTCAAATGGTATCTTTTCACCTTTAACAATATGATAGCAATTCTCACCCAATGAAAAAATAGGCTTGTCATGTTTAAGTGAATCGGAATAAACATCAACAACGTGTATGCTTTCTTTATCGTAAAGCTCGTAAAGTCGCCTTACCTTCTCCTCGTCACGACAGTTTTCGCCGATTATTATACCTGTTTTTCTGTTGTGCCTCGTACAAATTAAATCCTCAAAGCCAAGTCTTTTATGTATCTCCTCAAGAAGAAAATCAGGAGAAGCACTGATTACAACAGCATGCCTTTTTCTGTTATGAAACCATTTGTGAACCTGATGCTCATGCCTGTTCCAAAAGCCTTTAACAGCCTTATCGAGAGGAATAAGTACAACAAACATAAAGCAAAGCCTTTTAAAGCTTGTGAAGCTTATTATTTTAAGCACCATTAAAATTGCACCAACCAAAACAAACGGCAATACAACAATTATCCAAGGATAATGCAAAAAACAGTATCCGCAGAAAAGTGAACCGCTGTCAAAGGGTACAATGGTTTTATCAAAATCGTAGATATCGATATCCTTCATTTCTTATATTTCCTCTTTAGAGAAATTTATCACAATTTTTTTATCTGAATTAAATTCAGTAAGCTTAATGCCTGCACACTGAAGCATTCTTTTGCTTGCTTTTACAAGGTCGGTATCGGCATACTTATCACTGTTATAAATAACCTCTTTTATTCCCGACTGTATAATGGCCTTAGCACACTCATTGCAAGGAAAAAGAGCAACATAAATTCTGCAATTTTTCAGACTGTTTCCGCCTGCGTTTAAAATTGCATTAAGCTCTGCGTGGCAAACATAGGGATATTTTGTATCAGTTTCCCTGTCTGCCTCTCTGTCCCAAGGAAATTCATCGTCACTACAGCCTCTGGGAAAGCCGTTATAGCCCACAGACATAATCTTGTTATCATCATTTACAATGCAAGCACCAACCTGTGTTCCGGGGTCCTTACTTCTGCAAGAGGCAAGCATTGCAACGCCCATGAAATATTCATCCCAGCTTATATAATCTTTTCTTTTTGGCATATTATTCTCCTTTATTACTGCGCTTTTGCCGACTGCTTCAATGCGTCTGTAAATTCATCAAGCTCACCGCATTCAATCTCATTAATTTTGCCCTCGTCAATCAGCTTGTTGATATTAGGATTTACAGGAAGCTTTGCGAGAACAGGAACATTAAGCTCCATTGCAGTTTCGTCAATTTTTGACTCGCCGAAAATATTTATTTTTTCATTACAATGAGGGCAAACATAATAGCTCATATTCTCCACAAGTCCCAAAACAGGAACATTCATCATTTTTGCCATATTATAAGCCTTGCTTACTATCATTTTAACAAGGTCCTGAGGCGTCGAAACAATAACAATGCCGTCAACGGGCAGGCTTTGGAAAACAGTCAAAGCAACGTCGCCTGTTCCCGGAGGCATATCAACAAAAAGATAGTCAAGCTCGCCCCAACGAACATCGCTCCAAAACTGCTCAATAACTCCGCTTATAACAGGACCTCTCCATACAACAGGAGAATTAACGTCCTCAAGCAGAAGGTTTATACTCATTATTTTAATGCCATCGGCTGTAACTGTAGGAAGCAGACATTCCTCATCCTGCATTGCTCTTGATGTAATGCCAAAGGATTTAGGAACAGACGGTCCCGTTACATCAGCGTCAAGAATACCAACTTTAAGTCCTACTCTTGCACATTTTTCAGCCAGCATACAGGAAACAAAGCTTTTTCCTACTCCACCCTTACCGCTTACTACACCGATAACCTTTTTTATATCTGAATACTTATTCATAGGCTTGAGAAAATCAGCTTTTGTCTGATTTCTTGAAGAGCAATCTGTTTTACAGCTTGAACAATCGTGACTGCATTCACTCATATAAACACCACCATATCTGTATTTTCATATTATTTTAATCTATCATATTAAGGGCAAAATATCAATAGCTTCGTATCAAAGTCTTAACCCTGCCGAGAATGGTACATTCCTCCACAATAATCGGCTCATATTTATCATTCTCAGGCTGTAATCTAAAATGGCCCTTTTCTTTATAGAATCTTTTAACTGTTGCTTCCTCATCAATAAGAGCAACAACAATTTCTCCGTTATCGGCAACGGGGCATTGCTCAACTATTACAATATCTCCGTCGTAAATTCCTGCGTTAATCATCGAATCACCCTTTATATGCAGGGCAAAAAGATTACTTCCGCTAACACCTGACAGGGCAATATAATCCTCTATCTGCTGTGTGGCTAAAATAGGAACACCTGCAGTAACTGTACCGACAAGAGGAATATGATTTACACTTTCGGCAGAGCCTGCTATTCTGATAGTTCTTTTCAGATTTGCATCTCTTTTAATATATCCTGCTTCTTCAAGAGCATTCAGATTGTACTGAACAGAGGAAGTAGATTTCAAACCTACTGCCAAACCAATTTCTCTAACCGACGGCGCAGTACCGTAGCCGGCAATCCTATCCTTAATAAATTCAAAAATTTGCTTTTGCTTTTCGCTGATTTCTTCCATTTAATCACACAGCCTTTCAAATTAACACGTATCTCGTGTACACTATATAGTAACACTATGCGACATTTATGTCAAACAAATGTGCTATTTTTTACATTTTTTTAATGGGAAAAAGTTTAAAAATAAAAATCAGCAAAAAAAGTATTGACAAAAAATAATAAATAATATATAATCTTGCTTGCACTTAAACGGGCTCAACTGTTTTCGTGTGATATGGCTTTATAGCTCAGTTGGCTAGAGCATGCGGTTCATACCCGCAGTGTCACTGGTTCGAATCCAGTTAAAGCCACCAACGGCGCCATGGTCAAGCGGTTAAGACACCGCCCTTTCACGGCGGTAACACGGGTTCAATTCCCGTTGGCGTCACCATAAAAAAGACACCCCTTGCGGTGTCTTTTTTGATATAAGTCTCCGTAGCTCAGTAGGATAGAGCGTCCGCCTCCTAAGCGGAAGGCCGTGAGTTCGAATCTCGCCGGGGACGCCAAACGAAAAAGCCGATTGATTTACATCAATCGGCTTTTTCGTATTATTCATTAAAGACTTTTTCAAATGAACAATGAATTATATGGAAATAATGGAAATATTTGTAATTATATGATATAATCAATTCGACAAGTTGAAATTAAAGAGATCAATTATAATTGACATAATATACGGTGTTTGCTTATATATAATTAATCATTAATAATTTATGCAATGTATTATACGCTTGCAACCTAAATTATTTGCAATATTTTTCAATAAATGCAAGAGAATGCTTATGCTTTTTAAACGGTGATTAAATGAAAAAAACAATTTCTTCCTTAAAAATAGGGTTTATATACTCTTATATTCATTTTGCCGTAGAGGTTTCCTGCTTTTATTTTTTGTTTTCAAGGTTTAGCGATTCTGAAATATGGTGGGGCTTTGCACTGCTGTTCGACGCACTTGCTTTTGTTACACAAGGCTTCTTTGGTATCCTTGCAGACAAGTATCATAAATTAGATTATGGTGTTTTAGGCTGTCTTATTGTATTGATATCACTTATTCTGCCCTTTGATGTTTTAGCTCTTATTACGCTTGGTATCGGAAATGCAATTACACATATAGGCGGTGCCCGTAAAACGCTATGCACCTCTGAAGGAAAAATTGCTCCAACAAGTATCTTTGTAGGCGGAGGCTCCTTCGGAGTAATTATCGGACAACTATTAGGTACTGAAAATAAAAATATTTTGATTTTAATACCGATTATTATGATGATTTTTTCTATTCTTGCTCTTGTTTGTGTTTCAAGAAGATTTTTAATAGAAGAAAAGGAATGGAAAATCGATATCACTACAAAGCGCTCTGCTTCAGTAATAGTATTCATTACTTTTACAGTAGTTGCAATCAGGGCATACATTGGTTATGCTATACCAACGGAATGGAAAAAGACAGAAATACAGGCTATTATGCTGTTTTTTATTATGGGCATTGGAAAAATAATGGGCGGAGTTTTTGCCGATTCATTAGGCTATTATAAGACTTCGTTAATAAGCTCTGTTGTGGCATTGCCGTTTTTGCTGTTTGGCAATTCTAATATGGTATTATCTCTCATAGGTGTCGGTCTGTTTAGTATGACTATGCCTATCACAATTTCAATTTTAGTTTCTAAATTTCCAAAGCAACCTTGCTTTTCCTTTGGAATAACAACTATAGCCTTATTTGTCGGAACATTCCCTGCGTTTTTTATAAGACCGACAACCTTATTGGCACATCAGCTAACCGTTCTTGTTTTGATAATTATTGCGACTTTATCGCTGTTAATCTGTATAGAAAAGAGGAATAAAAATGAAATTAATATTAAAGACCATATTATGTGATGTTGCGATACCGTCTTTGGAGCAATCATTACAAAGTTTATTTGAAAACAATATTCTTACATTAATTTTACTGCTTGTACTTCAACTTGTTGTTGCAACAATCATCACGGTGATTATCGTTTCACGTAAAAAAAACAGAGATAACAATGATAATTATGCGGATTCCAACATAGAGGAAGAAAATCAATGGAAGGATTAATGTATCTTATAATCTTATTAATTATAACATGCATATCTGAAATAATACCTCTCTTATTCATAAAAAACAGACGGAAATGGATCAATACCTCTTTGCTATGCAACGTAATCACAAATCCGATTATGAATACAATTTTAGCAATAGCAATGGTTTTTGTGAAAAACAATACCATATATATCGGAATATTGGTCGTGCTGGAAATCATTGTTATAATATTTGAGGCTTTTATATACCACAATGTAATGAACGAAAGCTTCAAAAAATGCATTATTTTATCAGCTATACTCAACATTTTTTCCTTTGCTGTCGGATTATTGATTGTAATTCCCTTAAAACAGCTTATACCAGACCTCCTTCTTCTCTAGAAAGTGTCTATAAATGAGTATAATGATAAATGAAAACACGCCAAAAGCCGAGAAAATTTTTAAGTGATTAAAAAAGATACTTGCTTTGTATTTTTTGCTTTACGTCATCTGAAATGCCGAGGCAGTCTTTTATAAAGCAGTCAACACTGCCGTAGCTTTCATTAATTGCAGAAAAGGCAGAGTCGAGATATTCCTCTTCAGCTCTGAAAACCCTCTTTATGCCATTTGCCTTTTCCTTTCTTTTCGTCATCAGCAAAACAAGAAAATAATATTTTTTTGCATTTTTTGATGACGCATTATTCGTCATCATATAGTCTTCATAAATAGTTTTTGTGTCAACATTCATAAGAGATAAAAACAACGCAGAGGTTATACCGCATCTGTCCTTGCCCTCGGTACAATGCCAAAGCACTGCTTTTTCACGGTCGGCATCTGCTATGACCTCAAAAACCTTTTTCAGCTGAGAAACGGAATAATCATCTGTTACAATATCACGGTAAAGCTGACATAAATCGGGAATATGATTCAGCATTTCCTTTTTGTCCATTTCTTCCTCGTGGGATATTCCCACTGTGCTTTCTCTTATCACGGGAATATGGATATATTCAACGCCTTCAATTTTTCTGTCGGGCTTTTCCTCCGCCTCGGTTTTCGTTCTCAAATCAATAACGGTGCCGAGGTTGTATTCACTAACAAGCTTTTGTGCGTCTTTATCGGTTAAATCGCAAAGAGCATTGCCTCTGATAAAGCAACAAGGCTTTATCTTTTTTCCGTCCTTATTGATAATATTTCCGAAATCACGAACATTTTTTGCTCCGCTTAATTTAATATTTTCCATAAAATCACCTGAAAATATTATAGCATTACTGCGAAAATAATCAAGCCACAGAAAATCTGTGGCTTGATTGGTTTATTCGACTGGTAATTGGATTTCAGTTAGCCAATCCTCTACATTTTCCTTATTCCACATTCCGTCAATATAGCATTCTCTCGGAAAGTCAGAAATTTTGTAGCCGTTTTCCGATGCGTACTTAATTATGAAAGCGTAGGCTTCGCCCAGCATATCATATGCACCCTTGTGGTATATGCAGATTGCCTTTGTCCTTGGAAGAGTACGAAACTTAATCCTCTCGTTCTCAACGCCTGCCTTTGTAATTGCCTGAGAATATCTCGCTCTAATATCCTTTTCTTTATGCTCACCGTCAAGATATTCGCAAAAGCAATAATCGGGCTTTGCACATTCAATATTAGGATTAAGCCTTCTGCATTCTGTTCCAGAGCTTAACACCAGCATTGTGACCTCACTGTAATCCTTGAGCAACCTTTCCTCGCTGTAAACTATTGTTTCGGGTATTTCCTTAATTACTGCCTGATACTTCATTTCCTTTTCCTCCGATAAATATTTGATTATGGAGAGCTTTGTTGAAATATCGGTTCGCTCCTTCAAAAGCTCCTGTTCCTTTACAAAGAGAATTTCTTTTAGTGGTGTGCCGTTTAAATGCGATTTAATCTCCTCAACAGAAAAATCAAGCTGACGCAGTGCCTTGATTAACGCTGCAGCTTCAAGCTGATTAGTTTCATAAAAACGATACCCTGTAAAACGGTCAACTGTTGCCGGCACAAGCAGACCTTCCTTTTCATAAAAGCGTAATGCCTTTACTGTCAGCATTGAAAGCTTTGAAAACTCACCGATTTTTAACATAACCTCATCTCCATAACACAAGTGTAATATCTCCTCTTAAAGGAGAGTCAATACCCTTTTGCAAAATTATATCATATTTTTTCAAAAAAAGCCTCAAGCCGTAAATTACAGCCTGAGGCGATTTTTAATTAAATTACTTTTTAACTGCTCTTTGAATTGCTTTTACAATTTCTACTATAGGAATTACGCAGAAGGCAAGTCCGAGAGAAATAAAGTATTCAGTAAGGCTGATATGTGCAAAATCAAAAGCGTTTGCAAGGAACGGAACGTAGATAACGATTGTTGACAGGAACAGGCTCAATACCATCGCACCTACAAGATACCAGTTTACCGAACCCATATTAACGATTGACTGACGGCGTGAACGCATATTAAAGGAATGGAAAATTTCACTCATAGCAAGAGTTAAGAACGCCATTGTCATACCGTTTAAGTGGATTTCATCAGCAGTACCGTGAGCAAGCTGAACACCCAGCTGATTTGTACCGAAGAAGTACGCAATAAGTGTCAGTGCAGTTACCATAAGTCCCTGATAAACAACGTCGAAGCCCATACCGCCTGCGAAAATTCCATCCTTGGAATTTCTCGGCTGACGCTTCATAATATCCCTTTCGCCCTTTTCAAGACCTAATGCGAGTGCAGGGAAGCAGTCTGTAATAAGATTTATCCATAAGAGGTGAACAGGCTCAAAGAGTGTGAAGCCCATAAGTGTTGCAATGAAGATTGAAACAACCTCGGAAAGATTGGAAGAAAGAAGGAACTGAATTGAATTTCTGATATTGTCATAAATTCTTCTGCCCTCTTCAACGGCTGAAACAATTGTAGCAAAGTTATCGTCGGCAAGCACCATATCGGCAACATTTTTTGTTACATCAGTACCTGTGATACCCATACCCACACCGATATCGGCATTCTTAATTGACGGAGCATCGTTTACACCGTCGCCTGTCATTGCGGTAATCATACCCTTTGCCTTCCAAGCCTTAACAATTCTAACCTTATGCTCAGGCTGAACACGGGCATAAACAGAATACTTTTCAATATCTCTGTCAAGCTCCTCATCTGAAAGCTTGTTAAGCTCAGTTCCTGTGATAGCACCGCTTGCATCTTCAATAATGCCAAGCTCCTTTGCAATGGCAACCGCTGTATCCTTATGGTCGCCTGTAATCATAATAGGTCTGATTCCTGCCTGACGGCACTCCTTAATTGCGTCTACAACCTCAGGTCTTACAGGGTCAATCATACCGGTTAAGCCGATATAGCACAAATCCTGCTCAAGAGCCTCTGCCTCTTCTGACTCCGGCTTATCCTTGTATGTTCTCATAGCACAGCAGAGAACACGGAGAGCCTTATCCGCCATTTCCTTGTTTGAGGCTTCAATTTCACTGCGCTTTTCCTCTGTCATTGGAACAGCCTTGCCGTTTTCATAGAAAGCCGTGCAACGTGACAGAACTACGTCAGGAGCTCCCTTTGTATACTGAATAAAGCCATGGTCAGAGCTATGAACAGTTGACATCATCTTTCTTGATGAATCAAAGGGAGCCTCCATAACTCTCGGGAATAATTTTTCCAAATCGTACTTTGGCATACCAAGCTTATCTGCATAAGCAACAAGTGCCGCCTCTGTTGGCTCGCCCTTAACTGTTTTATCATCCTGAAGCTCTGCATCACAGCAAAGTGCCATCGCTGATGCAAGGAGCTTTTCGTCGTCGCCTCTGTATTCAACAACTGTCATCTTGTTTTGAGTAAGAGTACCTGTTTTATCAGAGCAAATTATCTGAGTACATCCAAGAGTTTCAACTGCTGTAAGCTGACGGATAACCGCATTTCGCTTGCTCATCTTAGTAACACCGATTGAAAGAACGATTGTTACTACTGCGGCAAGTCCCTCAGGAATTGCGGCTACCGCAAGAGAAACGGCTACCATAAATGTGTCAAGGGTTGAAGCAAATGTAATGCCCTGACCCATTATGAGACTACGGATAATATCAAATGCAAAAATGAATACGCAGATACCGAGAACGAGTATTGAAAGTATTTTTGAAAGCTGTGCAAGCTTGATTTGAAGAGGTGTCTGTCCCTCCTCGGCAGTTTCAAGTGCATCTGCAATCTTGCCCATTTCAGTATCCATACCGGTGGCAACAACTACTGCTTTACCGTGGCCGTAAACCACATTCGAGCCCATGTAGCACATATTTTTTCTGTCGCCCAATGGTACGTCATCACTGCCCAGCGGGTCAATAATATCTGCTGTTTTATTAACAGGCACTGACTCACCGGTCAAAGCCGCCTCCTCAATTTTCATAGAGGCACAGGAAATTATACGGCAGTCTGCAGGAACGCTGTCACCTGCTTCAAGAACTACAACATCGCCTACAACCAAATCCTCCGATTTGATATCAGTTAGCTTTCCGTTACGGATAACCTTAGATGTTGCGGCGGCTATTTCCTGCAGGGCCTCAATAGCCTTTTCAGCCTTGCTTTCCTGATAAACGCCCAAAACCGCGTTAATCAAAACAACAACCATAATGATTATTACATCTGCATAGCCCTCGCCGTCACCGCCGATTGCCGCTGTAACAGCAGAAATTACTGCCGCAACAATAAGAATAATAATCATCGGGTCTGCAAGCTGCTTTAAAAATCTGTGGATAAGAGATTCCTTCTTACCCTCGGCAAGCTTGTTTTTACCGTTTTGCTCAAGTCTTTTTGATGCTTCGGCAGAGGTCAAACCGCTGTCAGATGTTTTTAGATTTTCCATAACCGATGAAAAATCCTGTAAGTATTCTTTCATAGCAATACTCCTTAACAAAAATATATTATATAAAAACAAAAACCCGTACATAGTATTTCACTATGTACGAGTCTCATTCTTTAAAACTAAACCAGCCAAAAAGGCAAGTTGTTGATTTAGCTCACGCTATGTAGGTCTGCGTGGAACTACTCCCTCGAACAATATGTATTATACCACAAATTTACAAAAAAGTCAATAGTTAATAGTCACAAGTCTATTTTACACTCTTGCGACCATTTCGCCGTATTCTTCCTTGCTCTTTTTGATAAATTCCTCTACCTGCTTTGCTGACGGCATTGCGTCTGAGCAGGAATGAGCAGAAATGAGAATCGATGCTGACGCAGAGCCAAACTCAAGGCACTCAATGATTTCCTTGCCCTGAAGGAGACTGTAAAGGAATGATGAGCCGTAGCCGTCACCACCGCCAAATCCTTTAAGCTTAACTGCCGGGAATGGCTTAATTGAATAGAACTTACCGTCGTTTGTATAAGCCGTTGAGCCTTCCTTGCCGTGCTTAATTACGCAGATTGTTGCACCGAAGGACTGCCAATATTTTGCACTTTCAGGGTCAGAATCCTTAACACCAACTATACCCTCAGTCAAGTCAAATTCCTCTCTTGATCCCATAATAATATCTGCATTTTGAGCAACAAGGCTGTAATAAACAGCGATTTCATCCTTTGAGGTCCAAGTGTATTCACGATAGTCGATATCAAAAATAATTCTTACATTATTTTTCTTTGCAAGCATCATTGCCTTGAGGCAAGCCTCTCTTGACGGTGACTTTGCAAGGGCAGTACCGCTGATAACAATAGCCTTTGCAGAAGCGATATAGTCCTCGTCAATATCCTCAGGAGTCATACAGAAATCTGCAACATTGTCGCGATACATAAGGATAGATGACTTTTCCTTCGAAAGAATTTCAGTAAAGGTCAATCCTAAGCATTCTCCGTTCTTTGCTCTTGTAACGTGGCTTGTGTCGATGCCCTCTTTGTCAAAATAATTTACTACAAAATCACCGAACTGGTCATTGCTTACGCAACCGCAAAAGCCAACCTTGCATCCAAGTCTTGCAAGACCTACGGCAATATTTGCAGGAGAACCGCCAACATATTTGTTGAAATTAGATGACTCGCTCAACGGCATATACATATCCGTCGGGTTAAAGTCAATAGCAATTCTTCCGATTGGAATGAAATCAAGTGGCTTTGACATATCAAATTCAATATACTTCATAATTATACCCCTTTATTTTGTCAGCGATAAAACGCTGAAATTTATGCCTTGTTATCAGTACCGAAAATGAGAATGTGCTTTTTAACATTTTGATAAGCACCCTCAACCTCGGCAGCCTGCAAATCATAATAGCCGTTTATGCTACCGTCATTATAACATTTGCTTACATTATTTTCAACACTGTCAAAGGTTGCAGTGGCAATATTTATTTTTTTAATTCCCGTATGTGAGCAACGAACAAAATCCTCAGGTGTAATACCTGTTCCGCCGTGGAGAACAAGCGGTAAATCAGTATTCTTTTCCACCTCTTCAAGAATATCAAAGCGAAGCTTCGGTGTGCTCTTATAATTTCCGTGTGCATTTCCGATTGCTATTGCAAGGGCATCAACATTTGTTTCAGCCTCAAAGCGAACGGCATCTTCAAGTCTTGTACAGTTGATTGCGATATCCTCACTGCCGTCCTCGGAGCCACCTACACAGCCGATTTCAGCCTCCACATCTGCGTCATAATCAGCCGCAAGCTCCATAACCTTTTTAGTCATAGCTATATTTTCGTCAAGAGGAAGGTGGGAGCCGTCAAACATAACGGAGGTAAAGCCGATATCAAGTGCCTGAGTAATCTTTTCTAAGGTTTTGCCGTGGTCAAAATGGACTGCAACCGGAGTTTCTGCGTTTTCTGCCGCCGCAACCATAAGCGGTCCTATAATCTCAAGCGGACTTTGCTTTAATCTAACCTCTGCAATTTGCAAAATAATAGGTGCGTTAAGCTCCTTGGCCGCCTTTAATGCACCGAGGACCATTTCCATATTTGCCACAGAAAATGAGCCTACGGCATAATTCCCCTTCTGTGCATCAGCAAGCAAATCTCCCATTTTTACTAACATATTTATTCCTCACAGTCAAATATTAAATGTACACAAATTAAAAAAGCGAGTCGGCAATAAGCCGAGTTCTGTATGTGGCAGTTATCTATCTACTCGCAGAATTGCTCCTGCGCTCAAGCCATCCTTCAAAGTTATGTGTCGAGCCAACAACCCTTTAGTCGATGTTGCAGCGGATAGGGTTTACATGGCAGGAAATGTCTCCACTTCCTCGGTGAGCTCTTACCTCGCCTTTCCACCCTTACCTCAAAAGAGGCGGTTTATTTCTGTTGCACTTTCCCTAAGGTCACCCTCGGCGGCCGTTAGCCGTTATCCTGCTCTATGCTGCTCGGACTTTCCTCATACCAAATCGGTACGCAACTGCCTCACCGACTCGCTAACTTTTATTTTAAAAAAAATAACACAGAATGTCAACCGATTTTACAAAATGTCTGTTGAAATAATATATAATCTGTAGTAGAATTGATGAACAGACAGAAAAATCAGCAAAAGTCATATATTATCTCACACTTTTACGGAGGTGGTACGATGCCTCGTTTTGAAAATGAAGGATTCGGCACTAATAAAAATAAAAATGATATAGACAGAACTGTACCCGAGGAAGAAAATTATTACGGATACTCACCTGTTGACCTGAACTTTAACAATAAAACAAAAAGCGAAAGTGTTGTAAGGGACAACCAAAAAGGCGGTATAAATCCCTGTAACAACGAAACGCAAAGAAACAGAAATCAACATTTTGTCAGCGAAAGATACGATGACTTTGACAGAACACCTAAAAACAGAAATACAAATCATCAAAGCAATAACAGCAAACAAACAAGCCGTAATAACAGCAATAATAACGGCAAAAACAATAAAAATAAAAAAAGGAGCAAGCTTTCAGGCGGTAAAAAGGCACTTATTGTCATTTTCGCAATTATTCTTGTGATAACAGGTGCAATATTTCCTGTCGTCGGAAGAATTAACTATGACGATAAAAAGGAAAGCGAATACGTAAGCCAAAGTGACCTTGCAAGCAGCGGTATGGTTAAAAATGTGCTTTTGCTTGGGGTTGATGCAAGAAGCGACGACGAGGCAGAGGCATCTCGTTCCGACACTATGATGCTTGTTTCACTTGATATGAAGCATCACTGCATTAAGCTTGTGTCATTCTTACGTGACACCTGGGTATATATTCCGTCCCTTGGATATGAGCAAAGGCTCAATGCCGCCTGCTCCAGCGGTGGATATCAAAATGTTGTGGACACTATTGAATACAATTTCGGAGTTGACATTGACAGCTATGTAGTAACAGACTTTGAAATGTTCAAGGTGCTTGTAGACAGCCTCGGCGGAGTTGAAGTTGATGTAACCTCAGCAGAAGCAAAGGAGGTTACAAACCACCCCAAGAGATACGGCGGAGTAACTCTTGAAGAAGGCAAAAGCAATCTGACAGGAGAACAGGCACTTGCATATTGCAGAATAAGAAAAATTGACACTGACTTTGCAAGAACAGAAAGACAAAGAACTGTTATGAGTGCAATTATAAACAGTGCAAAGCATTCAGGTCCATTCAAGCTTTACAAAATGGCGTTTAACAGTGCACCGTACATTGAAACAAATATGGGCAAAAGCGAGCTTATCAGCTTTGTTGCAATGGCAGGAATTTGCATCACAGGTGACATTCATCAAACAAAAGTGCCTTTTGACGAAACTTGGGACTATGCAACTATTCAGGGCAACAGCGTTATCAGTATAAATACAGAAAAAAACAAGGACAAGCTCAAGGAATTTATTTATGACCTTTCCTCAAAGGATATCGAGACGCAGGAAAGCGAAAAAGATTAATACCCATATGAAGTTAGTATTTGCATAGCACATCTGCAAATCAGATATATTATGTTTCCGCTAACGCGGAGGGTTTTTCATTTTTTTGAGTTGCGAAAAAAACGAAACAAAAAAGCAAATTAGGGGGGAATATTTTTGATATTTCAATTCCCCCTAATAATCCCCTCTGCTACGTCGGCACGCACACAATGCGCACTGTGCCGAGGAAACACATTTTCGTAGAGTTAACCGAGTAATTAAAAATTAGTGGATTTTTTCGTTAGGCAAGGCTTAGGCAAAATTTCGTCGACGGGAGCATACTTGCTGTATGTGACCGAGCGGAATTATTCAGGGCTCCCGAAAAGCTTTAGCTTTTTGGAAAGAGGAGAAACAAATGCAGTATTTGTTACATATTGCGTAGCAATTTGTTTAAATACGTAATTTGTTTTGACGAGACGACGCATAACGGGAAAAGACACAATTTACAAACAAAAAATATTCATTGACATTACCCTCTTTACTATTATATTATCATACTAAAGAACAGGAAAAGGCGGTAGCAATTATGCACAGGAAATTAGCAAAAACCCCTCCTATGGGTTGGAACAGCTGGGACTGCTTCGGTGCAGGAGTAAACGAAAAACAGCTTCGTGAAAATGCGGACTATATGGCAAAGCATCTCAAGCCTTACGGCTGGGAATATATTGTCTGCGACATTCAGTGGTACGAGCCTAAAGCAAAAAACAACGACTACAATAATTTTACAGAGCTGAATATGGACGAATACGGCAGACTTATGCCGGCTGAAAACCGTTTTCCAAGTGCAAAAAACGGCAAGGGCTTTAAGGAAATTGCAGACTACTGCCACAGCCTCGGTCTGAAATTCGGTATACATATTATGAGAGGTATTCCCCGTCAAGCTGTTCACGCAAATATGCCTATTAAAAACAGCAATTTTACTGCAAGACAGGTTGCACATCATTTTTCCGTATGCTCATGGAATACAGATATGTACGGCGTCAGAGACTGTCAGGGTGCACAGGACTACTACAATTCTATCTTTGAATTGTACGCTCAATGGGGCGTTGATTTTATAAAATGCGATGACATCTGCGTAACTGAATTTCGTCAGTGGGATAATCCCTATTCTGCATACTATGAAATCGAAATGATAAGAAAAGCCATTGATAATTGCGGTAGGGATATGGTGCTTTCTCTTTCCCCCGGACCTGCTCATATTGAAAATGCAGACCACCTTGCAAAAAATGCAAATATGTGGAGAATGACAGGCGACTTTTGGGACCAATGGGATAAGCTTCACGAAATGTTTGACAAATGCCGGCTTTGGCAGGATAAGGTTAAAGCAGGAAATTTCCCAGATTGTGATATGCTGCCCCTTGGCAGGCTTTCAAAGAACGGCACCTGCCACGGACCGCAGGACAGAATGACCCAGTTCACAAGGCCTGAGCAAATTACAATGATGAGCCTTTGGGGAATTTTCAGAAGTCCGCTAATGTTCGGCGGAAATCTTCCCGAAAATGACGAATGGACATTATCCCTTTTAACAAATGATGAATACGCAAAAATGCATAGGGAGTCGTCAGGCGCCTATCAGTATTACAGAAACGAAAAGAATAATAAGGGCGAAATTATTTGGATTTCCAACGGTATAAAATGTAAATACGTTGCACTTTTTAATACCGACAATAAGGACAGAAAAATTAAGCTGAGCCTTTCCGATATCCTTATGCCCGATGAAAGCTACGAAATTTACGATATCTGGGAAAAGAAAAGCATAGGAAAATTCAAAAACAGCTTTTCATCAATTATCTCCCCTCACGGTGCAGGACTTTATAAAATTACAAATTAGGGTTTATATGGGTGTAGTTGAATGAAGCAATCGTAGGTGCGACCAGTGGTCGCCCGCATATAATCGGGCTTGCAATGCAAGCCCCTACGAAAGCTTGCTACAATCACTCAATTAAAAATTAGTGGATTTTTTCGTTATGCAAGGCTTTGGCAAATTTTCGTCGACGGGAGCATACTTGCTGTATGTGACCGAGCGACATTTTGACAGTAACACAGTCTAACGGAAAAAGGCACAATTTTGTATTGACTTTTTTTGTTTTTGTGTTATAATCTTTACACCGCATACTATGGGCAGGTAAGAGAATACCGAGTATTCCGCCTCGTGTAGCGAGACTTATAAAGGAGATTGAAAGACTATGTACGCTGTTATCGTAACAGGCGGTAAGCAGTATAAGGTTGCTGAGGGCGACGTTCTCTACATCGAAAAGCTTGATGCTCAGGCTGATGAAAAGGTTACCTTTGACAATGTTCTTGCAGTAGGAGCTGACGACAGCTTCAAGGCAGGTAAGGATTGTGCAAGCGCTACTGTTGACGCTAAGGTTCTTAAAAATGGCAAGGGTAAGAAAATCACTGTTTTCACCTACAAGCCAAAGAAGGACGAAAAACGCAAGAAGGGTCATCGTCAGCCATACACAAAGGTTGAGATCACCAAGATTAATGCTTAATGATTAAAGTTGAATTTTACAGCGGTATTAACGGTCTGTGTGGCTTCGAGGTGCAGGGGCACTCAATGAGTGCTGACGAGGGCGAGGACATTATCTGTGCCTTTGTTTCAAGTGCCTGTCTTATGACTGCCAACACAGTTACGGAAATTATCAAGCTTGACGCCGACGCTCAGTCGGAGGACGGATATTTAAAGCTGATGATTTTGGAAAATGCCGCACCGGCTCAGGATATTTTAAAGGGGCTTCGCCTTCATTTAACGGAGCTTGAAAAGGATTATCCTCAAAACATAAAAGTTATACATCGGAGGTGTAATAATGCTTAAATTAGATTTACAGCTTTTCGCTCATAAGAAAGGTATGGGTTCTACAAAGAACGGCCGTGATTCAGAATCAAAGCGTCTCGGCGCTAAGAGAGCTGACGGTCAGTTTGTTCTCGCAGGCAACATTCTCTACCGCCAGAGAGGAACTCATATTCATCCGGGCAATAACGTAGGTATCGGCAAGGACGACACTCTCTTTGCTCTTATCGACGGTACTGTTAAGTTTGAAAAAATGGGTAAGGACAGAAAAAAGGTTTCTGTTTATCCTGTTGAGCAGTAATAAGTAATTAAATAATTTACCCCGTACTTTAAAAGTACGGGGTTTTTTATAGTTTTATATCCGTTAATTTCCGGACTCTGCTTTGACGGTAATGATGTCTACGATGTCACCGTCTTCATTTTTCAGCCCAACATCTGTTCTGATTATTTTAAAAAGAGAATTTCCGAATGTTGCCTTCATCAAAACTAATTCACTGTTTTCAAAAATATCATTAACACTCATCAATTCCGTTTTGTTAATCATGTTCTACACCTCTTTGTGAATATAATATACTAATGTTATGTATTTGTCAATATTTTTTACAAAACAATTCCAAATAACTTCCATTTTTTGTTTCACTGAGTAAAAAAAACAAAGCTCCTTAAATCACTTGATTCAGATTTTAGGAGTTAATTTTTCAGCTTCATATTATTACTTTGCCTGTATTTTTTCGGTATGGCAGTCTTTATCGCAAATCCTGTAAAAAACGCAGAAAGCTTTGCTGTAAAGCCTGTTTGTTGTTGCACTTTGGGTGTACTTCTTCCTCTCAAAAGCTTTATACTAAATAAAGCGGACTTGCAGTGCAAGCCCGTTTTTCATATATCATAAATCTTTTCCTTACAAAACGAAAGTCTGCCTGAATATCAGACAGACTGTTCTTCAATTACATCATATTCGCGTAATTTTTCTAACAGGGCATCCAGATCCTTTTCAGCCCTCTCTCTGTCCACTTTGAATTTGGACAGAATATTTACCAGCAATTCTTCACGGCTACAGCCTTCACTCAGCTTCTCCCAAATGAAAGCCGACACATCATTCAAAATAATAGCACCATTGAACTGACTGATATTTCTGCCGGTAGGCATTACAATATGCTCACCTGACACATTACGCAGTGTAAATCCACTTTTAATTTTCAAGTTCATCAGTTTTTAAATTTTTCTTTCCCTTATGACTTGTTACTATGCAAAATTATGAACAATTTCAGAATCCATACAATCGCTACCGCCAATGTTTATCCACTGACTTCCGCAAGAACCCGAGGATGTTGTAACCATCTCCTGATACTTGAATGTAACCATTTCTGCAACCGGTGACTCATAAAGATCTTTCATAATAAATACCTCCATAAATTATAATTATATTTAATATTTTTATTTGCTATATTTTAAAAATCCCTTCAGCTGCCATTTTACGTGCCCAGCTACATACAGTCGGGCTGGCATGACCGATGGGCGCATCAGATGCATGCTCCGCAATACAGTGCTTGCAATGGGGTCTGTATTTACACCCTGTGCATTCAACAGGCAGTGGCATCATCTTGACCTGTTCATTGATACGTTTCCAACCTTCGTTAAACGGAATGTTCAGGACATTTTCGGAAATGTCGGGGAATGTATTGCATGGACGAAGAAATCCATCCCAAGAAATACAGAAGCTGCTTCGTCCGGCACCGCATTTAACACCGAATTCTGCTTTTCCGTCTCCACCCGGATCGGGCAGTGAATTTTCATCGCAGTATTCAAATTCTGCTTTGCCTTCTAATTCCCTCTGTAATTTTATCAGTCTAATATATTCTTCCACATTGGCATCTGTTTTTTGTTTACCGGTTTCTTCTCTGGGAGCCATCAGACCGCTGTTAATACGAAAATTCAGTCCCTTTGAATGTAACAGACGAACCACCTCTTCACCATCTTCCATATAGGCATTAGGTGTTATGCCGATTATCAGCGGAAGCTCGGCATCCTTGATTCGCAAAATATTCTCCATAACCTCGGAAAATACTCTGCGACCGGTAACACGTTCATAACCGTCTTCACTTGCACCGTAAAGGGTAATTTGAATTAAGGCAGGCGGATTTTCCTTTAAGAAACCCACCATAGTCTCATCCATTAAAATTCCATTGGAGTAAATACGTGTCTCAACGCCTAAATTCTGAAGAAATAGATATAGCTCTGAAAAACCGGCATATGTCAGACATTCGCCACCGGTAAGCTGTGCATACATCATACCGGCATCCACAGCCTGCTTCATCAAGTGCTTCCATGTGTCAGTATCCAAAAGCTTTGAACACTGCATCTGCTGTTTGTTTAGGTGGACGTAGCACATTTTACAGTCCAAATTGCAAAGCGGGGTAAGCTCAAAGCTACCGCTGATAGGCGTAGCAGTTTCCCGTGCTTTAAAATTCAGATAGGTACGAATCGTATGATAACGGCGATAATCTGTAATTCCTTGGCGATCCAGCTGTTCTAATAATGCTGCCAAGGAAACCGGCATATCACCCACAGTATCCACCTCCTGAAAACAGATAGAACCGCTCCTCTTCTATCGGGCTTAAAGTTTATAGAGAACACTTTAACATTAGAATTATAATATCATAAAAATTTGAAAAAATCAAGTTATAAAAAACCACAAACCCCGATAAATAAAGGGTTTGTGGTATTTTTGTATTATTCCCACTCTACTGTTCCTGGAGGTTTGGAGGTGATGTCGTAGACAACTCTGTTTACGTGGTCGACCTCATTGGTGATACGGTTTGAAACCTTTGCAAGAATATCGTATGGAATTTTTGCCCAATCGGCTGTCATAAAGTCATCGGTTGTAACGGCACGGATAGCCACAAGGTTATCGTATGTTCTATGGTCGCCCATAACACCGACGGTATTAACGCCGGGGAGTACGCAGAAGAACTGTGCAAGATTTTTCTCATAGCCGTTTTTAGCCATTTCGTCACGGAGAACCCAATCAGCCTCTTGTAAAATTTTAACCTTTTCGGCAGTAATCTCGCCGATAATTCTTACACCCAGACCGGGACCGGGGAACGGTTGTCTCCAAACAAGCTCCTTTGGTATGCCAAGCTTTTCGCCAACCCTTCTAACCTCATCCTTGAACAAATCGCAAAGAGGCTCAATTACGCCTAAAAATTCAACATCGTCAGGAACATTTACTCTGTTATGGTGAGTTTTGATAACATCTGCGTCACCCTTGCCTGACTCAATACAGTCGGGATAAATTGTACCCTGTGCAAAAAAGCCAAGCTCATTTTGCTTTCTGATTTCATTCCAGAAAACATTGAAAAATTCAGTGCCGATAATCTTTCTCTTTTGCTCAGGGTCGGTAACGCCTTTAAGCTTAGAAAGGAAATGGTCGCCGCAATTAACTCTGACAAAATTCATATCAAAGAGAGAGGTAAAGGTTTTTTCAACGAAATCGCCCTCATCCTTTCTCATAAGTCCCTGGTCAACAAAAACGCAGGTAAGCTGTTTGCCGACAGCTCTTGAAAGAAGACCTGCTGCAACGGAGGAATCAACACCGCCTGAAAGACCGAGAATAACCTTTTTGTCGCCGATTTCATTTCTGAGCTTTTCAACAGTAGCCTCAATGAAATTGTCCATTACCCAGTCGCCACTGCAGCCGCAAACTTCATAAAGGAAATTATAAAGCATCTGAGAACCGAAAACAGAATGAGTTACCTCCGGATGAAACTGAACTGCATAAATCTTCTTATCGGCATTTGCCATTGCGGCACAAGGGCAATCGTCGGTTGTACCGAGGATTTCAAAATTCTTCGGCGGAGTTGCGATATAGTCGGTATGGCTCATCCAAACGGTTGATTTTTCATCAACGTCCTTGAAAAGCGGTGAGCTTTTACGTACAGTAAACTCAATTTTTCCGTACTCACTTTTAGGTGCAGTTTTAACCTCGCCGTCACCCATCCAGGCGATAAGCTGACAGCCGTAGCAGATACCCAAAATCGGCACGCCCATATCAAGAATATCCTTAGTATAATGAGGTGAGGACATATCGAAAACAGAATTCGGCCCGCCTGTAAAAATTATACCCTTATAATTATTCGCCTTAATTGTTTCAATAGGTGTCGTATAAGGCAGAATTTCCGCATAAACCTTATGGTCACGAACTCTTCTGGCAATTAACTGATTGTACTGACCGCCAAAATCAAGAACAAGAATTTTCTCCATATTTGTCCTCCCTAATATATTGATGTGGAACTATTATATATTATTAGTCTTATAATTTCAAGTAAGATTACTAACGATATTGAAAATGCAAAAATTACAATGACTCAATAAGAGTCGGCAGCTGCTTCAGGTCGTTTATCTGAAAATCAGGTTTAATCATATCGTCAGTATTTTCCTTTGGGTTAAACCAAACGGTTTTAATTCCTGCATTAATACCGCCCTGAATATCTGACGAAAGGCTATCGCCCACAATAATTGCCTTATCTCTCGAAAAGCCGTCAATGCTCTCAAAGCATTTTTCAAAAAATCTGACATCAGGCTTATCATATCCAACCTTTTGAGAAATGAATATGTCATCAAAATATTTGACAATATCACTGCTTGCAAGCCTGCTTTCCTGAACTGCTGTAGCACCGTTTGAAACAATGTAAAGTTGATATTTTCCGAAAAGGGATTTTACCGTTTCTTCTGCACCGTCAATGAAATAGTGACCGATACCGAGATTTTTTTCATAAAGTGCAGTAACCTGATCGGGATTTAGGTCAATTCCAAATTCATCGAAAAGAAGCTTATAACGTCGCACCTTAACCTCTTGTCTTGTTATCTTACCAAGCTCCAAAAGCTTCCACTGTGAAATATTAATTTCGCTGTATCTTGAAAGAATTTTATCCTCAGGCTCAACACCAAATTCTCTCAAGGCCTTTGCAAGAGCAATTCTTTCCGCCTTTTTAAAATCAAAAATCGTGTCGTCTAAATCGAAAAAAATATATTTTATCATACCGTTCTCCTAATACCTATGAGCATATTATACCAGATTATCAACAGTAAATCTACATTTATTGACATCAGGTACAGGCTTTGATATAATTTATCTCGCTTATTTAAGGAGATGAGAGCTTGACTGTTAAGGTTTATGATAAATGTCCCCCTGAGGCAATAAAAATCAGAGAAGAGGTTTTCATTGAGGAGCAGGGTTTTAGGGCTGAATTTGATGAAATTGACGATATCGCAATTCATTTTGTAATGTATGATGATAATGATAATGCTGTTGCAGTATGCAGAGCTTTCACAGAGAATAATCCCGAGGAATACCATTTAGGCAGGCTTGCAGTAAAAAAGAGCCACCGAGGTCAACATCTCGGGGAAGAAATTGTACATTTTACAGAGGAGCATATTAAATCTATCGGAGGAAAGGCTATGGAGCTTTCAGCACAGGTTAGAGTTGCTGATTTTTACGAAAAGCAGGGCTACAAAAAATACGGCGATATGTATTATGATGAATATTGCCCACACATTATGATGAAAAAAGAATTATAATGTGTAGGCATACAATAATAAATTAGTATATAGCAGGCTGAGCCTGCACGCAGACGAGAAGATAGGCGGTTTAATGATAAACAACCTTTTCCCGACAATAAATAGTTTTAAAAGTTAGGGTTTATCAGTGTGTTTCTGCAACAAGCTTTCGTAGGGGCGTGCAATGCACGCCCGAATATAAGCGGGCGACCAATGGTCGCCCCTACGGTGATTTCTTGCAATAACATCTCTATAAACCCTAATTTAAGCTAAAAGTATTAGGATAAAAAATATGAAAGATAAAAGTAAAATTGAAACATTTAAGTTTGCACTGACCAAGTCATTACCCGTATTGTTCGGCTATCTCTTTTTAGGGTCGGCATTCGGCATTATGCTTTATGAGGCGGGATACAACTGGGTTTGGGCAATTTTTATATCTCTTTTTGTCTATGCAGGCTCCGGACAGTTTTTGCTGGTGTCCCTTCTTTCAAGCGGTGCATCTCTTGCCACAACGGCAATTATGACCCTTTTCATAAATTCAAGGCATATGTTTTACGGTCTGTCATTTATTGAAAAATTCAAGGCAGGAAAATGGAGATATCCCTTTTGCATTTTCAGTCTTACCGACGAAACATATTCTGTTAACACATCATTTTCAACCGTGCCTAAAAATGTAGATGAGCCTCACGCAAGATTTTTAATCGGTATTTTTGACCATTGCTACTGGATACTCGGCTCGGTTATCGGCTCGCTGGCAGGTCAGATTATACCTCTTGATTTTGAGGGAATTGATTTTTCAATGACTGCACTTTTTATTGTCATTTTCATTGACTTAGTCAGAGCACACAAGGGCAGGCTTAAAATTGTAGGCTTTATCGGTGTGGTCTGTGCAATAATTTGCCTGATAATTTTCGGTGCCGACCGTTTTCTTCTGCCGTCGCTTATTGTTACGGTTCTCGTTCTGACAGCAGGCAAGCCTTTTTTCATCAAAGCGAAGGAGGAAAAGTGATATGGCATTAAGCTTTAATCAGGCAATAGCTATGATAGCAGTTGCGTCTATATGCACCTTTGCCACAAGGCTTTTTCCCTTTGCAGTTTTCGGCAATAAAAAGGAAGTGCCGAAATTTATAAAATACCTCGGCGACATACTGCCTGCATCAATTATCGGTGTGCTGATAGTATACTGCCTAAAGGATTTTACGTCAGTGGATAAAAATATAATTATTCCTCAGCTTATTGCCGTTGCAGTTACGGCATTGGTGCATATTTGGAAGAAAAACACACTGCTAAGCATTGCAGTAGGAACTATAGGCTATATGCTTTTGATACATTTTGTTTTTGTATAACATTTAAAACGGCAATCATTTGATTGCCGTTTCAGCGTGTAGAAAAAGTCAAATATCAAATTTTCTACACGCTGTCAGACTTCGAGAAATGAAACTGAATTTCGTTTTCTTGCGAAGGAAGATGTACAATGGTACCTCGACTGAGCAAAAAACGAAAAACGCCAAAAGTGGCATAAATTCAACATTTATGCCACTTTTCAAAATGTTAAATCGCTGAAAAACAAAGCGGGCTTGCATTGCAAGCCCCTACGAGTATTTTTTATTCTTTATATTCTTTGGCGTGGTTCAGACCACTTTATCGACA
>JBJFGE010000041.1:0-41078 GCA_051892435.1 Eubacterium sp.
CAGTCGGTAGAGCAGAGGACTGAAAATCCTCGTGTCGATGGTTCGATTCCGTCCGGAAGCACCACTATTTGCGGATGTAGCTCACCCGGTAGAGCGCAACCTTGCCAAGGTTGAGGTAGCGAGTTCGAGCCTCGTCATCCGCTCCAAATAAAAGGGCTTCCGGATGAAGCCTTTTGTTATATGGCACCATAGCCAAGTGGTAAGGCAGAGCTCTGCAAAAGCTTTACGCCCCAGTTCAAATCTGGGTGGTGCCTCCAATAAAAAACCTCAAAAGCAAAAAGCTTTTGAGGTTTTTTCATTAATTTTTTTAGAGTTTTGAAGCCTCGTATGCAACACCAAGCAGAGCTGAGTCACTGCCAAGTCTTGAACGAACAATATTTACATCCTTAAAATTTTCCATAAGTAGATTATATATTTTTCTGTCTATCAGATCAATAACGTAATCCTCATTCATTATTCCGCCACCGAGAATTATAAGCGGGGGATTGAAAACATAAATTATGTTAATCAGACCAATAATCATTTCGTCAATCCATTTGTCAATAACGGAACGAATCTCAGGCTTGCTGAAATTATCCTTTTCAAAAATCTGAAAAGCATTCAAATTTGTTGAATTAGCCTTATTTACCGCCTCAACAAGAGCCTTTGTAGATGCATAGCACTCATAACAGCCTTCTCCGCCACAGGTACATTGCTTACCTCCTGCATGGGTTATCATATGTCCAAATTCGCCGGCAGAAGAGCCGAGTCCCTTGTAAAGCTTGTTATTAAGATAAAGTGCACCGCCAATTCCTGTACCATATGTGAGGCATAGAAAATCAGAAAAATCTTTTCCTGCTCCGAATTGAGCTTCTCCGAGTGCAAAAGCGTTTACATCGTTTTCAACAAAAGTTGGAATATCTGTTTTATTTTCAATTATTTTTTTTACCATCATTCCTGTATAGTAAGGAATATTGTCGGTTGAATAAACAACGATACCGTTATCGCTGTCCACCTGACCTGCAGTAGAAACTGCAATTCTGTCAAGACCGTCATATTCTTCAATTATTGAAATAATTTTTTGAACAAGCTCTTGACCGCCTTTTTCAGCTTCGGTAGGTATTGTATGTTTATCGGATAAAACAAAATTTTCATCGCATAATGCATATTTAATGTTTGTTCCACCTATGTCAAATGCAAGAATTTTCATACCTTTTCCTCCAAAAATTAACTACATTGGATTTAATTCCATTATAACAGTAACAATAAGCAAATTCAATACTTATTGAAAAATGAAAATTATTATGTTATTATAGTAAAAAGTTAAATTTAGATAATATAATTAACTGATTAGGAGTTATATATGGAAGAAGAAATCAAAGAAGAAATACTTGACAGTCCTCTTGTAGTACATAAGTCGGATGATGCGTCATATCAGGAAACTGCCTCTGAGGGAGGAATGCAGACTACTCATATAGATGAGGATTCTGACGTACCCACTCTTGAACGACACCGTTTCAAGAAAATTAAAAAGAAAAAAAAGTGGCCATATGTACTTATCGCTCTTTTTGTTGCAGCTGTTGTTGTAATAGTAGTACTCGCTAATAACGGAGTAATTAAGCTTGGTGCTGATGAGACAACCACGCAACCGAAAAAATCTTATACCACTCAGGCTGAAAATCCTTTTGTTGATACAATTACAGTCAAAGGAACATATATTTTCTTTGAGGGAGTTGAGGTAGACGGTATAGGCGGTCTCGAAAGAGAAATTAAGTATTTGGATAAAGGAACAAAATTCATTATTCAGGATGAAAATGCAGACAGTACTTTTCTTAATTTTGAAGTGCTTGATTTGCTTACAGGCTACGAAATGGATTATGAGATAACCCATATTGTTTCATCAGGCCTTGTGTCAAAATATGAAACTACTACTGCACCCGCTTCTACAGAGACAACTACTGATTTAACTGAAACAGAAGTATCGGAATAATCGACAGAATAATGTTTGAATATATTGATTTATTAGGTCTTGATGCCGGATTGAAAGATACGGTTTTGAATATTCCTGATAGCAATTACAATAAAATATCTGCCCTTGCAGAGAAATATGCAAATGGGAATAATAAATGCCTTGTTAATCGAAATGATTTAACAAGGCTTGCTGTCGTTACTGAGGCTTTGAAATTTACAAAGGAAAAATATAATAATCTTGGTATTGCCGGCAATATCTTTGACGATACTGTAAAGGATATTGGCATTTGGTGCGGTAATAATGAAAATAAAGGTTTGAAAAATTACAATTGGATTAAAAATCACGTAAGAGCGGAGCTTTTCAAAATCGGCAGACTTCAGTTTCAGATATATAAATGTGATAATGTTACACTTCATTATAAAAAGCTACCATTTAAGTTAGGAGAAAATTTGGTATATATTCATATTCCGCAGGGCGAAAAGTTAATCTATGAGGATTGTATTAATTCTATTAAATCTGCAATCGTTTTTTTTGATAAATTTTTTCCTGATTATAAATTCAAGTATTTCTTTTGTGAGAGTTGGCTTCTTTATCAAGGTAACTGTCAGTTTATGAAGGCTGACAGCAATATAATGAAATTTTCAAGCTTGTTTGAAATTGCGTATTCATTAGACCTTGATGCTCAGGCAATAGATCGAATATTCGGCAAAAAAAGGATTATAAAATCTCGCTATTCTGAAAACACATCATTACAGAAAGCAACTAAAAAACATATTTTAAATGGCGGTAAGCTCGGATTTGGAATTGGGTATATTGATAAAGAATTATTTTATGACAAATTTTGGTAAAAGCTTACTGCTAATTTGTCGCATCTTTCATTGTAAGGATGTCCGTTATGACCTTTTACCCAAATAAACTCAACCTTGTGTTTTTCAAGTAATGGCAGAAGCTTTTCCCATAAATCCACATTAAGAGCAGGCTTTTTATCTGCTTTTTTCCATCCGTTTTCTTTCCAAGAAAAAACCCAATTTTTATTAATTGAGTCGCATACATATTTAGAGTCTGTCGTGAGTGTTACTTCACATGGCTCTTTAAGTGCAGAAAGTGCTTCAATTACTGCGGTAAGCTCCATTCTGTTATTAGTTGTATCCTTGTCACCGCCACATATTTCTTTTTCGTTTTTTCCATAGACGAGAACAGCACCCCAACCCCCCTTGCCGGGATTGCCACTACAAGCTCCATCTGTATATATCTTTATTTTTTTCATAAATACCTCAAAAAATATTTTTATGGATACATATTTTACCACCAAAAACGGTAATAATCAATATATAAGTGACTTGACATTATGGCTAATATATTTTATTATATATATTAACTTTATATGCAGGAAAAATAATTTAGTATGGAGGTTAATTATTTAATGACATATGAAAATAAGTCAAGCGGTAAGAGCTTTTACGGAAAACGGAATTCCAAAAAGCGTTATATATCATACCGCAAGACAAATAAAAAAAGGCCGCCAAAACCGCCTGTACCAAAAGAGTCTGTTCGTATTGCTTTCCTCGGAGGTATTAACGAGATAGGAAAGAATATGACTCTTTATGAGTACAATAACGATATGTTTATTGTTGACTGCGGCCTTGCGTTTCCATCTGCCGATTTGCCGGGTGTTGACTTGGTAATACCTGATTTTTCTTACGTTGAGGCAAATGCAGATAGAATTAAAGGTATTGTAATTACTCACGGTCACGAGGACCATATAGGTGCACTTGCTTATCTTTTGAAAAGAGTAAATGTACCTGTTTATGCCACAAAGCTTACAATAGGTCTTATCAAGGGCAAGCTTGAAGAGCATAAACTGCTTTCATCAGTAAAGCTTATTGAGGTAAAACCTAAGGATAATATTACGTTGGGAAGTTTTAATGTTGAATTTATCCACGTTAATCATTCAATCCCCGATGCAGTAGGTCTTGCTGTAAGATGTCCTGCAGGTGTCATCATACAAACAGGTGATTTTAAGATTGATACAACTCCTGTTGATGGGGATATGATTGATATTACCAGATTTGCAGAATACGGTAAAAAGGGCGTCCTTGCACTGCTTTCAGATTCAACAAATGCTGAAAGACCGGGTTTTACCACAAGCGAAAAAAGCGTAGGCGATTCCTTTGTAAATCTGTTTAATATGGCGAAAAAGAAAAGAATCGTTGTTGCAACCTTTGCTTCAAATATTCATAGAATTCAACAAATTATTGATGTTGCAAAATCAAAGGGAAGAAAGGTTGCTGTTATAGGAAGAAGTCTTGAAAATCTTGTGAAGGTTGGATGTGAGCTTGGTTATCTCAATATTCCCGAGGGCGTGTTGATAGATATTGATTTAATTAAAAATTACACAGATGACAAGCTCGTAATAATTACAACAGGTTCACAGGGTGAACCAATGTCAGCACTGACAAAAATTGCTTTTGATGAGCATAAAAAGGTTTCACTTACACCAAATGATTTTGTTATAATTTCTGCAACACCTATTCCCGGCAACGAGAAAATGGTTAGCAATGTTGTTAACGAGCTAATGAAACACGGTGTAGAAGTTATATACGAAAAGATGTATGATGTCCACGTTTCGGGTCATGCCTGTCAGGAAGAGCTGAAGCTGATGCTTGGCATAGTTAAGCCAAAATATTTTATTCCTGTTCACGGCGAGCAAAAACACCTGCAGAAGCATGCAAATCTCGGAATTGCTATGGGAATACCTAAAGAAAATATTTATGTCGGAAACATAGGTGATAGGATAGATGTTTCATATGACGGAATTAAACCACTCAGCAATGTTACGGCAGGTGAGGTTTATGTTGACGGTATCGGAGTAGGTGACGTTGGTAATATAGTCCTTAATGATAGAAAGCATCTTTCAAAGGACGGAATAATTATTGTTGTTGCAACTATTGATAGCTCAACCGGTTACACAGTCAGCGGTCCTGATATAGTTTCAAGAGGCTTCGTTTTTGTTAAGGAAAACGAGGCACTTATGAATTCCGCAAGAGATTTGGCTTGCAGAGTAATTGATGAGAGCTACGATAAAAACTACAGAGATTGGAATAGCGTCAAAACAAGATTGCGTGATGAAATTTCTAAGCTTATGTATGAAAAGACAAAGCGTAAACCTATGGTGCTTCCGATTTTGATGGAAATATAGGAGAATGTTATATGAAGGTAATTCTTAAAGAAGACGTAAAAAGTCTTGGAAAAAAAGGTGATTTGGTAAATGCTTCTGATGGCTATGCAAGAAATTTTCTTTTCCCTAAGGGGCTTGCTATAGAGGCAAATTCATCTGCTATGAACGATTTTAACAACAAAGAGTCGGCAAAAAAGTTTCACAAGGCTGAGGAAATCAAAGCTGCTCAGGCTGATGCAGATAAGCTTAACGGAAAAACCTTTAAGCTCAAAGCGAAAGCAGGAGCTAACGGTAAGCTGTTTGGTTCTGTAACATCAAAGGATGTTGCCAAGGAGATTAAAAGCGAGCTTGGAATTGATATTGACAAGAGGAAAATTGTTATGGAAGATATCAAGGTCTTTGGCACAGTTCAAGCTGAAATAAAGATTTACCAAGGAATTTCAGCCAAGGTGTTTGTTCAGGTTTCGGAGGCTTAAACTATGGCAGAGAACATCAATACTGCAGGTGTTAATATGCCCTTTAACCTTGAGGCAGAGCAATCAGTTCTCGGTTGTGTTCTTGTTGAACCAACAACAATGGAAGTGGTTGTCGCACAGATAAATGCCGATTGCTTTTATCTTCCACAGCACAAGGCAATTTTCAGTGCAATGATGCTGATGTACACCAATTCAAAAGCTATTGACCCTGTAATTATTTCAGACACTCTTACAAAAGAGGGGCTTTATGATACTGCAGGCGGAAGAGACTATCTTCTTCAGCTTGCACAGTCTGTACCGTCAACAGCTAATGTCGAATATTACGCAAGAATTGTTAAAGAGCAGTATTATCTCAGAATGCTTGTTAATGTTTCAACAGAAATTATTGAGCAGGCTACAGGCGGAGAGGCTGATGCTTCTCTAATTCTTGACAGTGCAGAACAAAAAATTTATAACATTCGTCAAGGCAAAGAAAAAAACGGACCTGTTAAGGTAAGTGAGGTTATTGTAAATGATGTTTATAATAAGCTTGCTTTGATTACAGGTGAGGATAAAGAAAAGCATAAGGGTATTCCTACCGGATTTGGTATGCTCGATAAGTATATTACGGGTCTTAACAGGTCTGATTTAATTCTTATCGGTGCAAGGCCTGCTATGGGTAAAACAAGCTTTGCTCTTAACCTTGCTCAAAATATTTCTATGGCTGCAAGGAAGAAGTGCATTGTTTTCAGTCTTGAAATGACAAAGGAGCAGCTTGCAGAGAGGCTTTTGTCAGCACAGGCAGGTGTTGAGTCGCAAAAACTCAGAACAGGAGAGCTTACTAATGATGAATGGGTTAGACTCGGCAATGCGGCAGGTCAGTTTAACGACGTTGAGCTTTATCTGGATGATACTTCATCAATTACGGTTCCCGAGATTAAATCAAGAGTCAGAAGAATGAGAAATGTCGACTGTATTATTATCGACTATCTTGGTCTTATTTCTTCTGCTGTAAAAAAAGAAAACAGAGTTCAGGAGGTTTCGGAAATTACAAGAAATCTCAAAATGATGGCTAAAGATTTGAATATTCCTGTCATTTGCTGTGCTCAGCTTTCAAGAGGAACAGAGGGTCACGGAAAGAATCATAAGCCTCAGCTTTCAGACCTTCGTGAATCGGGCTCTATTGAGCAGGATGCAGATATTGTTATGTTCCTTTACCGTGAAGATTATTATAGAAATGATGTTTCTGATGATAAGCAGGACGATATTGATTCTAACAAAACAGAACTTATTGTTGCAAAAAACCGTCACGGTGCCACCGGAACTATTGAAATGACATTTGATAAGGAATTTACAAGATTCAGATCCATTGATAAATCACATTATGAATAATAAAGCGTTAAAAACAGTTGAAAAATATAATATGCTTTCATTAGGTGATACTGTTGTTGCTGCTGTTTCCGGAGGAGCAGATTCAATGGCAATGCTTAATTTTCTGATTTCTGTAAAAGAAAGATTCAATCTTCACATAATTGTTGCACATATGGAGCACGGTATTAGGGGAGAGGAATCAACGGCTGATGCAGAGTTTGTAAAATCCTACTGTGAAGAGCATAATGTCGATTTTAAAATCAAACACATAAATGCACTTGATGAATCCGAAAAAGCTTCTATGGGTGTTGAGGAGTATTCAAGAAAAGCAAGATACGATTTTTTTTACTCAATACCTTGTGATAAAATAGCAACTGCTCATAATCTTTCTGACAATGTGGAAACCGTTTTGTTCCGCCTTATTAGAGGTACGGGATTAAAAGGGATGTGTGGAATTCCTCCTGTCAGGGATAAAATTATAAGACCGTTTATTGAGATTTCCTCTGAGGAAATCAGAAGCTTTTGCTCTGAAAATTGTGTTGAATACAGAATTGACAGTTCAAATAACAGTAATGATTATTCAAGAAATATCATTAGAAATGAGATTTTGCCTCTCGCAAAAAAAATAAATCTATCTACAGAAAATTCTATTTGCAATTTTATAAGCGATGTTACTGAGGATTTTGGTTTTATTAATGCTTGTTCTGATAACGCTTATACCGAATGCTTTGAAGAAAATCTGCTTAACCTTGAAATATTAAGAAAATACGACCAAGCAGTTATTAAAAGAGTAATTTCTAAATATTTTGTCAATAACGATTATGCCTTAGATAGAGTTCATATTGAAGAGGTTTTAGAGGCGGTATATAATCCTAAAAAAGTGCAGTTGTGCGGTAATATTTATGCTGTATCAAATAAGAGCTATTTACATATTGCAGATTTTAGCAGATGTAATGACGGCTTTGATTTCGTTAAAGAAATTTTAAATATTAGTGAATTTATATCAAAAGATATTGATTTTTACTGTGACTGTGATAAAATTATCGGAAATGTTACAGTTAGAGGCAGACAGTCAGGAGATTTCATTAAGCCTGCAGGCAGAGGTTGTACAAAAACCTTGAAAAAGCTTTTTAATGAGCTTTCAATTCCTGTTGAAAAAAGAAATTCTTTTGGTATTGTTTGCGACGATTTGGGCGTCATCGGCGTTATCGGTATTTGTGCTGATGAACGTGTTAAAGTTGATTCGTCAACTAAAAATATTTTGTCTATCAAACTTCCCTCGGAGGATTAATTAATGAATAATATGTCTAAAAATTGGAAGTCAATACTTATATATGTTTTGATTCCTGTTTTGCTGATTGTATCTGTCATTTTCTTTGCAAATCAGCAGACAAAGGTTGATGTTAAGTATTCTGAAATTGTTTCAATGTTTAAAAATAATGAAATCTCAGAATTTTCACTTGACCTTTCAAGCGGAAATCTTGTTTATAAAACATTTGAAAATCCAAACGCAGAGCAGTCCTATTCTGTTCCCAGCGTTTCATATTTCCTTGATGATATACGGGACGATGTTGAAGCTTATAATGACGAGCATATTGACAACCCTATAATTTACGATTATAAGGCCGGAAGGTCTAACTCATTGCTGATAAGTATGCTTCCGAGCTTTATGATGTTTATTCTTATTTTAGGCTTAGGTGCATATGCGTTCAAGAAAATGAACGGAGCAATGACTAATGAGACTAACAGAACTTTAGGCTTCGGAAAGATTAGAGCAAAAAGTCTTGTGGATGACGAAAAGAGAAAAACTACATTCAAGGATGTGGCAGGATGTGATGAGGAAAAAGCAGAGCTTGAAGAGCTTGTTGAATTCCTTAAAGAACCGGCTAAATTTACTGAGCTTGGCGCAAGAATACCAAAGGGCGTCCTTCTTGTAGGCCCTCCAGGTACAGGTAAAACACTTCTTGCAAGAGCTGTAGCAGGCGAGGCAGGTGCACCGTTTTTATCAATATCAGGCTCTGATTTTGTAGAGATGTATGTAGGTGTTGGTGCTTCTCGTGTTAGAGACCTTTTTGAACAGGCAAAGAAAAAGTCTCCTGCTATTGTGTTCATTGATGAGATTGATGCAGTAGGACGTCACAGAGGAACAGGAATGGGCGGCGGTAATGATGAAAGAGAACAGACGCTCAATCAGTTGCTTGTTGAAATGGACGGCTTTGGTGTAAACAGCGGTGTTATTGTTATTGCTGCAACTAACAGACCGGATGTTCTTGACCCTGCACTTTTAAGACCCGGTCGATTTGACAGACAGATTACAGTTAACAGACCTGATATGAAGGGTAGAGAAGATATTTTAAAGGTTCACGCTAAGAATAAGCCTCTAGCTCCTGATGTTGATTTAAAAGAAGTTGCTAAGGACACAACAGGCTTTACCGGTGCTGATCTTGAAAATCTTTTGAACGAGGCAGCAATTCTTGCTGCAAGAAATAAACAAAAAGCACTGACTGCTGAGAATATTGCAGATGCTACATCAAGAGTTGAGCTTGGTATGGAGAAAAAGTCTCACAAGTTCAGTGAAAAGGCTAAAAAGCTTACTGCTTTCCACGAAGCAGGTCACGCTGTCGCTTCTTACTATATCGAAGGCCACGACCCCGTAAAAGAAATTTCAATTATACCAAGAGGTCTCGGTGCAGGCGGATATACTTGGTATACTCCACAGGAGGAAAACTATAACTCCAAAAATGAAATGCTCAATGATCTTGTATCACTTTTGGGTGGCCGTGTGGCAGAGGCTATAGCACTTGACGATATTTCTACCGGTGCTTCAAACGATCTTCAAAGAGCGTCAAATATCTGTCGTGATATGGTGTCAAAATACGGTATGAGCGACGAGATAGGTCCTGTTGTTTACAGCGATGAAAATAATGAGGTATTTCTCGGTAAGGATTACGGTCATGTAAATAATTACAGTGAGCAGACCTCTGCAAGAATTGATAGTGAGATTGAAAGGTTGATGCGTGAAGCATATCAAAGAACAGAGAAAATTCTCACAGATCATTTTGATAAGCTTGAGCTTGTTGCAAATACTCTTATCAAGAAAGAAAAGCTTAATTCCGATGAATTTACTTCTCTTCTTGAAAAGGGTGCAATTGAAGATTCTGAGGAAGCTTATGATAGCAACAACGGAGTCGAATATTCTGCTTCAAAAGAAAAATCAGATGTCGTAAATGATGTTAATAGCTCAGATCCAGAGGAAACTGATAATAATTAATACAAATTTTTAGACGGTGGCACTATTGCTACCGTCTTTTTTAATGAATTCTTGACTTTTATACAAGATATAGTATATAATATCACAGAATGTAAACTTTAATTCGGAGGGATAAATTTGCCAAAGAAGAAGGATTATGGTAACGAAAGCATTGTTTCATTAAAGGGTGCTGACAGAGTCAGAAAACGACCTGCCGTTATTTTCGGCTCTGACGGTCTTGAGGGATGTCAACATTCCGTATTTGAAATTATGTCTAACTCAATCGACGAGGCAAGAGAAGGATACGGTAATAAAATTGTCATAACACGTTTTCTTGATGGTTCTGTGGAAATACAGGATTTTGGACGAGGCATACCCGTTGATTATAATAAAAATGAGGAAAAGTATAACTGGGAACTGCTTTTTTGCGAAATGTATGCAGGTGGTAAGTATGGAAACGGCGAAGAGAATTATGAGTTTTCTCTTGGCTTAAACGGACTTGGTCTTTGTGCAACGCAGTATGCATCAGAATATATGGACGCTGAAATTCATACAGATGGATACAAATACACTCTTCATTTTGAAAAAGGCGAGAATATCGGCGGACTCAATAAAGAAAAATATGATAAGAAGGATACAGGTACACGTATCAGATGGAAGCCTGACCTTGAGGTCTTCACTGATATAAATATTCCTCTTGATTATTATAAAGAGACAATTAAGCGTCAGGCGATAGTTAATGACGGAGTAAAGTTTATTTTAAAGAACCAAATTTCCGCCGGAAAGTTTGAAGCTATTGAATACTGTTATAATGACGGTATTATGGATTACGTTAAAGAGGTTGCAGGTGATAAAGCCTTTACAACTCCGCAGTATTGGGAATGTGAAAGAAAGGGAAAGGATAGAGAGGACCTTCCTGAATATAAGCTGAAAATAAAGACTGCAATCTGTTTTTCTTTAAAAACACAGCTTAAAGAGTATTTCCATAATTCCAGCTTTCTTGAACACGGTGGTGCGCCGGAAAAGGCATTTAGAAGTGCTTTTGTTAATCAAATTAATGCTTATCTTAAAGCAAACAATAAGTACACAAAAACTGACGGACAGATTAACGCACAGGATATTGAGGACTGCATAATTTTTGTAGTTTCTTCATTTTCCACTCAAACCTCCTATGAAAACCAAACTAAAAAGGCTATTACAAATAAATTTATTCAGGAGGCAATGACTGATTTCTTCCGCAAGCAGCTTGAGGTTTATTTTATTGAAAATAAAATGGACGCAGATAAAATAGCAAATCAAGTGCTTATTAATATGCGTGCAAGAATTAAGGCAGAAAATACAAGAAAAACTCTCAAAACATCCTTGCAATCAAAAATGGATATGACTAATCGTATTCAGAAATTTGTTGACTGTCGCTCTAAGGATGTTAATGAAAGAGAAGTATTTATAGTAGAGGGTGACTCTGCTCTGGGTGCCTGTAAGCAGGCGAGAGATGCGTCATTTCAGGCGATTATGCCCGTAAGAGGTAAAATTCTTAACTGTCTTAAATCTGATTATGATAAGATTTTTAAGAGTGAGGTTATTACCGATTTAATAAAGGTTCTCGGTTGCGGTGTTGAGGTTAAGAGCAAAGCTGCAAAGGATTTGTCTATGTTTGATATGGACAACCTTCGCTGGTCAAAGGTGCTTATCTGTACCGATGCCGACGTTGACGGATTTCATATCAGAACTCTTATTCTCACAATGATTTACAGACTTATGCCAAAAATAATTGAGGCGGGAAAGGTTTATATTGCCGAGTCTCCGCTTTATGAGGTAACCTGCAAGGATCAGACTTATTTTGCCTATAATGAGGCAGAAATGGATGAAATCAAAAAAGAAATAGGTAATGAAAAATATACTGTTCAGCGCTCAAAGGGTCTCGGCGAAAACGAGGCTGAAATGATGGCGCTTACAACTATGAATCCTGCTACAAGACGTCTTATCAAGGTAACTCCTGATGATGCAGAGAAAACATCTGAAATGTTTGATTTGCTTTTAGGCGACAATCTTGACGGCAGAAAAGAATATATTTCAGATTACGGTCATCTTTATCTTGATGCCGCTGACGTAAGCTAAGGAGGGGATTATTTTGGCTAAAAGAAAAAAAGAAATCGATGAAAATAAAAATAGTTCCCTTTCTGCAAATGTTCATATCAAAGGTGCTGGAAGTGTTCAGGATGAGGTTATAACAGATACCCTCACCGGAAACTTTATGCCTTATGCGATGAGCATCATTCTTTCACGTGCAATTCCCGAAATTGACGGTTTTAAACCGTCTCACAGAAAGCTTCTTTATACAATGTATAATATGGGTCTTTTGCAGGGCGGAACAATTAAAAGTGCTAACATTGTAGGTCGTACCATGCAGCTTAACCCTCACGGTGATGCCGCAATTTACGAAACTATGATTAGACTTTCAAGAGGTAATGAATCACTGCTCTATCCTTTTGTTGAGTCAAAGGGTAATTTTGGTAAAGCCTATAGCAGAAATATGATGTACGCCGCTTCACGTTATACAGAGGCAAAGCTTGCACCGATATGTCACGAGCTTTTTGACGACATTAAATCAGATACGGTTGATTTTGTTGATAACTACGATAATACAATGAAAGAGCCTACATTACTGCCAGTTACATTTCCGTCAATTTTATGTAATGTGACAACCGGCATTGCCGCAGGTATGGCTTCTTCCATTGCGTCCTTCAATTTAAAGGAAATATGCGACACAACTGTTGCGTTGATGAAAAATCCCGACCATGTTGTCAGTGATACCTTACTTTCTCCTGATTTTGTCGGAGGCGGTTACATTCTTTATGACAAGGATGAGCTTGAAAAGATATACTCCACCGGCAGAGGCTCAATTAAAGTACGTGCAAGGTATTCTTACGACAAAAAATATAACTGCATAGATATTACGCAAATACCGCCAACAACAACTGTTGAGGCGATTATAGACAAAATTGTAGAGCTTGTTAAAACAAATAAGATTAAGGAAATCAATGATATTCGTGATGAAACTGATTTGTCCGGCTTGAGAATTACTATAGATCTTAAAAGGGGAATTGACCCTGATAAGTTTATGGCTAAGCTCTACAAATCTACACCTCTTCAGGATTCCTTTAGCTGTAATTTCAATGTTCTTATTAATGGCAGACCTATGGTTCTGGGCGTCAGAGGAATTCTTCTTGAATGGATAGATTTCCGCCTTGAATGCATTAGAAGAAGACTCAATTTTAATCTTGAGAAAAAGAGAAAGCAACTTCATCTTCTTAAAGGACTTTCAAAAATTCTTCTTGATATTGACAAGGCTATTAAGATTGTCAGAGAGACTGAAAGCGAGGCTGAGGTTGTTCCAAATCTTATGATTGGCTTTGGAATTGATGAGGTTCAGGCTGAATATGTTGCCGAAATCAAGCTTCGTCATTTAAACCGTGAATACATTCTCAAAAGAATTAAAGATATTGAACAGCTTGAAAATGATATTGCCGACTTGGAAGCAACTCTTTCAAGCAGAAATAAGATGAAGAAAATCATCATTACTGAGCTTGATAATGTTTCCAAGAAATATGATACAGGCAGAAAATGTGAAATTCTTTACGATGCTTCAGAGGATGTTGAGGAAGAGATTGTAGAAATCGCCGACTATCCGGTAACATTATTCTTGTCTGAGCAAGGATATCTTAAAAAAATTAAGACTGCAAACCTTCGTATGAGTGGTGAGCAAAAGATAAAAGAGGGAGACAGAATGCTCCCTGAAATCGAATGTTCAAATAAGGATGAGCTTTTGTTCTTTACAAATCTTCAGCAAGTATATAAATCAAGAGTTGATGATTTTGTTGACACTAAAGCATCTGTTCTCGGTGAATTTGTACCATCAAAGCTTGAAATGTCCGAGGGTGAGCAGATCGTTTATATGGCTGTTTTAAACGAATATACAGGCTATATGATTTTCGCATTTGAAAACGGAAAGCTTGCAAAAGTAGATATTTCTGCTTATGCAACTAAAACTAACCGAAAGAAGCTTATTAATGCTTATAGCAACAAGTCACCGCTTGCACAGGCGATTTATCTTAAAGAAGATACCGAAATAGTTCTCTGCTCTTCAGCCGGAAGAATGTTGCTTGTTAATACTGGTGCAATTCTTCCTAAGACAACAAAGGACACTCAGGGTATTTCTGCTATGAAGCTCAAGAAAAATCAAACTGTTACTTCTCTTCACATTTATAGTGAGGGAGAGTTTGAAAAAGCGTGGAGATTTAGAGCAAAGAATCTGCCTGCCGCAGGTGCTTTACCGGGAGAGTCAGATATTGCTGAACAAATGACTTTTTAATTATTTAAAAAAACACTTGCAATATTAAAACTATTGTGATATAATCCATTAGTAATTTATCATAGACGGAGGAGACATTATGCTCTGGTATCATTATGTGTTTGGTGCTGTATTAATCGTTGCATCAATTATTATAACAATCGTTGTACTTATGCAGGAGGGTCGTTCACAGAACCTTTCGGGCGCAATTGCCGGTGGTGCTGAAACCTTCCTTGGAAAATCTAAAGGCAGAACAATTGAGGCAAAGCTTGAAAGAATTACTAAGTGGTTGATCGTCTTTTTCTTCGTTATTGTTCTTGCCGCATTTCTTGTTTTCCTGTTTATAGGATAAGAATTTTATGATTAACCTTGCTTTTTAGCAAGGTTAATTTTTTTTAGAGAAAAGCGGTGAAGTATGAATTATATTATTTTTGATCTTGAATGGAACAACGCATATAACTATAAAACTAAAAAAGGAATTAATGAGATTATAGAAATCGGTGCTGTCAAGCTTAATGCAAAATTAGAGATAGTTGATAGCTTTAAACAGCTTATAAAGCCGCAAATTTCAAAAAAGCTTCAAAGCAGATTTAAAAATCTTACTAATATTACCGCCGAGGAGATAAAAGAAAAGGGAATAAGCTTTGATAAAGCCTTCGATGAGTTTGCTTCTTGGAGCAGGGGAGACGGCAACATTTTCCTCAGCTGGTCAAAAAGTGATTTATATACACTTATTTCAAATTTCAAAAGATTTAAGGGAACATCAAACATTGATTTTATGGGCAAATATGCCGATGCACAGCAATACTGTATGAGTTTTATTGATGTTCAGAGCAATAATCAAATCAGCCTTTCTAACTGTGCGGAAATTTTTAAAATTAATTCTGAAGATATCAATTATCACAGGGCATTAGAGGATTGCATAATAACAGCATATTGTTTTAAAAAGGTATATTCAAAAGAAACTTTTTCAAATTTTGTATATGATTGTTCTCCCGAATACTTTGAAAGATTGATATACAAACCTTTTTTCATCAGTCAAAAAGTATACGGTGATTTTAACATTGATGACGTTGCTCTTTTTTGCCCAAAATGTAATGAAGAAGTCAAGACTATAAAAGAGTATGAATTTGCCAATAATACTTTTAAAAATATCGGAATTTGCTCGGGCTGCGGCAAAAAATTTTGGGTAAATGTCAGAGCTAAACAGAATTTTGATAATATAAATGTATCCCAAAGATTAGTTGAAATTAACAGAAAAAAAGCATCTCGTATTTGTTGAATTTTTAATCGTTACAAATGTTTACAAATTTGCTCTTTATTTATTTAGTATTTTGTAATATAATACACTTGAGAATTTTTATGACGGAGGTACGCATATGGCATCAAATGATTATGACGATTTACTCAATTCATTTATGAATAACTCACAGAAAGCATATAATGAAGATGTTAATATCCGTGAAGAAAATGCTAAAAAACTTCCGGCATCATATGATATTCCGGACTCCTCAGATAAGAAGAACAAAAAAATTCAGAGGGGCAGAAATATAGAAAAAGAGCTTGAAGCAAAGAATAAAAGGAAGAGCAAAAACAGTCCCAAAACTCCCCGCCAAAAAGCAGGAAGCACCGTTGGAAAAATACTTCTAGGTATGATTATGGTTATCGGTGTTGTTGGTATTGTTTGCTTTTCAGTTATAGCAATATACGGATATACGGTTGTTTACGGAGACCCTGTATTTGATTTAACAGAAGAGGCACTTTCACAGAATCAAACGTCGTTTATTTACGGCTATGATGGTGATAAGATTGTTAAGATAACCAGCCTGCACGGTGAAGAAAATCGTGTATGGGTCAATCTTGAGGATATGAGTGAATATCTTCCTGAGGCTTTTATTTCCATTGAAGATAAGAGATTTGAAAAGCATCACGGTGTTGACTGGATAAGAACTATCGGTGTATTTATTAAGCAAAATAATCAGGGTGGTTCAACTATTACCCAGCAGTTAATTAAAAACCTTACTGATGATAACAAAGTAACCTATATACGAAAATTTAATGAAATACTTAAAGCACTTAACCTTGAAAGAAATTACAATAAGGATGAAATACTTGAGGCTTATCTAAATACAATTTATCTTTCTAACGGTTGCTATGGTGTTAAAACAGCATCAGAGGTATATTACGGTAAAGAGGTTTCTGATTTAAACGCTGCTGAGTGTGCCGCAATTGCTGCAATTACCCAGTATCCAAGTAAATACGACCCGCTTTATAATCCTGAAAACAACAGAGAAAGACAGCTTAATGTTCTCTTTGCCATGAATGACAGCGGTTATCTTACTGATAGTGAGTACAATGAAGCAAAAGCATATGAAATGGTATTCACTAACAGTGAGAATTACCAAGGCTCGCAAATAAAGGAAGAGAACAAGTCACAGCAGAATAATGACACTACAAGCTATTACGTGGATTATGTAATCACAACTGTTCAAGAAGACCTGATTAAAATGGGTTATACAAGCAGAAAAGCTCACGATATGGTTTACGGCGGTGGATTAAAAATTTATACTGCCATTGATTTTGATGTTCAAGACGCTCTTGAGGATGTTTATGAAAACTACAAGAGGATGCCTGATGAAACAGTTCAGGGTGCTATGTGCGTAATGGACTATCAGGGAAGAGTAATGGGAATTGTGGGCGGTACAGGAAAGAAGAAAAAGGCTCTTTCACTTAACCGTGCAACCCAGTCTAAAAGACCTCCGGGTTCTACAATTAAACCATTATCAGTCTATGCTCCTGCCCTTGAAAAAACTCTTGAAGATGACGATACCAAAATTTATTGGTCAACCATTCAGCAGGACAGTCCGTCAAGGACCGTTGAGGGAAAGGGATGGCCTGTAAATGAAGGTGGTAGCTATTCTTCAAGAAATGTATCTCTTCAGTACGGACTTTCACGTTCTCTTAATACAATTTCAGCAAGAACGCTTGATAAAATCGGAATTGATTATTCTTACGATTTCATTACCGAGAATTTCCATATTTCAACTCTTGACAGCGTTCGTGATGCCGATTACGGTCCGCTTGCTATCGGTTCATTAACTAACGGTGCAACTGTTCTTGAAATGACGGCTGCATATGCTGCTTTTGGAAATGGCGGATACTATTATGAACCATACTGCTATTACAAAATTGAGGACAGTATGGGCAATGTAGTTATCAGCAAGGAACCTGAAAAGACTAAGTCAGAGGCACTTTCAGAAAACAATTCTTGGGTTATGAACAAGCTTTTGCAGACGGTTATGACAGAGGGTACAGGTACAACATATAAGCTCTCAGGTATTGAGTGCTTTGGTAAAACAGGTACAACTAATGATGATAAGGACCGTTGGTTCATTGGCGGTACTCCTAATTATATTGCAGGTACGTGGTATGGATACGATACTCCAAAGGAAGTGCATTATTCTCTTTCACCAAACCCGAGCGGAACAATTTGGAATACTGTAATGAAGGAAATATATGCGAGCCTTGATGAAAACAATGTTGAGTACGATACAAAATTCCCTGAATGTGAAGGTATTGTCAGAAAATCTTATTGTACCTCTTGCGGTGGCTTGACATCAAACGGCGGTGCTTATGGTTGGTTCGATGTCGATAATCTTCCTGATTATTGCAGTGGCGGTCATGTATCAAGTAGTGACGAAGAAGAGGAAGAAGATAAGAAAAAAGATAAGGAAAAGAGCACAACTAAGAAAAACAATAATGATGCTTCAGGTACTTCTAAGGTGCAGAACTCAGAAAGCACAACTGTTGCTGAAACCCAACCTGTAACAGAATCGTCGGTTACGGAGGAAACTGTAGTTCAGCCTGAAGAACCAGTGCAGTAAATAGTATTGAAATCAGAAAAAGGAAAATCGGATTTTTCTGACTTTCCTTTTTCTGTTCTATAAGTGATTTATGAAAATTATGTCTATCGATTACGGTGATGCAAGAACAGGTATTGCTTTTTGTGATGAAAGAGAAATTCTTGCAAGTGCCTATTGTGTTATAAAGGAAAATTATACTCCAAAGCTTGTTGACAAAATAATGCAAATTGTTACTAAGGAAAATCCCGAAAAAATAGTAATCGGACTTCCGAGAAATATGGATGGCTCTTATGGCTTTCGTGCAGATAAATGTAAAGAACTCGGTGCAATTTTATCTGAAAAAACAGATATTCTTATTGATTATGAGGATGAAAGACTTACAACAGTAATTGCTCATGATATTTTGTCGTCTAACAATGTAAGCTCTAAAAAGAGAAAAGCAGAGGTTGATGCTGTTTCGGCAGTCGTTATACTTCAAGGCTATATAGATAAAAATAATAATTAAAATAATACATCGTGCATATTATGTAACGGTGGTAATATGACTTTTGTAATTAAAGGCTGTATTGTTAAAGTTGATTTTTATTTTATACTTGTCCTTGCTATTGCCGCTGTTTCGGGTACTGATGAACTTATTTATCTTTTGCTCTTTTCTTCTCTTCACGAGTTAGGACATTTAATGATGCTTGCTATCTGTAAAGGTACAGCAGAACAATTAACATTTTCTTATTATGGATTTGCCCTGAAATATGCAGATAATCTCTCAAGAAATAAGGAAGCACTTGTCATCCTTTCAGGACCCTTTGTTAATATGATTTTATATCTTGTTTTAAAGGATGATATAAATTTAATCTTATTTTTATTAAATATGCTACCTGTTTTTCCTCTTGACGGAGGTAGATTATTAAAGCTTTATTTTCACAACGTATCTAAAGCGGTCAGTATTATTATTTTGATTGTTATATACTTTTTAGCGATTTATTTAATTACTTACAATAACTCATTTTCGCTTTTGCTAATTGCACTTTATCTTACTGTATATATTTTAAATTATTGAGGTAAATATGAAAAAAGAAGTTGAAAAAATACTCCAATATGTTCAAAAACCGGCAAGGTATATCGGTGGAGAGCTTAATTCCGTTGTTAAAGATAAAGAAAAGGTTGATTTAAGATACGCTTTTTGTTTTCCTGATACCTACGAAATAGGTATGAGCCATCTTGGAATGAAAATTATCTACTCCCTTGTTAATTACAGGGAAGATGCCTGGTGCGAAAGAGTATTTGCTCCTGCTAACGATATGGAGGAGCAAATGAGTAAATATAACGTTCCTCTTTTTGCTCTTGAAAGCGGTGACTATATCAAGGATTTTGATATCATTGGATTTACTCTTCAATATGAGCTTTCATATACAAATGTTCTTAATATGCTCAATCTTGCTCAGATTCCTCTTAAATCTGCTGACAGAAATGAGCTTACCCCTATTATTTGTGTAGGAGGTCCTTGCTGCTGTAACCCTGAGCCAATGGCAGATTTTATTGATATTGTATTTTTGGGTGAGGGTGAAAACAGCACTAATGAGGTTCTTGATTTACTCAGAGAATGTAAGAAAAAAGGACTGTCAAAGCAGGAATTTTTGTATAAAGCAAAGGATATTACAGGTGTATATGTGCCGTCATTTTATTCGGATAGCTATAATGAGGACGGTACTTTAAAAGAACTTAAACCGCTTAACAATGCACCTGCTAAAGTAAAAAAAGCTATCGTTTCCGATATGGACAAGGTCTTTTATCCAAAGGAATTCGTTGTTCCTTTTATTGATATTGTTCACGACAGGGCTGTTGAAGAGATTTTCAGAGGATGTATCAGAGGTTGCCGTTTTTGCCAAGCGGGATTTATTTACAGACCGATAAGAGAAAAAAGCGTTGACGTTATTAATGAGCAGAGTAAGGCTTTGATTGAGTCAACGGGATATGATGAGCTTTCTCTGTGTTCTCTTTCAACCTCTGATCACAGTGATGTGAATAATATGCTTGAAACTCTTATTGATTGGACAGCAAAGGATAATGTTAATCTGTCACTCCCAAGCTTGAGGGTTGATAATTTTTCAGACGAGCTTGTTGATAAGCTTAATATGGTTCGTAGAAGCGGATTGACCTTTGCTCCGGAGGCAGGAACACAAAGGCTTAGAGACGTAATTAATAAAAATGTTTCAGAGGAAGAGGTTATTAAAACCTGCACTAAAGCATTTGACAATGGTTGGACATCTGTTAAGCTTTATTTTATGATGGGATTGCCTACTGAAACAATGGAGGATATTGAGGGAATTGCCGACCTTGGTATGAAGGTTGTAAATGCATTTTATAACAACCCCAATAGGCAAAAGGGGACAGGACTTCAGGTTTCTATTTCCTGTGCATCATTTATTCCGAAGCCCTTTACTCCTTTTCAATGGGAGCCTGAAGACAGTATGGAATCTCTAAGTGCCAAGCAAAAGCATTTGCTTGAATATGTGCCATCAAAAAAAATTAAGATTTCTTATCATAATACTCCAACCTCACTTTTAGAGGGTGTACTTGCAAGAGGTGACAGAAGGCTCGGAAAGGTAATTTTAAGAGCTTTTGAGCTTGGATGTAAATTTGATTCTTGGGATGATCAGTTTAATTTTGACGCTTGGTTGCAGGCATTTGATGAAAGCAAAATTGATCCGTATTTTTACACTAAGCGAAAAAGAGAATTTTCAGAGCTTCTTCCTTGGGATCATCTAGATTTCGGTGTCAGCAGAAAGTTCCTTGAAAATGAGAATATAAAGGCTCACAATAATGAAACTACACCTCATTGCAGAATTAAGTGTGCCGGATGCGGTGCTAATAAGTTAAACGGAGGTAACTGTGATGCGAGAGGTTAGACTTCGTTTTGCTAAAGAGGATAGACTTAAATATATCAGCCACCTTGATATAAACAGAGCAATGTCAAGGGCACTTTGCAGAGCAAAAATTCCACTTTGGTATACTGAGGGCTTTAACCCTCATCCGTATATGAGCTTTTCTTTGCCTCTTTCATTAGGTGTTGAAAGTCTTTGCGAAAGCGTTGATTTGCGTATCGTAGGTGACATTTCCAATAAAGAAATTAAGGATAGATTAAATTCTGTATTGCCTGTGGGATTGCGTATTATTGATGTATACGATGATTTTCGCGATAACAGCGAAATTGCATTTTCTGATTACGTATATAAATTCCAGTTCTCTGATAACAACGTCGCTTTTGAAAAAATAAAAAGTGTTCTTGAAAGTAATGAAATTTTCGCATTGAAGAAAGCAAAGCAGGGCAGAAAACGTATATTTAAGGAAACTGACATAAAAAAATTTATTGATAGGTATTCGGTTTCAATTAGAGGGGATGTTATTGTTCTTAATATCAGACTTGCTGCAGGCCCTGACAAGAATCTCAATCCATCATTGCTTTTTGATACCCTTATCAGACTTATAGACATGGATTTTGAATGGAAAAGCATCAGTAGAATATCTTTACTTGATAAAAATTATAAAGAATTTAAGTAAATCTCAGGAGGTAAAAAGATGAAAAATTTATTTAAAATCGGATCAATTATTTTATCATTAGTTGTTTTCTTTTGTGCTTGCTCTGCAAATAAACAAGTCAATGTTAACATAAATGATGAAAGTAACGGCAAGTTTGATGATATGTTAAGCTTTAGCGATATTATTAACGATGTTAGTGATGTTGATTTTTATCTTGAACCTAATTACTCAAATCTTACTGAAAAAATTGAAGAGGATGAAGAATCATCAACAGCAATCAAATACTATTATGACGGCGACGTTCTTGTATATGCTGACTATGAGGGCTATGGTGAGGATTGCTTTGACTACTACACCAAGTCAAAAAGCGGTAAAGATTTAACTGTTAAATTTGTTGATGAGGACGATGATAGATACTCCGTTTATGCAACCTGCGATGATTATTCAATTTATTTTTCATACCTTGATAAAGATGAAGATTTAGGTGCAAAATATATCACTGCAACAGCGCAGATACCTGTTGAAAACGATTTACCGAAATCAGTTTCATATATTTACGACGGTGTATCCGTTTACTTGTGTGACGGTTACTATTACGCTGATGACGGATATCATCAATTCATGGCAGTTCCGGTTTCTTCCGATAACGAATATTCGTCACAAGATGTGTTAAAATATGCCAAGGTTGATAATGTTAATGTTATTGAGAAGCTTCCGTCTATTTTAGAAGACGAAAGAATTATCGACAGTGAAATTGCTATTGGTGAGCATACGCTTGAATATATTGAAAATGCTGATGGCACTAAAGATTGGTATGTAGTTGCGGATGTATACGCCGTATTTGACAGTGAGACTAATGCTGCTGATTTCGCAAATGAATATGGTCTTGATTATAATGTATCAAATACTGACGACACTATTTTTATGTCATGGTTTGAACAGGTAGCTCTTCCTGTTTCAGATGCTTATGAAGATTTCTTTGATTTTGCATTAGAAGAGGTTAATGATTGCTACTATAGTTCAGTAGTATTTGATGAGGACGGAAAGCTTATAGACCTTAATTCAGCAACTTCTGTGATGTCTTATTATTAAAAATTACAAAGAATTCTAATAAAATGCTTGCATTTTGTATTATTCTATGCTATTATATTCCAGCATTTGTCCGTTGTATCTCTTGCAACGCGTTATAATGCCTGCGTTTAGCATTACAGAAGATGGTCCGCTTTCAGCTTTTTTGATATGAACATCTCATAAAATTTAGGAGGAAGAAAAATGGACGCACTTAAGTTAATTGAAAAAGACAGTACAAAAGCAGAACTTCCAAAGTTCAATATCGGTGATACTGTAAAGGTATCTGTAAACATTCGTGAAGGCTCAAGAGAGAGAATTCAGATGTTTGAGGGTACAGTTATCGCTATCAAGGGTTCAGGCATTTCTAAGACATTTACCGTTCGTCGTCTGTCATATGGAGTTGGTGTTGAGAGAGTATTCCCAATGCATTCACCAAACGTTGTTGACGTTAAGGTTATCCGTACCGGTAAGGTTCGTCGTGCTAAACTCTATTATCTCCGTGATCGTGTAGGTAAGGCTGCAAAGGTTAAGGAAGATATCCAGTAATTAAATTTAATTACTTAAAGCCGTGGTTTTCCACGGCTTTTTAATTCATAATAACAATTATTGCAATTTTTTTTAAGTTCCTGTATAATACTAACTCAAGGTGGGTGGTAAAATGGCAGATTTTCAAAAGCAGACGGTCCAGTGGTTTCCCGGGCACATGGCAAAAACAAGAAGAATTATCAAAGAAAGCTTAAGCAAGGTTGACGGTGTTGTTGAGCTTGTTGATGCAAGAATTCCTTACAGCTCTTCCAATCCTGAGCTTGACAGTATTGTTAAGAATAAGCCACGTATTGTTCTGCTTAATAAATGCGATATAGCCGAGCCTGCCGCAACGAAAATGTGGATTGATTATTATAAATCAAAAGGTATGTTTGCTATTCCTGTGGATTGTAGGACAGGGAAGGGTCTAAACAATTTTATCCCTACCGCTAATAAGGCATTAGCATCTGTAATAGAAAAAAATGAAGCCAAAGGAATGGCCGGTAAATCGTTAAGACTTATGGTTGTTGGAATTCCTAATACAGGTAAATCGTCATTTATAAACCGTATGGCAGGCAATACCAAAGCAAAAGTAGCTGATAAGGCAGGAGTTACAAGACAACAGCAATGGTTTAATGTTGGAAAAGGAATTGAACTTCTCGATACTCCCGGTGTTTTGTGGCCGAAATTTGACGACAGGGAGGTCGGAGATAAGCTTGCATTTACCGGTGCGGTTAAAGACGAGGTTACAGACCTTGAAACTCTTTCTTGCAGACTCCTTGAGGTTTTAGTAAAAACAAGACCTGAAGCTATAACAAACAGGTATAAAATTGATATAAATGAGAATATGCAAGGATGGGAAATTCTTGAGCTGATAGGAAAAAAAAGAGGATTTCTCATTAAAGGCGGAGAAATTGATTATGAACGAACCGCCGTTATGCTTTGTGATGAATTCAGAGGAGGAAGATTGGGTAAAATTACCCTTGAACTACCATAATTATGAATTGGCTTGAATACGAAAACAAAGCCTTGTCAGAAGGATACAATATCGTTTGCGGAATTGACGAAGCAGGAAGGGGACCTCTTGCAGGACCTGTTTATGCTGCTGCGGTTGTTTTACCGAAAGGGCATATAATTGAAGGCGTAAACGATTCTAAAAAGTTAAGTGAAAAGAAAAGGGAGCTCCTTTTTGATAAAATATGCAGTGAAGCTATTTGCTATAATATTGGTATTGCAACTGAAAAGGAAATTGATGAGATAAATATTTTACAGGCAACATTTCTTGCAATGAAAAGAGCAGTTGAAGGTCTTGATACAAAACCCGATATAGCTTTAATTGACGGTAACAGAAAGCCGGGACTTGATATTGAAGAATGTACCATTGTAAAAGGTGATGCCAAAAGTGCTAATATTGCGGCTGCATCTATTTTAGCAAAGGTTAGTCGAGACAGATATATGCTTGAAATGGCTGAAAAATATCCTGAGTATCAGTTTGAAAAGCATAAGGGATACGGTACAAAGCTTCACTATGAAATGATAGAAAAATACGGAATAAGTGAAATTCACAGAAAAACTTTTTTGAAAAAGGTTTTAAATAATGAACAGTAAAGGCAAGTTATGGGAAATTGAGGCTGCTAAATACCTAAAAAGAAAGAAATATAAATTGATAGAAACGAATTTTACTACTCGTTTCGGTGAAATTGATTTGATTGTCGCAAACAAAAAATACATCTGCTTTGTTGAGGTTAAACAGAGAGAGGATAATTCTTTTGGAACTCCTGCTGAATTTGTAACTGCCTCAAAGCAAAATAAAATAATTGCATCTGCAAAAATTTTTCTTTCTAATTTTGAAACGGATTTACAGCCACGTTTTGATGTCATTGAAATATATACTAAAGATAATAAGGTAAAATCAATAAAACATCTTGAAAATGCTTTTGACTTAGTATAGAATATAGTAGATTTAAGAAAGGAATGTAATTGTTATGCTTTATACATCTACAAGAGATAAATCTATAAAGGTTACTTCAGCTCAGGCGATTGCTCAGGGTATTAGCGAGGAGGGAGGACTTTTTGTTCCTTGCGAAATTCCTCAGTTTTCCATTGATAAGATTTCATCAATGGTATCTATGAGCTACATAGACAGGGCTAAAACCGTTCTCAGAGAATATTTAACAGATTTTAGCGAAGAAGAGCTTGACTATTGCGTAAACGGTGCATATGCAGCTGAAAAATTTTCTTCAAAAAGAATTGCTCCTACCGTTAATATAGATGGAAATAAAAACATTCTTGAGCTTTGGCACGGTCCTACATGTGCATTTAAGGATATGGCTCTTCAGCTTTTGCCCTATCTTATGACTGTGTCTGCAAAAAAGACTGCTGACGGAAAAACTATCGTTATTCTCGTTGCAACATCAGGTGATACAGGTAAAGCAGCTCTTGAGGGATTTAAAGACGTTGAACATACAAAGATTCTTGTATTCTATCCTGTTGACGGTGTTTCACCTATGCAGAAGCTCCAGATGACGACTCAAGAGGGTAAAAATGTATCAGTTTGTGCCATCAACGGAAATTTTGATGATGCTCAAAGTGCAGTTAAAGCAATCTTTACTGATAACGATATCAAAGCACAGCTTGCAGAAAAGAATATGATGTTTTCTTCTGCAAACTCTATTAACTGGGGACGTCTTGTTCCGCAGATAGTTTACTATTTTTCTGCTTACTGCGACCTTATTGAAATGGGCAAAATCAAAGCAGGTGATGAAATTAACGCTGTTGTACCGACAGGTAATTTCGGCAATATTCTTGCAGGATATTATGCAAAAATGATGGGCCTTCCTATTAAAACGCTTGTTTGTGCATCAAATTCAAATAATGTACTGACCGATTTCCTTAAAACAGGTACTTATAACAGAAACAGAGCCTTCTATACAACAACATCACCGTCAATGGATATTCTTATTTCTTCAAACCTTGAAAGATTACTTTATCATATGAGCGATTGTGATGATGCACTTGTAAAAGACCTTATGTCAAAGCTTTCAAGCGAAGGTAAGTATACAGTTTCAGATAAGCTAATTTCTGAAATTCAGAAGGTTTTTGATGCAGGCTTTACAAGTGAGGAAAGCGTTGACAGCACAATTAAATTTCATTTTGATAATTATAATTACCTATGCGATACTCATACAGCAGTTGCAGTTAAAGTTTATGATGAATATGTAAAGGAAACAGGCGACGATATTCCTACCGTTATTGACTCTACTGCTTCACCATATAAGTTCTCTGCAAGTGTTTTAAATGCGGTGCTTAACGGAAATGCACCTGAGCTTGACGAATTTTCAATGGTTGACGAGCTTAATAAAGTTACAGGTACTGAAATACCAAAACCACTTGCTTCACTCAAGGACAAATCAGTAAGATTTACTAGCGTTTGCAATAAAGAAGATATGAGTCAGATGGTATTCAGTCTTCTCGATTTATAAAAAATGTGGCTCTGAAATCTTAGAGGTTTTCAGAGCCGTTTTTGTTATTTAGTGTAACAGTATTTTATTTACAGTCACAATGGTCACCGCATACAAAGGTTTCACAAGATGTGTCAGATACACTTGTAGCAGACTGATTACCTACCTTAATTGTGCCTGCGTGACAGTTGTCTGACTGGTCGTGATACTTGCAGTTCTTAACCTCACACTTAATTCCCTTGATTTCGTTATCCATTACTTTCACTCCTTCCGGTATAAGTTAGATAACCAAAATTACTTCAATTATCTGTTATATTATTTGTTCGTTTATTTCAATTATTCATAAAGGAGAAAATATGTCACTCTTTGCTATAGCCGATACTCATTTGTCATTTGGAACAAACAAGCCTATGGATGCCTTTGAAGGATGGCAGAATTATACAGAAAAATTAGAAAAAAATTGGAATAGTTTAATTTCATCTGATGACTATACGGTTATTGCAGGGGATATCAGCTGGGCAATGAATTTTGAAGAGCTTTATAATGATTTTAAATTTATCGATTCATTGAACGGTAAAAAAATAATTTTAAAGGGAAATCACGATTATTGGTGGAATACAGCATCTAAAATGCAAAAATTTGTTGAAGAAAACAGCTTTGACACAATTTCATTTTTGCATAACAATTCATATGATTTTGATGGTTTTTCAGTATGCGGAAGCAGAGGATGGTTTTTTGACAGCGAGGATGCTAAGGATGAAAAAGTATTAAACAGAGAGGTTATGCGAATAAAAACGTCAATAGACAGTGCAAAAAATGAAGAAAAAATAGTTTTTCTTCATTATCCGCCCATCACAACTAATGATGTTTGTGAAGAAATTCTAAATATTCTTACTATTTCCGGTATAAAAAAATGTTATTATGGGCATCTTCACGGTGCGGCAGCAAAATTTTCCATTGACGATAACGTAAATGGAATTGACTTTAAGTTAATTTCTGCCGACAGACTTAATTTTATTCCGTACCTTGTTAAGAAATTTTAAAATAACTTGATATTATTGTTAATATATGTTATAATGCCATCTCGGTAATTATAAAAATTAGTTAGGAGGTCACTAAAAATGGCACTTAAATCATCAAATAAAGTTGATACAAATGTTTACGAAATTGAAGTCACTGTTACTCCTGAGGTTTTTACTGATGCTTGTAAATCAGCATTTATGAAGCAGAGAAAATCTATTCAGCTTCCCGGTTTCAGAAAGGGTAAGGCTACTCAGGGAATGGTTGAAAAAATGTACGGTGAAGGTGCTTTTTATGAAGAAGCACTTGAAATTGTTTATCCACAGGCAGTTACTGAAGCAATCGACGAGGCAGGTCTCAGAACTGTTGATTCACCATACGACCTTGAAGTTCCTGTAATGAGCAAGGCTGAGGGTGTTGAGATGAAAATGAAAGTAACTGTATATCCTGAGGTTAAGCTTGGCGAATACAAGGGACTTAAAGCTGCAATGCTTCCAACAGAGGCTACTGATGAGGATGTTGATTCAGAGCTTACAAATATGCTTGACAGAAATTCACGTCTTGTATCTGTTGAGGACAGAGCTGCTGAAATGGGAGACACAGCAGAGATTGATTTTGAGGGCTTTGTGGACGGCGTTGCTTTCGACGGCGGAAAGGGCGAAAATTATCCTCTTGAGCTTGGTTCTAATACATTTATCCCAGGTTTTGAGGATCAGGTAGTTGGTCATAAGATTGACGAGGAATTTGATGTTAATGTAACATTCCCTGATGATTATGCAGGTGACCTCGGCGGCAAGGATGCTGTTTTCAAGTGCAAAATCCATGAAATCAAAACCAAGGAAATGCCTGAGCTTGACGACGAATTTGCAAAGGACGTTTCAGAATTTGATACTCTTGATGAACTCAAAGACGATTTGAAAAAGCAGATTTCCGAAAGAAAAGAAGAGAAAGCAAAGTCAGATTTTGAGAACCAGCTTATTGAGCAGGTTGTAGAAAATATGGAATGTGAAATTCCTGAATGTATGTTTGACAAGAGAACTGATGAAATGATTCAGGATTATGCATACAGACTTCAGATGCAGGGTATCGACCTCAACACATATCTTTCTTATATGGGACAGGATATGGACAGCTTTAAGGCAACCTTCAGAGAGGGTGCTGAGAATCAGGTTAAGGCTTCTATTGCTCTTGAAGCAATCGTTGACGCTGAAAAGATTGAAGCTACCGAAGAGGAAATTGAGGCAGAGGTTAATAAGCTTGCAGAGCAATATCAAATGGATGCAGAGCAGGTTAAGAATGCAGTTCCTGCTGACCAGCTTGCTGCTGATATTAAAACAAGAAAAGCTGTTGATGTCATTGTTAATTCAGCAGTAAAGGAATAATTTTACAATTTTTGCAAATTTTAAAGGATAGTGATTTTAATGGCATTAGTACCTTACGTTATTGAGCAGACCGGTGCCGGCGAACGCTCAATGGACATTTTTTCAAGACTTTTAAATGACAGAATTATTGTTTTGTCTGATGAAGTAAATTCTTCAACAGCATCACTTGTTGTTGCTCAGCTTTTATTTCTTGAGGGTCAGGACAAAGAGAAGGATATCAGCCTTTACATCAATAGCCCCGGCGGTTCTGTAACTGACGGTATGGCTATCTACGATACAATGCAGTACATTAAATGCGATGTGTCAACAATCTGTATCGGTATGGCTGCTTCAATGGGTGCTTTTCTCCTTTCAAGCGGTGCAAAGGGAAAGAGAATTTGTCTTCCCAATGCTGAGGTTATGATTCATCAGCCACTTGGAAAAACCGAAGGTCAAGCTACTGAAATTGAAATTGCCGCACAGCACATTCTCAGAACTAAGAAAAAGCTTAATTCAATTATGGCTGAAAACTGCGGTAAAACTCTTGAGGAATTAACTCAGGCTACTGACAGAGACCATTGGCTCTCTGCACAGGAAGCACTTGAATTTGGTCTTGTAGACAAGGTTATTGATAAAAGATAATTTTAGAGGTAGATTTAATGGCACGTGACGATTCAAGAAAGGCTGTCGCAAGATGTTCTTTTTGCGGCAAATCTGAATCAATGGTTCATAAGTTAATAGAGGGTCCGGGTGTATTTATCTGCGATGAATGCGTAGCACTTTGCTATGATTTAATTGAAGAAACCTCGTCACCTAACAGACCTCATTCCACACCGGATAATTCCGTTTTGCCTAAGCCTGAAGAGATTAAGGCTAAGCTTGATGAGTATGTTATCGGTCAGGAGGAGGCAAAGAAAGCTCTTTCTGTCGCTGTATATAATCATTATAAGAGAATTTACAGCTCAAATAATACAAATAGTGTAGAGCTTCAGAAAAGTAATATTCTTTTGTTGGGTCCTACAGGTGTCGGAAAAACAATGCTTGCTCAGACCCTTGCAAAGATTTTGAATGTACCTTTTGCAATTGCTGATGCTACTACTCTTACTGAGGCAGGATATGTTGGCGAGGATGTTGAAAATATTCTTCTCCGTCTTATTCAGGCAGCTGATTTTGATATAGAAAAAGCACAACGCGGTATTATTTATGTTGATGAAATTGATAAAATTTCAAGAAAAAGTGAAAATCGTTCAATAACCCGTGACGTAAGCGGTGAAGGTGTTCAACAGGCACTCCTTAAAATTCTTGAGGGCACTGTTTCTAATGTTCCTCCGGGTGGTGGCAGAAAGCATCCTCAGCAGGAATTTATACAAATTGACACAAGTAATATTCTATTCATTTGCGGTGGTGCGTTTGACGGAATTGATAAGATAATTGAAAAACGTATCGGCGGCAAGGCTATGGGTTTCGGTGCTGATATCGGAGCTGACAAGGTAGATAAAACTGATATTTTAAAGCAAACCGTTCAGCACGACTTAGTTAAATACGGACTTATTCCTGAGTTAATTGGAAGAATTCCTGTCATTACGGTTCTTGAAAATCTTGACAAGGATGCCCTAATCAGAATTATGACTGAGCCAAAAAATGCTATTGTCAAGCAGTATCAAAAGCTTTTTGAAATGGATTCGGTTACTCTTGAGTTTAAAAAGGATGCATTGGAGGCTATTGCTGATATTACTCTTGATAGAAATACAGGTGCCAGAGGAATTAGAAGTGTATTTGAGTCAGTTCTTACTGATTTTATGTATAAGGTTCCAAGTGATTATACTATTGAAAAAATTATTATCACAGAGGATTCGGTAAGAAAAGGCGATGAACCAATCATTCTTCGTAACCCTAACAAACAGCCTAAGCTTCTTACAGCAGACAGTTTAAAAAATGCTTGATTAACCATATTTTTACAGCACGTCTTAGCGGATGTGCTGTTTTTATATCTTGGCAATAAATGTTGTAAAATTAGTTATTGCCTTTTTTGGTGTATTAGTATATAATTTAATATAATTTATATTATATAAGTAGGTTTTTAAATGACAGAATATACAGAAATTTTTGATAACAATAATATTGATGATACAAATATCTGCGAAGTGCCGATAATTCCTTTAAGAGGGCTTGTTGTTTTTCCGGGTATGGTGCTTCATTTTGACGTTGGAAGAAAAAAGAGTGTTAAGGCACTCAAGGTTGCAATGGAAAAGGATCAAAACGTTTTTCTTGTTTGCCAAAAGGACGCAACTATAGATGAACCTGCCTTATCTGACATATATGAGATTGGTGTTTTTTGCAAAATAAAGCAGATGCTTAGAATACCAAACAGCGAAAATTTAAGAGTTGTTGTTGAAGGTATTGAAAGAGGAAGAATTATAAATCTTGACAGTAGCAGACAATATCTTTTAGGTACTGTTGAAATCATTTTTGATAATGATAACCTCGAAATAAGCATTGAGGAAACAGCTTATCAAAGAGCGTTAAAAAAAGAATTTGAAACATATTCTTCGCTTATGCCGAAAATCAGCAGTGATGTCATTGCTAAGGTAACATCTATTAAAGCAAGCAGTGAACTTGCTGATTATGTTTGTTCTAACACCTTTCTTGATTATAACGATAAACAGATTATACTTGAAACGCTTAAACCTATTGATAGGCTTACTAAGCTAATTGTTGCTTTAAAAAAGGAAAACACTTCTCTTGAAATTGAAGCTGAAATTCAGGAAAAGGTTCAAGAGGAAATTGACAAAAATCAGCGTGAATACTATCTTCGAGAAGAAATGAAGGTTATCGCTGATACTCTTGGAGAAAGCGATAATCCAATAGAAGAAGCAGAAGAATACAGGCAAAAAATCAATTCTCTAAAATGTTCAGACGAAATCAGAGAAAAGCTTTTAAAAGAATGTAACAAGCTGATGAAAATGCCAGGCGGATCTCACGAGGGTACTGTTGAAAGAAACTACCTCGACAAATGTCTTGAGATACCTTTCGGTAAATATTCTAAGGACAACATTAACCTTGAAAAAGCAAGAAAAATTCTTGATAAGGACCATTACGGTCTTGATAAGGTTAAGGAAAGAGTTGTTGACTCTCTTGCTGTTTACAAAAGAAATCCCGATTTCAGCGGTCAAATTCTCTGCCTTGCGGGACCTCCCGGAGTAGGTAAAACCTCTATTGTAAAATCTCTTGCTAAAAGTATGGGAAGAAAATATGTACGCATTGCTTTGGGCGGTATTCACGATGAGGCGGAAATCAGAGGTCACAGAAAGACTTATATAGGTGCAATGCCGGGGAGAATTGTTGAGGCAGTAATCAAGGCCGGAACAATGAATCCGATTATTCTTCTTGATGAAATAGACAAGGTTGGTAATGACTTTAAGGGCGACCCATCATCAGCTTTACTTGAAGCTCTTGATCCGGAGCAAAACAGTACCTTTACTGACCATTATATAGAATTTCCGCTTGATTTGAGCAAGGTACTTTTTATTACAACTGCTAACAACATTTCTTCCATAGCAGAGCCTCTTTATGATCGAATGGAGGTTACCGAGCTTAATTCTTATACTATTGAAGAGAAGTTCAACATAGCTAAAAGGCATCTTGTTAAAAAGGAAATGGATAAGCATAAACTAAACGGCAGGGAATTTAAAATTTCTGATGACGCAATTTACGATATTATTGAATCTTATACACGTGAAGCAGGTGTCAGAAATCTTGAAAAAACAATTGCCACTCTTTGCAGGAAGGGAACAGTTGCTCTTGAAAGCGGAGAAAAGACTTTTAAAGTAACGTCAGAAAATATTGAAAAATATCTCGGCAAAAGGAAATATACAAAGGACAATGTAAGCAAAGAAAATCTTGTTGGAACAGTAAATGGTCTTGCTTGGACAAGCGTTGGCGGAACAATGCTTCCCATTGAGGTATCAGCGCTTGACGGTACAGGCAAAATTGAACTGACAGGAAATCTTGGTGACGTAATGCAGGAGAGTGCAAAAACAGCAGTTTCCTTTGTTCGTTCTAAAGCAGATTGTTTTGGAATAGACAGTTCCTTTTATAAAACAAAGGATATACATATCCATGCACCGGAAGGTGCAATTCCTAAGGATGGACCATCAGCAGGCCTTGCGATAACAACAGCACTTGTAAGTGAGCTTACAGGAATACCGATAAAATCAAATGTTGCTATGACAGGTGAAGTCAGCCTTAAAGGTAAAGCACTTCCTATTGGTGGACTTAAAGAAAAGTCAATGGCTGCATACAAAGCAGGCTGTGATACAGTGATTATTCCAAAGGAAAACGAAAAAGATTTAGAGGATGTTTCCGATGAAGTTAAGGCTACAGTTACCTTTATAACAGCGAAAACATTTGATGATGTTGTTTCAGTTGCTTTGGAATCAAAGGTAAAACCAATAAATAAAAAGGCTGAGGCTACAAAAAACAACATTATAGTTCCGTCAAAAACAGACAAGTCTGCATCTGTTACTCAATAGGTGAATACTATGAATTACAATTTAGCTCAATTTGAAAAAGCATATGGTCTTTTATCTCAGCTGCCTGAAAGCAATGAGCCTGAAATAGCCTTTGCAGGCAGATCTAATGTTGGTAAAAGTTCTCTTTTGAATAAGCTCTTTAACAGAAAACAGCTCGCAAGAGTAAGCTCTGTTCCGGGTAAAACAGTTACCATTAACTTTTATGATGTTGATAATGTTAAATTTGTGGATTTACCGGGTTATGGATATGCTAAATTAAGCAAACAGGAGCTTAATCGCTTTAGTGAGCTAATGGAAGGATATTTTAAAACAGATAGAAACATTGCTCTTGTTGTTCAGCTTATTGATATGAGGCATCCATTAACAAAGGATGACGAGGGTATGATTAACTTTATGAAGGAGATGGATATTCCTTTCATTATTGTTATGACAAAGGCTGATAAGCTGAAGAAAAAAGCCTATGAGGAAAGACTGAAGCTTTCTAAGCAGGAGCTTGAATTTGCAGGAGATGTTCATGTTATACCTTTTTCTGCCGTAACAGGGCAGGGGATTAACGGAATTAAAAATTATATAGAGAAATCTGTGATGATACAGGAGGATTAATAAATGGAAAAGAAGCCCTTTGTAACAAAGGAAAAAGTTGAAGAAATTGCGGCTGAGTTTCCTACACCTTTTCATATTTATGACGAAAAAGGAATTAGAGAAAATGTGGAAAATCTGAAGAAAGCATTTTCTTGGAATAAGGGATATAAGGAATATTTTGCAGTTAAGGCAACACCTAATCCGTTTTTGATTAATATTTTACGTGAATACGGTTGCGGCTGTGACTGCTCTTCAAAGCCTGAGCTTATGATGTCAAGAACTGTTGGTGCTGTTGGCGATGACATTATGTTTTCATCAAATGATACACCTATTGAAGAGTTTAAGTATTGTGATGATTTAGGCGGAATTATAAACCTTGATGATATTACTCATATTGAGGCAGTTGAAAAGGCTTGCGGTAAGCTTCCTAAAAAAATGAGCTGTCGTTATAATCCGGGCGGGGTATTTAAGATTACCAACGATATAATGGATAACCCCGGTGATGCAAAATACGGAATGACAACCGAGCAGATCTATAAGGCTTTTGAAATTATGCGAGATAAGGGTGTTGAGGAATTTGGTATTCATTCCTTCCTTTGTTCAAATACCGTGACTAATGAGTATTACCCGATGCTTGCAAAAATTCTCTTTGAGCTTGCTGTTGACCTTAACAAAAAGCTTGGTATACATATTACATTTATCAATCTTTCGGGAGGTATAGGAATTCCTTACAGACCTGAACAGGAGCCAAACGATATTTTTGTAATCGGTGATGGTGTAAGAAAGGCTTATGAGGAAGTTCTTGTTCCGGCGGGAATGGACGATGTTGCAATTTTTACCGAGCTTGGCAGATATATGCTTGGACCTTATGGCGGATTGGTAACAAAGGCAATCAATGAAAAGCATACATATAAGGAATACGTAGGAGTTGATGCTTGTGCAGCTAACCTTATGAGACCTGCAATTTACGGTGCATATCACCACATCACAGTTCTTGGCAAGGAAAATCAACCATATGACTGTAAGTATGATATAACCGGCTCTCTTTGCGAAAACTGTGACAAATTTGCTGTTGACAGAATGCTTCCGAAAATTGATATGGGTGACTATCTCTTCATTCATGATGCAGGTGCACACGGATTTTCAATGGGCTACAATTACAACGGAAAGCTCAGAAGTGCTGAAATTTTGCTTCAAAGCGACGGTTCTTTTAAGCTTATTCGCAGGGCTGAAACCCCAACCGATTATTACGCTACTTTTGATTGCTTTGATTTTTATGATGAGCTTATAAAGGAATAATTAAAATTCCCGATTTATTCGGGAATTTTTCTTTACTTTCACGATTTAGTGTGTTACAATATGATTACTGTAACGAGGTGATAATTTATGAGCAGAAAATTACAGGATGATAACCTTGATTTTTTATTTAAAGCTATTCTTGCACTTGAAACTCAAGAAGATTGTTACGCTTTTTTTGAAGATTTGTGTACTGTTCAGGAGCTTAAAACAATCAGCCAAAGGCTCGTAGTCGCAAAAATGCTTTCGGAAAAATGTGTTTACACAGATATTGTTAATGCCACAGGTGCTTCAACTGCTACAATCAGCAGGGTAAACCGTTCTTTACAGTATGGCTGTGATGGCTACGATAAAATATTTGAGCGAATTAAGGCACAGGAAGAAAATGAGCAGTTATAATACATTTGCTGAATTTTATGACGCTTTAACCGAAAATGTTGAATACGAAAAAAGGACCGATTATTTAATACGCCTTTATAGTTCTATTTCCGATAGAAAAGGAAAAGTGCTTGACCTTGCCTGTGGAACAGGCTCTGTCGCTTTGAATTTGAGCAAGAAAGGTTTTGACGTAATCGGTCTTGATTTATCGTCACAAATGCTTTCTGTGGCTGACAGCAAGGCACAAGGCGATATTAAGTTATATTACGGTGATATGACTGATTTTTCTCTTGAAGAAAAATTTGATTTGTGTGTATGCTGTCTTGATAGCATCAATCATATTATTGACTTGTCAAAGGTTGAAAAATGCTTTAACTGCGTTTATAACGCTTTAAATGATTACGGTGTTTTTATTTTTGATGTTAATACAGTTTATAAGCATAATGAAGTTCTTGCCGATAATACGTTTGTATTTGATGAAGAGAATTTCTTTTTATCTTGGGACAATGAGCTTCTTGAGGATAATGTTGTACGCATTTTACTTGATTTTTTTGTTTTCAACGGTAAAAACTATGATAGATATAGTGAAGAGTTTTGTGAAAAAGCTTATTCTGTCGACGAGTTAAAATCTGCTCTGTATAACTTTGATATCGTCGCAATATATGATGATTTGAGCTTTGATTTTGCGAAAAATAACAGTGAAAGATTATATTTTGTTTGCAAAAGGAAAAATTAATATATGGGAAAAATTGTTAGATATATTACAGAAGACGGCAGTGCATTTGTGATTGCTGCCGATACGACCGATATAGTATCGGAAATGGAGCATATTCATAAGACCTCTGCTGTAAATACTGCCGCTTTAGGACGACTTATGACAGCCGCATCAATGATGGGAGATATGCTTAAAGGTAAGGATGACAGTATTACGTTAAAACTTAACGGTGGCGGTCCTGCCGGAACTATGATAGCAGTTTCAGACTGTAACGGTAATGTAAGGGGATACGTTGAAAATCCTGTAGTTGAAATTCCCCTTAACAGTAAAGGTAAGCTTGATGTTAAGGGAACAGTAGGTACTGATGGTTATCTTTATGTAATTAAGGATATTGGTATGAAAGAGCCATATTCAGGCAGTTCACAGATTGTAAGCGGTGAAATTGCTGAAGACATCACTAATTATTATGCTGTCTCAGAACAGACTCCTACAGTATGTGCCTTGGGAGTTCTTGTAAATCCCGATTTATCTGTTTGTGCCTCCGGAGGCTTTATGATTCAGCTTTTGCCCGGATGTCCTGAGGAAACAATCAGTAAAATTGAATATTCAATAAGTGATATTGAACCTGTCACGGCTATGCTTTCAAAAGGCATGACTGCCGATGATATTGCTATTAGAGCGATGAAAGGACTGAATATTGAGAAGCTTGACGAGAGCGAAGCGTTTTATAAATGCAACTGTTCAAGAGATAAGGTTGTCGGTGCTCTGATTTCAACAGGCAGAAAGGCACTTCAGGAAATGATTGATAGCGGAGAGAATACAGAAGTACAATGTCATTTTTGTAACAAAGCTTATTCTTTTTCTCCGGAGCAAATTAAGGAATTTATTCAATAATAAAAACCCCTCTTTTTCAAGAGGGGTTATATTTATGTATACAGATTTTATTTTATCTCTTGATGTCGTCCCACTTAACGCCGTCAATCTGGAACATATCATCAAACTTATAAACATTATTTTCATCTTTTCTGTGGCTTGGATACCAAACCTGAGCAAAGAACGGATTTGTTCTTGCAACAGCATCATAGTTCCATTCCTTCTGAGGAATGTAGCATTCCGGACACCAGTGACCACCAAGAAGAATAAGAGCCGGTGAAGCTTCAAATTCAGCACCGCAGGTACCGCATTTCCATTTAAGCTTTGTAGCCATATCACCTTTAACCATTGTTTCGCTGAGACACTCACCGCCGCGGAACTTAGCAGCCTGCTTCATATCTTCAATATCAAGCTCTGATTCAGGCTTAGACTCATCATAACCGTGGTCAAGCTTATACTGCTCAGCAGCACTGTTATCCTTATCAAACTTAATGATTTCAAAGTCTTCCCACTTTGAAGGAATCTTCTTCCACTCATCAAGTGAACCATAATAAGCACTCAAACGAACCTCGTTATTCTGCTTAACCCAGTCAAGAGTACCGAAATCAGGAGTTTCAGCAATCTTCTTCATGAATGGCTTTGCACAAGCTGCAACAAGATTCTTTGGAAGATATCTTGGTATTTTGAAATAGAACTCAACCTGAGTAGCAAGTCTGTCAAAATAATCCTTAACAGGAAGATTCTCACGGAAGTGGAGATAATCCTCAAGCTTGTCACCGTCTGCATAGAACTGACCGTGGAAGTTCTTTGTGATAAACCAGTTAGGGTCAAAGAGCTTTTCAGGACCTGCAAGACCGAGTGTACCGAGAAGGAGACATTCAAATTCATAGTTAGAAATTCTGTATTCCTTACCTGAACCGATGTTATAGAAATGATTCCAGAAATCAGCACCAAGATGACCTGCCTTATCTTCAAGAACAAGGTTACACATAAGACGACCTGAATCTTCAACAGTACACCACTCAAGAACACCATTTACAGGAACATGGAACATAATTGGGTCCATATTCTTGAGAATATTAGGATAAAGAATACCTGACTGACGCATTACAACCCAATTTTTAATGCCGCTTTCAACAAATGTACGCTCAGCAACAGTCTTTGAAATAGCATAATGGTCATAGATAGAAATTTTAATCGGGTCACCGCAACGTCCCCAATGAATAGGATAGTTACGTCCACCTGTTTCAGCAACAGTACCGATGTAGCAAACCTTTACAGCATCAGGATCAGGCTGAGCAAGAACTGCTTTACAAATATTCTGAGCAGCGCCGATATTTGTTTTCTGAGTTCTGTAAGGCTTCCAGTCAGCAGTAGGAGATACCATACCACCTACGTGAAGAACGTAGTCGGAGCCGGTAACACCCTCTAAAATGCTGTCATAGTCGCCAAGGTCGCCCCAAACGATTTTAACGTTTGGCTTACTCATAAGGGGCTTAAGCTTTTCTTCATTCTTTGGGCTCTTTCTTGCGAGCATCTTGATGTTAATATCACTTGGATGCTTCATCATTTCCTGAACAGCAGCCCAACCCATATTACCGGTACCGCCGGTAATGAATACGGTTTTCTTTGCCATTATATTTCCTCCTTAATGTGCAAAATCTGTATTTATATACAAGTTAATTATAAACTAATTATAAACAAAATGCAACAGTATTGATAATTTTATTTTGTAAATGAACGTATTTTTGTTAAAAATTATATTTTTTATTTCTAATTAAAATTTGGGTTGACATATTCATTGGTTTGTTGTATCATTGTCACGTAATATAAATAAGCTTTATCAAGAGTGGCTGAGGGACAGGCCCATTGACGCCACAGCAACCTGCTTACTGTAAGGTGCTAATACCTGCGTATATCGAGTGATGAGGCCTTTGTGCACACGCTTGGTACGTGTGCTTTTTTTATTTCTAAGGAGGAACTAATATGTCAAAACATTTATTTACAAGCGAGTCTGTAACAAAGGGTCATCCTGATAAAATTTGTGACCAGATATCAGACGGCATACTTGACGAGCTTATCAAGCAGGACCCCATGAGCCGTGTTGCCTGCGAAACCACGTGTACCACAGGTCAGGTGCTTATTATGGGTGAGATTACAACTAATGCTCAGATTGATATTCCTGCTGTTGCCAGGAAAATAATTTGCGATATCGGTTATGACGACGATAAAAAAGGCTTTAACGGAAATACCTGTGCTATTCTCACAGCAATTGATAAGCAATCAACAGACATTGCTATGGGCGTTGATAAGTCATATGAGCTTAAAAACAGTGAGGAAGATAAATATAATCTCAATGGAGCAGGGGATCAGGGTATGATGTTTGGTTATGCCTGTGATGAAACTGAGGAGCTTATGCCGCTTCCAATCAGCCTTGCTCATAAGCTTGCAGTTAAGCTTACTGAGGTTAGAGAAAACGGTACTCTTCCTTATCTTTATCCTGACGGAAAAACTCAGGTAACTGTTGAATATGAGGATGATAAGCCTGTTAAGGTTAAGACAGTGGTTGTATCAAGCCAACACAGTGCTGATGTTGAGCTTGCACAGCTTAGAGAGGATATAATTGAAAAGGTAATTAAAACAACTATTCCTGCCCAGTTTATTGACGAGGACATTACATATTTTGTAAATCCAACAGGAAGATTTGTGATTGGTGGTCCTGCAGGTGATTCAGGTTTGACAGGAAGAAAGATTATCGTTGATACCTACGGTGGATATGCACGTCACGGTGGCGGTGCATTCAGCGGTAAAGATCCGACTAAGGTTGACAGAAGTGCTGCTTACGCTGCAAGATGGGTAGCAAAAAATGTTGTTGCTGCCGGCCTTGCGAAGAAATGTGAGGTTGAGCTTGCATACGCTATCGGTGTTGCAAAGCCTGTTTCAGTTATGGTTGATACCTTTAACACAGGTGTTAAATCTGATGAGGAAATCAGTGAAATCGTTAATAAGGTATTCGACCTTCGTCCTTCAGCAATCATTGACAGACTTGATTTAAGAAAGCCTATTTACAGCAATGTTGCCGCATATGGCCATATGGGTAGGGAAGACCTTGATGTTTCCTGGGAAAAGACCGATATGGTTGACGAAATCAAAAAGTATATGTAAAATAAATAGACGGTGCAGACATAATTCTGCACCGTTTTTATTTGTGTTTAAAAAAATTAATAAAAGCGGCAAGCTTTCTTCTTGCCGCTTTTACTTATGCCTTTAGGCAGGTTTGCTTGAAGAGCAAACCAAACAGCCACCCG